>NZ_JBMMMZ010000001.1:423790-563501 GCF_049725035.1 Streptomyces sp. XH2 | reverse complement strand
GCGGTGCCCGGCTTCACCAAAATGGCGAGGCCGGGCACCGCGACGGCGGAGCGATCGTGCCGCTGAGCGAGCGTGTCGCCAGGCGTGCTGACGTAGCGGGTCAGGCCTTCTTGACCACGCTGGACTTGAGCTGCATGGCGCCGAACCCGTCGATCTTGCAGTCGATGTCGTGGCCGGCCACACCCTCCACGAGGCGGATGTTGCGCACCTTGGTGCCTGCCTTGATGCCGGTCGGGTGCCCCTTGACCTTCAGGGTCTTGACCACCGTGACGGTGTCGCCGTCGGCGAGCACATTGCCGACCGCGTCCCTGATCACGCCGTCCTCGGCGCTGTCCGCGGACTCGGCGGTCGCGGGCGGCCACTCGTGGCCGCATTCGGGGCAGACCAGGAGCGCACCCATCTCATAGGTGTACGCACTGGAGCATTCGGGGCACGGCGGAAGGTTCTCGGTCACGAGACCACTGTAAGCCTGAACCCGCAAGGATGACGAATTGCAGAAATGTGCAATTCGCTACATGATGGTTTGACTGTGCCTGCAGGTAGCCGCGGGCACAGCACCAGACGCTGCCTCCGCGTACCGCGCAGGAGGCTCGGTGAGGCGAGAGGCTGAGGTTCCGTGCCGGTTCCGCTGTATCAGGCGAAGGCCGAGTTCTTCCGGATGCTGGGGCATCCGGTCCGCATCCGTGCACTGGAGCTGCTCCAGGACGGGCCGATGCCGGTGCGTGATCTGCTGGCGGCGATCGAGATCGAGCCCTCGGCTCTGTCCCAGCAGCTGGCGGTGTTGCGCCGCTCGGGCATCGTGACCTCCACCCGCACCGGCTCCACGGTCGTCTACGAGCTGGCCGGTGGTGACGTGGCCGAGCTGATGTCCGCCGCGCGCCGCATCCTCACCGAGATGCTCAATGGGCAGCACGAGCTGCTGGAGGAGCTGAGGGAAGCCGAGGTCGGTGCCCGGTGAGCTCGCTTGCCGTCCGAGTGGGGGCCCGGGTGCGTTCCGTGCTGCCCACCCGCGCCGACCTGGCGGGCATGGGCCGCAGCCCGCGCCGTGATCTGCTGGCCGGTCTGACCGTGGCGATCGTGGCCCTGCCGCTCGCCCTCGGGTTCGGGGTCTCCTCCGGTCTCGGCGCGGAGGCCGGGCTGGCCACCGCGGTGGTGGCGGGCGCGCTGGCCGCGATATTCGGTGGGTCGAACCTCCAGGTGTCCGGGCCCACGGGCGCCATGACCGTGGTCCTGGTGCCCATCGTCGCCCGGTACGGCCCCGGCGGTGTCCTCACGGTCGGCCTGCTCGCCGGCCTGATGCTGATCGCGCTCGCCCTCGCCCGCGCCGGCCGCTACATGCAGTACGTGCCGGCCCCGGTGGTGGAGGGCTTCACCCTCGGCATCGCCTGCGTGATCGGCTTGCAGCAGGTGCCGAACGCCCTGGGAGTGGCCAAGCCGGAGGGCGACAAGGTCCTCGTCGTGACCTGGCGCGCGGTCGAGGCCTTCGCCGGGGCACCCAACTGGACCGCTGCCGGACTGGCCGCAGCGGTCGCCGCGGTCATGCTGATCGGCGCGCGGTGGCGGCCGGTCATCCCCTTCTCCATCCTCGCGGTGATCGGTGCCACGGTCGTGGCACAGCTGTGCCACCTGGACGCGGCCCGCCCGATCGGGGACCTGCCCGCGGGGCTGCCCGCCCCGTCACTGGCCTTCCTGGACCTCGGAGCACTGGGCTCGCTGCTGGCGCCCGCCGTGGCCGTGGCGGCCCTGGCCGCGCTGGAATCGCTGCTGTCGGCGTCCGTCGCGGACGGCATGACCGTCGGGCAGAAGCACGACCCCGACAAGGAGCTGTTCGGGCAGGGCCTCGCCAACCTGGCCGCCCCGCTGTTCGGCGGCGTCCCGGCCACCGGCGCGATAGCCCGCACCGCCGTCAACGTCCGTACCGGCGCGAGCTCGCGACTGGCGGCCCTCACCCACGCCGCGATCCTCGCCGTCATCGTCTTCGCCGCCGCCCCGCTGGTCTCCCGCATCCCCCTGGCCGCGCTCGCCGGCGTACTGATCGCGACCGCGATCCGCATGGTCGAGGTGGGAAGCCTGCGGGCGATGGCCCGCGCCACGCGCTCCGACGGCCTGGTGCTGATCCTCACGGCGGTCGCCACCGTGGCCCTGGACCTCGTCTACGCCGTCATCATCGGCCTGCTCGTCGCCGGCGCACTCGCCCTGCGGGCCGTGGCCAAGCAGGTCCGCCTGGACCAGGTCTCCTTGAAGGAGGACCTCACCGGCGACCACAGCGCCGAGGAGCACGCGCTGCTCGCCGAGCACATCGTGGCGTACCGCATCGACGGGCCGCTGTTCTTCGCCGCCGCCCACCGCTTCCTGCTGGAGCTCTCGGACGTCGCGGACGTGCGCGTGGTGATCCTGCGCATGTCCCGCGTGACCACCATGGACGCCACCGGCGCCCTCGTCCTGAAGGACGCGGTCACCAAGCTGAACCGGCGCGGCATCACCGTCCTGGCCTCCGGCATACGCTCCGGCCAGCGCCGGGTCCTCGACTCCGTCGGCGCCCTCGGCCTGCTCCGGGCCGCCACCGGCGACGACTACGCCGGCACCCCCGAAGCCATCGCCGCCGCACGAAGCCACCTGCACGGTGCCGGCGTCCTGCCCCCAGCCCCTGCACTCCCGGCCCAGGCGCGCTCGCACGCCTCCGCAGCCGTGTTCACTGAGGAGTCCTCCCGATGACCACTTCTCCCTCGCTCCGCCGCATGTTCGAGGTCTCCGGTGAGGAGGCCTGGTACCTGCTCGGCGGCGTCTCCCAGGGCCGCATCGTCTACGAGCAGCGGGACAACGTCGCGGTACGCCCCGCCTCCCACGTTCTGGAGTACGGCCGGCTGGTCATCCGCACCCCCGCCTCCAGCGCCGCCCTCTTCGGGCGCGTCACCGTCACCTACCACTGCGACTACCTCCACCCCAACACCGGCACCGGCTGGGCGGTGACAGCCGGCGGCCTCGCCGAGGTCATCACCAGCCCGGACGAGGCCGCCCACTACCGCCGCACCCTCCCCGGCTGGGCCCACGGCCCCCACGACACGCTCCTGCGCATCCATCCGCAGACCGTGACCGCCTTCCGTTTCGCCCACGCCACCGACGCTTCCGGGGCCGCCGGCGGGACGAACCGGTCCACGGCTTCATGAAACTGTCCGCTGCCCTGCCGTACCGGTCCGTGCTCGTCTGCCCCACCGTGCCCGCCTCGGTGGCCCTGGCCCGCCGCACCGCCGAGATGACCTACGTCGTCTCCTGGGGCGTCGACCCCGGCCACCAGGCCTTCGGCCCGGCACTGCTCATGCTCAGCGAGCTCGTCACCAACACCGTCCGGCACGCGGCGGCCGTCTCGCCCCAGGTGACCGTCACCTACGCCGCCGGTCCGGCCGCTCTCGCCTTCGGCGTCCACGACCGCCACCCCCACCAGCCCGACCCGGCACGCTTCGGAGCCGGCAGCGGCGGGCTCCGTCTCATCGCCGAGCTGACCGCGGAACTGCGTGGCGGCTGCACGGTGCTGCCGGACGCCGACGGTGGGGGAAAGGCCATGTGGATCTCCCTGCCGATCTGACGCCCATACCGCCGGACAGGATCCGGACGCGGCCGCCGTCGCGGCGGAAGACACATGCGAGGAACGACATGACAAACGACATGACGATCGAATGGCGCTACACCGACTGCCGGCCCCTGGGCATCCTGTCGGTCTCCGGCTACCTCGGGACGCAGGCGACGACACGCTTCGCCGGCGCCATCGGCCAGGTCGCCGACCGGGGCACAGGCCCCGTCATCCTCGACCTGACCGAACTCATCGGCTGGTCGGCCGAAGGCCAGAGCGCCATCGCCGAAGCGGCCCTCCGGCTCGCCGCACACGACCGGCCCCTGGAACTCGCCGCGATCCCCGCCGACGGCTCCCTCGTCCCCGACGCGGACCAGCAGCCGATCCCGGTCCACCCCGACCTGGCCACCGCCCTGGCCGCCCACCAGGTGCGCGGGAGTGCCCCGGCGAACCCGTAGCGGAATCGCGTGCGCGGCCTCACCCGGGTACCCGGAGGGGGCGCGTAGCCGACGACAAGCCGCAGGTGCCGGGGAGTTGCCTTGCGGGCCGTCACTTGCCGGCGTGGCCGCCGATGTAGAACAGCAGCCAGATGAAGCCGGCTATGAGGTGGGTGACGAAGACATAGACCAGGACCCGCAGGGCGACCTGTCTCTCCGCGCCCTTCTCGTTCTTCGAGCCGGAGCCGGAGGCTGCGCGGGAGTGCTGGTCGGCGGTGTCATCGGCCATGACGGAGCTCCATTCCACCGGGGTGCGGTGACCTCCGGTGCGTGATCTCAAAACGCACGGGAACCGGCGTGCCTTCCGTGCGAGCTCAGGTCGCCGGGAACGCAGAAGCGGGCCAGCATCACCTTGCCGCAGCCGTGCATGGCGGGCTCCACACTCAACGTGCCGCCGTAGGCGGCGGCCAGGTCGGCGACGGTCCGGAGACCGTCCCCCACCGCTGCCGGGGACAGATCAGGAAGACGCGGGTCCTGGTCGGCCACGCCGACGACGAGCTGACCGGCCCCGACCGCTATCGTCACATCCGCTGTGGGGGACTGGGCGGCGGCGTGCCGCACGGCATTGGCGACCAGCTCGCTCACCACCAGCAGAACGGCGCCGGCGAAGGCGGAGTCCGGGCGGAGCCCGTACTCCGAAAGCGCCGTCGTCGTGTCACGCCGTGCCTGCCGCACCGCCTCGGGAACCAGCGGAACCGTCAGAATGCGCCGCCATACGGGCGAAGACGCACTCGCGCACGATGCCGCCGACATCATGCGCCTGCGACGCCACGTCACCGCGAAGCCTCCGCCTCGGCGCCACGGAGCTCTTCGAGGAGCTCGTTCTGCCCGCTGAGCATCTCGGTGAGGATGCGGCGAGCGGCCCGCATCAGCTCGGCCACGTCGCCGCCGGCGAGTTCATAGACGACCGTGGAGCCGGTGCGGGTGGAGGTCACGATGCCCGAGCGGCGCAACACCGCCAGCTGCTGGGACAGGCTGGACGGCTCGATCTCGATCGCAGCCAGCAGATCACGCACGGGCTTCGGCCCGTCCTGGAGCAGCTCCAGCACCCGGATGCGGACCGGGTGCCCCAGCATCCGGAAGAACTCGGCCTTCGCCTGATACAGCGGAACCGGCGCCCTCATCACAGCTCGCCCTCCGTGTCCACACCATGCGCCTCGGCGATGCGCAGCGCGTCCTCCAGCTCGTCCTCCGCCACGGCCACCGCGTACGCGTCACCGGCTTCCCTCGCGGCATCGACAGCCGCCCGCGCCCGGCGCACCCGACCTCGTGCCGCCTCTACGAACCCGCCCACCCGGACCTCCACACCCACACATCTTGGCTACTACGACAACTGGTGAATTGAAGAACTCTTCAAGTCTACCCTCTGGATGCCGTGGACTTCCTGTGTTCGATCCGAGGCCGCCCCGGGCCTCACCGCTGATCGCGGCTAGCGCTGCGGCACGTCCTTGACGAACAGGAGCCCGTCGCTTCCGGCCAGGTGGGCCGGGTCGAGCGGGGCGTAGCCGAACCAGGGTGATACGCGGGCCGCGGGCCGTATGCCGGCGAGGGCGGTGGCCAGCCGCGGGGCGTCGATGACGCAGCGGTCCTCCGGGAGCGCGTACAGGAGTCCTTCGACGGTGTCCGGCGGCGGGGTGCCCACTCCCCGGTGCCGGATCGTGCCGAGGGCCGTGGCCACGTGGGCGTACTCCCCGCCGAGCCGGGCGTTCACCAGCGCACCGGCGCCCCACCACTCCACCGGCCCCTGCCACATCTGCATCGTGCTCTTCTCCCGCTGCAGATGGGAGTTGTGGGCGTGGACGAGTGCCGGGCCCCGTTCGGCGATGGAGAGGAGGTTGTCGGCCATCCAGTAGTGGTAGCGCAGCAGGCCGGTCGCGGTGCGTCCGTACAGGCGCGCCCGGTGCCGCCGCCACGTGCCGGTCGCGACCTCCACAGCGGCCGCCATGCGCAGCACTCCCAGATCGTCGCCCTGGCGGCCGATGATCTGCAGCCCGGTGGGGTGCCCCGCGTCCCGGCCGCACCTCATCTTGGTCGACGCCCTCCGCGCGACCGTGCCGGACTGCATGTAAGCAGATGAAGCTGCTGGACTGACGCGTTGCCCGCCGCGGTTCGGCCCGCCGGCAACTGCCGCCGCCTGCCGGGGGCTAGCGTGTGGCGAGCCGCTCCAGCAGGGCGGCGCTCCGTGCCAGCAGAGCCCGTTCCTCGTCCGTGAGTTCGTCCTCGATGGCCTGGGCGAGCCAGCCGGCCCTGCGGCCGCGCTCCGCTTCGAGCGCGGCCCGGCCCGCGTCCGACAGCTCGACCAGCGACTTGCGGCCGTCCGTGGGGTGGGCCCGGCGCGTGATCAGGTTCTGTTCCATGAGCAGCCCCACCGCCCGGGCCATCGACTGGGGGCGTACGCGCTGATCGGCGGCGAGGTCGCTGGTGGTCATGGCGCCGTTGCGGTCGAGCGCACCGAGCACGGCGGCCTGGCCCAGTGGGATGCGGTCCTCGTGTTTGACGCGCCGGATGAGCTTGCCCATCGAGGTGCGCAGTTCGACGGCGATCGCGGCGGCTTCCGAGGTGGGCATAGGGCATTTTAGCCCGTTGGTCAGCAAAGCTGCGCACCTGACCTGTACAGCAATGCTGTACAGCAAAACTGAGCAGCATTGCTGTAGAGTTTGGCGTTGCCGGGCTCAGCGCCAGCGTTGTCGCAGCCGGGGCCATGGCACACGACAACGGGAAGGACCTCCCATGTCCGCAAAGGCAGTCGGAACCGTCAACGCCGCCATCGAGACCGTCACCGCCCGCCGGATCATCGACAGCCGTGGCAACCCCACGGTCGAGGTCGACATCGTCCTGTCGGACGGGTCGCTGGGGCGCGCGGCTGTTCCCTCCGGTGCCTCCACCGGTGCCCGGGAGGCCGTGGAACTGCGGGACGGAGACTCCGCGCGCTGGCACGGCAAGGGCGTCGACCGCGCGGTGGCGCACGTCAACGGGGAGATCGCGGCGTCCGTGCGCGGCCGGGACGCGGCGGACCAAGCGGGTCTCGACGCCGCACTGGTCGCCCTCGACGGCACCGCCACGAAGTCCCGGCTCGGCGCCAACGCGATCCTCGGCGTCTCCCTCGCCGCCGCGAAGGCCGCCGCGGCGGCCCACCGCCGGCCCCTCTACCGCCACCTCGGCGGCGCCGGCGCCCACCTCCTGCCGCTGCCGATGATGAACATCGTCAACGGTGGCGCCCACGCCGACAATCCGCTGGACTTCCAGGAGTTCATGATCGCGCCCGTGGGCGCTGAGACCTTCGCCGAAGCCGTCCGCATGGGCAGCGAGGTCTTCCACACCCTGCGCCGCGGCCTGCTGGCCGCCGGGCACTCCACGGGCGTCGGCGACGAGGGTGGCTTCGCGCCCGCGCTCCGTACCGCCGAGGAGGCGCTCGACTTCGTGATGACCGCCATCGAGCGCACCGGCTACCGCCCCGGCACGGACATCGGCCTGGTCATGGACCCGGCGTCGTCGGAGTTCTTCCGTGACGGGGCGTACGAGTACGCGGGCGAGGGGGTGCGCCGCACCCCCACCGAGCACGCCGACTACCTGGCCGAACTCATCGACGCCTACCCGGTCGTCTCCATCGAGGACCCGATGGCGGAGAACGACCTGGACGGCTGGCGCGAGCTGACCGCCCGCGTCGGCGACCGCTGTCAGCTGACCGGCGACGACGTGTTCTGCACCAACGAGACGCTGCTGCGCGAGGGCATCCGCACCGGCGTCGGCAACTCCGTCCTGGTCAAGGTCAACCAGATCGGGACCCTGACCGAGGCGCTGGCCGCGGTGGCCACGGCCCACCAGGCGGGCTGGACGGCTGTCATGTCGCACCGCTCGGGCGAGACCGAGGACACCACCATCGCGGACCTGGCGGTGGCGACCGGCTGCGGTCAGATCAAGACCGGCTCGCTCTCCCGCTCCGACCGCACGGCGAAGTACAACCAACTGATCCGAATCGAAGAGGAACTGGGCGACTCGGCGCGCTTCGCGGGCCGCTCCGCACTGCGCCGGGCGTGAACAGCAGGCAGAGGCAGAGGCAGAGGCCGTGCGGGCTCCCAGGACGATCGGGGGCCGCTCACCGGTCGCCCCGCGGTGACGGGACGCGCTGCCCGGTTCCCTTCCGGGCGGCGCGTGACCGTCATTGTGGAAACCTCCTTCCCTGAGTGACGGGACTCAATAGGGTTGCGGCATGTCGCCTGTCTCCCTCCTCGTCATCGGCGCCGGCGAACGAGGCACGGGATACGCCAAGTGGGCTCTCCGGCATCCTGACCGGGCGACCGTCATCGGCGTGGCCGAGCCACGAGCCGTACGCCGCGCCCGGCTCGTCGAGGAACACGGCATCGCGCCCGGGAACGCGGTTTCCGACTGGAAGGAGCTCCCCGCCCGCGGCAAGATCGCCGATGCCGTGCTGATCTGCACCCTCGACCGCGCACACGTCGGCCCGACCGAAGCGTTCGCTGCCCTCGGCTACCACATCCTGCTGGAGAAGCCGATGGCACTGGACGAAGAATCCTGCCGACGGGTCGTGACCGCGGTCGAGCAGGCCGGCGTCATGCTCGCCGTGGGCCACGTCCTGCGCTACACCCCCTACACGCAAGCGCTCAAAGCCGTCGTCGACTCCGGACGGCTCGGCGACATCGTCAACGTCCAGCACCTGGAACCGGTCGGCTTCTGGCACCAGGCCCACTCGTTCGTCCGCGGCAACTGGCGCCGTACCGACGTGGCGACGTCCATGCTGATGGCCAAGTCGTGCCACGACTTGGACTGGCTGCAGTACGTCATCGGGCAGCCGCCTCAGCGGCTCTCCAGCTTCGGCCGCCTCTCCCACTTCACCCCGGCCAACCGGCCCGCCGAGGCGGCCGACCGGTGCGTGGAGTGCCCGGTCGCGCACGGCTGTCCGTACTCGGCCACGCACTTCTACGGCGGCATGCTGGGCCGCGGCGAACACCACTGGCCGCTCGGTGTCGTCGTCGACGAATTCACGCCGCGCGCACTCGACGAGGCCCTGCGCACGGGACCCTACGGCCGGTGCGTGTACGCCTGCGACAACGACGTGGTCGACCACCAGGTCGTCGCGATGGAGTTCCCCGGCGGAGCCACCGCCACCTTCACCATGACCGCGTTCAACGAGGCCGCCGACCGCAGGACCCGGATCTTCGGCACCCGCGGCGAGCTGTACGGCGACGGGAAGACCCTGCGGATCTACGACTTCCTGACCCGTACGGAAGCGGATGTCACCCCCTCGCGACAGGGGGATATGACAGCGGCCGGAGGCCACGGCGGCGGAGACGCGGGGCTCATGGACGCCTTCGTCGAGGCCGTCGCAACCGGAGATCCCGCACGGATCAAATCGGGCCCGCGCGACTCCCTCGCCAGCCACATGGCGGTTCTCGCGGCCGAGCGAGCACGCCTGAACGGCACCGTCGAAACGCTCCGGGCTCTACGGCGCGACGGCTGCCCGGCGCCCGAGCCGCCAGGTCAGCCCTTCAGGCTGTAGAAGTGGATCGGAGAGTTCGGCTTGAAGCCGATACGCGGGTACACGGGTGCACCGGCGACCGTGGCGTGCAGCGTGGCGCGGGTCAGCCCGGTGGCCCGGGCGCCCTCGTGCAGGGCCTTGCGCGTGACCGCCTCGCCGTAGCCCCTGCGCTGCCACTCCGGGTCCGTGGCGACGAGCACGACGAACAGCCGGCCCTCCGCTGCGACCGTACCGGCGCATGCCACCGGAACGTCACCGCGCATGCCCAGATAGGCGTGCACGTCACTCTTCCAGAGCGTGGAGCCGGCGAGTCCGTCGCGGCCCTCCTCCAAGGGGAATCCGTAGGCGCGCGAGTTGAGGTCCGCGTAGGACCGCAGGTGCTCATCGGAGGTCACGCGTACGAACGTCAGGTCGGGGTGGACCGGCTCGGGGACGGGGAGCAGGTCTCCGGCCATGCCCGTTCCGGGGAAGGCGTACTGGAGGCCCGCCCGTTCGGCCGCTGCCTCCAGCGCGGAGCGGGCCCCGTCGTCGAGAAGGTCTTCGAAGAGCCACAGGAAACCCGGGTGCTTCTTCGAGCGCATGATGTCCGCTGCCTGGCCCAGACGCCGGCCGAGGAGCTCCGCGTCCGTGCCCACATCGGTCAGGGTGATGCAGTTCCAGAAGGCGAACCGGCAGTCGGCCCAGCGAACCGCGATCCCCGGCAGGTCGCTCACGTCCGCGCCTGCATCGCGGTCGAGCGCCATGGCGCGCCAGACCGTGGCGAGCTGTTCCATTGATTCGACGGACTCCGCGCGATCAGTCACCGTAGCCTCACACATCATTGAGCTGGGAAGGGCGTTCGATCAGGTAGCACACGGCTCCGGCCTACCCGGGCCTGTGGGCCCCTACTCGCGGTGGCGTTCGGTGTGAGGCATTGGGTCATCCGGTGTGGGTGCGCAGGATGATTCCCGCTTCGGCCAGACGTTGGCAAGTTTCCGCCCGTACCCGTCCGGTGTCGTTGACCCCACGGGGCCCTCGCCGGTTGGCTCTGCCCGGTCAACCGAGCGGCAGCAGGCGCGTATCAGCCTGACCAGGGGAGGACTGTTCATCGTGAGACGCATGAACGACAGCACCAGACGGCGGTGGCGGGTATGCGGGGGCGGCATACTGGCGGCCGCCGTCCTGTTGGCGGGTCCGGTGCCACCCGCACAGGCGGCCTCCACCCGGGACGACATCGTCCAGGTGGACCTCGGCCTCGACGGAGCCCAGCCCGACAACTGGTCCGAAGCACGCGGGATCAGCGCCAATGGCAGATACGCCCTCTTCGCTTCCCTGGCGTCCAACCTGGTGCCGGGCGACACCAACCGCCTGTACGACGTCTTCGTCCGGGACCTGCACACCAAGCGCACCGAGCGGATCAGCGTCGCCGATGACGGCTCGCAACTGCAGGGATCCACGAGTGAGGCGGCCATCAGCGGCGACGGCCGGTACGTGGCGTTCAGTTCCGACGCCCCCGACGTCGTGCCGGGGCAGCCGGCTGACGGCACCTGGAAGATTTTCGTCCGGGACCGCAGGACCGGCCGCACCGAGCTGATCAGCTCCGGCACCCGGAACTCCGAGAGCCCCGCCATCAGCGGGGAGGGCCGGTACGTGACGTACACCTCGGAACGGCGTGACATCTACGTCACGGACCGCTGGAAGGGGACCACCCGCCTGGTCACGGCCGGCGCGGACGGCTCCCGCGCCGACGGCGACTCCGCCGACCCGGCGATCAGTGCGGACGGCGCCGTCATCGGATTCCGCTCCCAGGCCACCGACCTGCTTCCCCGCGGCCTCCTTCGCGACCAGGCCTCTGCCGTGCAACCGCGCGAGGCGCATGCCGCGCCGCCGAAGGAGAACACCGCTCCAGCATCCGCACCGGCCCTCGGCGGCGCCAAGCCCCCTCCGTCGCGCCGCACCTTCCCGTTCTACGCGTACGACGCGCGCACCGGTCGCACCCAAGGTGCCGGCGTCGACTCCGCAGGTGTGCTGCGAGACGTGCTCCCGAACCCGACTCTGAGCCCTGACGGGCGGTACGCCATGTTCAGGGTGTTCGAACCCAATGGGACGGAAGAGGGCGGCTCGCACGTCGAGCTCTACGTCCGCGATCTGCGGCAGGGGACGACGACGAAAGCCGGCACCCCGCTGCCCGGCACCCGGACCGTCCACGAGTCGTACCGCGGCAGCATGACGGCCGACAGCCGCTGGGTGATCTTCGGTTCGGACGCCGACAACCTCGTGCCCGGTGACACCAATCAGGCCGCGGACATCTTCCGGCGCGATCTGCGGACCGGCCGGATCGAGCGGATCAGCATGACCGAGGCCGGCCTGGAGAGCCCCTGGTTCCCCAACGCCCTCTCGGTGGACGGCCGTGGCGACACTGCCCTTCTCGGCGTGGGCGGGAAGGTCTTCGCCCGCCGGCTGCCGGCCGCCTGACAGAGCAACGGCCGGCAACGTGCACGGCCGCGCAGGCTTGATCCCCCGAGCCGACGGTGCGCGCTGTTCGCGCCGGACCGGTCCGGCAACAACCGGGTTCCAGGCCGCGGCCGAGGGGTACCTCCCGCCGGAGTGCCCCTCTCCACGCGGCCGTGAGGCGAGTCGGCCGTCGGGCTTCGCACCCCTCCGACCTGCGGGAACGGCCGACGGCCGGCTTGATCGGAACGAGTACAGTCACTCTGTCGGAGGGCGGGCAGCGGGCCACGCCCCGGCGGTGACGGGGGAACGGGGATGACGGTCGGCCGGATATCCGGACGTGAGGACGAACTCGGCGTGCTGGCGCGGTTCCTGGAGGACGTACGCTCCGGCGCCGGCCGCTCGCTGGTGGTGCGCGGTGAGCCGGGCGCCGGAAAGTCCACGCTCCTGCGGCACGCTGCCGAGCAGGCGGCCCCCGCGCGCGTCCTGACGGCGACCGGCGCCGAACCGGAGTCGGGGATGGCCTTCGCCGCCCTGCACCAGCTGCTGCGGCCGGTCGCCGGCCTGGCCGACGTGCTGCCCGGTGCCCAGCGGGACGCGGTCCGCGCCGCGCTGGGGCTGGCCGAACCGACGGCGGCCCAGGACGGGTTCCTCGTCTCGGCGGGTGTTCTGTCCCTCTTGGCGGAGGCGGCGTGCACCAGTGGCCTGGTGTGCGTCGTCGACGACTTCCAGTGGGTGGACCGGGCCTCCGCCGACGCCCTGCTCTTCGCCGCCCGCCGCTTCGGCAGCGGCGACGGCGTGGGGCTGCTGATCGGCACCCGCGACGGCATCCGTGACGGCACCCGCGACGGCGCCGGGGCCGGTCGGGCGCTCGGCGCGCTGCCCTCGCTGGAGCTGGGCGGACTGGACGCCGCGGGCGCGCGGGACGTGCTCGCGGAGCGCGCCGCCGCCGACCCGGCACCCGGGGTCGTCGAGATCGTCACCGCCGCCACCGGCGGCAATCCCCTCGCCCTGCGCGAGACCGCCGGCCTGCTGACCCCCGATCAGCTGGCGGGCCGGGCGCCGCTGCCCGATCCGCTGCCGGTGGGGGAGGGGGTCGCCGGCGTCTACGGCGACCGGATCGCGCGACTGCCCGAGGACACCCGGCTCGTCCTGCTCGCTGCCGCGCTGGAAGGGCAGGGCGACGCCCGGCTGATCCGCGCCGCCGCCGAGCGGCTGGGCGCGGACCCCGGCGCGCTGGACGCGGCCGAGGCCGCCGGCATCGTGGAGATCCGGCCGCCCCACGTCCGCTTCCGGCATCCGCTGATCCGCGCCGCCGCACACGCGGGCGCGGCCCCGGCGGCGCGCCGCGCGGTCCACCGCCGGCTCGCCGGCCTCCTGGCCGAGGACGGCGACCACGACCGCGCGGCCCGGCACCGTGCCGAGGCCGCGACCGGCCCCGACGAGGAGGTCGCGGCCGAGCTCGCCGCCGCGGGCGAACGCGCCGGGGCACGGGGCGGCTACGCCGACGCCGCGGGCCTCCTCGCCCGGGCCGCAGCCCTGACCCCCGACCCGGCGGTCCGCGCCCGCCGGCTGACCGACACGGCCACCGCCGCGTGGCTCGGCGGCCGCCCGGGCCGGGCCCACTCGGCCCTCGCCGCGGCCCGCGACCTCGCCCGCGAGCCCCTGCTGCGCGCCGAGATCGCCCGGCTCGACGCCAGGTTCGAACTGTCCTCGGGCAACGCCGCCGAGGCCCTGCGGACGCTGCTCTCGGCCGCGGAGACAGCCGCGGTGGCCGGGGCCGCCGGCCCGGAGGAGCGCGCCCGCGCGACCCGGCGGACCGTGCTCGCCCTGTTCGCCGACGCCGCCGAGGCCGCCTCCGTCGTCGGCGACACCGGGGCCGCGGTGCGCATCGGCCGCCGGGCGGCCACGGTGACGGCCCCGCCGGGGGTGCCGGAGGACGCCGGCGACGCGTTCCTGCGCGACGTCCTGACCGGCATGGGCGCGCTGTACGACGGCGATGCCGACCACGGCACGCACCTGCTGCGCAGGGCCTTGGCCGCTCTCCCGGACGAGGACGCCATCGCCTGCGAGGGCACCGCGGCCTACGAGCACACCGCCGACCACGAGGGCCCGGCTCACGACGGCCCCGGTCCCGCCGGCTCCACCCGCCCGGCCCCTGCCGGCCCCGGCTCCGCCGTCGAGAGTCCCGCCGCACGGTTGCTGTGGGCGGCGGCCGCCGCCAGTCTGCTCGGGGAGAGCGACGCCGCCGCCCGGTACGGCGCTCACGCCGGCCGTGTCGCCCGCGTCTCCGGCATGGTGGGCACGCTGCCCGTCGTCCTGGAGTACGCCGCCACGGCCGAGCGCATGAACAGCGGCTTCGCGCTCAGCGCCGCGTTGTCCGAGGAGGGACTGGCCCTCGCCCGGGAGACCGGCCTCGGCAACTCCATGGCCGCCCACCTCGCCAACCTCGCCGTCTGCGCCGCCGTGCTCGGCCAGGAGGACGAGTGCCGGGCCCGCGCCCAGGAGGCGCTGGCCATCGCCATCCCGCACCGCCTGGGCCTGCGCGCCGGCGTGGCGTCGTACGCGCTCGGGCTGCTGGACCTCGGCCTCGGCCGCTTCGACCGGGCCCACGAACGGCTCACCGCCCTCGCGTCCGCCGGGCCCGGCGCGGGGCACCACATGGTGGTGTGGGGATCGGCCGCGGACCGGGTGGAGGCGGCCGTCGCCGCCGGGGACCGCGCGGCGGCCGGCGCCGCGGCGGAGTTCCTCGGGCAGTGGTCCGCCGAGGCGGCCTCGCCCCGCGCGCGGGCGCTGGTGGCCCGCTGCCGGGCCCTGGTCGCCGACGACGCCGAGGCGCCCGGACTGCTCAGGAAGGCGCTCGGACTCCTCGCCGCCGACAGCGACCAGGACGCCACCGCGTACGACAGGGCCCGCACGGAGCTGCTCCTGGGCGAGCGGTTGCGCCGGGACCGCCGCGTCGGCGAGGCACGGCCCCATCTGCGCAACGCGGCGGACGCGTTCCACCGCATGGGCGCGCTGCCGTGGGAGCGCCGCGCGCGGGGGGAGCTGCGCGCGGCCGGGGAGACGGCGGCCCCGGACGGTCCCGGGGCCCTCGACGGGCTCACCGCGCAGGAACTGCGCATTGCCCGGCTCGTCGCCGAGGGAGTGAGCAACCGGGACGTCGCGGCCCGTCTTTTCCTCAGCCCGCGCACCGTTGAGTACCACCTGTACAAGGTCTATCCGAAGCTCGGCATCAGCTCGCGGACGGAGCTGGCCCGCCTCCTGCGGTAGCGCGGGTGGGGACCCAGTGGGGCCCCAGTGGCAGGGCCAGTGGTCCTACGGATGGCACCAGTGGCACCGCCGGGCAGAGTTGTCCTCGTCCGCGGCACGAGCGGACGGAAAACGAACGGACCGGAGAACGGGGACGGTATGTCGGCAATGCCGAAGGCGTGGGAGACGGCAGTGACGGGGCGCATGGTCGAGGCCAACGGCGTCGAGCTGTGGACGGAGGAGTTCGGCGACCCCGCGCACCCGCCGGTGCTGCTCATCGCCGGCTCGACGGCCCAGGGTCTGCTGTGGCCCGACGAGTTCGTGGGGCGGATCGCGGCGGCCGGGTACCGGGTCGTGCGCTACGACCACCGGGACGTGGGCCGTTCGACCGCCCGCGACTTCGAGGAGCACCCGTACACCTGGGCCGATCTGAAGGACGACGCTCTCGGGCTGATGGACGCCCTGGGGCTCGCCCCGGCCCACGTCGTGGGCCACTCGGCGGGCGGGCTGATCGCGCAGTGGATCGCGGCCGACCACCCGGGCCGCGTCGCCGGCCTCACGGTGATCGGGTCTTCCCCGCTGGGCGCCCGCGAGGGGCAGGTGCTCATGCGGGCCCTGATGGGCGAACCGCAGCCGGAGGGCGCCCTGCCCGAGCCGGAGCCGGAGTTCGTCGCCTTCTTCCGGAACGCGGCCGCAGGCCCGCCGCCCGCCACCCGGGCCGAGGCCGTCGACTTCCAGGTCGCGGTGGCGCGAGTCCTCCACGGCCGGGAGGGCGCGGCCGACTTCGACGAGGACGCCCAGCGCCGCCTGGAGGAGCGGCTCCACGACCGCATGCGCGACCCCCGGACCGCGGCCAACCACCGCCTCGCCGGGATGGCCGACCTGGAGTTCGAGCCCGTGGGCGCCCTGGACCGGGTGACCGCCCCCACGCTCGTCGTCGAAGGGACCGCCGAGCCGGTCAAGCCCGGCCACGGCCGGATCATCGCGCAGGAGATCGCCGGGGCCCGGCTGCTGATGGTCCCGGGAATGGGCCACAACCTCACGCCGAACGCGGCGAGGACGGTCGCGGACGCGCTCGTCGCGCACCTGGCGGCTGCGCCGAGCGGCAGGTGAGGGTGGGGCCGGTGGGCCCGTCCCTTCGTATGCTCCGGGCCGGTGGACGGGTCAGCGGACCCGGTACTGGCCGACCCCGAGGAACTGACGCACGGCTGCGGGGCCGCCGTAGAGGGCCTTGCCGGCGGCCTCCTTCACCGGGCGGCCGGGGTTTCTTGCCCAGGATGACCAGGAGGACCAGGATGGCGAAGCGGTCGCCCTCCTCCTGCGCCGCGTACCGGGTCCCACGGACTGCCCGGAGTGGCTGTGGCGGTGACCGCGCCCACGCGTGTCGCTCAGAGGCTCGTGAGGAGATCGTCGAGCGGGGCCGGTACCCGTCCGGGGTCGAGGGCCTCGACGAGGAGACGGCCGTAGCGGATCTTGCGGCCCTTCTTCGTGCCGAGGAAGCGCCGCAACTGCTGCTGCCGGGGACGGCCGTGCTGCGCGGGCTGGCGCAGGAAGGTCTGCCAGGCGCGGAGGTCGTCTTCGGCCTGGACGATCCCCTCGACCCTTGCTGTGCCCAGCGCGCGGATGAGCTCCTCCTCCAAGTCCCTCACGCATACGAAGAAGCCTCCGTGCGGTGCCCCCGCCCGCTTCAGCCCGCGGTCGTAGAAACGCTGCTCGCCCTCGTCGCACAGTCCTGCCAGGCGCAGGCCGAGGCCGGGCGGGCCGAGGAGGCCGGCGTAGCGGCCCACGCTCATCGCTCCGCCCATCGGCAGGACGCACACTCCCTCGGCGGCGAGGTCCCGGCCACGCCGCGCGGCCAGCGCCTCGACGGCCGCGAGGTCACTCGGCCCTTCCAGCAGCACGGCTGTCCGTACCCCCGCTCGGACAGCAAGTTCACTCGCCGCCTCGCCGGGGCCGCCGTTCGCCCAGTTCCTCACCGCGTCCTGGAATGCCAGCATGTCCGCCATGGTGCGAGTCTGCACGTCCGCGGACGGCACGGCACGGAATATTCCTCTGCCCCGCCGTCGTACGCCTCGCGTCAGCGCACCCAGCTTCCGGTGACCGCCTGTACTCCCGCCCCGTCCACGTCGCTGAGCTTGGTGGCCACGAAGGCGCGTGCCCGGTCGGAGGTCTGCGCGCGCAGGGGCGGGTGCTCAGCGGTGAGGGCGTCGATGACGGACGCCGCCGCTTCGGCGGGGGACTGCGCGCTCGCGAACGACTTCCTGGTGCGGTCGATGTAGGCCTGCAGCGCGGGGGCGTACGGACCGGCGGCACCGACCAGGGCAGGGATGTCGAGCTGCTGGCGGGCGACGAACTCGCTGGCCACGGCGCCGGGTTCGATGAGGGTGACATGGACGCCGACGGTGGCCGCGACCGGGGCGAGGGACTCCATGAAGCCTTCGACGGCGAACTTCGCGGCGCAGTAGGCCTCGTTGAAGGGCTGGCCGACCACGCCGCCGACGCTGGTGACGGTGATGAGGCGGCCCCGGGTGGCGCGCAGGTGGGGGAGGGCCGCACGGGTGACCTCGACCACACCGAAGTAGTTGACCTCCATCGACGCCCGTACCGGGTCCATGCCGTCCTGCTCGATGGTGCCCACGAATCCGGCGCCCGCGTTGTTGATCACGGCGTCGAGGCGGCCGTGCTCGGCGACCACCTCGTCCAGGCAGGCGGCAACCGAGGCGGGGTCGGTGACGTCCAGGGCCTTGACCTGGATGAGGTCGGCGACGCCCGCTTCGGCGGCGGCCTGGAGCAGGGCGTCGGCGCGGGCGGTGTTCCGCATGGTGGCGATGGTCCGCCGGCCGGCCCGGGCCGCCGCCACGGCGGTGGCGAGGCCGATGCCGGAGGAGGTGCCGGTGATCACAACGGTGTTCGGGGTGCTCATGGGGGCCTCGCATTTCCGGGTGGGTGACCCGTCGATGATTAGGTGTGTGTACACACAATACGAGTGTGTGTGCGTACACGCAAAGCGGTAGGCTCGTGGGCATGGCCCGTACGCGCACCGATCTGACCCTGGGGGAGCTCTCCGCCCGCGATCACGCCTTCTACGGCTTGGTGTGGGCCGGCAACACCCTCAGCGCCCGTGTCGACCAGGCGCTGACCCGGACGCACGGCATGCCGCTGTCGTGGTTCGAAGTGATGCTCTGGCTGCACGGCCAGGACGGTCCGGTGGCCGCTTCCGACCTGGGCGCCAAGACGCTGCTCAGCCGCAGCCAGGTCTCCCGCGTCGTCGACGCGCTGCAGGATCGCGGCCTGGTGGTCCGCGTGCCGTCGCCGACCGACGCCCGCTCGGTGTGCATCGTCCTCACCGATGCCGGGCGCAGTGCGTTCTCCGAGGCCGACGAGACCCGCAGGGCCGCCTTGGCGGAAGCGTTCGATGACCGGCTCGACGATGCGGACATCGACGCTCTGGAGCGGGTGTGGGCGAAGCTCAAGGCGCCTCGCGAGGGGTGAGCGGGGCGTACGGGCGGTGACGCTTCTCCGCGAGGGCTGTTTCCCGGTTCGCGGACGAGTGCCGACCGGCGCGGCTCAGGGGGTCCGGGTGTGGTGGTCCAGCAAGCGGGTGAGCAACTGCACGAACTGGTCGCGTTCGGCCGGACTCAGCGGCGCGAGCAGTTCGTCGTGGAGGTCGTCCAGGACCTTGTCGAGGCGGCGTAGGTGACGGCGGCCCCGGGTGGAGATCGTGATGATGTTGCGGCGCCGGTCGCCGGGATCCGGTGCCCGCTCGACGAGGTCGCGCTCGGCCAGTTCGTTGAGCACTCCGACCATGTCGCTGCGGTGGATGCCGGAGCGCTCGCTCAGCTCCGCCTGGCTTCCCGGCCCGTACTCCTGCAGTGAGGCGAGCACGGCGTAGTGCCACTTGCGGGCGTCGGCCCGGGCCAGTCCTTCGCTGATCAGCCGGTCGGACCGCGTGGACAGCTGCGACAGCAGCCGGCTCGCCCGTCGGCGCAGTCTGCCGGGCGTCTTGGGCGCGCTGTCGTCGGGTGTGACCGCGGCTTCGGCTCTGTGCATGGCGCCGATCCAATCCATTGCGTTAGTCCGACTAACGATATACGTTCACTCGTGCCGACACCGTTAGTGCGACTAACGTCAGTTGGCGAACTTCAGGAAGGAAGATCCGCCATTCCCACCAAGACACTGCAGATCCCCACCGCGGACGGCCGGGCCGACGCCTTCGCCGCCTTCCCCGACCACGGCGAGCGGCACCCAGGGGTGCTGATGTACGCGGACGCCTTCGGCATCCGGCCCGTGGTGCGGGAGATGGCCCGCGAACTGGCCGGGCACGGGTACTACGTACTCGTCCCCAACTTCTTCTACCGGCACGGCCCGGCACCGGTGATCGACCTTCCCCGGCACATCGGAGAAGAGGCCCGGACCGAGGTCATCGCCCAGGTGATGCCCTTGATCGAGGCGCACACCGCCGAACGCATCCTGAGCGATGCCGACGCCTACCTCAGGTTCCTCAGCGCTCAGCCCGAGGTCAGCGCCGGACCGGTCGCGGTGACCGGCTACTGCATAGGCGGCCTCCTGGCGATGCGCACCGCCGCGGCCCACCCCGGCCAGGTGGCCGCCGTCGCCGGATTCCACGGCCCCGTGGGCGCCGACGGCCCCGACGACCTGCACCGCTTCCTCTCCCGGATCACCGCCCGGGTCCACCTCGGCCACGCCGAGACCGATATGACGCAGGAAGCCCTCGGCGAGCTCAACCAGGCCCTGGACGCCGCGGGTGTCGACTACACCTCCGAGATCTACCCCGGCACCGTCCACGGCTTCACCATGTCCGACACCGATGCCTTCGACCCCGCCGCACTGCAGCTTCACTGGGACCGCCTGCTCGCCCGCCGCGGCCGCACCTGGGCTGGACGTCGCGCCGGCACCGCGGCCGCGGGGCCGGCTCACCCCTCGACCGGCCGTAGTGCTTCGAGCGCACTGCCCATTGGGCGCCGGTCAGACCAAGGCGGGCGCCGGCCGGCGTCGTCGGCATCCGAGACCTCGGACTGATGGTCCTCGCCGACCGGGACTTGGACGAGCGACGGCCGTCCGCCGGGCTCGGCCCGCACGCGGAGTACGACGCCGGGATCCGGGGGAGGTGCGGGTGCCCGCCGGCCATGCGCGAGGAGGCCGGGGACGGCGTCGTCCGCGCGGACGGCGATCGCCCGGCGCGAAGCCGGGATCGTCTGACGTCCGGCACGTCGAGCGGCGGCCGATCGCCCCCAGGAGAGCCGCGCGACTGGAGACCTGTGCCTACAACCGGGCGACGAACGCGCTGATATGTGCGGCCACTTGATCGGGCACCTCAAGGGGCGAGAGGTGGCCGGTGTCCTTCAGGACGGCCAGTGAGGCGGTCGGGATCAGTGGCAGCAGATGGTCGGCGAGCACGGTCGGCGGGTCGACCTTGTCGTGGCTTCCTGCGAGCACCAGCACCGGGACCTCGATGGCTCCGACGCCGGCCGACACGTCCTGGACCAGGCCCTCGCGCGGCCACGCGAGACGGGCCCGGTCGTCGCCGCGCAGACTGTCCTCGACCACCTGCCGGCGCAGCTCGGGCGTCAGCCCGTCGTGGGTCAGCATCAGGTCGATGCTCCGGAGAACCGCCTCCTCGTTGTCGTAGGCGTGGGAAACCGTCTCCTGCACCTGCTCGGTGACCCCGATCGGCGCGGGCGGCGCGGGCGCCACGAGGACGACTCCTGCCAGGCCCCCGGGTTTGCGTGCGGCCAGCATCTGAGCCACCTTGCCGCCCATGGAGTGCCCGACGAGCACATGGCGGGAGCACCCCAGCGCGTTGATGACCCGCTGCGCGTCGTCCGCGAGCTGCTCCAGGTCGTGAGGTCCCGGCACGCTTGTGGAGTCGCCCCATCCGCGCTGGTCGTAGGCGACGAAGCCCTGCGCGGGGTCCAGACGCCGCAGTACCGGATCCCAGGTGCGCCGTGAGCCTCCCCAGTAGTGCAGGAAGACCAGTGCCGGGCCGGCACCCTCGCGGACGTGGGCGTACACCTGGCCGCCCTGTACGTCGAAGTGACGGCCTATCACATTCTCTGAAGTCATTCTCGGTTCCTCGTTCACGGCCGGGGCTCTTCAGCCGTTTCCACCGGTGTGTGGAGCTGGTCGCCCCGCGCTCGACAGTCGATTCTTCTCCGGAACCGGACTCCAAGGACACGGCTCATCTGCCGGCATGCGCATTTTTTGGGCCAAGGTGGTACGGACGAGCCATCGCTCTCCGGCCGCTGGAACCACGTGCCGTGCAGGAATCCGCCGGGGGAGGCCTTTGGACCCGGTGGCCGGGGTCGCCCACCGACCCTCCTGTGAAATGGGCTCCGGCCATAACATTGCGGCCATGTACAAGCACCGCGTCGCGGTTCTGGCGGTGGACGGCGTGCTGCCCATCGATCTGGGCATCCCCACGCAGATCTTCAACACCCGTCCGAACACCCCCTACGAGCTGACCGTGTGCGGCGACACCGAGGAGGCCGTGACCACCAGCGCCGGCTTCACCCTCGGGCTGACCGCGGGACTCGAAGCGCTCGCCGAAGCGGACACGATCATCGTCCCGGGCTTCGAGGACTACCGGCGCCCCCCGCACCCACGGGTGAGAGCCGCCCTCGAGCTCGCCGGCCGCGCCGGGATCCGCATCGCTTCCATCTGCACCGGCGCCTTCGCCGTCGCCGCGGCCGGGCTGCTCGACGACCGCACCGTCACCACCCATTGGGCCAGCGCGGACGACCTCGAAGAGCTCTACCCCCGGCTGCGCGTCGACCGGAACGTCCTCTACATCGACAACGACACCATCCTGACGTCCGCGGGTGTCACGGCCGGCATCGACCTGTGTCTGCACCTGGTCCGCAAAGACCTCGGCGCAGCCGTCGCGAACGACATCGCCAGGGAAATCGTCGCCGCCCCGCACCGTGACGGCGGACAGGCCCAATACATCACGAGGAGCCTTCCCGCTCCCCGGGCCACCACGCTCGCCGGCACCCGTGAATGGGCCCTGCGCGGCCTCGGAGAAGACCTCACCATCCCCGAGCTCGCCGGCCATGCCGGCGTCTCCCCTCGCACCCTGACCCGCCTATGGCGCCAGGAAACCGGCGTCAGCCCCCACCAATGGCTCTTGACCGCCCGCATCAACCGTGCGCGCGAACTCCTGGAGACCACGGACCTCCAGGTGGAACAGATCGCCACCCGGTGCGGCCTCGGCAGCGGCGCCAATATGCGCGCCCGGTTCCGTGACGCCGTCGGCGTCCCGCCCACCGCGTACCGCCGTGCCTTCCAGCACCAGGCCCCCTGACGGGACCGGTTGTTTGCCGCCTGCGACCACCGGTGGACCTAGAAGATCGTCAGCGTCGTCACCCCCGTGACGCCGGTGAGACCGCCGGCGAGGCACTGCACGGCGCTCGGCTGGGGCAAAGGGATGATCTGGAGCAGGCTGCGGCCCTGGAAGCGGCCGCGGGTGACGGTGCCGGTGACCGGCGTGACCACCTGGCCCACCACAGCCGTGCTGCTGCCGCTGATGTCAGCGGTGCTGGAGTCGCCGGTGTGACGAGGACGGGAATGACCGGTGTTCCAGGTGTAGGTCCGGCGGGACCGGAACCCTTCCAGGAGGTTGTTGCAGCCCATGACCAGCGTGAACTCCTCGTGGTAGCCGCCGCTCCGCACCGCGCCGTCACCGCCGGCGCAGGAGGCGAAGTGCCCGTCGATCGTGAAGTGGATGGGGCGGGCCTGGAGGGTGACTCCCGGCTCGTAGCCGACGGACTCGGTGCCCTCGCACTGCAGCAGTCCGGGGTCGTGGGGGCGGGCGGACGCCGGAGCCGGCGCAGTGACGCCGAACAGCACAGCGGCCGCCAGGGCGGCCGCCCGCAGCCGCTTCCCACCGGCCGCCACCGCGGCTCTCTTCGCGCCCTTCGCACTGAGCAACATGGGGCTGTCCATGCCCCAGTCGTACGGTCCGCAGTCAGGCGCGCCGGAGCGACGAGGGGTGCCAGGTGCCGTGCCCCCGCGTGCGCCCCCGGGCCGCGCACCTACCCGTGCGGGCCGTGCCCCGCGTAGTCTCGTGCCGCCCCCTCGCATTCCCCAGGGCCCGCGCCGGAGGGCACCGGAGGAAAATGGACACGGTGGAGAGCGGCACGCTGGCCGTGCCGGGCGCCGAGCTGTATTTCGAAGTGCGCGGCAGGGGGCCGCTGCTGCTGCTCATCCCGGGCGGCGCCTCCGACGCCGAGGTCTTTCGAGACCTGGCCGACGAGCTCGCATCCCGCCACCGCGTCGTCACCTACGACCCGCGCGGCATCTCCCGCAGCCTCCTCGGCGGACCGCCGCCGCAACCGTGGCTCGACACCCAGGCCGAGGACGCCGTTCGTCTGCTCGACAGCCTCGCCCGGCCCGGTGAGCCGGTGCGGGTGTTCGGTAGCTGCGCGGGCGCCCTGACCGCGCTGGAGCTCCTGGTCCGCGACGCGTGCGGGATCCGGCTGGCCGTCGCCCATGAGCCGCCCGCGATGGGGCTGTTGCCGGACGCGCCCCGGCACGCTGCCTTCTTCGAGGAGGTGTATGCGACGTTCCGCCGGGAAGGCGTCCCGGCAGCCCTGGACAAGCTCAGCGCCCTCTTCAGCGGCAGGCCCGCCCCGCCGCTCCCCGAAGCAGCGGACAACAGCGAGTTCTTCCTCTCCCACGTGATGCTGCCCTCCAGCCGCTGCGTGCCCGATGTCACCGCGCTCGCGGCCGTGGCGGACCGGATCGTCCTGGCCGGCGGTCAAGCATCGCGCACCCATGACGTGCACCGGCCGGCAGCCGTTCTCGCGCAGCGGCTCGGCCGGGAACTGACGGCGTTCCCCGGTGGACACGCCGGCTACGCCACACACCCCGCTCCCTTCGCCACGCACCTCGCGGCAGTCCTGACCGGCGCACAGCCCGTACCCGGCTGACCCGCCATGCGCACCCGCACCCTGATGGGCGCCCAGAACTGCGGCTTCGGCCCGGCCTCCGTGCTCGTCGCCGTCTCCAGGCTGCTCTCCGGACACGAGCGGGTGTTCGTAGGCGACGGGATCGCGGCGGAGTTCGCCCGCCGCAACGCCGCCGCCTTCGACGGCGTCCACGAGCTCACCGATCCGTACGGGAACGGAGCCGCGCTCCTCGACCGGCTGCTGGCGAACAGCGACCAGGTCGTTTCCGTCATGGACGCCGACCTCGTCCTGCGCTCCGTCGTGGCGCGCCGCCCGGTGGTCCTGGTGGACTGCTTGTTCGGCTTCTGGCAGCACCACCGCCACTCCCTGGCGCGGATCCGCGACCTGTGCGCGACCGTCCCCCGTGCCTCTTTCGCGGCGGCACGCGGCCACCTGGCCGGCCTCTCACCGCATGAACGCGTCCTCGCCGCCCATGTGCTGGCCGACCACAGCGTGGTCCAGAACTTTCCCGGCATCTCGCGGCGCATGGCCGAGTTCACCGAGGCCGGTGCGGAGGGCGTGATGCATCTGACCGGTCCGCTCGTCGACCTGGGAGGCCTGAAGAACGCGAGGGAAGGCGAACCGGCAACCGGTGGAGCGGTATCCGGTGGAGCGGTAACCGGCGGGCCGGCAACGGGCGGAGGGGACTACGACCTGCTGATCAACACCGGCGGCTTCAAGAACTTCCTCCTGGACTTCGAGGCCAACAACGACTACCTCCGGCTCATCGACCGCTGGATCCCGGACCTCCTCACCGACTGGCCCCGCTTCACCCGCGTCCTGGTCTGCGGCGGCCCGTACGCCGGATGCCGCGGAGGCGCTCACCGGTCGTCCGGACGGTGGATCGACCGCCGGTTCCTGCCCCAGCGCGAGCTGCTGCCGCAGGTGGCGAGAACGCCGCACTCCCTCATCGCCCCCGGCCTGTCGGCGCTGAACGAGGCCACGCTCCTGGACCGTCTGCCCTTGGGACTCCACGAACAGCACTACGCGCACACGTTCACCATCCGGAACCTCGCGGACACCCTCTTCGGGCGCCAGGCCGCCCGGTTCGCGGACGTCCTGCCCGGCCTCGTGCTGCCCGAGGACGACTACGCGGGCACCGAGGCCCTGGCGAGCACCGCCGGCCGGATCCTCAAGGACGACGACCTGTACGCGCGGTTCCGCAGGACGCTCAATGAACGCATCGAGCAGTACCTCTTCCTCACTCCGGAACAACGGCGCGGGGGAGTGGCGGAGCTGCGCCGCGTCCTCGACGGCCCTCCCGCCCCTTCGGTGATCGCCTCGATTCTCACCGTCTGATCCCACCGTCTGAGGCTGCGTCAGGCCCTCTCAGGCCGTCGGGTCCCAGAGCCCGCCGGCCTCGCCGCGGGCGAGGTGTTCGGCGTAGACGCTGACCTTCCAGGTGATGACGGAACGGCACTCCTCCAGCGCCTGGATCTGTGCGTCGACGCGCTGCCGGTGGGCGTCGAGGAGCCGGAGACGTTCCGCCTCGTTGCCCGGACCGTGCCGCACCAGCTCGGCGAACTGCTTGAGGTCGGCCAGGGGCATGCCGGATTCACGCAGCTTGACGCAGATCCGAAGCCACTCGACGTCGAACGCGGTGTACCGCCGTCGGCCGCCGGAGGTGCGCTGGACGGGACCGACCAGGAGGCCCCGGCGCTCATAGAAGCGCAAGGCATGCACGCTCAGTCCGGTCCGCTCGGCCACGTCGCCGATGCTCAGTGGCTCCGCAGGGGCCTCGGTGGTCGTCATGGCGGCCAGTCTAGGACTTGATCTAGACCTCGCTCCAGATCGTAACGTCATCGGCATGACCAGCACTGATCAGCAGCCGCTCGGCTCGCCCTTCTCCGCCGCCGGCACCGCCGAGGACGTCATGGCCGGCCTCGACCTCTCCGGCACGAGCGCCGTCGTGACCGGCGGCTACTCCGGACTCGGCCTGGAAACCACCCGGACGCTGGCGGCCGCCGGAGCACGGGTCATCGTTCCGGCACGCCGGCCCGACATCGCACGTGCCGCGCTCGCAGGCGTGGAAGGCTGCGACGTCATCCCCATGGATCTGACAGACCTCGCAAGCGTCCGCGCTGCCGCCGTACGGATCAGCGACTCCCTCAACAGGCTCGACCTGCTCATGGCCGTCGCCGGTGTCATGGCCACCCCGGAGCGGCGTGTGGGACCCGGCTGGGAGGGACAGCTCGCCGCCAACCACTTCGGACACTTCACTCTCGCCTGTGAGCTCTACCCTCTCCTGGCCGCCGCCGGCGGTGCGCGCGTCGTCGTCAACAGCTCCGCCGGACACACCCTGACCGGCATCCGCTGGCACGACCCCCACTTCCGCACCGGCTACGACAGGTGGCTGGCCTACGGCCAGGCCAAGACCGCCAACGCCCTCTTCGCCGTGCAGCTCGACGCCCTCGGACGCGCCGACGGCGTCCGGGCGTTCGCTCTCCACCCTGGCAAGATCATCACAGGCCTTCAGCGGGAGATGACGCTCCAGGAACAGATCGACCGCGGATGGGTGGACGCACACGGCAAGGTGATCGGCGCCGGCTTCAAGACGCCTTCCCAGGGCGCCGCCACCGGCCTGTGGGCGGCCACGTCCCCACTCCTCCACGATCGCGGAGGCCTCTACCTCGAAGACTGCGACGTCGCACGCGTCTCCGCCCCCGGCACTCCCATGGACGACGGTGGCGTCCGCGAATACGCCATCGACTCCGACGCGGCCGCACGGCTCTGGGAACTGTCCATCACCGCGACCGGTGCCACCCCGATCACCTGAGAGGTCCGCAATGACACGCGCTGCGCCACGTGACATTGCGGCACTCGACACGCTACGAGAAGCCTCCGCTCGGGGATCCCGTAACGTGCGTCAGGGTGACGGAGGGGTCAGTCGCCCGGTCCGGCGCTCTTGATGATGGCGAAGAGGGCGCCGGCGGGGTCGAGGAACATGGCGATCCGGCCGATCCCCTCCACGTCCATGGCCGGGATGAGGAGGATGGCTCCGTGCGCCGTGGCCCTGGCGAGCGTGACGTCGCAATCGCTCACTTCGAAGTACGGGTGCCACTCCGGCGTGGATCCGGCGTCGAGGTTCGCCCGGGGCAGTTGCATCAGACCGCCGTGGGTGGCTTCCTCGCCGGCGCCGGACGGCCGCAGGAGCGTGTACGTCAGATCCGGGCTCATCTGCACGTCGTTGGTCTGCCAGGAGAAGACGGAGTCGTAGAACGCCTTCGCTGCTGCGGCGTCGGTGGTGTAGAGCTCCACCCGGGACAGACTGCCGGGGACGGCGACGACCTCCATGCCGCCGGTGTCACGAGGTTGCCAGACGGCGAAGTCCGCGCCGGTGGGGTCGGTGAAGGCCGCCATCCGCCCGTGGGTGAACACATCCGCCGGGGCCACGCGGACCGTGCCGCCGGCCTGCTCCACGGCCTTGGCCGCGGCATCGGCGTCCGGGGTGTGGAAGTACACCGTCCAGGACGGGCTCGCGCCCTCTTCGGTCAGCGGGCCGAGGCCCGCGACGGTCCTGCCGTCCTGCTGGAAGAAGCCGTACCCACCCGCCTCCGGTCCGGCGGACCGGTACTCCCAGCCCAGGACGGCGGAGTAGAAGGCGGCGCTCGCATCGATGTCAGGGCTTCCCAGATCCAGCCAATTGGGAGCGCCGGGGACGTACGTGGTCGTCAGCATGGTGTGGCCCTTCGTCGTGGATTTCGAACGCGGGTTTGGTTGCTTCGGGTTGCTGCTTACGCTTCGCGCCGGCTCAGCCGGACCGTACGGTGCTGCCTGCCTCCCACACGGGTGGAGAAGGCATCAGCTGTCGCAGTGAGATCCTCCCAGCAGCTTCCGCTCCATCGCGAGCTTGCCACTCCATGGCGGCCCGAGCCTCAAGCGGTCCGAGCCTCAAGCGGCCCGAGCATCAGCGCTGCCGGCCCAGGCCGATCCGGCGGGCGGGTGGGTGATCAATGGGCAGCTCGGGTCGCCACGTGCGCAGGGCCTGTGCGGACGGGACGAAGAGCGGGTCCGGCAAGGCTTCGGTGTCCGCCCACACCCACCTGCGCACAAGTTCCGGCTCGGCCGCCACGGGATCCCCGCTGCAGGAGGAGACGAGGGCGACAGCGGTCAGCCGGTTCGTGCCCCCGGCCTCGTCCAAGAGGAGGCCCAGCACCTGTACGTCACCGGGATCGGCCCGCAGCGTCGTCTCCTCCTGCAGCTCGCGGACGGCCGCCTCCTCAATGGACTCGCCTGCGTCGATCTTGCCGCCGGGACACTCCCACACTCCGGAACGGTGGTGGCCGAGCAGCACGCGGCCTGCGGCGTCGGTGACGATGACCCCCACCCCGAACGCCGCGTTGGTGAGGGGAGGCCGTGTGCTGCGCGGGCGGCTGGTGACCCTGCGAGGGGAGGCCTCGAGGCGGCGGCGGTGGGCCGTGATGAGCGTGCAGGCGGCCGGGTCCGTCGCCTCCGGCGCGGTGAGGACGGCGATGTCCTCTACGAGGAACCCCGCCTCGACCAGCAGGTCCTCCCACAGCGACGGGCTGAGGACCCACATCCGTACCGTCAGCTCGTCGCCGCCCTTCAGGGGAAGGATCTCGTCGCGGGCGGCGACCTCGTCCATCGGCCCGACACCGCCCGGGTTGGTGTGGAGCACGGAGAAGACGAGCTTGCCGCCCTCTCGGACACGGCGTGCCAGGGCGGGGAGGAGCTGATGCGGATCGATGTAGGAGAGACCGTGGACGGAGTACGCCGCGTCGTAGACCGGCGCGGGTGCGTTGCGGAGGTATTCCACGGCGTTGCCGTGGACGAGTCGCAGCCGGGGTGTGGAACCGTAGCGGTCGACGGCGCGCTGATGCTGGGTGGCTGAGGCTTCCACGGCGTGGACCTCGGCCCGGCGCGTGCGGGCGAGACGGGCGGGGTAGCGGCCGGTCCCGGAGCCGATGTCGAGGATGCGCTGTCCGGTGATCTCACCCAGCAACTCGTCTCCGGGGCCCGTGCCCCAGAAGCCCCAATCGAGGCGGTCCGGTTCGGGGACTACGGTGCCCCGGTCCAGGTGGTGGCGGCCGTAGCGCGTCCATGCGTGTTCATTCACCGAAGCGTTGTCCATGGGGTTCCCCTTTCCCGGGGTCGGCTGTTCAGGGGCGCAGGGCGTGTGCGGGGCGTGCGCAGGGGGCTACGGGAGGGCGGGTGCCGTAGGTGATCCACCGGCCGGTGGCGAGCATGCGGCCCTGCATGCCGGGCTCGCACACGGCCTGGCGGATGCTGCGCCGGGTGGACCCCTGCGCGGTGGCGCAGGCGAGCCGCACGAAAAGCCCGGCCGCGATGGCGGCCCGGCCCGTACGGCCGTGCCGCCACAGGCTGCTGCCGGATCCCGCCGGGGCGCCGCTCACCGGGTGTCGTTCCTTTCCGCCGCGTCGGCCGACCGCCGCGGCCCTGGCAGGGGCCCGTCCAGGGTGGCGTCCTGGTACTGGGCGCGCTGCATCTCGTACAGCTCGCGGAAGACGCCCGCAGCCGACTGGTGCAGGAGTTCGTCGAAGGAGCCCGACTCGCGCAGCTCGCCGTCTTCGAGGACGTGGATGAGATCGGCGTGGCGGACGGAGGCGAGGCGGTGAGTGATGAGAACGACGGTCCGCCCGTTGTCGGCGAGCTTGCGGATCTGGTCGAAGACTTCCAGTTCGGCCTTCGCGTCGAGGGCGGAGGTGGGTTCGTCGACGATGAGGATCCGGGCGTCGCGGTAGCGGGCGCGAGCGATGCCCAGCTTCTGCCATTGACCGCCCGAGAGCTGCCGGCCGCCCTTGTAGCCCTTGGTCAGCAGGGTGTCCCAGCCCCGGGGGAGCTCGGCGACGACCTTGTCGGCTCCCGCGTAGGCGGCGGCGCCTTCCAGGGCTTGCTCGTCCAGTGGCTGCTCCGGCCGGCCGATGGCGATGTTCATGCGGCAGGTGAACGGCCATCGGTGGAAGTCCTGGCTGACGATGGCGATCTCGTCCCACAGGCGGGCGCGGTCCAGATGGCGGGCGTCGGTGCCGTTCCAGCGGATCACGCCGTCGTCCGGGTGGTAGAGGCCGGCCAGCAGTTTGGAGACGGTGGTCTTGCCGGAGCCGTTCTCGCCGACCAGCGCCACGATCTTGCCGATGGGAATGTCGAGAGTGACGTCTTTCAGCGCGGGCCGGTTCGCCGCGGGAGAGGTCTCCGATTCGCCGTCGGTGCCGTCGGTGTCGTCCGTGTCTTTGTCTTCGGGGTAATGAAAGGTGACGTTCTCGAAGCGGATCAGTGCGAGGGGACCGGGTACGGGCGCGCCCCCGACGGGGATCGCTCGCCCGGCCGCCTCCTGGAAGAGGCGCTCCAGGTCGCCTACGTAGCACGCCTGCTCGTAGAGGTTGTTGACCTGGAGGATCAGGGTGGACAGGCTCTGCCCGCCGGTGCGGATGGCCAGTACCGCGGTGCCGGCGACCGACAGCGCCATCAGGCCCGTGGCCAGCAGGGTGCCCAGGGCGGTGTAGGTGAGCGCGGCGGCGACGCCGGTCAGGGCAGAGGCGGTCAGGCGGATACGGGCGCTGCTGGTGGCCAGGCGGGACTGCTCGGACTCGTACGCCTCCGACATGCTCCGGAAGTGGCGGAGCAGGAACGGGCCGACACCGTGTACCCGGATCTCCGGGGCGGGGCCGGTCTGCATCAGTGACTGGCTCAGCAGACGCCCGGCCCGGGAGTGCTGCATCCACTGCTGGTAACTGGCGTACCGGGACCGCGAGTTCCGCAGGGATGCCCAGGAGCGGGGGAGGGTCATCAGCACCAGGAGGGGCAGGAGCACGGGGTGCAGGACGGTGAGGACCCCCGCGGCGGCCACGAACGACACGAGGGAGCCGACGACTCCGGTGCAGGAGCTGACCATGCGGCGGGCCTCACCGGCGCCGATCTTGGCGCTGTCCATCAACCGGTTGAAGTCGGCGTCCTCGACTGCCGACAGCTCGACCTTCACCACGTGGGTCAGGTACATCTCCGTGGCAACGCGCTCGACCTTCGGCTCCAGCCGCCCGGTGCCCGACGTCGATGCCGCTGTCGCGAGGGCGCCGGTGATGCCGGTGAGGGCGACACCGATCATGGCGGGGATCGCCGCCTGCACGCGGTGCTCGATGCTGCCGGTGGCCAGCACGACGGCCAGGACCGAGTTGACGGCGACCAGGCCGACGGCCTGGCTGATCCCACGGCTCAGCTCCCCGGCACCGACGGTCCACATGGCGTGCCGGTCGGCGCGCCATGCCAGTCGCACGGTGAACGCCACCAGGCGGGGCAGTTGAAGGGCCATCGCCCACAGCGACATCCGGAAGTAGGCGTCCCGGTGGTCGGCCCACCGTGCGTTGTACAGGAGGGGGCCGCCGAAGAGCAGATTCTCCGATGCCGAGCCCCTCTCCGGCTTGGGGACGGCTTTGACGCGTTCGGCCTTCATGCCTTGCCTCCGGTGATGTCGGTACTGCTTGCGGTGCCGGTTCGCGGGGCGGCGTGGTGCAAGGGCCGAGGGCGGGATTCGAACGGCAAGGGCGCCTCCGTAGTGATCAAGCGACGTTCGTTGCGGTGATGCACTGCGTCTCCTCCTTGACGAGCAGGGTCGGACGGGTGCTCGGAAAAACGACCTCCGATCGGGGTCGTTACGGCCTCAGGAGGACGCCATGTCGTACGGAAATTCGTATGCGCGTCAACCGGCCCGCCATCGCTGGGCGGGCGGGCCGGGGGACGGTGTGCGAATCACTCAGGCGTGGTCGCTCACCCGATCCGGTACTTGCGTTGCTGCCGGAAACGGCGGGGCCGACGGCCGCTGCCCGGCTGCCTCCGGGCAGACGGGGGTTACGGCTTTGCAGGTGAGCGGGTGACGCTCAGCAGGACTGCGCTCCGGACCGCGCCGGCGCTCAGGTGGCCGTTCCGCCCGGTCGGATTCAGGCTGGAGAGGACGAGTCACGCAGTGGGCCCGCAGTGGATCTCGGTCGCACGGGCTGGACCGCGCCGCGCGAGCAGGCGGACCGCGGCCCGTTTCCACGTCCGGCCCCTTGCGGACGGAACGGGAAGCGAGGCCGGCCATGGGGGAGTGGACCTGGGAGTACGAGGGTTACGACCCCGCCACGGAGCGCTTGCGCGAGACGCTCCACACCCTCGGCAACGGCTACTTCGCCACGCGGGGAGCGGCGCCCGAATGCCGGGGAGGACTGGTCCACTGCCCGGGAACCTACGTGGCCGGTTGCTACGACCGGCTGGTCTCGTCAGTGGCGGGCCGGCAGGTCGAGAACGAGGACCTGGTCAACCTCCCGAACTGGCTGCTCCTGCGCTTCCGGCCGGTGTCTCCCGACGGCTCGCCCGGCCCGTGGTTCACGGCGGACACGTGCGAGGTCACGGACCACCGGCAGGTGCTCGATCTCCGGCGGGGCACGCTGACCCGGACCCTCCGGTACCGGGCTGCCGACGGCCGGGTACTGCGAGTCGAGCAGTGCAGGCTGGTCCACATGGGCGACCCGCACATCGGCGCCCTGCGTACGGTGTTCGTGGCCGAAGGATGGGACGGGCGGATCGAGGTGGAGTCCGGGCTCGACGGGAACGTCGCCAACGCCAACGTGCACCGGTACCGTGCGCTGGGCCGCCGTCACCTCGCCGGCGTGCACGCCGGCACGGCGGAGCCGGACACGGTGTGGCTCCGCTGCCGCACCAGGACATCGGAGACCGGCATCGGCATGGCCCAGCGAACCGACGCCACCGGGCCGCCGGTGTCGGCCTCGCTGACCGCGGCGGGGCATCTGGCCGTCCACCGCTTCGAGCTCGCCGTGTCCGACGGGCAGCCCGCCACGGTGGTCAAGACCGTGGCGCTGCACACATCCCGTGACAGGGCGATCAGTGAACCGCTCGCCGCCGCCGTCGAACGTGTCGCACGTGCACCGGACTTCGCCACGCTCCTCCGCACGCATGCCGTCGCCTGGGAACAGCTGTGGCGGCGAGCGGAGCTCGAAGTGCCGGGCGAGGCGGGCCGCGTGCTGCGCCTGCACCTCTTCCACGTCCTCCAGACGCTTTCGCCGCACACCGCCGACCTCGACGTGGGCGTGCCGGCGCGCGGCTTGCACGGAGAGGCGTACCGGGGGCACGTCTTCTGGGACGAGTTGTTCGTCCTGCCGTACCTCGACCTGCACTTCCCGGAGGTGTCCCGAGCGCTGCTGAACTACCGCCACCGGCGGCTTCCGCAAGCCCGGTGGGCGGCGCGGCAGGAGGGCAGGACGGGAGCGATGTATCCGTGGCAGAGCGGCAGCGACGGCCGTGAGGAGAGCCAGAGACTGCACCTGAACCCGAGCTCCGGCCGCTGGCTTCCCGACCACAGCCGACTCCAGCGCCACGTCGGATCCGCGATCGCGTACAACGTGTGGCAGTACTGCCAGGCCACCGGTGACACGCGGTACCTGTACACCAAGGGTGCGGACATGCTGCTGGAGATCGCCCGTTTCTGGGCGAGCAGCGCGGTTCTCGATCCCGCGAGCGGGCGGTACCGCATCCGGGGAGTCGTCGGCCCCGACGAGTACCACGACGCCTACCCCGACACCGGCCGGCCCGGGACCGACGGCCGGCCCGGAATGGTCACCCGGCCCGGGATCGACGACAACGCGTACACCAACGTCACGGCTGCTTGGGTCCTCACCCGTGCCCTGGAACTGGCCAGGAGCCTGCCGGTCCGGCGGCGGCAGGAGCTCGTCGAGCGCGGTGGACTCGACATCGGCGAGCTCCCGCTGTGGGAGGAGATCTCCCGGCGCCTCACCGTGCCCCTTCACGGGGACGTCATCAGCCAGTTCGACGGCTACGGAGAGCTGGCCGAGCTCGACTGGGACCGGTACCGGGAACGTTACGGCGACATCCGGCGGCTGGACCGCATCCTCGAAGCCGAGGGTGATGTGGTGAACCGGTACCAGGTGTCGAAGCAGGCGGACGTGCTGATGCTCGGCTACCTCTTCGCGCCGGCTGAGCTCGCCTCGCTGTTCGAGCGTCTCGGCTACCGGCTCACCGACGAGCTGTGGCGGAGGACGGCCGACTACTACTTGCGGCGCACCAGCCACGGCTCCACCCTCAGCGAGGTCGTCCACGGCTGGGTTCTCGCCCGCGCTCGTCGCGCCGACGCCTGGCGGTACTGCCGCGAAGCCCTCGAAAGCGACGTCGCGGACCTCCAGGGCGGCACCACTCCCGAAGGCATCCACCTCGGTGCGATGGCCGGCACCCTCGACCTCGTCCAGCGCGGCCTGACCGGGCTGGAGACCCGCGAGGACGCCCTCTGGCTGGACCCGGTGGAGCTGCCGGAACTCTCCGAGTTCGGCTTCACCCTCCGCTACCGGGGCCACTGGGGCATCGGAGTGCGGGTACGCGGCGACCAGCTGACGGTCGGCGTGCCGGATTCGGAGGAATCGGCGGTACGGATCGTCCTGCCCGATCGCTCGCTCACCGTGTCGCCGGGCGAGACGACCTCGGTGAGACTGCCCGGGCGGCGCAACGGCTGAGGCTCGGCAGAACGGCTGAGGCTTGGCAGGACGACTGAGGCTCGGTAAAACGGCTGAGCTCCGCCAGGCGCTCACCTGGTGTGAATCGTGCGCCCAGTGACCTGACCGGGGCGGACACGAATCCACAGGTCGCGCCTTCCCCCGGCCCAGGGTTCCGCTCCGGGGCGGGTGGCGAGGGCCTCGACGGTGCCGGGGTCGGTGATGTGCTCGGCCGCGCCGGTGATGAGGACGCTCCAGCCGCGGCTGACCTGCGCGTCGATGTGATCGGCCTCGAACGCGAGCTGCTCCCCGTCGGCCGCGGCCGCCGCACCTCCCGCCTCGGTGCGATAGACGATGGTGCGGCCGTCGACCAGGAAGTTCACGGGGAGGACGACGGGGGCGGGCCCTGAGGTCAGGCCGACCCTGCCGATGCCGTGGGTACCGAGCCGCTGCCAGCAGTCGTCCTCGGAGAGGTGGGCCAGCAGGGGGCTGGCGCCGGCGGGCTGCTGGCCGGGTGCCGCTTCGCGCGGGCCTCCGACGAGTTCCTCGTAGGGCATTTCCAGGGCGGCGGCGAGACGCATGAGGGCAGCGGGGTCGAAATCGCCGCTGAAGGTCTCGAGCTGGCCCAGATAGGGCACGGACATGCCCGCGCGCTGCGCCACTTCCTCACGGGTCAGCCCCAGCTGCTCGCGGCGTACGGCACAGCGGGTCGCCACCGTGTCCTCGTGCGGACTCACGGAATCCGTGTCCGAGCCCGAGTCCGTGTCCATGTCCGCGTCACCGGGTCGCGGCCCGCCGTCGTGCATCGTTCCAGCCTCCACGTGGGCGCCGGGTGCGGCGTGCTGCCGCCGCCGGTCTCCGGATCGTGAGCTGTCCTTCTCCCAGGGGATCAGAACGCGGGAGCTCGTGCCAGCGCTGCGCCGCCGACCGGGATCCCGAACGGTGGTCCGGTACCGGTCCGCGTTCAGCCTGCCGGGCCGTCCAGGCGGAGGTCGACGTTGACGACGCCTTCCACGGCCCGCACCAGGCGGGCCACGAGCGGGATCATCGTCTCGTCGGGCAGGTGGCCCGAGAGGGTGACCACACCCTCGTCCACCTGGACGTCGACGGTGGGGTGCCCGTGGGGGAAGAGGCGGGCGACGACCTCGTCGCGGACCTCCTGGGCGATGTCCTCGTCGCCGCGGAGGTAGACCTTGAGCAGGTCGGCGCGGCTGACGATGCCGGCGAGCATGCCCTCGGCGTCGACGACGGGCAGGCGCTTGACGCCCTTGCGGGCCATGATGCGCGCGGCTTCGGCGACGGTGGCGTCCGCGTGCACGGTGATCGCGGGGGTGCTCATCAGATCCCCCGCGGTCCTCGCGGCGGCCTTCGCCAAGTCGCCGAGCTGCTCAGGACGGGCGAGGTCCGCCGGCTCGCGGTCCTTGTACTCCTCCTTCGACAGGAGGTCGGCCTCGGAGACGACACCGATGACACGCCCCTCGCCCGCGAGGACGGGCACGGCACTGACCTTCCACTCCGCGAGCGTCTTGGCGATTTCCTTGTAGGGGGCGTCACGGCTGACCGCCACGACGGTCCGCGTCATCACATCACTGACGGTGCGCTGCGTGTCATGCATTCCGGCTCCTCGCGAGTGTGCCCACGCGCGGTCATGAGGCGGGGAAGCCGCCTCCGGTGTCGTCCGTCGCGTAGGTCAGGCGCTGGTGGACGGAGACGACACCGTCGACCGAGCGGCACAGGCGCTCGATGAGCGGGATCGTGCTCCGCGCCTCGACGGAGCCCGTGAGGGTGACCTGCCCTTCGGACACCTCGGCCCGCACGGCCGAGGGCGGCAGGCCCATGGTCCGTTCCAGCAGGTCGTGCTGGATCTCGGAGCGGATGGCGTCGTCCTCGCGGAGGAAGACCCGCAGGACATCGGCCCGGCTGACGATCCCGACGAGCTTGTCGGTCTCGTCGACCACCGGCAGGCGCTTGACGTTCTGTGCCGCCATCAGCCGGGCGGTCTCCACGACGTTCCACTCCGGCCGGGCACACACCGGGGGAGCGGACATGATCTCCTCGGCCCGGGCTCCCTCCGCCTTGGCCCGCTCCCACGCCTCCGGACTGGGCACGGGGACGCGGCCGAAGGGGTCGGGCTGGTCGGCGGACTTGCGCATCAGGTCGGCCTCGGAGACCACACCGACCACTCTGCCACTGGGGTCGACGACCGGTACGGCCGTGACGTCGTTCTCGGCGAGCTCCCGGACGATCTCCTTGAACGGTGTGTCCGGGCGCACCCGCACCACGTTGCGGGTCATGAGCTCGTCGACCGTGCGGTGCTGCAGCATGACGTTCGGGTCCCTTCCGCAAGATCCCAGGTATTCCCGTTTATGTCAGCTGTACGGGACGAGCGCCACCGGACACCGGCGCCTCGCTCCCGGGCGGCGCCGCGGACGGGAGGGCCCATCCGCTTCTCGCGGATCCCGATTGCGCGGTGCACGGCCGCGAGCCGCTTCCCCGCGTCTCTTGCGGGTCCTCCCGCCACTTCCATCACACCACGCCCGGGGACGCCCCGCCAGGCCTGTGACCAGCCACTTCGGGGACCGTACGCGGGGCGCGTTCCTTGTCGGCCGCCCGGGGCACGGTCGTGCCACGCCGATGGACGGTCCGGCTGAGGAAACCATCCGGAATGCCGGGATCATGTGGCAGGGGGACGGCTGACGGGAGCGCGGGATCATGGTGGGAGTCGTCGCGTACGGGGTGACCGCCGACGAGCGGCCTCTGCTGGAACGGGCACTGGGCGAGGCGTACGACCTGCGATGTCTGGACCTGGTCCTCAACCGCGACACGGCCGCGACGGCAGCGGGCCGCCGGGTGGTGTGCAGCAGCGTCAACGACGTGCTGGACGAGGAGGTGCTGCGGATTCTCGCCGACGGCGGCACCGAACTGGTCACCCAGCGCGCCACTGGTTACAACAACATCGATCTGACGGCGGCGCGGGCGCTGGGCCTGTCGGTGGCCCGGGTGTCGTGGTACTCGCCGTACTCGGTGGCGGAGTTCGCCTGGGCGCTGGCCCTGTCGGTCAACCGCGGGATCCCGCGGGCGGTGACCCGCACCCGGGACTTCGACTTCCGGCTGGACGGGCTGATGGGCCGGGACTTCCACGGGCGCACCGCCGGCGTCCTGGGCACCGGCAAGATCGGCACGGCGTTCGCCCGCATCGCCGCCGGCTTCGGCATGCGGCTTCTGGGGTACGACGTCGAGCCGAGTGAGGCGTGCCGCGCACTGGGCATGGAGTACGTCGGACGAGACCGGTTGTTCGCGGAGTCCGACCTGCTGAGCCTGCACGCGCCGCTGGTGCCCGGGACCTACCACGTGGTGGACGCGGCGGCGCTGGCGCTGATGAAGGACGACGCCATCTTGATCAACACGAGCAGGGGAGGGCTCGTCGACGCCCACGCGCTGGTCGAGGCCCTGCTCGCCGGGCGACTCCTGGGCGTGGGGCTGGACGTGTACGAGGAGGAGGCCGGCGTCTTCTTCTTCGACAAGTCCCTGGAAGTGATGGCGGACGACACCCTGGCCCGGCTGATGACCTTCAGCAATGTCCTGGTCACTTCCCACCAGGGCTACTTCAGCCATGACGCGGTCGCACAGATCGTCGAGACCACCGCCCGGAACATCGCCGACCACCTGGCCGGCCGGACCGGCGACAACACGCTCGTGCCGCCTGGTGCCGGCGAGGGAGGGGAGCCCGCGCAGTAGCGGCGGCGTCCTCCGGCCAGCTCGCTGATCCGAAAGAGCGGAAATGTCCTAGGAGAGCCTTCGTTCCGGCCTCCGGAGCGTCTCGACGAGTGCCGCGATGCTGTGGTCGCGGTGGCCTTCGGTGATGGCCCGTTCGAGCAGTGCGTGCATCGGCAGGTGCCACGGGACGTCGATGTCGGCCTCGCGGTCGAGTCCGAGTTCGTTGGCGACCGCCTGGTGGAAGATCCCGACTGTCGCGCGCGGCCGGGTGTAGTCGCCGCTGTCGATCTCATCGGCGAGGGCCGGCAGTTCGGAAGCGATCATCTCCAGCCACTTGATGGTGTACCGCACCAATGTGCCGGCCTTCAGGCCGCGTGCGGTGACCAGCGCGGCTCCCTGGAAGAAGCCGGGGAGGGCGGGCAGCAGGAGCCCGCCCACGGCCTGCCGGTCCGGCGGGGGGCGGCCCAGAGTTCGATCCAGCAGGCGCCGAACAGTGGTGACATGCCTCTAGGGGCGCCGGCGGGACACCAGCGCGATGACCGTGCCGATTCCCATGAACAACAGCCCGATCCCACCGAAGATCAGCGGCATGAGCCACAGCGAGAGGAACCCCTTGATCCGCGCATCCTCAGGGGAACCCGGGCGGTAGAGCACCTCTACCTTCTCACCCACCGCGTACGACGGCGGATTGGATCCCGCGGAGTCCCGGAACTTCCTCGGCGTGCCGTCCGCCGATGTGAACTCGACCACCGGGTACGCCGCAGGCGTGTCGTCGCCCCGTGCCTTACGAGTTCCGCCGCCGTGGTCCCCTTGCCAATCCAGGGCCACCACCGTTCCCGGGGCCCGCTCCGCATCTGTCAGGAAGGAAACGGACACCCCGGCAAAGATCAGCCCGGTGACGAGGGAAAGCGACCCGATGGTGATCATCCCGAACGTGAGCCACCGGAGGGCACCCCGCCCACGCACCTGAAACTGGACCTGCACTCTGTGTCTCCCTCACTCCGGACAAGCGGGAGTGACGTTATCCCAGGCACATCGGTTGCCATGCTCCTGCCCAGTACGTTCCGGCGTCGGGCCACCGCGGGCTACTTCTGACCCCATGGGCGGCGGCCCGGCGGCCCGGCAGCCCGCCGGTCGGCGGCAGGACAGGCCGCCGCTCAGCGCCGGCTGACGCGCGGTCGAGCGACGCGCGGGGTTCCCGTCAGGACGTCAGAAGGTTCTCCGCGGCCTCGCGCAGTGCCGCCCTGACGGCGCGGGGGGCGTCGAGAGAGCCGCCCACCATGGCTCCGTCCCGGAGGATGACCAGGGTCCGGGCCACGCGCCCCGGATCGGGGTGCCCCGCGTCGCGGACCACGGTGCGCAGCACGCCGTGGAACCAGCGGCGGTGCTCGGCAATGCGTACGCGTACCGGATGCGCCGGGTCGGGGTACTCCGCGGCGGCGTTGAGGAAGCCGCAGCCGCGGAACCCCGGCCGGCAGAGGCTGTCGCCGATCATGTCCATGATGGCGAGCAGGGCGTCACGGCCCCGGTGAGCGGCGAGAATGGCCGCCACGGCGTCCTCCACCGCCGCTCCGCGGGCCTCCAGGTAGGCGAGGACGAGCCCGTCCTTGCTGGAGAAGTGACGGTAGAAGGTCGCCCTGGTGACCCCCGCCTCCGTGACCAGCTGCTCCACGCCCACGGCCTGGATGCCCTTTGTGTAGAACAGGCGCCCCGCAGTGTCCAGCAGGCGTTCTCTGGGGTGGACTCTCTCGCCGGCTCCCGTGGTCATGGGCACAGCGTAGGGAAGGGGAGGCAGGCCCCGCGCGGTCAGGGGCGGGACTTGCCGGGCTCGTGCCCGTACGTGGTGACCAGAGGCTTGGTCTCGTCGACGACGTAGGTGGACAGCATCATCGTGGTCACCGTACCGACGTTGCGGGCGTTGTGGATGGCGCCGGAGGGGATGAAGAAGGGGTCGCCGGTACGCAGCCGCAGGACGTTGCCGTCGTCGAACACCATCAGCACGTCGCCGCGGACGATGTACCCGACCTCCACCCCGGGGTGGCTGTGACGGCCGGACTCCTTGCTTCTGGGGATCTCCACCAGGGTCTGGACGGTTTCCCAGCCCTTGGCGGGGGAGGGGTGACGCTGGAGGACGGTCCGGGTGACTCCGGAGGTCGGGTCCGTGGGGTCCGCGGCTCCCATGGGGTGGGGGTGGTTGTCCGCGGGACAGTGGTGGTGAGGGTCCTGGGCCCCGCGGCCGGTGGCCGTTGTGGCCGTGGCTGCGGTCGCGGTCGTCGGGGCGAGGGCCGTCATGCCGAGGGCGCCGGCGGCTGCGCCTCCGTTACGGATCAGGGTGCGTCGGTCGATCATCATCGGGCTCCGTTCCGGGAGTCTTCGAGCCTTCCAAGGAAGAACGATCGTTCTTTCTGCTGTCCGTAGAGTGCCGTCCTGCCGCGGAGGAGCGCAAGAGGGAGGAGCGTTGTTTCCGGACAGTCTCTTCCGGTGAAACCTCCCTGGCATGCGAGAACTTGACGCTCATCACCTGTTTGACCGGTGACGCATGCTGTGCCACAGTCGTCGGGCACCCCACGGCGGTCGCCGGCCGCTGTGGGCGTGAGATCTCCTGCGAGACGCACAGAGGCGCACAGAGCCGTACAGCGGTCGCAGGTCCGGCACTTCGAGACGCACGGAGGGCTTCACATGATCAACAGGCGTACGTTCGGCAAGGCTCTCGGTCTGGGCGCCGGTGGCGCGGTCGCCACGACACTGGCGGGGCCGTCAGGACCGGCGCATGCCTCGGCCGTGACGGGGCGGCAGGCCGGTACGGTCGCCGCGCCACCGGCCGGCCCCCGAGGGCGCACCGTGTTTCCCCCGCTCAAGAAGGTCAGAGCGGGTCTGCTGGAGATCGGCTATGCCGAGGTGGGCCCGGCCCACGGGGCGCCGGTCATCTGCCTGCACGGATGGCCGTACGACATCCACAGCTATGCCGATGTCGCGCCGCTGCTGGCGGCGGAGGGATACCGGGTGATCGTTCCCTACCTGCGCGGCCACGGCACGACGCGCTTCGCCTCGCCCCGGACCTTCAGGAACGGGCAGCAGTCGGCCCTCGCCCTCGACATCATCGCCCTGATGGACGCACTGGGGCTGGAGAAGGCGGTGCTCGCCGGATTCGACTGGGGAGCGCGGAGCGCCGACATCATCGCGGCGCTGTGGCCCGAGCGCTGCAAGGCCCTGGTGTCAGTGGGCGGTTACCTCGTCGTCAACCTTGAGATGAACCTCCAGCCGCTGGCACCGGCGACCGAGCACGCCTGGTGGTACCAGTACTACTTCTCCACGGAGCGGGGCCGGATCGCCATGGAGGACAAGGACAAGCGGCACGACCTGACGCGGCTGGTCTGGGACACCGTGTCTCCGGCATGGAACTTCGACGACGCCACCTTCGAGCGCACGGCCGCCGCCTTCGAGAACCCCGACTACGCCGCCATCGTGATCCACAACTACCGCTGGCGGCTGAGCCTCGCCGAGGGCGAACGGCGCTACGACCCGTACGAGAAGCGGCTCGCCGCCCGGCCGGTCATCACCGTACCGACGGTGACGCTCGACGCCGAGCGCGACCCGTTCACGGTACCGGGCGACGGGACCGCGTACCGCGACAGATTTACGGGCCCGTACGACCACCGCACCCTGAAGGGCATCGGCCACAACCTGCCGCAGGAGGCCCCCGAGGCCTTCGCCCAGGCTGTCATCGACGCTGATCACTTCTGATCAATCAACTGAAGAAGCATCAAACCCACTGTGACGGCCTGTTGATGGGGATCGTCCGGCGCGGCGGGAGGGCCGAGCTGCGCGCAGTGGTGCCGAGGCAGCGGGAGGCTGACGATGGAAGACCGCAACACGCAGGACAAGAAGACGCAGGACAACGGCGCGGCGATGCGCCGGGCCCGGTTCGGCGCTCTGCCCGAGCGGATCGCCTACGAGGACATGGTCGAGACGAAGCCGGCCTCGCCGAGGGACCCGGCACGAGACGCCTACGACCCCGAAGGGGCGACGAACCGCCTCTCCTGCCTGGCATGGGACCTGGCGCTCTGACACGCGCGCCCTCCTTCGCCGGGCGGGCCGCGGGCCGCGGACTTCGATGTGCCGGCGGACGAGCGGCTGCCGGCCACCGGTGGCAATGGGGCGGGGAGTCCGGGGGCGGGGAGTCCGCGCTGGGCACAGTCCCGGCGCGATCGTCCTGGCCGCCCGCGACCGCTGGCTGCGGCGGCACCGACAGGGCCGCGAGATCCGGCCGAACACCGCGGAAGGAGGGTCGCGCCGCAACGGCCGAGGGAGGGGCTCGCTGCAGCGGCCGACGATCCTTGCGAGCGCCATAGTCACCCGTCAAGATGGTGACGTGAACACAGATCATGCCTTTGTGTGCGGCAATCCGGCCCTGGACTTCGCGGCCACGCTCCGGGCACGCCGCACGGTGCGATTCGAGATGTTCGCGACGCCGGGCCGCCTGGACGCGTGGTACGTGGAGTCCGGCATCGTCGACTCCGTCTCGCCCGCCCGGCAGGCCGACGTGGCGCGGGCGACGACCGTACGGGAGGCCGTCTACCAGCTGATCACGGCCCGGCGCCTCGGCGCGGACTTCGACGACGAAGCGCTGGCCGTGGTCAACGAAGCGGCCCGCAGGGCTCCTGCGGCACCGCAGCTGACCCACGCCGGCCGCTGGACGGCGGCGACGCAGCGAGAAGCGCTGTCCACCGTCGCCCGTCACGCGGTGGAACTGCTGAGCGGCCCGGACGTGCCCCTGTTCAAGGAGTGCGGCAACCCCGAGTGCACCCGGGTCTACATCGACCGCTCGCGCGGCAGCCGGCGCCAGTGGTGCGGCATGGAGTCCTGCGGCAACAAGATCAAGGCCGCCGCGTACCGCGCCCGGAGGAGGACCGCCGTCCCCTCCGCGGGATGACTCCGCGGGGCCGGTCACATCCCTCGCTCGTGAACCGGCAGTACCCGGCCGGTGATCGATCCCGGCCCGTATACCTACACTGACGGGCATGGCATGCCGTATCAGTGAGCTGGTCATCGACTGCGCCGACCCCGACGGGCTCGCCGCATTCTGGAGCAAGGTCCTCGGCTACGTCGAACTCGAACGGGAGGACGACGGAAGCATCGCGATCGGGCCGGCCGACGCCGGTTTCGGTGGTCCACAGCCCACCCTCGTCCTCAGCCCCAGCAGCGCCCCGCGGACGGGGAAGCTCCGCCTGCACATCGACGTCAACGCCACCGACCGCGACCAGGACGCCGAGCTGGAGCGGCTGCTCGCTCTCGGCGCCAGGCCCGTCGACGTCGGTCAGACGGGCGCCGAGAGCTGGCACGTCCTGGCCGACCCGGAAGGCAACGAATTCTGCCTCCTGCACACCCGGCTCCAGCCCCTCTGCGGGGATCCTGCGAGGGATCCCCGCACCTGACGAGCTCCCTCACCTCGCCTCCGTCGGCCGATGCGGTGGCACGGATCCGGCACCTGCGCCCCGGCTTCGTTCCCGCGGAACTGATGCACGCCAGCGGCAAGAGCATCCTGATCGCCGGAACCTGTGCCGCCGAGCCGGCGGTTGCGAAAGTCCTCACCAGCCGGGAGGCGTTCTGGCGGGAGAAGTTCGCCCGCGAAGTCGCCGCGTACCTGGCCTTCGCCCACAGTGCCCCGCCCGTGCGCGTACCGCGACTGATCGCCGCCGACGCCGAGCAAGGAGTGCTGCTGCTGGAGCGCCTGCCCGGGCAGCGCCTCAGCCCGGACCGCTATCCGCCCCTTCCGCTCGCCGGCCAGGACGTGACCCCGGCCGTCGACGCCCTGGGTGCCCTCGCGCAGTGGACCCCCGCACCGGGAGCATTCGCCCAGGGCTGGAACTACGAGCACCGGCTGGACCGCTACCTCGGCTACGGCCTGATCCAGGAGTCCGACCACCATGCCCTGACCCACCTGCTGCAGGAAGCCGGATCCGCCCGCTGCTTCGCCCACGGCGATCCGCTGCCCGGCAACATCCTCCTCGACCACCGCCGCGTCGGGCTCCTGGACTGGGAGTTCGCCGGCTACTACCTCCGCCACCTGGACTGGGCCCTCCTCTGGGTCCTCCTCCACGCCACGCCCGCGGCCCGGACGCTGATCGAGGAACGCGTCGCAGCCGGCGGCCCCGCCCACCAGGCCGCGTTCAGCGTCAACCGGGCCATGCTCCTCACCCGCGAGCTGCGCAGCCACCAGGAACTCCCCGCCGCACCCTGGCAGCAGGCCCGCCTCGCCGCCCTCACGCGGGACTGGGACGCATTGCGCGCCGACTGGCGCCTCGATCCGTCTGCCCGGACGCCGTGACGCACGAACGCACATCGTCGTCAATGCCACCGACCGCTGGTGCAGCCCGTACGGCTACCCGCCCGCGACCGGACGAGCCCGAAGCACGGGTGACCGTGGTGGGCGGAACGGGCAGCCACAGCGCCCGGGTGGCGTGGCGCGGTGAGGGGATGCGCGAAGCCGCCCTGCTCGTCTCCGGTCACGACCTCGTCCGGCCGGAGGCGGCCGCCCGCCTGTCCCCGGTGCGCTGGGCGAGGCTGACGGACGGCTCCCCCCTCGATGGCTGCCAGGCCATGGGTTTCCCCCGCGCCCAGCACGAGCGGACGCGCGGCGTGGACACCGAGCACATCGAGTGCGCGCTGCGCCCCGGGTCGGGCCTCGTCCGCAACCGGTACGTCCTGGACGTCAAGGACGTCTCGCCGGAGCCCGCGAGCGGTACTTCGCCGCGTACGCCGCAGCCGATGCGCAGCGGCTGGAGCGGCGGGCCGGACCGGAGGCGCAAGCGGAGGAAGCCCGCGCGCTCACAAGCCGCGGCCCACCGTGCGGACACGTGCCACTTCTCGTCGTCGCCGCGAGAGCGGGCAGAGGCGTACAGCGCACTCGTGCGCGACTTCGCCGACGGCACGATCGACATCGCCGCATACGCCGCCCACCGGCGACGGCTGAACTCCACCGGTGGTGACACCGGGTAGAAGCGATGGCGACACCAAGGGGGTGGAAGACCGGCCGCCGTTCCTGTGTCAGCCCGTGTGCCGGACCGGCTCCGCTCCGGTCTGCGTCAGGAAGTCGGCCAGGACCGCCGCGAGTTGTTCGGGCTGGTCCTCGGGGACGAGAGTGGACGAGTCGGCGATCTCGATCAGCCGGCCCTTCGGGTACAGCTGCGCCAGCCGGGGGCCGTGCTCACGCGGCATCAGCGGGTCTTCGGCGGCCCAGACGACCAGGACAGGGCGGTCGAAGCCGCGCAGTTCCTCGCTCCAGGCGAGCAAGGTCTTACGGTCGGGCGCCGAGGTGGCGAACTTGGCGAAGTCCCGGCGAACGGCCTTGCTCCGGTTCGCGGGAGCGAACCAGCTCTCCATGATCTCGTCCGGGATGCCGCGAAGACTCATCCCGCCGTATCCACGGCGGGCGGCCCGGACGGAGGGGATGCGCTTCAGCCGGGTCAGGAGCCGGACTCCGCCGGGAACCCCGCACACGGCAGCCAGGGCCTTGGCCGGTCCCGGGGGAAAGTTGTCGAACGCCTCGCAGGCCACCAGTACCAGCCGCGCGACCCTGCGACCCTGCTTCTCCAGGACCAGGAACTGGCCACCGCCCCAGTCGTTGAGGACGAGGGTCACGTCGTCCAGGCCCAGGCGTTCGATGAACTCGCCCAGCAGCCGCGCAACACCCCGATGAGAGAGATCGGCGCCCGGGGCCATCGGCCGGCGGTGACCACCCATCGGCAGCGTGGGCAGGATGCAGCGATACCCGTCCAGCAGGGGCACCACCTTGCGCCACTGCCTCCCGTCCATCGGCACACCGTGGCCGAACACCAGCACGGGCCCTTCTCCGCCGGTGTCCTGATAGTCGATCGGTCCGTACGACAGCTCGATTTCCGGCATCGCACCCCCTTGATAGATCGTTCTACTAGAATGTAGTGGAGCTGAGTGGGCGCGCCAAGACCCCGGTGCGGAGGGAGCGAGGGGCGATGGGGAACGGGCAGGAACAGGGCCGGCCGGACACCCGGACCAGAATCCAGGACGCAGCGACGACGCTCTTCCGCCGCAACGGCTACTCGGGCACCGGCCTGAAGCGGATCGCGGCGGAAGCGGACGCACCCTTCGGGTCCATCTACCACTTCTTCCCCGGCGGAAAGCAGCAACTGACCGAGGAGACGATCCGCACCGCCGGAGCCGCGTACGGCCGCATGGTGCTCGCACTGCTGGACACCGTTGCGGACCCGGTCGAGTCCCTCGCGCACGCCTTCGAGGTGGCCGCCGACGACCTCGAGGCGACCGGGTATGCCGACGCCTGCCCGATCGCAACGGTGGCCTTGGAAGTCGCCGGCACCAACGAAACCCTCCGCGTCGCCACCGCGGACGTCTTCACCGCGTGGGTCGGCGCCGGTGAACAGTGGTTCGCCCGCTGGGTCCCCGACCCCGGCACGGCGCGGTCGCTCGCCCACTCGCTGATCATGATCCTGGAGGGGGCGTTCATGCTCTCCCGGGCCACCCGCGACCGCGAGCCGCTGCGAGCGGCCGGTCAATCGATGGCCGCACTGCTGCGCTCAGCCATCGAACAGGCCGGGCGGCCGTCCCCGTGACTGCCGAATGCCGAATGCCGACTGCCGCGGAGGGCGGGCGCGGGAGCAGAGCGCCGAAGATGTCCCGTCTCATCTGGAGGAGGCCATGTCCACCATGTTCACCATGTCCACATCCGCCCGCACGCTCGCCGATCCGACGTCGAGCCACCGGGCTGTCGAGAACTTGATCGCACGGTACGCCGAGCTCGTGGACGACGGCGATTTCGCAGGACTCGGCGACCTGCTCGCCGACGCCACCTTCATAGGCGGTGGCGAACCGGTGAGCGGGCGCGAGGCGATCGAGAAGATGTTCCGCGACACTTTGATCGTCTACGGTGACGGCACGCCGCGAACCCAGCACGTCACGACCAATGTCGCCATCGAGGTGGACGAACAGGAGCGCGTGGCGGTTGCGCGTTCGTACGTCACCGTGTTGCAGGCGCTGCCCGACCTGCCGCTGCAGCCCATCGCCGGCGGCCGGTACCGTGACCGCTTCGAGCGTCGCGATGGGCGGTGGCGCTTCGTGGAGCGACGGGTCCGCATCAACCTCGTCGGCGACGTGAGCCGCCATCTGCGCCAGGCTGCCGCACAGCGGTAGCCCTCTCCCGGGACGGGCCCGTCTCGGCTCCCCCGGGGCCCCGGTATGCGGCGGTCGGGCGCACCGACAGCACACCGGGGCAAGGATTTCGCAGGACGTCGGGCCGGTTCACAGCTGATTCACACCGGTTCGGGTTGCGGTTCCGGTTGCCGCGCCGGTGCGGTCTTCGAGGCCTGCTCGTCCCACAGCTTGGTGGTCCGTACGTAGCCGTAGATCACGGAGGCCATCGCCAGAATGAGAAGTGGCCCGAACAGCCACGGATGCCCGGCCATCTTCATCGGCAGATAGCGATAGGACACCAGGAGCGCAGCGAAGACCACTGCGCCGTACGTGACCAGCAGGGGTCCCGACCGGTCCCAGCCGCGGTCGAGCGAGCGCAGGGCTGCTTCGATCGTGAGGGAGAACACCACACCGGCAACGAGGTCCACGCCGTAGTGGTAGCCGAATCCCAGCGTTGCGCTGAGCGTGGCAACCAGCCAGAACGTACCCGCGGATCGCAGGAACCGTGACCCCTTGCGGGAGTGGATGAAGATTGCGGTAGCCCACGCCGTGTGCAGGCTCGGCATGCAGTTGCGCGGGGTGAGGTCGTCGTACAGCACCGGATGAGGGGGACTGATCGGCGGCGGCGTGTGCGGCCACAGATCGGCCACTGCCCATTGCACGCCGCCGGTGCCCGAGGCGCCCGGGCCGAACGCGAAGACCGGTCCGACCACCGGGAAGATCATGTAGAAGGCCGGCCCGAGGAGGCCGATCACCAGGAAGGTGCGCACCAGGTGGTGGCTCGGGAAGCGGCGCTCGGCCGCCACGTTGCGCAGCTGGTACAGCGCGACGACGACCGCGGCGACCGCGAGCTGGGCGTAGACCACGTCGAGGATGTGGTCGCCGATCGGGGCGGTGGCCTTGACGATCCGGCCCACCAGCCATGACGGGTTGCCCAGCGCGTGATCGGCGGTGGCCACGTACTGGTCGAGCACCATCGGGCGTGTCTTCGACGTGATGAGCAGCCAGGTGTCGCCGATCTTGCGGCCGGTCACCAGCAGCAGGCCCAGCCCGACGCCCTTCAGCAGCAGGACGCGTTCCTGGCCGGTGCGGCGCGTGACGGCGATGACCGCGTAGCCCAGCATCACCCACAACGCGCCGTTGCCGAAGAAATGGCCCTCGGGCACCCTGACGCCGAGCGCCCACCGCACCAGTACGAAGACGACGTCGATGCCGATTGCGACACCGGCCGCAGTGAACCGCTGCCGCCAGGTGAGCACCACCATCATCAACGCAAGGCCGCCGTACAGCGGCCCTGGTTTGGGGGCGAACACCACCTCTCGCACCTGGGTGGTCATCGGCCCCGGCACACCGGCGTAGCGCCGCGCGACGATCTCCAGCGCGATGAGGAGCCCGAGGGCCACCACACCCGCGGTGGTCCACAGGATCGCCCGTGGTTGACGCAACATGGCGAACTTGTTTCTGCAGCTTATTCGCGAAAACACCCGTCATACTATAGGCATCATTGTTTGTTCGATTTGTTGAGCTTCAGGTGGAATATCACCCCTTCGTGCCGGATGGTGCGGTTTTCTGACGAAGGGCGGGATGCGGGGGCGCTCATTGAGGCTCCGATCGTGTCATCGGGTAGTGCGGATGGTCCCGAAAGTCGAACGAAATCTCGAAGAGGCGTTCGATGGATTGTGAGGTGCGTGGCTTGCCCCTCCCGTAACGTGAGGCCCTACGGTCCCAGGTCATGAAGATCATTGTTCATGACACGGCCTCCTCCATGCTCGATCTCCTGCAGCGCCCGCTGGAGGAGCGGCCCGACGCCCTGCGGGACATGCTCAGCCCTCTGCACAACGTGATGTCCACGGTGGGCGTGGACGTGGTCCGGATGCACCGGATGGGCAGCGGCTTCCGGACCGACCGTGAGGACCCGCGCTACCTGACGGCCCTGCGCCGGATGCGCGATGCGGGGGTGTGGGAACGGACCGAGGACTGCCTCGCCGCGGCATGGGAGCGGCTGAGCGGCGCGGTGCCCGGAGCCAAGAGCGCCGAGACCGTGCACGTCGTCCTGGTGCTCGGCGACCCCGACGACGACCTGCTGACGGTCCGCAACGCCGGCTACCTCGGCATGGGCGGTATCCCCGGGGCGATCCAGCTGACGATGTGGCCCACCGAGACCAGCCTGGCGAAGATCGGCTACGTCGCCGCGCACGAGCTCCACCACAACGTGCGCTACGCCAACGTGGCCTGGAACCCGATGACGGTCACGGTCGGCGAGCAGGTCGTGGCCGAGGGGCTGGCCGAGGCGTTCGTCCGGGAACTGGCGGGCGAGCCGGCCATGGGCCCTTGGACGACGGCGCTGTCCGGCCCGGAGCTGGACGACGTCTGCGAGAAGGTCGCGGCCGGGATCGATGTGGCCGGGATGCAAAACCTGCCCGCCTACGTGTACGGCGACGCCACCGCAGAGCACATGGGGCACCAGCCCGTCGGACTGCCCGACTTCGCCGGATACGCGGCCGGCCTCCGGATCGTGGACGCCCACCTGGCAGCCTCCGGCCTGACCGCCGCCCAGAGCACGGCGCTGCCCGCACGCGACATACTCGCGAACGCAGGTGTGCCGAGCAGCGCATGACTCATACCGCTCTTCGCTGTCACCCACAGCCGGAACGTCCGACCGCAGGCCGGCGCCGGAAGAGACACCGGGCCGTGGCCACGAGACACGACGGGCTCGCCGTCCGCCACGAAGCCACCGTCCTCGTCACAGCCATCAACGAATGGCTGCGACCAGCGCTCTCGCCAGGGGTGCGAGAGAGGCCGTCAGCGGTGACCCAGCACGTTGACCACCCGTCCGCCGGGGTCGCGGACGAAGAACCGCCGCACACCCCACTCCTCGTCCTGCAACGGGTGAATGATCTCCGCACCGCTCTCCCTCATGATCGCGTAAGCCGCATCCACGTCGTCCACCTCGACACTCATGTCAGGGGCGACAGGCGCGGTCTTGTCGCTGGTCATGACACTGATCTGCGCTGCCGGGCTGGACGGGGAGGCGAGGGTCATGATCCAGCCGTGGTTCATGACCTCCTCGAAGCCCAGCAGGCCGTAGAACTCGCGGTTCTCCTGCGCGGCCTCCGACTGGATGTTCGGTACGACACGGCGAACGGCCATCGACGACTCCAAGTGAGAGCAAACCTGTCTTTATGTCTCCCCAGGAGTACTACGACACATCCGCCATCGCACGCACTTTCGCAACGCGCCCCAGAAGCACCCTCAGAGCCCGACACCGCCGCCACATCTTCAGGGCGAGGCCGTCGTCCTGAGAAGAGCGGAACGGTGGTCAGCGCGCCCCGCCCGCCCGCCTTCTGGACTTGTAGGTCCAAACCTCGCTTCCTACCGTGCTCCTCGTACCCCTTCACCGGGCTCACAAGGCCACTCCGACAACACGCTTGTCCGCACAGAGAGGTGCTGCCCATGCATGCCGTCCAGATCAAGGAACACGGCGGTCCCGAGGTCATGCGGTGGACCGAGCTCCCGGACCCGGTCGCCGGCCCCGGCGAGGCGCTGATCCGCCTCGGCGTCGCGGGAGTGAACTACATGGACACCGGCGCCCGCGCGCAGGGCGGCCCGGGCTGGGCCGCCCCCGCGGTCCTGGGCGCCGAGGGGATGGGATACGTCACCGCCCTCGGCGAAGGCGTCGACGACCTGGCCGTCGGTGACCGCGTGGCATGGTTCTACCACCCCGGCAGCTATGCCGAGTTGCTCGCCGTCCCGGCCGGCTCGCTGGTCAAGGTGCCCCACGGCATCACGGACGAGACCGCGGCCGCCGTGATGCTCCAGGGAATCACCGCCGGCCACCTCAGCACCGAGACCTACCCGATCGAGCCGGGGGACACGGCCGTGGTGCACGCGGCTGCCGGCGGGGTGGGCCTGCTGCTCACCCAGATGGTCAAGGCTCGTGGCGGCAAGGTGATCGGCCTGGTCTCCCGCGAGGAGAAGGCCGCCGTCGCCGAGGAAGCCGGCGCCGACCACGTACTGGTCTGGTCCGGCGGCGGTTTCGAGGACCGGATCAGGGAACTGACCGGCGGCAGGGGAGCGGATGTCGTCTACGACGGCGGGGGCACCGATACGTTCCGCTCCTCGCAGCTCGCTCTGCGCCCGCACGGCGTGCACGCGTACTACGGCCCCTTCATGGGCGTACCGACATTCCGGCCCACCGACCTGCCCAACAGCATCCTGCTGACGTACCCGGTGATGCACCATCACGTACCCGACCACGAGTCCCTGGTCCGCCGCACCGGAGAGATCTTCGACCTGATCCTCGGCGGCCGGCTCACCCCGCGCATCGGAGGCCGCTACGCCCTGGCGGACGCTGCCCGGGCCCACACCGACATCGAGTCGCGCAGGACCACCGGGAAGCTGCTGCTCCTGCCCTGACCAGTCATGGCGTATCCCGCCCCGAGCCGTTTCAATGGGCGGGGATCTCACACTGGGAGGAACCGGGAGGGCATGTGCGACTGACCCGCAAGGGCGCCGCGACCAAGCAGCGCATCATCGAGGGCGCTGCCGAAGAGATCCGGCAGCAGGGGGTGTTCTCCCTGCGGCTGGAGGACGTCATGGGACGTACGGCGACCAGCAAGAGCCAGCTGTTCCACTACTTCCCCAACGGGAAGGACGAACTGCTGCTGGCCGTGGCCCGGCACGAGGCGGCCCGGGTGATCGACGACCAGCAGCCGGAGCTGGGCTCTCTGACCCACTGGAACGCCTGGTGGCAGTGGCGTGACAAGGTCGTCGCCCGCTACCGCGCACAGGGCAGCGACTGCCCGCTGCACGCCGCCGTGTCACAACTGGGAACGGCCACGGCCGCCGCGCAAGCCGTGGCCCGCGAACTGCTGCAGCACTGGCAGGCCCAACTTGCCGCAGGCATCCGCCATATGCAGGACACCGGCGAAATCAGCCGTGAACTGGAAGCCGACCGAGAGGCAGCGGCCCTCCTGGCCGGAGTCCAGGGCGGGGTGATGATCCTCATGGCAACGGGCAGCCTGGAGCACCTGGAAGCAGCCCTGGACCAGGGGATCGCCCATCTGCGCGGAGCCCGGGCCGCCGTAGCCCCGTCGGCTGCCCCGGCCTGACCACACTCCAGCACCATCCCTTTCCCTAGGACCGACGGCCCGTCACCTCTGTTGCTACACTGTCACGTAACTGATCATGAGTTGAGGAGACCGGACATGGTGGTGGACGACGACATCTCCGGGTGATACCCGGACCCGACAGGCCACCGGCCGGTGCGCGGAAGCGCCGCCGCAGTGGCTTCGTTGTCGTCCCCTCTTTCCCCTTGTCTGCTGCCGAGGCAGAGGTGTCATCCCTGCCTCGGCCCCTTCCTCACGAGGTCACCTCCATGTCCGACGCTTCCGTCGTCTGCTCGAACCTGTCCTTCGCCTGGCCCGACGACACCCCCGTCTTCCAGGACCTGTCCTTCACCCTCGGCTCCGGCCGCACCGGCCTCGTGGCGCCCAACGGCACCGGAAAGAGCACCCTGCTCAAGCTCATCGCCGGTGACCTGCGCCCCCGCGCCGGGTCCGTCTCCGTCGCCGGCACCCTCGGCTACCTCCCGCAGAGCCTCCCCCTGACCGGTGATCTCACCGTCGCCGAAGTGCTGGGCGTCGCCGCGATCATCCGGGCCATCGACGCCGTCGAGTCGGGAGACGTCGACGAGAAGCACTTCACCACCATCGGCGACGACTGGGACATCGAAGAGCGCACCCGTGCCCAGCTGGACCGCCTGGGACTGGCGAGCCTCACCCTGGAGCGCACGCTGAGCACCCTCAGCGGCGGCCAGGTCATCACCCTCGGCCTCGCCGCCCAGCTGCTGAAGCAGCCCGACGTGCTCCTGCTCGACGAGCCCACCAACAACCTCGACCTCGCCGCCCGGCACAAGCTCTACGACGCGCTGACCGACTTCAACGGCTGCCTGCTCCTGGTCAGCCACGACCGCGCCCTTCTCGACCGCATGGAACGCATCGCCGAACTCGACCGCGGTGAACTCCGCTTCCACGGCGGCAACTTCACCGCGTACGAGGAAGCCGTCCGCGCCGAGCAGGAGGCCGCCGAGAAGAACGTCCGCAACGCGGAACAGGAGTTGAAGCGGGAGAAGCGCGAGATGCAACAGGCCCGCGAACGCGCCGAACGCCGCCAGAGCAACGCCGCCCGCAACCTGAAGAACGCCGGCCTGCCCCGCATCTTCGCGGGCAACATGAAGCGCGGCGCGCAGGAGTCCGCCGGACGGGCCGGCCAGATGCACGCGGGCCGGGTCAACGAGGCGAAGGCCAGGCTGGACGAGGCCGGGCGCGCACTGCGCGAGGAACAGCGCATCACCGTGGACCTGCCCGCCACCAACGTGCCCGCCGGACGGAACCTGTTCCTCGGCGAACAGCTCCGCGTCCGGCTCGGCGACACGGACGTCTTCGCCGGAGACGGCGCCGACCTGACGATCCGGGGCCCGGAACGCATCGCACTGACCGGCCCCAACGGCGCAGGGAAAAGCACCCTGCTGCGCCTGCTCAACGGCGACCTGACCCCGGAGAGCGGCGCAATCAAGCGGGCCGACGGACGCATCGCCTATCTCTCACAGCGTCTCGACCTGCTGGACCTGAACCGTACGGTGGCCGAGAACTTCGCCCAGTACGCCCCGAAGCGACCGGAGGCCGAGCGGATGAACCTGCTCGCCCGCTTCCTCTTCCGGGGTGCCCGCGCCCACCTGCCCGTCGGCGTCCTCTCCGGCGGTGAGCGGCTGCGCGCCACCCTGGCCTGCGTCCTGTGCGCGGAACCCGCCCCGCACCTGCTCCTCCTGGACGAGCCGACGAACAACCTCGACCTGGTCAGCACGGGCCAGCTGGAAAGTGCCCTGAACTCCTACCAGGGGGCCTTCGTCGTGGTCAGCCACGACGAGCGGTTCCTCCACAACATCGGCGTGAACCGGTGGCTGCGGCTGACCGGCGGCACGCTGAAGGAGACGGCAGCCCCCGAGATGTGAGCTGACGCGCCGCCCCGGCCCGCGTCCGGGCATCCGCCCTCGCGGCCCGGACACCGATCACAGGGGACGGCCCCCGAGCCCAAGCCGGGCTCGGGGGTGGCCAAAGGGCGTCCGCGCCCGGGGTTGCGGCCCCGAGAACCTCGGCTCCGCGCCGTGATGCGGCCGTCAGGGCTTCGTTCATCTGCAGGGCTGCAGGGCTGCAGGGCTGCAGGGCTGCAAGGTGGGACTGTAGCCAGCCCTCATCGTTGATGACATAGCGTTCGCGGCGCACGCCGGGAGTCGTTTTCCGCCCGAGCGTTCCCTGCTCTTGAGCAAGGTGACGGCGTGCGAGATCGACGCAGAGATCGGCCGGCGTCTGGGGCGGACCGAGCCCACCGGGCGCTGACCTGGTCCAGCGGCTTCTCCGAAGCACGCTCGGGACGATGCGGTCACCGTCCGGGACCTGCTGACCTTTACGTTCGGGCTCGGTCTGGATCTGTCGATGACGGGCTCCCCGATCAGGAAGGCGATCTTCGAGCAGGGCATCTTCGGCCGGGGCACGGAGCCGCTGCCCGAGCAGGGCGAGTGGATGCGCCGCCTCGGCACGCCGCCGCTGGTGCAGCAGCCCGGAGGGCAGTGGCAGTACCACCTCAGCCACGACGTGCTGGGGGTGCTCGTCGCGAGGGTCCCGGGTCAGCCGTGCGAGACGTTTCTGCGCGAACGCATCCTCGAACCGCTGGGGACGAAGGACACCGGCTTCCACGTGTCCGCGGGCAAGGTCATCCGGTTGCCGCCCAGCTATGTCCCGTATGGGACGAGGCGGTGGGCGGACAGCACAGCAAGCCTTCGGCGTCGACGACTACAACGCCTGCTTCCGGATGCTGCTGACCACGGGACACACGGCATCGAACGGATCCTGTCCCGGCCTGCGGTCGAGCTGATGACCACCAACCGTCTCACACCCGGGCAACCGGCCGTCCGGGAGGCTCTTGCCCGCAACAACGTTCATGTGTCATTCAGCCAAGGGCAGCACGGTGGCTGGGGCTTCGGGATGGCAGTGCGCGGAACCGGCACCCCGACCTACGCCGACCCGGACCATCAGCTCACCGGCATCCTGCTCACCCAAGTCGGGATGCCCCACCGATTCGGCGTGGCTTATCCACGACTTCGAGGTTTGGTCCGTACCGCGCCGCGCCGCGCCGCCGGCATGAGGGCGCGTCACATGGTGACAGTCTTGTACTCGATGTAGGTGTTCAGCCCGGCGAAGCCGTACTCGCGCCCGACGCCGCTGGCCTTGTAGCCGCCGAACGGGCCGTCGAAGCCGACAGGTGTGCCGTTGACCGTGACGGTGCCGGTCCGCATGCGGCGGGCGATCTCAAGGGCGTGTCCCTCGTCCGTGCTCCATACGCCGCCGGACAGGCCGTACTCGGAGTCGTTGGCGATGCGTACGGCGTCGTCCTCGTCCTCGTAGGCGATGACGGCCAGCACCGGGCCGAAGATCTCTTCCTGGGCGATCCGCATCGAGTTGTCGACGTCGGCGAAGACGGTCGGGGTGACGTAGTAGCCCTTCTCCAGGCCGGCCGGCGCTTCGGGGCCTCCGGTGACCAGGCGCGCGCCTTCCTTGACGCCGGTCTCGATGTAGTCGCGCACCCGCTGCTGCTGGTCACGGCGGATCATCGGGCCGATGAACGTGTCCGGGTCCCGCGGGTCGCCGACCTTCAGCGACTCGACGACTTCCTTGACGGCGGTGACGACCTCCTCGTAGCGGCTGCGCGGCGCGAGGATGCGGGTGTGCGCGATGCACGCCTCACCGTTGTTGAGCAGGGAGGAGAACTTCAGGCCCGCCTTGAACTTCTCCAGGTCCGCGTCGGGCAGGAAGACGGCGGCGGACTTGCCGCCGAGCTCCAGGCTGACCCGCTTGAGCTGCTCGCCCGCGATCGAGGCGATCCGGCGCCCGGCGCGGGTCGAGCCGGTGAACGCGATCTTGTCGACGTCGCGGTGGGAGATCAGGTGCTCGCTGGTCTCGCGGTCGGCCGGCAGCACGCTGATCGTGCCCTTGGGCAGCCCGCAGTCGGCCAGCAAGCCGGCCAGCAGGTTCATGCTCAGCGAGTTCTCCGGCGAGACCTTCAGGATGACCGTGTTGCCGGCCAGCAGCGCCGGAATGATCTTCGCCATGGAGGCGGAGAACGGCGAGTTCCATGGGATGACGGCGGCGACGACGCCGATGGCTTCCCGGCGGACGATGCTGCGGACGGTGGCCGCGGGGTCGGTGGGCGTCAGGGTCTCCTCCCATGCCAGTTCCTCGGCCGCCTTCAGGTAGGCGTTGGCCTGACGGGACAGCCCCGGCTGCCCGGCGCGGGTGAACCAGCCGGCGGAGCCGTTCTCCGCGCTGATCACGGCTGCGATCTCCTCGGCCCGGGCCTCCCGCAGGGCGTTGAGCCGGCGCAGCACCGCGATCCGCTCGGCCGGCGGGGTGTTCGGCCAGGTGCCCTCGTCGAAGGCGGCGCGGGCGATGGCCACCGCGCGGTCCACGTCGGCCGGCTGGGCCTGGGCGGCGCGGCCGACGACCGACTCGTCGTGCGGGGACAGGATGTCGAGCAGTTCCGGGCTGCTCGGCTCCGTCCAGGCGCCGCCGATGAAGAGCTTGTCGTAGGTGATCACGTGTTTTCTCCCAAGTCTGTAGCCGAGAGCTTCCGTAACTCCGTAACTGTCACATCACTGTAGCGCTTGCGGGAGCAGTAGTCACAGGGACGTGTCGATAGATGAGATGTTTCGCTCAAGCCTGGCTATCCTGGGGGCGTGAGAGCCGACGCAGCACGCAACTTGGAAGCAGTCATGACGACCGGTGCACGCCTGCTCGCCGCCGATCCGGCTGTGAGCATCAGCGCCATCGCGGCGGAGGCCGGCGTGGACCGGCGTACCGTCTACCGGAACTTCGCCTCACGCGAGGAGTTGCTGGCGGCCATCTACGAGGCGCGCTTGACGGCCATCGAGCGGGCCACCGAGGACGCCCGGCTGCGCGAGGCCCCCGTCGCCGTCGCCCTGCACCGCTATGTCGAGGGCATCATCGGCGTCAACCGCACATGGCCGGTCGACTTGAGCCGCATGCTGGCCGACGAGCCGGTCCGCAAGCGACGCGAGCACTCGGTCCGCGAGCTCACCGACTTCCTGCGCCGCGCCGCGGACGAGGGCCTGCTCCGCTCCGGGCTGCCGGAGGAGTGGGTGAGCGCGCTCCTGCCGCAACTCATGAACATCGCCTCGCGCCAGCTGACCGGCCTCAGCCCCGCGCAGGCCGCCGACACGGTCGTCGACACCTTCCTGAACGGCCTCGGCGCGGGCACCGCCGGAGCCGCCTAGCGGACCGCCGCACCCCAGGCCCGGCGCGCGGCCGACGGAACCATCCGGGGCACGCCGTTGATTCGCGAGCAGTCACGGACCGCCGTCTCCTGTCCAGGGCCGAGGAGCCTTGCCGCCTCGCCCGAACCAGAACCCAGGCTCAGTAAGCTGCGGCCGACTGAGCTTGACGGGGCATCGAGTCCGTTGGCATCAGTCCAAATCCTTCCGCGGATCCATGGCCCAGTGATTGGTCTTGAGGACGCGCCCTGCGAAGGTCATGTCAACCTCGTGAAGGAACTGGAAGCCGACGGAACGGCAGATGGCGTTTGAGGCTGCGTTGCTCGTTGCCGGGAAGGCGTTCACGAGTCCCCAGCGGTCTTGATCCCGGGCCTGTTCCAGGAGTGCGCGGACGGCCCGTTTGCCCAGCCCCTGCCCTTGGAATTCAGGCAGAACCATCCAACCGATCTCGGAGATCGGTTCATCATCGGTCTCGTGGGACCAGATGGTCACTGTCCCCGCCACCATGTGAGGACTGGACACATCGGGAATGATCATCTTGAACCACGCAGAGTCGGCTGCTGCCTTCTGGGCATCCCGCCTGACTTTGTCCGCCATCCCCTCAAAGGGCAAGGGTCCGCCGAGGTCGGCCATCATGTTCGGATCACACCGCATCCGGACATAGGCCTCGACGTCGTCCGGTGAGACGTTGCGCAGCCGCAATGTTCCTCCTCGGTTCCATCGGGATCGCCGCACAGTCGGGCGGCCGACTACCACTGTCTTGGGCTCTGAACCTCGGTTCTGAAGAGCCGCTGAGTGACGCAATCCTCGTCGGCATAACATTGACCATGCAGCAGGGCTTCCAACGACTCCCGAACTGTTGAGCGCGGCCCTCTTCGCGCTGTGCCCTCCCTTGCCTCCCGCGACGCTGCCTTTCGGACAGCCGGCAGGGATCTGTCCGGCCTTGCCCCGCAGCGATCCCCAACTGATGTCCCGCCTCCGGTGCGCGGTGGCGACGGCATCGGCTACGCCGTCCGGCCGTGTACTGCCACCATGAACAGGCGTAGCCTGGAAAATACTGAGGCAGGAAAATTCGGATAAGTCGCGCACATGGCATCAGTGGCGCGTGAGGCGCCGGGGGACCTGTGAACCTGCTGGATACTTTCCTCTTCAACTCCCGTGGTTCTCCGGTGTAGCTGCAGCAACGCATCTCCCGGAGGAGGGAGAGTCATGGTTGAGTACGAGACGCATTATGCGAGGGCCGATGCGGCGCGTGCGCGTGCGCTTGCCGCAACCACATCCCCGTACACGATTCAAGTGCAGTTCCTCGGTGGTCTGAACGAGGCGCAGAAGGCCGCGTTCGCCACCGCGGCGGATCGGTGGGCAAAGGTCATCGTCGGGGACCTCCCGGACGTGAGCGTCGACGGCGAGGTCGTCGACGACCTGCTGATTCTGGCCCAGGGCACGCCGATCGACGGGCCGGGGAACACATTGGGCGAAGCCGGACCGACGGCTCTGAGACCGCCCAACGGCCCCAGCGCCTTCCTGCCCGCGAAGGGAGTGATGTCCTTCGACACGGACGACCTGGACGAGATGCAGGCCAATGGAACACTGGTGGATGTGATCACGCACGAAATGGGGCACGTCTGCGGCATCGGTACCAGGCCGTGGAGGGAGAAGAAGCTGCTCAAGGGCGCCGGCACCGACAACCCCGTCTTCGTCGGCAAGACCGCCCAGCAGGAATACGCCAAGCTGGTGGGCGCGAGCCAGCCCAGGCTCGTACCGGTGGAGAACCAGGGCGAGCCGGGCACCCGTGACGGACACTGGCGCGAGACGGTCTTCGTCAACGAGTTGATGACCGGATTCGTCGCAGGACCGCCCAACCCCCTCAGCCGCCTGACCGTGGCGAGCCTGCAGGACCTGGGCTATGTCGTGGACATGGAGGCCGCCGACCCGTACGAGCTGCCCAACCATCTGGAGCTGGCGGAACGCGGAGAGCTGCGCACCCACACGGCACCCGTCGGCGCCGGCACCGTGCAGCGCAGCATTCCGGTCGTCCTGCCCGAGGACAGCCTGATCGCTGCGTAGGGCCGAAATCTCATGAACGGTGAGCAGGACCGCAGGGCTCCGGGGGCGCATGGGCCACCGGGAAAAGAGGCGCATGCCGTTCGGAGGCCCGACGCCACCGTCCTGGGCGCTGAGTCCGTCGTTCCCCGGGACAACGTCGTACGACCGGCCCCCAACCGGTTCAGCCATGTCCTCACGGAGTGGCAGCCGTACTGGTTCGACCGGACCGAGCGGGCCCTGGAGCCCGACGGGATGCTGCCCGCCGGGACACGCGTGGTCGTCCTCCGTGAGGAGGGCGGCCACTGCCGTGTGGTGACCGGAACGGGGCTCTACATCACTGTCGGCCGGGCAGGGCTGCGGAAACTGCCCGACGACGTGGCCCACGAGCCTTAGGAGGCCGGCACCCCGGGGGCGAGCTGGGCGACCACCGCCCCACCGGCGGCGTTCGGGTTGACGCAGAGGTCGTTCTTGGTGGCCCGGAGGGCCGGCCAAGGCGCAGGCGCGGCCCAATGAGCGGCAGGTGGGAACTGTTGTGCAAGCCCGGGGCGTTGGCAGGTCATGGTGATGATGGCGGGCCTACTGTTCATGACGGTGCTGGTGATCGTGCCCTTCATGTTCGCCTCGGTCCGGTACGTGGTCCTGAGATCGGGGCATCCGTCTTGGCTGTGCCGCCGGCTGGCCGCGCGCTCGCCGAACAGCGGTGTCGGCCTGGGAGCCACGGTCACCGAGGAGCTGCACGCGTTCATGAATGCCAACAAGCACGTACAGATCGAACAGCGGCAGGAGGAACTGGTGCTGAGGGATGACGTGCACGGTGGCGCGCCGCCGCGTATGGGCATCGACCTGAAAGCGGGGACGGCCGTGATTCGGCGACGCGGGTAGCTGTGTCACTCGCTCTCGGCCTGCAGGCCCGACCGGGGTGGCCGGACCGGAGACCGGGTTCCCTGGCTGATGTGTGTCATCACGGGGCGCAGCCGTTCCGTGAAGTACTTGCCGATTTTCCTGGGCTTGTCGCTCCCCACGGCGGACCTGTCGAAGGTGGCGAGGTGGGGCTCCCAGCCGTCGGTGAAATAGATCATGCCCCTGAAGTAGAAGCTCCGCTTCGTGTGCGGGTTCGCCGGGCCGGGCAGGTCCGGGAGGATCGGAGGCTGCCAGAAGCCGCCGTACGTGTGCTTGAGTTCGTACAGTGAGCCCTCGGCTTCGGCGATGGTCGAGGCCTTGAAACGCCGGTACTCGGCCGGGTCCGTGATCAGGACGACGAGCCGGGAGGGGTCCCTGCGGCGCAGGACCTCCACGTATTCCCATACCGTGCCGGGGCCGGGCCCGGCGCCGAGGATGATGAGGCGGGCGTTGTCGATCAGCCCTCCGACGGTGTCCTTCCAGTCGTCGAGGGGGAGGTATGTCCTGCGGGCGCCGGATCCGCCGGGCAGCGGCTCACCCGGTCTGCCGACGGCGATCAGCGGGCCGAATCGCCGGAACGTCTTGCTGAGCCTCTCCTCGTACGTGCGGCCCGACCGTGCGATCGCCCGGACAGGATTGACGAACATGTTGTTGTCCTCCGCCGGGGCGATTCCGGAGGACGTCAGGTCCTCCGTGAAAGGGCGCAGGTAGAGGACGTAGGTATCCGGTGCGAGGCCCGATACGGAGGTGATGATGCGCGCCGTGTGCACCCGGGCGCGCCGTCCCACGGCCAGACTGACCGCGAAGGCCACGGCACCTGTGATCATGACGCCGAGATAGACGAGCAGCAGAACGTACGAGGGAGGCCCGTCGTAGCCGGGACCGTTCGTGGCGGCCGACAGCGATTTGATGCGTTGCACACTGCCGAGGACGGCCAGGCTGCCCGCCAGTCGCAAGATCCAGCCCGTGATGCGCAGAACCCAGCCCAGGACTCTTCGCTGCGCCGGGAAAGCGGCTTTCTCCATGCGGCGCACCACCCTTCCCGATATGTCATGCGCTGAGGGCCTTGGATGTTGTGATCCGCGGGCGATCACGCGGTAGCGCAGGCTGCCGGTGGCACACACGGGAAGTTGTCGGCAGGAACGTTCCCGCAAGGCGGCGGGGGAGTCGCACGATCAGGGAGTGCGTCCCCGCTGCCCGCTCGCGGCCAGGATGGACCGGCTGGTCGGTACCCGGGTGTAGAACGCATTGCGCGCAGCCGGGTCGGCGATCGTGCGCCCCTTGGCCAGCAGGACTGCCCGTGCCCGGTCCAGCCAGGGGTCGGCCTGCTCCTGCCGGCCCGCTGACATGAGGATCTCGTAGCGGGTGAAGTACACCTCCTCGGAGCGCAGGGCAGGCATCTCGCCCGTCTCGGCGAGGCGTTCCACCGCCCGGTTGCTCAGTCCGAGTGCGGATTCCCGATCGCCGAGCTGTGAGGCGCCGCGCGCCCCCAGCATCAGTGCGGCGATCTCGCTGCGCTGGAACCCGGTGCGGCGGCACTCCTCGGCTGTCTCGGTGAACAGGTCGCAGGCGCGGGTGACGTCCCGGAGGGCGTAGGAGGGGTGCATGAGCAGCTCGCCCAGATAGTTCCGCAGCAGGGGCAGGAGCGAGACGTGGGGTGTGGCACGCAGGTGGTCCCAGCCCGCGAGGAGCGGGGGTGCCGCATGGTCCGGGCGGTCCCATTCGAGGTAGAGCTTGCCGAGGAGCCCGAGGTTGTAGCCCTGGTGGGTGCTTGCGGTCGCCCGGGGCGCGAGCCGGCCGACCGCTTCGGTGAGGAGGGATTCGGCTTCCTCGAACCGTCCCGCCGCGGTCAGCAGCTGACCGAGGAAGTTGGTCATCTTCGCGTACGGGCCGGGCGTGTTGCGGAGCGACAGCCGGTGCAGGGATGCGCGGAGCCGGCTCTCGGCGGTGTCGAAGGCGCCGCGGTCGAATGCTGCGACACCGATGTGGCCGGTCAGCCGGGCGAGCGTCATGGGAAGGAGCTCCGCTTGCTCGGGATGCAGGAAGGCGCCCGGGGAGCGGGACGCCAGCGTCTCGGCCCGTTCGAGCATGCCTACGCCGAGCTTCATGTCCCGGCCGACCGTGCAGTGCCCGAGATCGGTCAGCGCCTCCAGTTCGGTGAACGTGTCTCCTGCCGCACGGGCGAGTTCGACTGCCTCGGTGAGCGCGGCGAGCGCGGCATCGAGACTGTGGGTGACGACCAGGTGCTGACCCGCCATGTGGCGGGCGGTCGCCCGCAGTGCCCGGTCGGCTGTGCGTGAGGCGGCTGCCTCGGCTTGTGCGACGAGAGCGTGCACGGGTACGGCCGGCCACGGCTCGACGCCGATGGTGCCGCTCCCGCTTCCGTTCCCGCCCCCGCTTCCGTTCCCGTCGCCGTCGCGCCACCACAGTTCGGACGCGGAGAGCAGGACGCGCAGGGTGCGCACACGAAGGCTGTCGGCGTCGCCGTGGGATGCCGAACCGGGCGTGTCGAGGGCGTCAAGGGATCCGAGGACGGCGATGCAGGTGCGAACGATTTCCTCGCCGGGCTCCCGTCCGTAGCGTGCTGCGGCTGCCACCAGGGCCCGTTCGCAGTCCTGCAGGTCACGGTGGCCGGCGAGGCCGGGCGGCGGGCCGGAGGCAGCAGAAGTCATGCGCACCTTCCTGGTCGAAGCGGCGTGCGGTCGGCGTGCGGTGAGCGGTGTGCGGTGAGCGGTACGGCCGGGGTGCCGGGGTGCCGGGGTGCCGGGGTGTGACGGGTCAGGGCCCCGGGCTCCCCGGCCCGGGAGGAACACCTCGCCGCGGAGGATCCTTCCCCCGGAAGACGGCAGCGACCCATGTTCCGGGGCAGACCGTGCTCAGTCAGTGCTCCCGGCTGTTTGCCGTACCGCAGTGAGCCGTTCCGCTTCCGTCAGCAACCAGGCCGGAGGGACGAAGTCCGCATTTCCCTTGGACTTCTCGGCGGCGGCACGCAGATGCCGCGCGGCCTCGCCCGCTTCCCCCGCGAGCATCGCCTGCGCGGCGCGGGACAGCTTGTCGGCGACCTCGGTGCCGGTCGCCGCCGCTCGCTCGAAGGCCGTCTTCGAACGCTGGGCGGCGGTGAGGGCGTCGGCGTAGCGGCCGACCGTCCAGTGGGCCCAGGACAGGTTGTACAGGCAGATCCCTTCCGTGCGGGGCGATCCCACGGCGGCGCCGTCGGTGTTCGCCTGGAGGAATTCGGCCTCGGCCCGTTCCACGTCCCCCAGCCCCAGGAAGGCGACGCCCTGGACGTTGTGGACGTACCCGAGTGCCTCCGTCACCCCCACCTCCTCATAGAGGGCGATGGCCGCCCTGGCCATGTCCAGGGCGCGGTCCCAGTCGCCGGAGGCCAGGTGCGCGCAGGCCGCCGAGTCGTTCGCCTGCGCACGGCCCAGGTCGTCGGAGAGCTCCACCGCCCGGGCGCGCATGGTGTCGGCCACGTCCAGCGCTTCCTGGACCTCACCCCGGTAGCTGTGGGTGAGGCTGAGGCTCATCAATGCGCGCAGGAGGCGCTCTGGGTCGCCGAGTGCCTCCTCCAGTTCGACTGCGCGCTGCAGCGGGCCGATGGCCTCGTCGAGCTGGTTGAGCTGGCGGTATGTGTCGCCCAGGGCGAACAGCGCTTGCGCCAGCCGGAGCTGGTCGCCGAGGCGTTCGGCGAGGGCGGCGGCTTCTCCCAGCACCTGGGCGGCCTGGTGGTGCGGGCCGCCGACCAGCAGGACCAGGCCGAAGCCGACCAGGTGGGCCAGCCTGGTCTCGTCGTCGTGCAGCCGCCCGGACAACTGCTGGTGCATCTCCCTCGCCGCGCCCACGGAGCCGCGCCAGGTGAGGAAGTAGTCGATCTCGTCGAGGACCGCCGCGGCCGGTTCGTAGTCCTCGGCGCGTATGCGGTGGGAGAACTCGTAGCGGTGCAGCTGTACGTCCTCCACCGACCGCCACTGGTCGCGGGCCGGCTTCTGCCGGGCGTACCAGCCGGCCACACGGCGGTTGAGCGAACGGTAGCCGAGCAGGCCGTCCCGCGGCAGTTCCCCGTAGATGAAGTCGGCGTCCATGGGGTGCAGCGCGAACATGCGACGGGCTCGGTCGACCGTGACCATACGGCCGTGCGACGCGAGGCGGGCCAGCGCCGCCGGGACGTCGACGTCAGGTGCCAGGGGGCCGAGCACCCACGAGAGGGCGTCCCGCGAGGCCGGGCGGCCGAACGCGGCGAGCACCTCCAGGACCAGCCGGCTCTCCGCGTCCAGCCGCTGGAACCGGTCCTGGGCGAGGTAGGCGATGACGTCCCCGCGCTCGACGAACGTGTCGAGCACCTCGTCGAGCGTGGGCAGCGTGAGATAGTCCTCGCTCAGCGCGCCGGCGATCAGCTCCAGGGCCCGCGGCACGCCGTAGACACGGCGCACGGCGCGTTCCAGATCCTGCCGCGAGGCGCGGACGATGTCCGTCTCCCCGTCCGCGTCGAGCTCGCACAGCAGCTCGACGGCGTCCGGCACGGGCAGCCCCTGGTCGAGGTAGAGGCGGGCCTGGTAGCGGCGCAGCTCCGGGGGAAGGGCGAGGGGCACCTGGGTGGTCATCAGGATCCTGGCCCCGTGCCGCGTTCTGAAGAAGGCGTCGAAGAAGTCGGTGAGCTCCTGGTCGCACAGCTCTCCACGGTCGTCGAGCCGGTCCTCGAAGTTGTCCAGCAGGATCAGGTAGGGCCCGCCGGAGAGGGCGGCGAACAGCTGTGCCACCTTGTCGGCCGTGCCCCGCTGGCTGGTCCACACCTCCAGCAGGTCCTCCGTCACGCCCGGGCCCGGCAGCCTGGCGCAGTCATGGAAGATCCGCTCCAGGGAGATGCCGGACGTCCGGCTGCTGACGTTGACGATGCCCGCCCACGCCCGGCCGTCCCCGCTCCCGCCGCTCGCCAGCTGCTCGGCCACCTTGGCGGCCAGCGCGCTCTTGCCGATCCCGCGCCGCCCGATGACGGCCACCAGGCGGGCCCGCGGGTCGCTGAGACGGGCCATCACCTCGGCCCGTTCGTGCGTGCGGTCCTTGAACGTCTCCAGACCGTAGGCGACCGGCATGCCGATGACCCGGCACCCGGGATCCGCAGTACATCCCAGCACGGTTCCCCCTCAAGAACTCGCGGACCACCATTCGGGCTCCGGTCGGAAGGCCGGCGTGCTCCCCTGGACTTCGGCGTGCTCCCCTGGACTTCGGCCGGAAAGGCTACGCTCCGCGCCCGAACCCTTACCCTGAACTATCGCAGCTGAAGTATCAGTTGGTACGCGCAACGGAGCACCTTTGCGTACGGGGGGGGGACTGACGGTGACCGATCGCAGAAGACTGCCCGAGTGGCCGTCCTGGACGAGCCGCCTGCGGCCGCCCAAGGACATCGCCGTTCTCACCCTCGCCACACTGGCGGGACTCGCGCTGGTGGTGTGGGGATGGCTGATGCAGGGCCAGGAGTACACGCCGGGACTGCTGCTGCAGTTCGGCAGCTCGCTGGTCCTCATCGTGCCCCTCATCGTTCTCGGCCGGGTGCTCGAACGCCGGATGCAGAGAACGCAGGACGCACTCTCCAGCGACCTGGCGGACATCCAGGCCCAGATGCGCGCGACGCGGGCCCGGCTCGACACCCTCGGCGAGACGAGCAGGGACGGCCTCCTCGACCGCCACCGGCGGCGGGAACTGCTCCTCCGCGAAGCCGAGCGGGCACCCACCGCGGAGCGCCTGGCATCCCTGCTCCACGAGGCCGCCGGCCTGCAGGCCGTGTTCGACGGCGGCGTGCGCACGCGACTGCCGGGCTCCGACCTGTGGCTGCGTCTGGACCTGCGCCGTACCGCTGCCGTACCGAACCAGCAGAACCGCCAGCAGAACCGGCAAAATCAACAGAACCAGGCGCAACCCGGGCGGAGCGCCGACGAGACCCTCCACCTGACGCTGGAGGACCGGGGCGGTGCGGTGGTGTCCGGAACCGCCTGGGCACGGGACGAGCAGGCACCCGCTGCTGCCCGCCGGCTCACGGCCCGGCGGGCGGGCACGGCGCCCGGCACGGCCTCCGCCGGGTCAGCGGCAGTTGCCCTGCGCGACATCGACGGGCTGCTGCGCGTGCTGGTCGCGACGCTCCGCACGGCGATCGCCGCCCGCACGGGACAGGAGCAGCAAGACCTCGGCCGGCTCATCGAGCTGCCGAACGAGCAGTGGGCCATCAGCGCCGACGGGCTGTGGTGCCGGCAACGCTACTTCCACATTCGCACGGAGCAGCTTCTCGACGCCCGCCAGGACTGGCGCCGCTACGCCCTGGCCAAGCCCTGGGTCGACCGGGAACACTTCCTCGACGCCTACCGGACGGCTCACGCGCTGCTCTCCGGCTCCGCCTCCCCATCGCAACGAACGCCGCAGTGAACACCACATCCTTGTCCCGGGTTCAGATTTCCCGGGCCTGTGTTCCGGGCCGAGATTCCGGACCGGGCCCGGCAAGGACGCGCAGAGAGGCACCCTCCCATGGACACGCCTATGGACGCCCCTATGGACACCGTCTTCATCCGCGGCCTGGAGATCCCGACCCTCATCGGCGTTGCCGAATGGGAACGGCAGGTCGAGCAGATCGTGGTGATCAACCTTGAGCTCGCCACGGACATCACGCCGGCCGCCGCCGGCGACGATCTCCGCGAGGCGCTGGACTACAGCGTCGTCTCGAAACGCCTGAGGGAATTCATCGGCGCAAGCACGTTCCAGCTCATCGAAACCCTTGCCGAGCGGACGGCGCAGATGATCCTCGACGAGTTTCCCGTACGCCGGCTGCGGTTGGAGCTCGTCAAACCCCGGCCGAACAGCGGTGGACACACGGTCGGCATCATCATCGAGCGGAGCGCGCCTGGGGAGTAGGTACCGGGGCGGGGTGGCGCCGGCAAGCCGAAATATCCACTTCGCCGGGCTCGTGGCCGCGATGAGCCGCTATCGAAATGCCGGCCGCCCCGGTCCACCAGGGGGCCGGCTGAGGGGTGCGAGGCCGAGACGGTGCAGCCGGTCATCTCAGGTGAGCCGGCCCCGGGACCGTGGGTTCGCAAGCTGAGGCTGCCCGTTCTGCCCCCGCCCTTGGTCGAGCGTGAGTCGTTTGACCTCGCGCAAGATCGGGGCCGTCTCGATGGCCTGGATGCCCGGGAGGCTTCCGATACGGCGGTCGAGGTAGTCGTAGAGGTCGTGACTACCCCGGAAGACACCGCTGGCGACGAGGTTGTGGGGGCCTGTAGTGGCGGCTGCGAACGCGATCTCGGGATGAGAGGCCAGGGCACGGCCGATCGTCGAGAGCTCGCCGGGCGCCACCCGGAGCCAGAGATGGGCCATCAGGTGGTAACCCAAGTGCCGGGGCGCGAAATCCACGGAGAACCCCAGCGCTCCCTGTGATCTCAGGCGGCGGAGGCGGCGCTGGATGCTCGAGGGCGAGCACCCGGCGGCTGCAGCGAGCTCCGGCAGCCCTGCCCGGCCGTCCTTCGTCAGCTCGGCGACGATGGTACGGTCCGTCTCGTCCAGTCCCAGTGAGCCGGCGAGACCGACGACGTCGCGCCGCGGCGGGAGCGCGCCGCCCGCCCCCGCACCCCGCCGCCTGAAGGGAATCCCGGTGGCGTACCACGTACTGGTGATCTCGGTGAACAGCCGCAGCAGACAGTGCGCGCTGACCTGGACCAGGTGCGGGGTGTGCGGCAGCTTGTCCAGGAGCAGCGTGTCGCGCTCGTGCGGGCTGGGGGTGGTGACCGCGCAGTAGAGCTCGGTACCCCCGGAGGTGAGCGAGATCCAGCTGGTTTCGGTGCGGCGTGCCAGGGCCCCGGCGATGGTGCCCGCGGAGTCGGGGGTGCACTGGATGCGCAGCAGCCAGCGGGTCATCCCCAGCCGGGACGGGACGGGTTGGCCGACGACCCGCAGCCCGAGTGTGCACAGCCGGCTGTAACGGCGGCCCACGGTGCGTTCCGACACGCCCAATTGCCGGGCGATGCGGCTGAACGCGGCCCGGCCGTCGAGCTGCAGCGCCTGAAGCAGTCCCTGATCCACCGCATCGAGTGTCTCCGAGCCCATTGCCACGCCCCCCGAACTCGTCTCGTACCGCGTACGCACCACGCCTTCGCGTACGCCCCTCGCCATCCCCGGCCCTTCGCGCCTCCAAGATAGAGGCCCTGAGCTCTGCCCTGTCCCGCCCTGTGGCCCGCACCCGCCGGAATCTCCCGGACCCCCGCCGTACACGCCTGTTTCTCCCGCTCCCGGCCATATCACTGGGAGACAGGCTGCCTCTCGAGGACGCTGACCGGGTCAGTCAGTCCTGCTACGAGAACGGGAGATCCCCACTTCATGGGAACGTCCACGAGCACACCCGCGGGCACGTCCACGAGCACGTCCACGAGTACGTCCGCGAGTACGTCCGGTATTCCTACGATCGACCTCTGCCTCTGGCGGGCAGGGTGCCCGCAGGCGCGTGACCGCCTTGCCACCACCGTCGACCGGGCCCTCCAGCAGTCAGGCTTCCTGATGGTCACGGGTCACGGCATACACGGCGGCCTGCCCGACGGGATCCGCGATGCTGCCCGTGCCTTCTTCCGGCAGCCGGCCGAGGCCAAGATGCCATTCCTGGGGGACATCGGGCAGTACGGCTGGAGCGGCGCCCAAGCCGTGGCTGCCGGCCGGGCGGAGAGCGCGGAAACACCGCCCGACCTGGTGGAGACCTGGTCGGTGGGCCCGTGCCCGCACCACACCGAGGCCGGTCACGACCACTTCCTGCCGACTTCTTGGCCGCCCAGGCCCCACTCTTCCGGCCTTTCCCCTCTCCCTTCCCTGCACTGCCTGATCGCGGACTACACCCACCGCATGCGCGCGCTGGCCGACGAACTCCTGCAATTGCTGGCAGCCGCCCTGTGCCGGCCCCTGGATTTCTTCACCCGCCACACCACTCGCCCCGACTGGACTCTCACCCTCAACTGGTACCCCGCGATCACCGTGACCGGAGCGCCGGAGCCGGGCCAGTTCCGCGTGGGTCCCCACACCGACTTCGGCACCGTCACCATCCTCGATCGCCAGCAGGGCAAGGGCGGTCTGCAGATCCACACGGAGGAGTACGGCTGGCAGGACGCCCCCTACACACCGGAAGCCCTCACCGTAAACATCGGCGACCTGATGGCCCGTTGGACGGGCGACCGCTGGCGCGCCGGCCGCCACCGCGTACTGGCTCCGCCCCTCGACGCCCCGTCCGAAGAGCTGACCTCGCTGGTCTACTTCTACGACTGTGACCCGCACACCCTCGTCGAATCACTTCCCGCACCGATCGGCCGGGTCTCCCATCCCCCCGTCACCGCTCGCAGCTATGTCCGCTCCAAGGTCGCCGAGATCACCTTGACCTGACGGGCGGCAGCGCGGCGGACTCAACCCCTGAGGAACGGGAGACGGGACTGCCGCCGGCCACCACCTTCGCGGTTTCCAGCAGCGGCGTTCGGAGAGGCATCCCCACGCTGTACGCGCTCGAGCCCTAGCGGGTCGGCGTGCCGGCGAGCGACCTCCTCCTTGAAGCCGCCGACCGGCCCCGCCCGAAGCCCGGGCGGCCGCCGGGCGATGAGCCGCCCCTCCCCACACACATCAGCCGGCTGTGACCAGTGAGTTGTGGACCATACGCGGAGTCTCCTCGTGAGTGAGTCAGCGGCGGCTTTTCGCCTGCCGGTGTCGTCATGCCGGGTGCATGGGCTGCCGCCTGGCGAGGGCACGTTCAAGCTCGGCGAGGTCCTGGGGTGTGTTGACGGCCCACCACGGAACGTTCACCGGGTAACCCATGAGCTGACGGGACCGGATCAGGGGGGCGAGAGTGCTGTGGACGTGATCGCCCTCATCAGGAAGCAAACCGGCCACGTCGGGCGAGAAGAGGTACACGCCGGCGTTCACCCGACGATGCGGCGACCACGCCGATCCCAGGGCTGTCACCCGGCCCCGCTCGTCGCACTCGACACTGGCGCGGGGCGCCGACGGGCGGGCCAGAGCCACTGTCGCCGGCATGGCGTGTCGTACGTGATGTGCGCGCATCCCGGAGAGCGAGAAGCGGGTCCAGATGTCTCCGTAGGCGGCAAGCCAGGGTTCGTCGGGGTACGGCAACGCTCTCGCGGCCCGCTTGAGCCCCCCGCCTCGCCCCAACGGCCGGTCTTCCGCAACGACGTCGGCGCGAAGCGGCAACTCTTGCGACCCGAGATAGTCGATGATGACAGCGGCCAGATGGCCCGCCGAGACGGTGATGTGCTCCACTCCGCACTCGGCGAACCAGTCGATCTGGTGTCGAAGGATCGGTGTGCCCTGAACCTCGACCATTGCTTTCGGTCGATCATGCGTCAGGGGCCGAAGCCGCCGCCCCAAACCCCCGGCTAGTACAACTGCCTGGCGGACGGCCGCCCCGCCTTCCGCATCGGCCAACGTGCCCCTCCCATTACAACCACCAACCGCCCACCGCCAATGCGGGAGGTCGCCCCGAGCCCGCAACTCCGCAGAGCTGCAAGCCGCGCGCCCAGGGTATCCATTCCTTACTCCTGGCAGCGCTTCGCCATCCCGGCGCTCGCGCCACCACGCTCGCGCGAGCCGCCGCGACGTCGTCCTTGCGGCTGTCCTTCGCTAGAAGGCGTGTGCTGTGCGCCGCCAGGGTTCGCTTCGCACCTGCTGTGATACGCCGTCCTGCTCAGCGTCGGGCTCGGCCGGGCACGTGGCTGCCGCATCCGCGTGGCACCGCCGCTCCTGCTGGTGCTGACCTCCGGTTGATAGATCAGGAGGAGGGGGCCCGGCGGCTGACGAGCTGTTCGATTGCTGCGAGGATGGTCTCTGCCGTGTCGGGCTCGGCGGCAAGGGCGGCCACCGGGACGGATGGCCATCCGTTGAAGCCCGATGCCCGTTGCTCGGCCAGCTTCTTCCCCAGCCCGCCCACGGTCGGCAAGGCATCCGCGAAAGCGGCGGCTGCGTCGAAGCCGAACCTTCTGACGACCGGACCGAAACTGAAGGAGAACTGCTCCTTCGCCGGACCGTCGTACAAGGACAGGGTTCCGACCGGCAGTTCCCCTCCCGCCGTCCGGTAGTAGACGTTCATGCTGGGGTACTTCGCGGTGCCGCCCACCAGGCGGCCGTGTGCCTCCGCGTGGTCGAGCAGCAGGCGTGCCACCCGGCGCACCTCCGGAGCGCACCGGCTGTCGATCGCCGCGTGCATCTCCGTCCGGGTCGTCTTCTGCGTACGGCGTTGTCCGGAAGGGGTCTTTGCGGCAGTGGCGACTTCGCCGTGGATGCGGGGCACGAGGACGCGTAGACCGCCGCCGCCCTTGTACTGGGTCAGCTCGACCGCGTAGACGTCGGTCTGCCGCATCTGCCGGTTCAGGAACTCCACGATCGCCCGCAGCTCCAGCGGAATATGGTCGGCCACGAACAGCAGCCGCATCTGCCCGGCCGACAGGCGCTCCTCCACCGTCGCCCAGAAGTCCTCCGGAGCACGGTCACCGAGCAGTTCGCCGTAGACCTCATCCAGCGACCGGCCATCAGCCTGGCAGGTCTTCTCGAAAGAGCGCTGCAGGAGGGCTGCCGGCCAGTAGCGGGCGCCGTTGGCGGCGTAATCGAGCATCTGGCCTACGACCTCCCGGCGGATGCGAGTGTCGACGGCTCGCTTGACCTCCACCAGGGTCGGTACGCCGTCGGCATCAACGAACAGATGGTCCAGCCAGTACGTCGGCCCGCTCACCGTATTCGCCGCCACCCCCATCTCGCGGGCCACCAGCACTAGCCGCAGCGGCTGTCCGTCCGCGAGCGTCCCGAAGTCCAGCACCCGGGGATGGCGCGCCAGGAGCTCTTGGAACTCCGCCTCCGTCTCGAACCCGGCTGGCTCCAGCGCCGAGAGGCCCTCACCCAGGACGAATACCGGCTGGTTACTCATGTGCTGCTTCAGACCTCTAGTTCCGTGATCGGGTCAGTAGTCGCTTCCACTCCGTTTTATACCGGAGGGCGCCGGCCTCGCGGCCGGAGGAGTAGTGCGGACCCGCCACTGACAGCTTGTGTCCACCGTGGCCGAAGGTGGCACAAGCCAGTGTGGTTCACGGTCTTTCCGGACGGTGGATCCGGCGTGGTCGCGGCGCAGCTCCTGCGCCCCTGGGCCACCCGGCCCCCTGACCACCACTCCGGTCGGCCGTGTCTGCCGGGCAGTTGGCCGGACGGACAGATGACGGTAGGAGCGGCAGGGGAGCGGCGAGTTGTGGTGATCGGGCGCTGCGGGTGCGGCGGCTGTTCCGCACGCCGGTGGCCGGGCCCATTGTGGTGGCCTGAAGTCCAGGTGGCCGAGGCAGGGCGCACCGGCCGGCTGCGGCAAGCCGAAACCGGCTGAGTCGGCGAGGCCGTCTCGGCGTACCAGCCGGCGCTCGGTGATGTGGATGCCCCTGATGACGGAGAGGGGGCCTGGAGGTCCCGAGGCGCCGCCGCCGCGGCGCCGCATCGACGCTGCGTTCCCTGGGGGAGGGGCCGGCCGTGGCAGGCGAGGTTGTCGTACAGGCAAGTGAACAGCGCGTGCAGCGTCAGCCCGGCGGGCCGGCCGGGGATCCCGGGCTCGACCAGGTCGGCGAAGTGCTTGGTGAAGGGGGGTTTGTGGCTGCCGGAGGTCCGGGTCGGTCTCGAACCAGGCGGTGGTGTCGGCCCTGCTGGCGGTCATGGTGTACGCGCCGGTCCGGGAGGCCCGCTCCGTTGCGTTTACGGCCGGCTCGGCGAGGGCGTGCTCGCGATGGGGCGCCGGCCCGGAGAAGCAGCAGTCCAGCATGACCACTCGGCGGACGGAGCCTCAGTTCCGTGATCGGAGAGGTTCGCCAGGGCAGTTCCTTCGTTTTTCGGTGCGGGGTGTCAGGGAAGCCAGCGCGCTGGGTCGTACGGCGTCGGCTGCGGCCGAGCCGCGCAGGAGTTCGGGCAGGTCGTGAGGTCGAGCCTGCTCCGTGGTGGGAGCTGCTGCTGTGATGCGGTCCAGGCGGAAGCCCCGGCCGGCCTGTCGTGTACGGCACCAGGCGATGAGGTACCACCGTCCGCCGGCGGTCAGCAGTCCGGCCGGTTCCACCACGCGGTCGCTCTCGCGTCCTGCTGCGTCGGCGTAGGACAGCCGCAGCACGGTGTTGGTGGTGAGGGCCTGTTCCACGGCTGTGCGGACCGTGGAAACGGACGGCGAGGGCAGCGTGACGATCCGTGCGGCGAGCTTCTGTGCCGCCGCCGAGGCGGGGCCGGTCATCGAGGCCGTGATCTTCTGGGCTGCTGTGCGGGCCGCACCGGCATACGGGGCGCCGGCATCGGTTGCGGCGAGGGCGACGGCCAGCGCCGAGGCTTCATCGGCGGTGAAGCGGATCGGCGGCAGGGTCATGTCCGGGTCGACCGACCAGCCCCCGCCTCGCCCGGGGGCGGTGCGCACCGGGACACCGGCCTCCATCAGCGCTTGGAAGTCGCGCTGCACCGTGCGCGTGCTCACCTCGAAGCGGGGGGGGGGGGGGCCGGCCCCGCCGCGGGGGGGGCGCCCGCCGCGGGGCGGCCCCCCCCGGCGTGGGGGCCGCGCCCCCCCCCCCCCGCAACTCTTCCACCAGTGCGTAGAGGCGGGTAGTGCGGTTCATGCCGGTGACGCTACCGTCCCGTGGTGGACAGGAAGTCCTGCTCGCGCTGCAACTCCCGCTCGGTGACGGTCAGCGGGAACAGGGTGAAGCCGTGCATGGCGCCGGCGACGACACTGAGCTCCACGGGTGAGCCTGCCGCCTGCCACCGCCTGGCCAGGAACAGCGAGTCGTCCAGCAGTGGATCCTCGGTGCCGACGACGATCCGGGCCGGCGGCAGGCCGGTAAGGTCGGCGAACAATGGTGAGACCTCGGGGTTACGGCGCTGCTCCGCCCCCATGCCGGGTGTGAACAGCTCGTAGGTCCGCCGCAGCGTGTCGGTGTTGCTCAGCAGCCGCTTCGGTCCGAACGATCGCTGACTTGGCGTCATCGACAGGTCGTAGGGGCCGAAGAGCAGGTGTGCCGCCCGGAACGCGCCGGTGATGCCGTGCCGGTCACGAAGGCGCAGCAGCGTCAGGACGCTCAGGTGGGCACCGGCCGATTCACCCCCGATGAGCAGACGCCGGGTGCCGAACTCGACTGCCGCGTGCTCCACCAGCCATCGGGCGGCCGCCTCGCAGTCGTCGGGTCCGGCGGGGAAGGGATGCTCCGGCGCGAGGCGGTACTCCACACCGATCACGGCCAGCCGTGCTTGCTGGGCGAGCCGCCACAGTCGTTCGTCCTGTCCGTCCGCGGAGCCGAAGACCCAGCCGCCTCCGTGGATGTGCAGATACACGCCCTCGACGCGGTCGGGTACGAACACCCGGGCCTTCACGCCGCCGGCGATGATGCGGTCTTGGCCTTGCGGTAGTCGCACCGGTGGCGTGTCGCCGCCGAGCCGGTTGCGTCGAAGGGTGGCCAGCACGGTTGCGTCCGGCGTCTCTTCGCGTGCCGGGCGGGTGGCGGCAGCGGCCTCGAATTCCTTGTTGAACGCCAGGGTCTCGTCGAGACAGTCCTCGTCGGTGATCATCATGCAGTCGACCATCGCAGTCGTTCGCGACAACCCCCTGTCACCGTTTGCTGGTGAGCTGCGTCACGCTCATGCCGTGCTTCTGCCGAACCGCCGATCAGCTTGCCGGTCGCATGACGGGATTCGCCCCTGGCCAGCAGCCGCCCCACTCGTGCGCGGTCACTTCTTCCACGGGGGCGACGGCAGCTCGGCGTGCTTGACGGTGTAGCCGCCCTTGACGACGGGCGCGTACGGGGCCGGGGCCATGCAGGTGCCGACGGGGACGTCCTGGCCCTTGTCGTCCAGGTTCAGGCCGTTCCAGGAGAAGCCGACCCGGTCGGGTTCTCCCTTGCCGCCGTCGTGGACGCTGAAGCCCATCCGCTTGCCCACCCAGTCCGGCCCGCCGGGGCTGACCTTGGTGATGACCGCCGTCAGGGTTGCGGTGTGCGGCGAGGTGACCAGGCAGTCCACCCGGCCCTCGGCGGTGTGGGTGACGTTCTGACCGGCGAAGTGGTGCGAGACCTTGACCGTGCCCTCGGCATCGAAGGGCATCCCCTGGGGCGCCCCCGGCAGAGCACGGGTGTACGGGGCGCCGTGCGCGTCGAAGCTGAACGAGCGGACGTCCTTGTCCTTCCAGTAGGGAAGCTCGAACGTCGCGCTCCCGGTCACGCTTGCGACGGCGGGTTTGCGCGCCTCCTGGTGGCCGGTGTGGGCGGAGGCGGTGGAGGCGCCGGCCAGGGTGACGGTCACGGCGAGGGCGGCGAGCACGGCAGCGGTCTTGCGGCGGGAGGAAATCACGGTGGCTCCTGGGGAGTTGATTGCTGTCCGACGTGATCCATCCTGGCCGCTGCGCCGCCCATGATCATCGCCCGTGAGGACCGGCCCTCTTCCCCCGCACGGGCGAGCCGCCCTCGGCCTCGAGGATGACCGGCCAGGTAGCGGTGGCGAGGGCGGCGTCGTACGGGCCCGGCGCTCAGTGCCGGGCAGCGCTCTCCCGGCCGCGACTTACCTGGGCCGCCCGGCCCCCTCACCCGGCCCGGGGCCGTCCGCCGAGCGGGGTGTCTGCACCGGTCTCCGGCTCGGATCACTGAGGGGAGACCTTGTGGACGGTGGTGTCGTCGGGGTTCAGCCGCCGCCCGTCCGCGGACAGCACTTCCAGGGCGCGGAGACGCTGTCCCTGCCGGCGGTCGACCAATTGTGAGTGCGGTTCGTCGGGGGCGAAGAAGTGCTGTTCGCCCCACTGCCGCAGTGCCACGATGACGGGGAAGAGCGCTTTGCCCTTCGGGGTCAGTACGTACTCGCGGTAGGCGCTGCCGTCCGAGGCGGGGACGGATGCGAGGACGCCGCCGGCGACCAGGGCGCGCAGACGCGCGGTGAGGATGTTCTTCGCCACCCCGAGGCTGCGCTGGAACTCCCCGAAGCGCCGGCTCCCGTCGAAGGCGTCCCGCACGATCAGCAGGGACCACCAGTCGCCGATCGCGTCGACCGACCGGGCGACGGGGCATTCGCTGTCGTCGAAGCGTGTCCTGGTGACCATGGCGTCCGTCCCTCACTCTCACGGCAGTTGCAACATGCTACCAACGAAGTTACCGTCGCCACTGGTGGCAAGATGAAACCAGATGTGTGGGGGAGTGCTGATGCCCGACTGCGGTGAGACTGTGTCACGACGGACCGAGAGCGAGAGCGAGACAGCGACCGAGACAGCGACCGGGACCGGGACCGCGACTGAGGCCGCGAGCGAGACCGAGTCCCGAGCCGCGGAACGTTCCGCGTTCGTCCTGTCCCGTGGCGTCGTCCTGCTGTTCGCCGTCGCCTGCGGGGCCGCGGTGGCCAACGTCTACTTCTCCCAGCCGCTCCTGGTGACCATCGGCCACGACCTCAACATGAGCCCGGCACTCGTCGGCAGCGTGGTCACCCTCACACAGGTCGGATACGGGCTGGGCCTGTTCCTCCTCGTGCCGCTGGGCGACGTGGCCGACCGCAGACGGCTCATCGTGGCTCAGTTACTGCTCCTGGTGGCGGCGCTGACCGTGGTGGCCACCGCCCGTACAGCGGCGTTCCTGCTCGCGGGCATGGCCGCGACGGGGCTTCTCGCGGTCGTCACGCAGACTCTGGTGGCCTTCGCGACATCCCTGGCCCCTCCCGCCGGGCGCGGACGCGTCGTCGGCCAGGTCACCAGCGGCGTGGTCATCGGAATCCTGCTCGCCCGCACTGCATCCGGCCTCCTGTCCGACCTCGCGGGCTGGCGCTCCGTCTACCTCGCCTCGGCGTCGCTCACCGCTCTGCTCGCCCTGGTCCTGTACCGCGTGCTGCCACGTCACAGTGACGTTTCACCGACAAACCTGCGCTACGGGCAGCTCCTGCGTTCCACTATCACCCTGTTCGCGCGGGAACGACTGCTGCGGCTCCGGGCTCTGTTCGGACTGCTGATCTTCGCCGCGTTCAGCACCCTGTGGAGCAGCGTCGCACTGCCGCTCAGCGAGGCCCCGTACTCCCTGTCCCACAGCGAGATCGGCGCACTGGGACTGATCGGTGTCGCCGGCGCCCTGGCCGCGAGCGCGGCGGGCCGCCTGAACGACCGCGGACTCTCCCGGCGGACCACCGGCATCGCCTTGGCGCTGCTCGCCGCCTCGTGGCTGCCTTTGGCCTTCACCCGCAGCTCGCTCTGGGCCCTGTTCGCCGGGGTGATCCTTCTCGACCTCGCCGTGCAGGCGGTCCACGTCACCAACCAGAGTCTGATCTACGCGCTGCGCCCGGACGCGGGCAGCCGGCTGATCGGCGGATACATGGTCTTCTACTCGATCGGCAGCGCCGCGGGTGCCATCGCCGCGACATCTCTCTACGCGGTGGCAGGCTGGGGCGCCGTGTGCGCGCTGGGGGCCGCGTTCAGTTGCCTCGGGCTCGTGCTGTGGGTGTTCACGCGAAACAGCTACCCGGATACCGCCACCAAGATGGCCTCTCGCGGCGATTCCTGTCCTGGTGCCGTCGGCCAAGCCGGTCCCGGGCATGAGTAGTTGAGGCACTGGGGATCACGGGAGGACTGATCTCGCTGGGGTTCGCCTGCTTCGCGGCGACTTCGAGCCGGCGGGGGAGGGGAGCCCCGGCGCGCAGTTCCGTCAGGTCCGGGACGGAGTTGTCGAGGGCGCCCGGCGAGACGCCCCGCAGCGGGATCTCCCGGAGGTCGGAGGTCGTTGGCCGGGTTACCAAGACCTACCGTTGTCAGGCGAATCTCCGTCGTCCTCATCCCATGTGACTGAGTGCGCTACGTGGTCCTTGAGAGCGATAGTCGGTCTGTTGTGCACACCGCTTGGCCTCTCCCGAGTGTGACTCAGCAGGCTACCTGCCGTGTCAGCACGCAATCTGTCGTCCAGGGCGGACTATGATCCAAAATGATCAGACGCCCGCCGCCGGGTCCTGGTAGAAACGGGTCCGGTGGCACTTGGGCCACGAGGCTCTGGGGGTGGTATGTCGGGACCGGCAGTTGGGCTGTGGCTCTTCGAACCCCACGGGTTCGCGGACATCCTGGCCGATGTGGTCCCGTGGTTGGAGACCTTCTGTGACCCGGTGGAGGCCAAGGCCAGTGGCGACGTGGACTTCTGGGTGCGAGACGGTTCGGCCCTGGGCCTGCGAGCCTTCGATCCAGCTGGCGTTGGCGTGTTTTTCCTCTCAGAGGACGAGGAGATGCCTGCCGAGGACGAGGACTACTCAGCTTTCGCTCGTCCACCGATGCGGGGGTTGGTAGTCGGCGCCGGCTGCTCGGGCTCGGTGAACCACGTGCTGCTCGGTCACCTGGCGCTCGCTCTCGCCCGCCGTCTCGATGCGCTGGTCGACTTCGACGGCCTCCTGAGTAGCCACCCCGCCTCGGGAGACGACGCGGGGAACGAGGCGGTGCCGGCCCGGGCGAGGGTACTGGCGTCAGCCCTCCCGGGAAGGCTCGCGGAGGTGTCCTATGACACCGGGGGCGGAGGGCGGTGGCTTCGGCACGTCGGCGACGTGGAATTCCTGCAGGCATGGCTGCAACACCCTGATTTCCACTTGATCAAGTAGCGCCTTGGCGTCGATCTTCTTGGCGAGCGGGTCACCTTGCTGGAGGAGAAGCCTTCGTAGGGCCGCGTAGTGGTTCAGAGCGTCCGGGCGGGAGAGATGGAACCAGGTGTTCGCCCGGCGCTGTCGCCAGGCTTGACGAGTGTCCGGGGGCTGTTCGGCTTCGATGTGCCGTGGCGCGTAGAGCGGCTCGCCGCCGGTGACGTAGGCCCAGACAAAGGCGGATGCTTGTCGGGGTGCGGGTCACCGTAGACGTCCAGGATGGTCTTGCGCAACGCCTTCGGCGTCGCCTTCACCGGCAGCCGGCCGGCAGTAGGCGACCGGAACAAACACATCACGCGTGCCGGCCGGCGGCGCCTGGTCGGGGACGAGCTGGTGGTGGACCGTGCGCCATAGGTCCTCGAAGGCCGCGGCCGCGGAGCACGCGGTCTCCGTCTTGCCCTGGAAGCCACCGCCGTTGATCATCAGGCCATCCCGGGTGCCGGGCATGAACTTCACCGCGTTGTTCTGCAGACGCCCGCGCATCAGGTCGGAAACCCGCCGGCTCATCGGCGTCTCCTGGAGCCGCATGTTCACGTGCGTCGCCGTCTGGTGCAGATCGTGCAGGGCCCGCCGACGCGGGCTCATGTCGCCGTACTCCTTCAGCGACAGCCGCGGCGCCGGGACGAACGTGTCGCGGATCTCGCACCACTGCTGCCAACCCTCCCACCTGGTGCGGTCAGGTGGTGGCCCGACGCGGAGGAACGGAACGATCGGGCTGTCGCTCTCAGCCGGCCGGTCCACCAGCGTGCTCCTCTTCGTCGTCCTCGGGCAGGAGGAACACGTTGCGCTCGTGGAAACTCGACCCCGACGGGGGCGGTGGCTTCGGCGTGACCGGGACGGCGGCTTCTCTCCGGTGGCGGCGCTTGGTGTCGAGACTGCTTCGGGCCTGCCGGGACCGCTGCGGCCACTGCAGCACGTTCCCTGCGGACTGTGGTGGCTCGGCGGAAGCCGCTGGCCGATCGACCGCGGCGGTCCGGGCCTGGGTGACCTCGCGCGCGTGCTCGACGCGCTGGGACTTGGTCATCTGGCTGGGCCAGTTGCTGACCGGATCACGGGCACCGAGCAACTCCAGGAGGACCGGGAGGAGTTCGGTATCGGTCCGCGGTCGCAGACCGGCTTCCCGGGCTCTGGTGAGGAGATCCTCGGCGCGGAGGTCGCCGAAGGCGGGCACCTCGGATTCCGGCGGCAGCCCGGTCCAGTGCAGGGGATGCCACTCGTGGGTGAGGGGATCTTGGAAGAAGACGACGCGCCGGTCGCGGGGCTCCCGGCGAATGATCCACATCCGCTTACGCCGCCCGCCGCCCGCCGCCCGCCGCCCGCCGCGCGAAGAGGACTCGTGCACGTAGGGATCCAGCGCGTCACCGTAGTGGTAGAGGCCCTTGATCTTCACACCCCGGCGGCCGTGGATGCGCTTGACCTGGTGTTCCGAGAAGAAGCGGTAGTAGAGCTCCGGGGAGGGGATCTCCATCGCGAACCCGCTCTGCGCGAAGCGACTTGCGTGGCGGCGTGTCTTTTCCGATCTTCGGACCGACCGTGACCGGTCGGGCAGCGAACGGGTGGACAGCGGGCTGCTCTCCAATGTCGCCGCCTGGAACGCGACCGGGCGCAGCAACAACTGCGGCAACCCCAACATCGCCGTGCTCAGCGACACCACGTGCATCACCGAGGACGTGCACCACGGACACTGCCCCTCGGCCTCAGAACCTGCCGGACCGCCGGGGGAAGTAGTCCTCCAGCACGCCCTCGCGGTGGACGTCGAGCGTCGCGCAGTGCAGTCCGCCGCCGAAGGGGGCCACATCCCAGAACGGCACCGGGACGACCTCGAAGCCCAGCCGGTCGAGCTGATCCATCTGCGCGGTCTCGCTCGCTTCCACGCAGACCGCCCCGGGGTCCAGCACGAGCACATTCATCGACAGCCAGCGACTGCACGCGGACAGCGGCGGCGGCGCCTTCCGCCCGGGAGCGGCGGCACGGACGACCTGCCAGTCGTTGACCTTGAGATGGTGCAGCAGCTCCTCCTCGGCGGGCCGCTCGGCGCAGTGCAGAACGAGTCCGGGACGCAGCGGCACCCAGGTGGCGTCGATGTGCATGGGGTGCACGTTGCCGAACGTCACCCCGTGCACACGGTGCTCCGGCAGATGCTGCCGCAACCAGCGGATCCCGGCCGCGTTCGTGGCGAGGGACTGCTGGACGAACAGGTCCCTGCCGCAGCGGGCGATGTCGGCGGCATCGAAGAGCGGCTCGGCCTCGCTCAGCACCAGCTTCCCGGCCCTGACCCGGGCGATCCGCTCCTCGAACGGCAGGGCCTCGTACTCCTCCCGGAAGCCCGGCCGGTACGACGCCTCGGTCAGCCGGGGCTTGGGAGCCGCCTCCCAGCGCATGCCGGGATCGGCGCGGAAGTAGGACTCGATCAACGGCCGGTGGGCCAGGTACTCGAACCAGCGACTGCGCAACGACATGGTCGCCTCGAGCAGCTCGTTCCCGATCACCACCAGGACGTCCCGAACCGGCATGGCACCGAACATGCTCTGCTGCGACCACTCCGGGGTGGCGACCGGCCGGCTGAAGTCCAAAGGCCGGGGCCGGTCCACCCGGACGCCGCGTTGTTCGAGGATGCGGGCGAAGTTGTCCAGCTGCTCATTGGCCGCAGCCGTCATCTCCTCGGGCAACGGCCCGTACGTCCCGTGCGGGAAACCGTGCTCCGGCCAGTCCCGGACGACCGCCGGCTCGGGAGCCTGCACCATGGTGCCGTCCGCCCGGCCGACGATGACGTGCTTCAGCGGGTCCCACTCGTTCCAGGAACTGACCTTCACGGATCCTCCCCCGGCGTACACCCGGTGCGGCCCACTGCCTGAAGAAGGCAAGTGGCGAACGGCCAGTCTGGCGTCTGCCCGGCCGCAGCACGAGGGGACAATCCGGGGGCGCACGAGGCGGCCAGGAGCGCTTGCCGCGCGAGCCGCAGGCCAACGGGCGTGATCGCAGCGGAATCCGGCGCAGTGGCCCGGGCGGGCGGGGCTCGGCTTCCGAGAGCGTCCCGGCAGGACAGATCCCGCTCACCTGTAGTGGAGACGCTCAGGACGCGGGCCATGACCGGTCCGGCCGCCTGTCGCACGGCGGCGAGGATGCGCTGGTAGTCCGGCGGAAGCGTGGTCTCCTCCATGTCCGGAGTGCGGTGATGACCCGCGTGCTCAGCCTCCGGCGCTGCTCATAGAGGCGACCGCCCATGACCGATACCAGCCCCAGCCGGGTCGACCTGGGCTGTTCCACCCCTTGTGGTCATTCCGCACCAACAGGTGAAGCCGGGCTCCGTCGCGGCGATGAGTCTGCAGGCACCCGCAGGTCTATCTTTTGACGGAGACAACCGACTCATCGGGAGTAAGCCATGGGCCTCATCCACATCGAGTTGTTCGCGACCCTCGACCTTGTTGGGCAGGCTCCCGGCGGTCCTGACGAGGACCCGGTGGGATTCCCGTTCGGCGGCTGGCAGGCGCCCCTGCTGGACGAGGTCGCCGGGGCGCAGATCGCTGCCGCGTACGAAGGCACGGACGCCCTCCTGCTCGGCCGGCGGACGTACGACATCTTCGCCGCCTACTGGCCGCACCAGAAGGGCGGCGAGGACAACGAGATCGCCACACTCTTCAACCGCGTCCCGAAGTACGTGGCCTCTCGCGGCCGGCCCGACCTCTCGTGGGCAGGGTCCACGCAGCTCGGCCCGGACCTCGCCGACGCGGTGCGTGAGATCCGTGACCGGCACGAGCACGTGAAGGTCGTCGGGAGCCTGAACTTCGTGCAGACCCTCCTGCGCGAGAAGCTCTTCGACCGTCTCGACCTCTGGCTGCACCCCATCGTGCTCGGTGTCGGGAAGAAGGTGTTCGACAACGGCGCGGTGCCCACCAACGTCACGCTCCTCGCACCCCCGGCAGCCGGCCCGAAGGGCACCGTGTACCTGCGCTACGGGCTCGCCGGCGGCACTCCCGCGACGGGGGACATGAGCGCACCCGATCGCGGCGTCGGAAGCAACGACTGAGGCCATCCGCTCCCGGTGGTCCGTGCCGTTGCGGAACGGGCGTCGGAATACCGGCTGCCCAATCCTGGCCCCGGCCGGAGAGTTCGCGGCGGGTGAGGGCGAGCGGAGCCTGAGCGTTGAAGCTGTCCGTCCGGGCCGGGTAGCGATCAAGAGCTCATCGCACTTCACCGCCAGCCATGCACGAGCTCGTTTGGGCATGAGCCCATTTGTGATCCAGAATGATTGGATGGTCACGCTTGAGACTCCCCGTCTGATCCTGCGTCGCTGGCGCGAGGAAGACGTTGCGCCCATGGCTGCCATCAATGCCGACCCCGAGGTCATGCGGTGGATCCGTGACGGCAGCGTCCGTGACGAACAGCAGACTCGCGACGGGATCCAGGCATGGGAGAGCGAGTGGGAGTCACAGGGCTTCGGCCTGTTCGTCGTGGAGGTCCGGTCCACTGGCGAGCTGGCCGGGTTCACCGGCCTCTCGGTGCCCCACTTCTTGCCGGAGGTGCTGCCGGCGGTTGAGGTCGGCTGGCGGCTGGGACGTTCCCACTGGGGACGGGGCTTGGCCACCGAGGCCGCTGCGGCCGCCGTACGGTTCGGGTTCGAAGAGCGAGGGCTGGAGCGGATCGTCAGCATCGCTCAAGTGGGCAACGACGCCTCCGAACGGATCATGACCAAACTGGGGATGTGTCCGGTCCGTGAGACCGTCAATCCCACCTGCGGTCGGCGAGTGCGGGTGTTCGAGTTGTCGTCGGACCAATATGTGACAACCACTTGTTGATGGCGGCTACGAGGACAGCAGCCTCGTAGCGGACCGTGAGGTTGTCGTACCTGATGGCCACGGCTCGGTATCTCTTGAGGCGATCGATGCCGTACTTGACCGCGTGCCGGGCCTTGTCGTCCTCCGGGCCGAACTTCGGTGACCGGCCACTGCCGGGACACGGGCATCTTGCCTCTCGGCAACAACGACTCCGGCACCGCCCATTGCTCGTCCGTCAGATCTCCAACCTGTTACGGACAGCCTTGAGCCGGACGTGACGGCAATCATTCGTATCCCCGCATGGCGCACGGAATGTATGACCCAAACGGGTGATGGCAGCGGCCGACTCTTCAAAAAATCTTGAAATCGGCGGATTCTCACATCAAGGTCCTTCGCGTCGGCGAAGAACCGGAAGGGGGAACGCACCCATGGACACCCTGAGGCGGGCCTTGCGGCGTACCGCGAGACCGGTCGCGGCCTTCGGCGCCGCACTCGTCCTCGTCACCGGACTCTCCGCCCAGGCCCAGGCGGCCAACGGCACGCTGAGCTACCGGGATTCGAGCGGAATCGACCACGCGAAGGACAATCCGACCGACGGCGTCTGCTACAGCTTCACCGCGGAAGCGGTCAGCGTCGCCAACTTCACGGACACGGACGGCAGGCTCTTCACCGGCAGTCTGTGCGAGGAGAGTACCTTCCTCATCACCATCCACGCCGGATCGTCCCTGGTCTTCGGCGGGACGAAGCCCCGTAGCGCCAAGTTGGGGGGCTGAGCGGTCATGCGCGTCACATGGGGACGAGCGGGGCGGGCGGCGACGGCTCCGGTCATGTCACTCGCTCTTCTCCTCGCATTCCCGGGCGCATCCCCTGCGGCCATCGGCGTCCTGACATACACGGACTCACAGGGCGTGGAGCACCGGCGGGAGAATCCGTCGGACGGTGTCTGCGTCTTCTTCGAATCCCCGGCGGTGAAGGTCGGCAACGGCACCGGGACGGATGCCGTGCTGTACCGGGACCGGGATTGCACGGACTTCCTGGTGTTCGTGTTCAAGGGGACGAGGCTGGAATTCGGCGGCGACCGGCCGCAGGGCATCAAGTTCGGCTGACCACAAGGATGGTGCGTACACCATGAACGCAGTACTCTCCCGGGCAGGCCGGGCGGCCTTGGCTCTCGGCACGGCCCTCGTGCTGGCCACGGGCCTTTCCACCAGTGCCCAGGGCGCCACCGGCTCGTTCACGTACCGGAGCACGGGCGGATTGGTGGGCAACTTCGTCGACCCGCCCAACAACACCTGCTTCTTCTTCGAGTTCCCGGCGTCCAGGGCCGAGAACAACACCAATATCCGGGCGAAGGTCTACAACAGCACCGTCTGCGGCAGCGGCGTCGTCCGGGACGTGCCGGCCCACGGCGCCTTGGATGTCGGCAGCGATTCGCTCAACAGCGTGCAGTTCGTGCCCTGACCTTTCCGCAGCTCAGCTCTGCAGCTCAGCTCAGCTCTGCAGCTCAGCGGGCCGCCGGGCCGTGCCCGGGGACGCGGCCCGCTGCCTGGCGCCTACCGGAAACGGAAGCCGAGGTACGGATCGGTGCCGGCCAGCTCACCGCTGGCGGCCCACAGGCGAGCGGCGACGGCCCGGTCGGCCGTGTGGGAGGGAATGGGCTCACGCCGTGGTGTGCCACGCAGGCCGAAGACCCTCGGCCCCCACAGTTGCCCTCCCCGCACGTCCGGGTCGAGGACGGCACGGACGACGGGCCATGCTCCGGCGTCCTTGCCCTGTACCAAGAGTCCGGCGGGCAAAGCGCGCAGCCGCTCGCTGGGCGTTGTCACGCGTACCGGCGGGCGGGACGGAGTGAGGGAGTCGAGTGCTCCGCCGGGGTGGGCCACCACGCTGAGCACCGTGCTGCCGACGGCGCGCAGACGGCGATCGAGTTCGAAGCCGAAGGACATCTGCGCCAGCTTCGACCGGCCGTAGGTGCGCTTGGGCCGGTAGTCCCGGGCCGACTGCAGATCATCCAGATCCAGTCGCTCGGACCGTGCGGCGAAGCTTCCCACCGTCACGATGCGGCCTGCCGGCGCTGCGGACAGCAGAGGAGCCAGCCACTGGGTGAGCGCGAAGTGGCCGAGGTGATTGGTGCCGAACATCAGCTCGTGGCCGTCCTCGGTCTCTCGGCGTGGCGGATCGTCGAGTGCGACCCCTGCGTTGTAGACCACCGCGTCGAGACGATCGACGTCCAGCCTGTCGACGGCGGTCCTCAGAGATGACAGGTCGGCGAGGTCCAGTCGAAGGGTCCGTACGTGCGCGCCGGAGACGCGCGAGCGGATCGAGGTCAAGGCGGCGTCGGCCTTCGCGGCGTCCCGGCTGCCGAGCACGACGACGGCGCCGGTGCCGGCGAGCTGCTCCGCTGCGAAGTAGCCGATCCCGGCATTGCCCCGGTGACCAGGAAGACCCGGCCCTCGGCAGAGGGCAGCCGGTGAACGTCCCACGGCCGGCTCTGGGATGCGGAAAACACGATGACAGGCTCCTTGCGTGCGGGGCAGTGTGCTCATGGGGAGCACCGACCCCGCCCAAGGTCGCAACCTCCACCGACGTACCGCTGACGAATCACGGTCACCGCCGACAGACTTCCGACATCCCCTACATCTCCCGCATCTCCCGCCTCCGGAGAACTGCAGAGAGTAAGTCGGGCCGGGGGGACTTCACTGGATGTACTTGATGGTCCACTTCTGATTCGGAAGCCCCTGGTTGTCGTTGGTCACGACTGGCGATTCGTTCGCGCCGTTCCAGCCGCGGTCGGGCTCGAGGACGCGGCCGAAGAGGTTCGCAATGCGTGCCGGGCCGGACTGGGTCGCCGGGTCGACGTACCAGAGCTGGTCGACGTTGGTGAAGCTGCGGTCGCAGGTCGACAGCCAGGTCGCCCAGCCGCTCGGGCCCTGCGCGTAGCCCGCGAGGCATTCGCCGTTCCTGCGGTTCACCATGTGGTAACGGCCCCGGCTGTCGGCGTCCAGGTCCCAGAGCTGGTGCGCCTCCGTGGTGCAGTCCCACACCCGCACGCGGTCGTCACCGTACGGGAAGCCCAGGCAGCGGCCGGTGCCCTGGTTTCTGACCTGGAACGGGCCGACCGCCGCCGCGGCCGTCTCCGCGCGTGTCTGTGGTTCGGCCGCCCCGGCACCCGGGGCTGCTGCCGCGAAGGTGGCGGCCAGCGCCGCCGCGAGCACGGCAAGTCGTTTGCGTGGTTTCACGAGTTTCCCCCTGTCCGACTGCCCCCGAGGCCTTGAGCTCAGGCTCTCGCACCGCGCTCCACTCGAAAGGAGTTTCGCTGTGAAACACCTCTATCGGGTGATGCGAGAGCCATTGTGGTGCGCGGCGGTTCCCGGCGTTCGGCGGTGCGGCCAGTGGCAGGTCACGTCTCGCGGCGAACCCGGCTCCGCCGGCCCCGCGCCCCCGGCAGCCACCGGTTCGCCGGGCCCGCCAGAGTCATCAGGCCGGGGACGAGAGCTCCCCCCCCGCACCACCACAGCGTCCACCAGGACGGCCAGCGCCAGCCCGATCCCGGTCGGTTTGAGCGGGGTGAGCTGAGAGGTCGCGGGCCCGGCCATGGTGGTTGCGAAGACGAGGGACGTCGCCGTGACCAATCAGCCCGTTCTCTGCATTCCCGCGGCGACGGCCGAGGTGTTGTCGCCCGACGCGAGGTACTCCTCTTTGATGCGGGCGACGATGAAGACCTCGTAGTCCACGGACAGGGCGTAGGCGGTTGCCGGCAGGAAGACCGTGCTCGTGTCGAAGAGGTACCCGGGGACGTGGAAGTCACCGAGGAGACCCCGAAGGTGCCCGTCTTGGAACACGTACACCAGGCAGCCCAGTGTGGCCGCCAGGCTTGCCGCCGCCACCGTCACGGCCTTGAACGGCACCAGCAGGCTGCGGGTGAACAACGCCATGAGCACGAAGGTCGCGGCCGCGATGAGACCGCCGGACCAGGGCAGGGCCCGCCGGATGGCCGACTGGGCGTCCACCGCCTCCGCCGCCTGCCCGGCGACGAGGACACGGCCGTGGGCGGGAAGGGCACGCAACTGCCTCACCAGGGCGGCCGATTCCTCCGTGCCGGGGGAACGCGTGACGTGACGATGAGCAGGGGCCGCCCGGTGAATCCTCGTGCGCGTCCGACGGGCCCGGCGCCTCGGCCCTCGTGCCGCCGCGGTACTGACCGGTGAAGGTGCGGACGGCTGCCGTCCGGGGCAGCGCCGAGACGGTGCGGGTGTAGCCGTCGACGTCCTCGCGCGCCGTCCCTTCCGGGAGTCCGACGATCAGCGCTCGTTCCGGCGCCGAGGCGAAGTCCTGGCGGATCACGACTCCGGCCGTACGGGTCTTGCTGTGCTGCGGGAGGTCGTCCACGCCGGACGGGCCGAGGGCGACGTGCCGTACGGGCAGGGACATCGCGGTCGGCGCGCAGGTGGCGATGAGTGCCGCCACGGTTTGCGCACGGTGCACCGCCGACGGGGCGGATGCCTCATGGCCTCGCGGGCCTCGCGGGCCTCGCGGACGTCGGGGTCGGCGAGTTCGAGGTCGAAGGCGTGCAGGAGGACGCTCCAGATGACCTTCATCATTTGCTGGGCGAAGGTCATGCCCAGGCAGGGGTGCCGGCCTCCGCTGAAGCCGATCAAGGCATAAGGCGTGTTGCTGTGTTCCTTCCGCCCCGGAAGGCAGCGGTCGGGATCGAACGTCCCGGGATCGCGGAACACGCCCGGCAGGCGGTGCGATGCTCCCGGCGAGACGCACACCATATGGCCGCGTGGTACCCGGTAGCCGTGGATGCACAGGTCGCGTGCGGCGGTGCGGGCGAGCAGCCAGACGGCCGGGTGCAGGCGTTCGGCCTCCAGGAGACAGTGGTCCAGGCGCTCGAGTTTGAGGAGTGAGGAGAGCGCGGCCGACGGGTGGTCCGTGAAGGCGGCTTCCTGTTCCGCGCGCAGCACGGGAAGCCACTGGGGGTGCTGGAGCAGGAGGACTCCCGTCCAGGCGGCGTGGACCGGGGTGGGATGCCCGTGGCGGTGACCTTCGCCTTTCCCCGCGACGACGGCGCCACCTTCGGCGATCTGGCGCGCCTCGACACCATGGTGACGGTCGTCGACGCCGCCGGCTTCCTGCCGGAACTGGAAGGAGGGGGCGGGCTCGCCGACGGGGCTGTTCGACCTGGAGCGTGCGCAGCAGGCCCCGGGCTGGGTCTTGGAGCTCAACGGGGACCACGTCCCGGAGACCGAGGAGTACGGCATCTCCGGCACGGTCTTCCGCTCCGACGCGCCGTTCCATCCGGGCCGTCTGTGGGAGTTCGCCACCGTAGGCCTCGACAGCGGGGCCTACGGCCGGATCCTGCGTTCCAAGGGCTTCTTCCGGCTGGCTACCCGTCCCCGGGTGACCGGCCTGTGGTCGCAGGCCGGCTCCGTCGCCCGCTTCGAACCCTCGGGAGCCCAGGACGCGGACAACGCTCAGGGCCAGGAACTGGTCTTCATCGGCACCGGCCTGCGCAGTGAGGAACTCCGGACAGCACTGACCGGCTGTCTCATGCGGGACGGCGAAAGCCTTCCAGCCGGTGATCCGTTCCCCGCGTGGGACACCTACGGAATCGACGGCGCCTGCGAGCACGACCACGAGCACCCCGTACTCGTACGGCAGGACTGAGGCCCCCGGCCGGGCAGTGGTCGCAGGGGCACAGTCGATCGGCGTTCCGTTCCCATGACGGCCTCAGGCCCGCGGCGCGGGCCCGTCGGGCGGGTCCGGGTGGCCTGCGGGGGAGGTGCGCAGGCGGGATATCAGTGCTCCGCCGTACGTGGCGGCAAGCGGGGCGAAGAACCATAGGACGAAGGCGTATGAGAACAGCCAGGCGGCGCCGGCACTGAGGAGGAACCAGAGGCCGACGCCCCAGGAGCTGTCGGCGTGTTGGTGGGTTTCTGCGGGGTCGCCGGTGACCAGGCCGGTGCTGCCGGCGATGTGCTTGATGGCGGCCTCGCAGAAGTCCAGGGCCGCCATCGTGCCGGCGAACAGGGTCTGCGCCAGCGGGTTGTTGATCGATGCGCCGATGACCGCTGTCGGGAACGGAAGGAACGCGACCAGCAGCAGGAGCGGCGCGTGCCAGGCGGTGAAGGCCTTCGACAGCTCGCCGATCTGGTCCATCAGCCTGTGGTGGCGGCGCCACACTGACCAGAGAAGGACGAACGCCAGCGCGAACGCCAGGTAGGAGTCCCGCTGGTCTGCCAGGAAGCTCCCCAGCGCACGAGCCGACGCCAGCTCCTGCTCGTGCGGGCGCTCCAGTTCGACGGCCAGCAGCGTCATCGCGATCGCGAAGATCGCGTCCGTGAAAAAGGCCAGCCTCTCGGGTGAGAACCCCGGCTCCGGCCGAGCGTGCCCGCTCATTCGAACTCCCGGACATCAGGTCTGTGCAGGTGCAGGTGCAGGTGGTCATAGGGAGTGCTGGTGGTGAGGGGGAGGCAGGTCAAGGTCGACTCTGGTGTGCACACAGGATCGGCGATGAGCGGGGATGAAACGGCCTTCCAAAGCTCTCTGGAGCGTGATCGGCTCGTGCGCACGTGATGCGTCGGCATCTGAGGTTGCCTGGTCCGGCAGCCGGTCGTGCCCATTCTTTCCGACGGTCCTGGTGACAACAACCCCGCCTTGACGGCAGCTGCCGTGCTTCGGGTACGCCTCAGCATCGCGGCGGGAAACGGGATCACCATCAGCTTCCGGCAGGCGTGCTGCCCGCCCGGGATGCCCGGCCGGATCAGTTCCAGCATCCGCTGCGTCGTGTACGGAACGCTCCCGGTCGGCAGTCTCCTGGGCGGCGCCCTCGCCACCGTCCTCAGTGACCGGGGCGCCTTGTGGATCCTTGACAAAACCGGGCCGCTGCTCAGTGGCCAGATGCAAAAGATCCTGCGCCTGGGTTACGGACCGCAGGGCCCGGTCACGGCGCGTCGCCCGGTGCGAGACGTTCTCGTCGTCGAGGACTGATGCGGGGACGAGTCCGGCTCCGGGGACGAGCCCGGCTCCGGTGGCCGTTCCGCCGGGCCGGACTCAGGCTGGAGGAGACGCGTTACGCAGCGGGCCCCAAGGGCGCTCGTCGATTGCACGGAGGTGACCGTCATGGAGCCGGCACCCATCACCGTCGGGCTCGACGGTTCCCCGGAGAGCCTGGCAGCCGCCCTGTGGGCGGCGGACGAGGCGGACCGGCGCGGGCTGGGACTGCGTCTTGTGCACGCGTGGATCCTGCTGGCCGGCGAACCTTCCACCGGCCTTCCGGCCGACAAGGATCAGAACTACTGGGCTCGGCGCATCGTGCGGGCGGCCGCGACGTCCGTGCGCGAGCGCCACCATGACCTCTCCGTCACCGAGGACCTCGTGGCGGAGGACCCCGAGACCGCATTGCTGAGAGCCGCTGAGGGGTCGACGATGGTCGTGCTGGGCTCGCGTGGCCTGGAACGCGTGGAGAGCTTCTTCCTGGGGGACATCAGCCTCCAGGTGGCCGGCAGGGCGGAACGTCCGGTGGTGCTCGTACGGTCCGCAGAGGGCGGGGCTCGGCCGCCCGCCGATTCCGGCGTGGGCGGTGTGGCTGTCGGCGTCAGTCTGCACGGACCTTGCGACAGCTTGCTGGAGTTCGCCTTCGAGACGGCCGCGGCACGCGGCGCGCCCCTGCATGTGGTGCACGGGTGCCCGCTGCCGGTGCAGGCCTACGCGCCCTGGGGCGTCGACCCGGACGTGGCGGGAGAGATCAGCAAGGATGCCGGGGAAAAGCTGTCCCGGGCCGTGCAACCGTGGCGCGAGCGCAACCCGGGCGTCACGGTGACGAGCACGGTCCGGCTGGGGAACGCTGCACGGGCGACGCTGGCGGCTTCCGAGGGAGCCGAGCTCCTGGTGATCGGCAGGCGCAGGCATCACCCCGCAGTGGCGCCGCGTCTGGGGAACGTCGCACAGGCGTGCGTGCACCATGCTCGCTGCCCGGTCGCCGTGGTACCGCACGACTGAGCCACGGGGGACCGGTGCGAGACCGCATTGCGGACACGGGCTGCGGACAGAAGGCCGGGCCATGAAGGTGTCGGCGTTCATGACCACGCCGCCGGTCACGGTGAGCCACCGGGCCACCGCAGCGGAGGCGGCCGCACGCATGGCGGAAGAGGCGGTGGGCTGCGTCATGGTCACCGATGGCGACGCTCTGTGCGGCATCCTCACCGACCGCGACCTCGTGGTGCGCGGTCTGGCCGACGGCGCCGGTCCGGACGAGCCTGTCACCAGCCTGATGAGCACAGCCGTGGTGACGGTGAGTGCGTCGGACGAGGTGGACGTGGCCTACCGGCTGTACCGGCGTGAGGACATCCGGCGTCTTCCTGTGCTCGACGCCGGGAGGCTCGTCGGCGTCCTCACCGTCGACGACCTCTTCGCCGATGCCCTCCAGCGCTTGGCGGACCTCCTCGGGCCCGTCTCCTGGAGCGCTCTGCGCGAGCAGGCGGACCGAGGGCCGTACCCGCGTCCGGGCGTCTGAAGGCGGAGCGGGCCCGGGAACGAGGGCCGACCCCGCCGCGGAGTGCGCGGTGCGCCGGCGGGCGTGCCCGCCCTGTCGTCATCGTCCCGCAGGGCCTGGCGGCGGGTTTCTCAGGGTGGCCAGGCGCCGCGCGTACTCCTCCTCGTCGATCTCGCCGCGGGCGTACCGCTCGGCGAGGATGTGCTCGGCGGGGCCGGGCGGCGGGCCCGGGTGCCGGCCGGTGTGCTGACCGCCCTGCGGCGGACGAGCGAGTGAACGGAAGAGCAGGACCGCGACGGTGATGATCAGCGCCCAGAACAGGACCATGCTCACCGTCATGGCGAACAGGCCCCAGCCGCCGCCGTGGTCGTACCAGAACATCATCGATTCACTTCCCCAGGTCATCCGGGGTTCGGGGCGTGAATGCCCGGGAGCCTCACCTCCATGGTCCCTCGATGCGGCGGATCAGCAGATACGGGGCAACTGCTCGCCGAGCGGCATGTCCACCACGCGACGGGCACCTACGACCGTCCGCATGACGACACGGCCGGGGTGCCCGCCGGCCGGCAGGACGTCTCCGATGCGGACGGCGCCGCCGCCTTCCGGCAGGGAGCGCAAGGCGGCCAGGGCCGCGTCGGCAGCGTCGGGCGCGACGAGGACGGCCATGCAGCCTTCGTTGGCCACGTGCAGGGGGTCGAGGCCGAGGATGTCGCACGCCGCGGCGACCGGCCCGGGCACCGGTACGGCGCTCTCGTCGATGTCGACCGCCACTCCCGAGTCGCGTGCGATCTCGTTGAGCGCGGCGGCCAGCCCGCCGCGGGTGGGGTCGCGCAGGACGTGCAGCCGGTCGCCGAGCGGGGCGAGGGCCGCCACGAGACGGTGGAGGGGGCGGGTGTCGGAGGCGATGTCGGCTTCGAAGCCCAGCCCCTCCCGGGTGCTGAGCACGGCGGTGCCGTGCAGGCCGATCGGACCCGACAGCAGCACGGCGTCGCCCGGGCGGGCACCGGCGGCGGAAGGAGCGAGGCCGGGGAGGCGTCTGCCGATGCCGGTCGTCGTGATGAACACCTGGTCGGCCGCGCCCCGGCCCACGACCTTGGTGTCGCCGGTGATCACGGGCACGCCCGCCTCCCGGGCCGCCTTGCCCAGCGAACGCAGCACGGCCTCCAGCCGGCCCAGTTCGAGCCCTTCCTCGACGATCAGGGCGACGGAGAGGGCGAGGGGTTGGGCGCCGCGCATCGCCAGGTCGTTGACGGTGCCGTGGACGGCGAGGGAGCCGATGTCCCCGCCGGGGAAGAACAGCGGGCTGACGACGAAGCCGTCCGTCGTCATCACGAGCTCGCCGAGCCCGGGCAAGGGTGAAGCGTCCTCCAGCGGGCCTTCCCGCCCGCCGAAGGCGGGAAGGATCGTGCGCTCCAGGAGTTCGGCGGTGAGCCGGCCGCCGGCGCCGTGACCGAGCAGGACGCGTTCGCTCTCCGGACGGGGGACAGGGCATTCCGTGATCACGAGGCCGGCCCTTCCGTGGCGGTGGCAGCGGTGGCGGCGACGCGCCCCGCCGCGTGGAACGCCGCGCAGGTGCCCTCGGCCGACACCATGGGCGCGCCGAGCGGGTGGCGGGGCGTGCAGCGGATTCCGTAGGCGGTGCAGTCGGTGGGCAGTCGTGCGCCGGTGAGGATGCCGCCGGCGATGCATTCGGGGTGCTCCGCCGAGTGCAGGCCGTCGACGTCGTAGCGTCGCGCGGCGTCGAACGCGGCGAATTCCGGGCGGAGTTCCAGGCCGCTTCGGGGGAGGTCGCCGATGCCGCGCCAGGCGCGGTCGGTGACCCGGAAGACACGGGCTACGGCGGACTGCGCCTCGCCGTTGCCCTGACGGCGCACGGCCCGCACGTACTGGTTCTCGATCTCGGCCCTGCCCTCCTCGAGCTGCCGTGCGGCCATCAGGATGCCTTCGAGCAGGTCGAGCGGTTCGAAGCCGGTGACGACGACGGGAACCCGGTGGCGGGCGACGATGGGCTCGTACTCGGTCCATCCCATGACCGCGCACACGTGCCCGGCCGCCAGGAAGGCCTGGACCCGGCATTCGGGCGATTCCAGCAGCGCCGTCATGGCCGGTGGTACGAGGACGTGGCTGACCAGCATGCTGAAGTTGCGCAGCCCCAGGCGGGAAGCGTGCAGGACGGCCATGGCGTTGGCGGGGGCCGTGGTCTCGAAGCCGACGGCGAGGAAGACGACGTCCCGGTCCGGGTGGTGCTCGGCGAGGTCGACCGCGTCCATGGGGGTGTAGACGACGCGTACGTCCGCGCCGCGGGCCCGCAGGGCGAGCAGGTCGGTCCGGGAGCCGGGGACGCGGAGCATGTCGCCGAAGCTCGTGAGGATCACCCCTGGGCGGGCTGCGACGGCCATCGCCCGGTCGAGGGTCTCCAGCGGGGTGACGCAGACAGGGCAGCCGGGGCCGTGGATCATGCGCATGCCGGCGGGCAGGAGTTCGTCGATGCCCTGGCGGACGAGGGTGTGGGTCTGGCCGCCGCAGACCTCCATGATCTGCCAGGGGCGGGTGGCGGTGCGGTGGAGTTCGTCCAGCAGCCGGCGGGCGAGCTCCGGGTCCCGGTATTCGTCGAGATACTTCACGCGGCTTTCCTCACGCTCGTTCGACGGTCAGGTCGAGGAAGTGGGCCGAGCAGGAGATGCAGGGGTCGTGGTTGCGGATGGCCCGTTCGCACAGGTGGGTGAGCTCGCTGTCGGTGGCGTCACCGTGCCGCAGCCGGTCCTGGACGACTCGGCGCAGGTCCTCCTCGATGGCGCCCTGGTTCTGGGAGGTGGGCGGGATGAGGCGGGCGTCGGTGACGAGCCCTTGGGCGTCGAGGATGTAGCGGTGGTAGAGGGTGCCGCGGGGCGCCTCGGTGGCGCCGTGGCCCGTCCCGGCCCGCGGGGGGACGTCCACGGCGGCGCGCGGCGGGCGCTCGTAGACGTCGATCAGGCGCAGTGCTTCGTCCACGGCGTAGAGGACTTCGACGGCGCGGACGACGACGCTGCGAAAGGGGTTGCGGCAGATCTCCCCGGCGTCCGGGTCGCCCAGCCCGGCCGCCCGTGCCGCCTCCCGGACGGCGGGCGGGAGCCGGTGGCCGCTGATGGCGTACCGGGCCAGGGCACCGGTGAGGTGGCGCCGGCCGTCCAGCCGGGCCTGGAGCGCGGTGGAGTGGGGGACCTGTTCCTCGACCACGTGGGAGGTGAAGTCCGCGACGGGGAACGTCCTCGTGCCGTGCCCGCCGCCGTGGGGCAGCACGGTGGGGGTGCCCGTCTCGATGGCGTACGTGTCCGGTGCGGAGAGGGCGAAGAAGTCGGCGTCGCACTCGGCCTCGGGGAAGTCGAAGCCGGCCACCCAGGCGAGGGTCGCCAGCGCGTCGTCGCGCGCGTGCCGCAGGCGCTCGGCCAAGGGGCGGAACTCGGTGCGCGCGGGGGTGCGGTGGAAGCCGCCGACGCGGACGTTGACGGGATGGATGGCACGGCCGCCGAGGAATTCCATGATGCTGTTGCCCGCCTGCTTGAGCCGCAACCCCCGCTCGACGTCCGCGCGGTGGGTCCGGGAGAGCTCGATCGCGTTGTCGCAGCCGAGGAAGTCGGGGGCGTGGAGCAGATAGATGTGCAGGGTCTGGCTCTCGATCCACTCACCGCAGTACAGCAGGCGTCTCAGCGCGGCCAGTTGCCCGTCGACGGTGACGCCGCAGACGTCCTCGATCGCGTGGCAGGCGCTCATTTGGTAGGCGACGGGGCAGATGCCGCACACGCGCGACGTGATGTCCGGTGGTTCGGTGTGCCGGCGGCCCCGCAGGAACGCCTCGAAGAAGCGCGGCGGCTCGTAGATGTCCAGCTCGGCCCGGGTGACGGTGCCGTCGCTGATCAGCAGCCGCAGTGCTCCTTCTCCCTCGACGCGGGCGAGAGCGCCGACGTGCAGGACGCGCGAGCCGCGGTGCGTCATGGCGACTCCCCTGCGCCGAGCGCCCCGGGCGGTTCGATCGCGGCGAAGTCGTGGACGTTGAACGTGTGCAGGAAGCGGAGGATGTCCTCGTCGCTCATGCCGTCACTGCGGAGCAGCGGGATCATCGCGGGCATGTTGGTCGAGCCGGACGGCCCGAAGCAGCCGTAACAGCCCCGCCCGTACGCCGGGCACAGGGCTCCGCATCCCGCGTGCGTCACCGGTCCCAGACAGGGGATGCCGTGCGCGACGGGGAGGCAGGTGGTGCCGCGTCGTTTGCAGGCGAAGCAGACGCTGTGGTCGGGGATGTCGGGGCGGCGGTCGGCGAGGAAGGCGGTGATGACCTCGATCAGCTGCCCGCGGTCGATGGGGCAGCCGCGCAGTTCGAAGTCGACGGGGACGTGGGCGGAGATGGGCGTGGAGGTGGCGAGGGTCTCGATGTACTCGGGTTTCGCGTAGACGGTCGCCCGGAATTCGGCGACGTCGGCGAAGTTGCGCAGGGCCTGGACGCCGCCCGCCGTGGCACAGGCGCCGATGGTCACCAGGTGACGGGACTCGGCGCGGATGCGCCGGACGCGTTCGAGGTGCTCGGGGGTGGAGACCGAACCTTCGACGAGGGAGAGGTCGTACGGGCCGGGCCGGATGTCGCTGGAGGCCTCGGCGAAGTGGGCGATCTCGATTTCGGCGGCCAGTGGCAGCAGTTCGTCCTCGCAGTCCAGCAGGGTCAGCTGGCAGCCGTCGCAGGAGGCGAACTTGAACACGCCGAGCCGGGGGCGGGAGGGTACGGGGGCGGTCATCTCACAGTTCCCGTACGGCGAGCAGGGATCCGGCGAGGTCGTAGCCGACTACGGGCCCGTCCCGGCACAGGAGCAGGGGGCCGAGCTGGCAGTGCCCGCAGTGGCCGGTCGCGCAGTGCATGTTGCGTTCGAGGGAGACGCGGATGTGCTGCGCCGGTACGCCTCGGTGCAGCAGTTCGCGGGCGGTGGCGCGGATCATGACCTCGGGGCCGCAGACGAAGGCCGTGGTCTCCTGGGGGGTGAACGCCGCCTGGTCCAGCAAGGTGGTCACCACGCCGACGCGGCCGGTCCACTCCGGGCCCGCGCGGTCCACGGTCACTCCGCAGTACGGTCGCCCCCAGCCGTCCAGTTCCTCCCGGTACAGCAGGTCCCCGGGCGTCCGGGCGCCGATGAGGACGTTGAGCCGGCCGTGGTCGCCGGGCGAGGACGACGCGGCCTGGAGGAGGGGCCGCAGCGGGGCCAGACCGATACCGCCCGCCACCACGAGCAGGTCGCGCCCGGCGGCGCTCGGCAGGTCCCAGCCCGTGCCGAAGGGGCCCCGGACACCCACCTGCGTACCCGGGCGGACGGCACACAGGGCGCGCGACACCGCACCCACCCCGCGGACGGTGTGGGTCAGCGTGCCGTTTCGCAGACCGGCGACGGACACCGGGATCTCGCCGACCCCGAAGACGTAGAGCATCGCGAACTGACCCGGTGCGAACGCGGGCAGTTCGCCACCGACCGGTCGCAGCTCGATCGTGCGGGTGTCGCCGGTCTCGGGCCGGTTGCTCGTCACCCGGTAGGGGAGGGGGACGGCGGTCACTCCGCCGCACCGCTTCTGTAGGGCCCGTAGAGGTCCAGGAGCCGGGTCCGGGAGGATCGCAGACGGTGACCGATGACCTCTACGACGTAGGTGAGGAGCGCGTGGTCGAGTGCCGGGTCGCGCTCGCACAGGGCCAGCACCTCGGCCGCGTCGAACTCCCAGGCGTCCACCGGGCGGGTCGCCTCGGCTCCCAGGTGCCACTGGCGCGGTGGGCACAGCCACGACCACCCGACCAGCCCGCCCGCCCCGACGGTTTCGACGACCGCCGCCCGGCGGCCGGGCACGTGAACGTCGAGGCTGACGGTGCCGGTGCGGACGACCCAGAAGCGGTCCGCCCGCTGGCCTTCCTCGAAGAGCCGTGTCCCTGCGGGGAACGACACCGCGCGGCCCAGCTCCATGAGCCGTGCCCGGGGGCCCTCCGGGATGGCTTCGAACACGCCCGTGCCCTTCACGACTCCGCGTCCTTCCGCCCGTCCCGCCGGCCGAGGGACTCCTGGTGCAGGGCGTGGGCTTCCTCGGTGATGTCGATGCCGACCGGGCACCACACGATGCAGCGGCCGCAGCCCACGCAGCCGGAGCTGCCGAACTGGTCCCACCAGGTGCCCAGTTTGTGGGTGAGCCACTGGCGGTAGCGGCTGCGCCCGCTGCTCCGGACGGAGCCGCCGGGCAGGTGCGTGAAGTCCAGGTCGTAGCAGGACTCCCAGCGGCGCCAGCGCTCGGCGTGGTCGCCGGTCAGGTCGGTGACGTCCTCGGTGGTGGTGCAGAAGCACGTGGGGCAGGCCATGGTGCAGTTGCCGCAGGTCAGACAGCGCGCGGCGACGTCGTTCCAGCGCTCGGCGTCCAGCGTGCCGGCGAGCAGGGCGCGCAGGTCGACCTCCGGCATGGTGCGGCCCATCCGCCCGGCCGCGGCCTCGACGTCCTCGCGGGCCCGCGTTCGTGTCGGCTCGTCGGCGGGCCGGTGCGGAAGGGCCGCCAGGATCTCCGCGCCTTCCCCGGATCCGGCGCGGGCCAGGAAGCGGTGCCCGGTGTCGTCCAGCACCTCGGTCAGCGCCAGGTCGTAGCCGGGTTGCGCGGCCGGTCCGGTGCCCATGGAGACGCAGAAGCAGGTGGCGCCCGGCTCCGTGCACTCGACCACGATCAGGAACGCCCCGGTGCGGCGTGCCTCGTAGGCATCGTCCCGGTGCCGGCCGCCGGTCATGACGCGGTCCTGGATCCGGATCGCCCTCAAGTCACAGGGCCGTACGCCCAGGAAGGCGAACGAGCCGGGCTCGGGGCGTTCGGCACGGACCGTCATCCCGCCGTCCGGTCCGCGGTCCGCGCTCCACTGCCTCACCCGCTCGGGATGCAGGAAGTTCTTCCACGATTGAGGGCCGGCACTATGGGCGAAGGCCGCGGCGTCGGCCCGCCGCCTGGTCCGGTAACGGCCGGCTTCCAGCTCCACGCCCCAGCCGTAGGGCAGCTCGTCGGCGGACTCGATTTCGGCCAGCACGATGGCACCGTCCCGCTCGGCCGGACCGATCACTGTCCGTCCCCGGGCGCGCAGCTCTCTCACGAGAGCCCCGATGCCTCCCAGGTCCAGCACACAGGCGGTGCTGCCGGCGTCCGGCGGTGCCGTCGCGGAGGGCATGGCGTCTCCTGCTCGCTCGGTGGAGGTGCTCTCCTCAGCCTGACCACGCCCCCGGCGGGGCGCACGCCGAGCGCGCCAGGAGGAGTGCGGGCCGTTCGGGCACCGGTCTCAGCGCAGGCGCCGCAGGTACGGGTCGTAGGCCTTGCGGGGTTCCAGCCGCACGCGGGCGTCCAGCGCCATGACGCCGTCCGGGCAGGCCACCACGGGATTCAGGTCGGCCTCGGCGAGCTCGGGCAGGTCGCACGCCATCCGGGAGAGGCACAACAGCAGTCGTTCAAGGGCGCCGAGGTCGACGGGGGTGCCGCCGTGGCGGCCCGACAGGAGGGCGGAGCAGCGCGGTGAGGTGATGAGGTCGTCGAGATCGTAGGTGGTCAGCGGGGCGAGGCGGGCGGCGTGGTCGGCCAGCACGTCGGTGGCCGTACCGCCCTGGCCGAAGAGCACGAGCGGACCGAAGACCGGGTCCTGGACGACGCCCGCCACCAGCTCCAGGACGTGCGGCGCCTGCGGCTGCACCACCACGCCGGCGAGCCGGTCACCGAAGCGGTCCGCGAAGTCGCGGTAGGCGGCTCGCACCTGTTCGTCGCCCTGGAGGTCGAGGCGGACGGCACCCTCGTCGGTCTTGTGCACCAGACCCGGCCAGTGGGCCTTGAGGACGACCCGGCCGTCCGGGCCGGCCAGGCGCCCGGCCGCCGCCGCGGCGGTCCCCTCGTCGCACACCCACTCCCAGGGGATCTGCGGGATGCCGTAGTGAGTGAGGAGCCGTGCGCACCGGACCGGGTCGAGCCAGCCGCCTTCCGGCCGCTCGGCCAGACGTTCGGCCACCTCCGCCCGGGCGCCGTCCGCATCGACGCCGGACGGCTCCGCGGGCAGGTTCTGCGGACGGTTCCGGCGACGGGCGTGGGCCGCCGCGCAGGACAGGGCGTGGGCGGCGTCCTGCGGGTCGGAGTACGCGGGCACGGCTCCGCCGCGCTCGGCCGGCAGCAACTCCACGCGCGCGGACCGGTCCACCAGGACGAGTGCCGTCGTGCACGGCGCCCGCGACGGGGCGTGGGTGAACGCCCGCACCAGGTCGTCGCCGGTGGCCGAGGTCAGGGCCGTCGGGACCAGGACGCCCAGCACGGCGTCCACGTCCCGGTGCGCCGCCAGCAGGTCCACGCAGGCGCGCAGCCGGTCCTCCGGGACGGCGGCGGTCGCGTCGACCGGATTGCCGACGGCGGCGCCGTCCGGCAGGGCGGCCGCGACCTCCGCCGCCAGGCCGGGCTCCAGGGGCCGTACGCTCAGCCCGGCCTCGCTGCAGGCGTCGGCGGCCAGCACCCCCACGCCGCCGGCGTTGGTGACCACCACCACGCGGTCGCCGGCGGGCAGCGGCTGGGAGTGCAGCAGCGCCACCGTGTCCAGCAGCTCCCCGATGGTCCGGGTGGCGATGATGCCCGCTTGGTGGAAGAGCGCCTGCCGGGTCATCGTCGGCGTGGCGGCGGCCGCGGTGTGCGAGGCCGCCGCCCTCCGTCCGGCCTCCGAGCGGCCGGCGTCCACCGTGAGCACGGGCATGCGTCTGCTCACCCGCCGCGCGGTGCGGGAGAACGCACGGGGGTTGCCGAACGACTCCAGGTGCAGCACCGCCAGATCGGTGCGCCCGTCCTCCTCCCACCACTGGAGCAGGTCGTTGCCGCTCACGTCGTACTTGTCGCCGAGGGAGACGAAGGTGGACACGCCGATGCCCAGCCGGGACAGCCCGTCCAGCAGGGCGATGCCGACGCCGCCCGACTGGGTGGCGACCCCGGCCGTGCCCGGCAGCGGGAAGCGGGCGGCGAAGGTCGCGTCCAGCCGGACGTCCTTCTCGGTGTTGGCCAGACCCAGGCAGTTGGGGCCGACCACGCGCATGCCGTGCCGGCGGCAGGCCGCCCGCAGCCCGGCCGCCCGGGACGCGTCGAGCCCGGACGTCACCACCGCCAGCGCCCGTACCCCGCGTGCACCGCACTCCTCGGCGACGGCGGGGACCGCGTGCGCGGGAATCGCCAGGACGACCAGGTCGGGGGTCTGCGGCAGGCCGGTTACGGAGGGGTGACAGGGCAGGCCGTCGAGGGCGGGCCCGTGCGGGTTGACGACGTGGACCGGGCCGGTGAAGCCGTTCGCGCGCAGGTTGCGCAGGATCGCCCGTCCCACGGACCCGGGGCGGTGACCGGCGCCCACCACGGCGACCGAGCCGGGCCGCAGCAACGGCCGGAGGCTGGCGACGTCGGCGGTGCGTCCCCTCGTGTCCAGGGCCGTCAGGTAGTGCTCGTCGGGCGTCAGCGCCACCCGGATGTGGATCTCCGGGCCCTCGAAACGCCTTCGCACGGGCAGTCCGAGGTCGGCGAAGACCCGGATGACCGGCAGATTCTCGCTCAGCGCGTCGGCCGTCAGCTCCTGGATCCCCTCGGCGCGGGCGAGGTCGGTGAGGTGTTCCAGCAGGAGCGTTCCGACGCCACGGTGGTGCCACTCGTCCGCCACCGCGAGGGCGACCTCGGCGGCGGCCGGTCCGCCTCCGGCCGGATCGACGGGTGCCGCGTGATACTCGGCCAGCCCCACCACGTCACCGCCCGCCTCGGCCGCCAGGGCCCGGTCTCCCGGCCCGGCGTCCCGGCACAGAGCGTCGGCCGCCTGCTGCGCGACGCGGGGGCCGGCGGAGAAGAAGCGCAACCGCAGGTTCTCGGGGGACAGCCGTTCGTACAGCCGGAGGACCGCGGCGCGGTCCCCGGGCACGACGGGCCTGACGCGTACGGTCGTCCCGTCGGCCAGCAGCGCGTACACCGCGCCGGCCGCCGGCTCCGGGGTACGGGTCATGGCACGGTCGCCTCCTCACCGTCCAGCATGGCCCGCGGTGGGCGGAAGCCGCATGGGCACGACGGCACAGGAGTGACCCGGACGGCCCTGCGTCGCGTCAGCGGGAGCGGGGCAGCGGCTCCCCGATCTCCCCCTCCACGGCGTCGGCCATGGCTCGCAGCACCTGCAGGGTGCGTTCCGCCTCGGCCTCGTCGACCGTGGTGATGGCGAACCCGACGTGGATCACGACGTACGTGCCCACGCCGGCTCCGGGCGTGTAGGCCAGGCACGCCTCGCGGCGGACCCCGCCGAAGTCGACCGTGGCCATACGGAGCCCCGCACGGTCGTGGATCTCCACCACCCGGCCCGGAATGCCCAGACACATCGCCGTCACCCTTCCTTCAGACGCGCCGCGGCCACGGCCGCCTGCCCGTAGCTGATTCCACCGTCGTTGACCGGCACGGCGCTGCCCACCAGCACCCGCAACCCCTGGTTCTCGAGCAGGGACCGCGTCTCCGCGAGCAGGCGCGCGTTCTGGAAGCAGCCGCCCGACAGGCACACGGTCGACGGTGCCCCGGCCGCGACGGCCCGATCGACCAGGCCGGAGGTCACCTCGGCCAGTGTGCGATGGAAAGCGGCGGCGAGCGCGCCCGTCCGCTCGCCGGTCACCGCGCGGTCGAGAAGGGCCGTCAGGGTGGGCACGGGGTCGTACACCCACAGCCCGCCGGCCCGTGCGAGACGCCAAGGGAGGGCTTCGGCGCGCTCGTGTCCCGCCGCCGTCTCCAGGGCGACGGCCGCCTGTCCCTCGTAGGTGGCGTCGTCGCACAGGCGGAGCAGGGCGGCCGCCGCGTCGAAGAGACGCCCGGCGCTGGACGCACGCGGGCAGTTGACGCCCCGTTCGACCATGGTCCGGACCACCCGGGTCTCCTCCTGCGGGAGCCGCCGGACGAACGATGCGGTGAGGGAGGGCGGGACACCCGGCCCTCCGAGCGCCTCGGCCCCGTACAGGTACCCCAGCGCCATACGAGCGGGCCTGCGCACCGCCGCCGCTCCGCCGGGCAGGGGAGCGGTGGCGAAACGCCCTGCCCGGCGGTAGCGGACGAGGTCGGCGACCAGGATCTCCCCGCCCCACAGCGTGCCGTCGTCACCGAGGCCCAGCCCGTCGTAGGCCACCCCGAGGAACGGGCCGTCCAGCCCGTGTTCGGCGGCGCAGGCGGCGACGTGCGCGTGGTGGTGCTGCACGGCGATCCGCCGTTCGGCGGGCCGGGACCGTGCCCACCGGGTGGACAGGTATCCGGGGTGCAGGTCGTGGGCGACGACCCGGGGCTCGATCCCGGTCAGCCGGACGAAATCGGCGTAGGCGGCCTCGAAGGCGTCCAGCGTCAGCGCGTCCTCCAGGTCGCCGGTGTGCGGTCCGAGCACGGCGCCGGCCCCCTCCGCGAGCGCGAAGGTGTGCTTCAGCTGCGCACCGGCTGCCACGACCGGCCGGGAGGCCGCGACGGGGATGGCGAGCGGGGCGGGGGCCAGTCCCCGCGCCCGGCGCACGGTCAGGACCGTACGGCCCACCGGGCGCACCACCGAGTCGTCGTAGCGGGCCCGGATGGGCCGGTCGTGGCAGAGGAAGCCGTCGGCGACGCCCGCCAGAGCTTCCCGGGCCGACGGCTCGTCGGTGGCGAGGGGTTCCCCCGAGCGATTGCCGCTGGTCACGACCAGCGGCCTGCCGAGGTCACGCAGGAGCAGGTGGTGCAGCGGCGTGGTGGGCAGGAACACGCCGATCAGGTCGGTCCCCGGGTGGACGGCGCGTGCGATGCCGGCTCCCCGGAGGGCCGGCGCCAGCACCACGGGCGCGGACGGGGACGCAAGCGCCGCCTGCCCGGCGGGTGACAGCCGTGCCAGGTGCCGGGCGGCTGCGAGATCGGTGGTCATGACGGCGAACGGCTTGGCCGGCCGCTGCTTACGGGCGCGCAGCCGGTCCACCGCCCGCCCGTCGGTGGCGTCGCACACCAGCTGGAAACCGCCCAGTCCCTTGACCGCCACGATGCCGCCGCCGGCGACGACCGACTCCGCGGCGCGCAGGGCCGGCTCGCCGGTGAGGCCCGCCCACTCCAGCCGGGGGCCGCAGTCGGGGCACGCCACCGGCTCGGCATGGAAGCGCCGGTCACCCGGGTCGGCGTACTCGGCGGCGCACGCGGCGCACAGCGGAAAGCACCGCATGACGGTGCGCTCGCGGTCGTACGGAAGGTCTGCGATGACGGTGGCGCGCGGTCCGCAGTCCGTGCAGTTGACGAACGGGTAGCGGTAACGCCTGTCGGCGGGGTCGAACAACTCGCGCAGGCACGCTTCGCAGGTGGCGACGTCCGACGGGACCTCGCCGGTGCCGGGCCGGCCGCCGCGGGTCCGGGAACTGGCCCGGACGGTGAAGCCCGAGCCCGGCGGCGGGGGCGGAACGGACAACTCCGCCACGGCCAGACAGCGGATGTCCGCCAGCGGCGGAGCCTCTGTGCGCAGCCGCTCGGCAAGGGCCTGCACCGCTGGGGGCGGCCCGGCCACGATCAGCTCGACGCGACCGCCGGCGTTGAGCACCCATCCGTCGAGCCCCAGCCGCGTCGCCAGGCGGTGGACGAAGGGGCGGAAGCCCACGCCTTGCACCCTGCCGGAGACCGTGATCGCCCGGGCGACCCGGCCCGGGGCCTCCGGGGCGGGCGCAGAGCTTCCGGACGTCACCCTCACAGCCGTGCGCCCCGGGGCGTCGCCCCGCCGCTCGGTCCGGCGAGGTGGCCGGTGATCTCCTGCCCGACCTGTTCCACGAGGGTTTCGAGTACCGCGGCGACCGCGGGGGTCAGCCCCGTGCCCAGGGAACCGTCAGCTCCTTCGACGGCGTAGACGATCAGGCGCGCGGGCATCCTGTCGAGGGCGCGAGCCAGCTCGACCGCCTCCCCCAGGCCGAGCCCGTGGCTGCTCGCCGGACCTGCCTGCCACGCCCTGTACCCGTCCAGCTCCAGCCGGTGGATCCTGCCCGGACGTCCCGGGTGAGCGTGGGCGGCATCCACGACCACGGCCAGTTCGGCACCCTCCCACAGCCCGATCAGACGGCCCGGTTCCCCGTCACTGCACACCAGCCGGATTCCGGCCGGCAGGCCGCCGCGGGCCGCGCGTTCCCGCAGCCCGGTCACGACCACGGGCCCCACGCCGTCGTCCCGCCGGAACTCGTTGCCGACCCCGATGACCGTGATGCGGCTGGAGACCGCCATGGTCCGCTCCCTGCGCTCAGGCCTCTCGTCCGTGGTGTGTCCACCCTCGCCGAAATGCCCCGCGCACGCTCGGGGGCGGACGCCGTCCACGCGGAGCAAGGAGCCGCGTGGGCACGGTTTCCGCCGCCTGCGCGCCATCGGGGCGCCTCCGCCGAACGGGGCTGCCCCGGACCGTCCGAGCAGCGTGCGTTGCGGGCCGGAAAGGTGGAGTCTGGTGTTGGGGCTACGGCACGGAAGCGGTGACGCCATGCACGCGCAGCTCGGTGACCACCTGATCGTCGAAAGCCCGGCGACGGGCGCGACCAAGCGCGACGGCGAGGTCGTCGGCCTCCACCACGCCGACGGCACACCGCCGTATGACGTGCGCTGGTCGGACACGGGCAGAGTGACCCTCGTCTACCCCGGCCCGGACGCCCACGTGCACCACCCGGAGCACGACCCGAAGGCAGGACGCCTCCACTGAGGGAGGAGGCGCCGGCGATGTCGGACGCCACGACGACCGACCTCTACGAGGTCACCATGGCTCTGTCGTACCTGCGCGAGGGGCTGACCCGGCCCGCGACGTTCAGCCTGTTCGTACGGGACGTCCCGGCCGGCCGCGGCTTCCTCGTGGCCGCCGGCCTGGAGCCGGTCCTCGACTACCTCTCCCGGTTCCGGGTGGACGCCGGCGACGTGGAGGTGGTCGCCGACGCGCTGGACCGGCCCCCGGAGGAGGCGGCACCACTGCTCGGCCTCGCGTTCACCGGCGACGTACGGGCCGTACCCGAAGGGCGCGTGGTCCTGGCCGGCGAACCGCTGCTGGAGGTCACCGCACCGCTGCCGCAGGCGCAGCTGGTGGAGAGCTACGTCCTCAACCAGGTCAATCACCAGACCACCGTCGCCTCCAAGTGCGCCCGCTGTGTGCTGGCCGCCGCCGGGCACGCGGTGGTGGACTTCTCGCTGCGCCGCACACACGGCACGGAAGCCGCCCACCAGGCGGCCCGGCTGGGCGCCATGGTCGGCTTCGCCGGAACCAGCAACGTGGCTGCCGCCCACGCCGAGGGCCTGCCCGCGGTCGGGACGATGGCCCACTCCTACGTCGAGGCGTTCGCGACCGAGCAGGCTGCCTTCCGCGCCTTCGCCCGCGCCCACCCGGGCCCGGTGACGTACCTGGTGGACACCTACGACACCGAGCGCGGGGTGGTGACCGCGGCCCGCGTCCTGAAGGACCTGGGGCTCGGGCCCGGGTGCGCAATCCGCCTGGACAGCGGTGACCTGGGTGCGCTGGCGGTGAGTTCCCGCCGGATCCTCGACGCCGCCGGACTGCACGAGGTGCGCATCGTCGCCAGCGGCGGTCTCGACGAGTACGCCGTGGACCGCCTCGTCCGCTCCGGCGCGCCCATCGACACGTACGCGGTCGGCACCAAGGTCGGCGTCTCCGCCGACGCCCCTTACCTGGACTCCGCGTACAAGCTGGTCGAGTACGACGGACGGCCCGTCATGAAGCTGTCCTCCGCCAAGGTGACGGCACCGGGCCGCAAGCAGGTCTTCCGGCTGCCCGGGTACGCCGACGTCATCGGTTTGATCGACGAGGCTCCGCCGCCGGACGGCGAACCACTGCTGGAGACGGTCATGCGGCACGGTCGCCGGACCCGGCCCGGCAGCCGGCGTTCCCGTCTGGACGACGCGCGGGGCAGGTTCGCCCACGATCTCACCGCACTGCCGGCCGGCGCGCGGCGGATCACCTCGCCCGTCGCCCCCGAGGCCGTTCTCTCGCAGCCGCTCACCGAGCTCGCCGCCCGCGTGCGTCACCGCATCGAGACGGAGATCCTGGCCGCCGGTACGAGGTGAACCGCCGCGTGCCTCACCCGTGCGGCACCACCGCGACGGGGCAGGCAGCCCGGTGCAAGGCGGTGTGGCTGACCCGGCCGAGCTGCAGGCCGAACTGGCCCTGCCGCCGGGTGGCGCCCAGGACGAGCAGATCGGCGTCGGCAGCCGGGCCCAGCAGTACCCGGTGCGCGGGCCCTTCCAGCACCGTGCGCCGGACGGGCACCTCCGGATGTTCGGCCGTGGCCTCCTCGAGCACTTCGTCCAGCACGGCGGCAGCCTGTTCTCCGTAGGCGCGGGCGGCGGAATCGAGCACGACCAACGGGTCCGCCGCCGGCGTCGGACTGCGCCAGGCCCGGACGGCCTGCAGCTCGCACCCGCGCGCCCCGGCCTCGCGCAGGGCGAACCGTACGGCGGTGGCGGCCTCGTCCGCCTCGCCCACGCCCACGACGACCCGGTTGCTCATGCCCTTGACATTGCGCTCCTCGCCGCGAACGACGACGACCGGGCAGCCGGCACGCCCCGCCACGGCGAGACTCACGGAGCCCAGCAGAAGTCCCTTGACGGCTCCTCGCCCTGAGGAGCCGGTCACCAGGACCGCGGCACTGCGCGACTCCTCCACCAGCGCCGCCGCCGCATCGTCCGGCAGGGTCACAGCGCTCACCTGCAGCTCCGGGGAGAGCTGCCGGGCCCGCTGCTCGGAAGAGGCGACGATGTGCTGAGCCGCCACTTCCTCGGCCGGTCGCCCACTGGTGAACGAGGGGACCGCCCCCTCGTAGCGCTCCCACAGCGACGCGTAGGCCAAGCGCAAGGGAAGCCGGAAGCGGGTCGCTTCCTCCACGGCCCAGTCCAGGGCAGCGAGGCTGCCGTCCGACCCGTCGACGCCCACGACCACGGGACGTTCCATCGTGCTCACCGCCTCACCGGCGTCTCGGGCCGGGTGCCGGCCTGTGTCGTCCGCCTCCTCCACCATCTCTCGCCGGCGCCGTCGCGGCATGTCATGCCCCGCACGCCGCCGGAGTGCGGACCCCCGTCTCGCTGGGGAAGATGGACGGGACGGCGCTTGCGGAAGGAAGCGGGACACGGCCATGGGCACGGAACGCGGGGACGAGGCTGGCTCCCGTCAGGCACACCCCGGCAGCGATCTCGGCCGGCGCGTGGCCCGGCGCCGGGAGGAGCTGGGCCTGACCCGGGAAGACGTCGCCACCCGTGCGAGGCTGAATTCCGGCTACCTCGAGTACGTCGAGTCGCGGGCCGGGGTCGTCTCGATGGAAGCGCTCACGGCCGTGGCGGACGCACTGGAGACCACCGTGTCCGCGCTCCTGGGTGCGGGCACCGAGCAGCCTCAAGGGAAGGGGCCCCTGGCGCGCAGTCCGGTCCTGGAAGAGCTGCCGCCGCCCGAATGCCGGGAGAAGCTCTCTTCGGGCGGCATCGGGCGAGTGGTCTTCTCCACCTCGGAGGGGCCTGAGGCCGTTCCCGTCAACTTCTGTCTCGTCGGCGACGCGATCGTCTTCCGCACGGCCGCCGGCGGCGTGCTCGCCGGGGCGGTCGGCAGCGATGTCGCCTTCGAGGTCGACCGGGTCGACGAGGCACGCAGCGAAGGATGGAGCGTTCTCGTCAGAGGCGTGGCCGAGCCCGTCACCGAGCCGGAAGAGCAGCAGCGCCTTCGCGAAACCGCGGGCCCGCTCGCCTGGGCGGGCGGCGAGCGGGACACCTGGGTGCGCGTCCCGATCGGCAGGACCACGGGCCGCCGCATCCGCAGCGGCCTGTAGACCCCGCAGAGCCGGCAGGCGGCTTTCAGCCGCTCGGGATCACTGCGACGGGGCACCGCGCGTGGTGCAGTACGCCGTGGGTCACGGGACCGATGCGCGTGACGGGGGAGGGCCTGTTCTCCCGTCGTCCGACGACGAGCAGCTGGGCGTCGTCGGAGGCCTCCACCAGATGGGGTGCGGCCGGACCCGTGGAGAACCACTCCGCCACCTCGACGGCCGGCCACCGGGCCCGCCAGGGGCGCAGGGACGCGGCCAGCGCACTGGCGTCGTGAGGTTCCCGGTCCCCGGCGGGTGTCCGGCCCGCGGTGCGGACGAGGCGGAGGACCGTACCGCGGAGGGCGGCGGCCTCGAACGCGAAGTCGAGCAGCGGGCCGTGCGGGTCGTGGTGGCCGAGGCCGGCCACGACGGGGCCGCTGCCGGCCGGTACGGGGTCTTCCGGCGGGTGGACGACGACCACGGGCGCGGACGCGTGGGCGATCACCGGCAGGCTCACCGAGCCCAGCAGGAAACCCGGCAAGGTGCCGAGGCCGCGTGATCCCAGGGCCAGGACCGCGGAGTCCTCCGTGGCGTCGAGGAGGGCCTTCGCCGGGAGGACGGACGCCCGGTCCACACTGATCCTCAGCCGGGGGTGGGCCTCCAGGAGCTCCTCGGCCAGGGCTTCGATCCGGCTCTCGGCCCACTCACGCTGGGCCGAGAGGCCCGGGGAGAACCGCTGGTCGCCGGTGCGCCACTCCAGGGCGTGCACGATGCGCAGCGACCCGTCGCGCAGCGTCGCCTCCCGGCCCGCCCACACGGCGGCGGCCAGACTCTCCGGGGATCCGTCGACACCGACGGACACCGGTTGCGCCACGGGTCCACCTCCTGCTCTTTCCTGCTCGTGCTGCGTAGCTCCCCAGCCCCGGATGCTCACAGTCGGCGAGCCGGGCCGCACGCCGTGCCGCCCGACGGCACCGGGGCGTGCGGGCCGCGCCGGCGGCGGCCCGCCGTGCGCAGCGCTCGTGACGGCCCTCAGTCCGCTCGCCGGACCGCGACGGTGCGTGCGCCGGGCGCCGGCTTCTCGGGCTGCGGTACGCGCACAGTGAGGATGCCGTCCCGGTACTCGGCCGTGACGCCTTCCTCCGGTATCGGTGCGGGAAGCCGTACGGACCGCTCGAAGGAGCCGTAACGGAACTCCGAGTGCTGCTTGTCCTCCTGGCGTTCGGTGTGCTCGGCCTTCACGGTGAGCGTCTCGCCCTCGACCGTGATCTCGATGTCCTCCGGGTCCAGCCCGGGCATCTCCGCCTTCAGTACGTACTGCCCGTTCTCCCTGGTGATCTCGACGGGGATCGGGTGCGCACCGGAAGTCGTCCACGCGGCGGGGAACCCGGGGAACCCTCCCTCCATCCACTCCCTCAGGTCCGGGAAGAGCGAACGGTGCCGCGGCGACAGCGCTCCTGCCATGGCGGGTTCCTCCTTGTCGGCTTCGGGCGGGTGGGAGGCGGCCCGTTACGTCCGCCACGTTGTCTCCCTCCGCACCGGCGGCGAGTGCTCTCGATCGCCCACGGTGAACCCCACCGCATACAGCGGTCACACTCCCTCTTCCAGTCTCGCGCACTTGCTCCGGGAGAGCACTGCACAGCCGTCCCGTGGGGCCGCCCCGCGTGGCGCAGTCCAGGTCGACGCGAACACCTGGGGTTCGATGCCGGCGACACAGCTGACCCCGGGGAGTGAGCCGTGTGGATCACCGGATCCGGTCCTTGTCCACGCCGGCCGGGGCGGTCGGCGCGTTCCCGGGCGGGCCGTACCCGCCTCCGCCCGGAGTTTCCACGACGAGGACGTCTCCGGGCCGCACGTCGACCGAGTCGCACCCCGCCATCGGTGTCGTACGGCCGTCAGCCCGCTCCACACGGTTCGAGCCCGGTGAGCCCGGGCGGCCGCCTGCCATGCCGTAGGGCGGGATCCGCCGGTGCCCGGAGAGCGTGCTCACCGTCATCGGCTCGCGGAAGAGCAGCCGGCGCACCGTGCCGTCGCCGCCGCGCCAGCGGCCCTCGCCCCCGCTGCCCGTGCGCACGGCGAACTCCTCCAGCAGGACGGGCAGGCGCCACTCGAGCACCTCGGGGTCGGTGAGGCGGGAGTTGGTCATGTGGGTCTGGACCGCCGGTGCGCCGTCGAACCCCGGCCCGGCGCCCGAGCCCGATGCGACGGTCTCGTAGTACTGGTGGCGATCGTTGCCGAAGGTGACGTTGTTCATGGTGCCGCTGCCCTCCGCCTGGGCCCCGAGAGCGGCGTACAGAGCGCCGACGATGGCCTGGGAGGTCTCGACGTTGCCGGCGACGATGGCGGCGGGGTGTTCGGGGGAGAGCATCGACCCCGGCGGGATGATGATGCGCAAGGGTCGCAGGCAGCCGTCGTTGAGGGGGATGTCCTCGGCGATGAGCGTCCGGAAGACGTAGAGCACGGCCGCGTTCACCACCGCGGTGGGGGCGTTGAAATTCGTCGCCAGCTGTGCCGAGGTGCCGGTGAAGTCGATGGTCGCCGACCGGCCCTGCCGGTCCACCTCGACGCGTACGGCGATGACAGCGCCGGAGTCCGTCTCGTAGCGGTATTCACCACTGGAGAGGCCGGCGAGCGCCCGGCGGACGGCCTCTTCGGCATTGTCCTGGACGTGGCGCATGTACGCCTGCACCACGTCCAGGCCGAAGTGGCCGATCATCTTGCCGACTTCCTCGACGCCCTTGTGGTTGGCGGCGATCTGGGCGCGCAGGTCGGCGAGGTTGGTGGCGGGGGCGCGGGAAGGACAGGGTGCCGAAGCGAGGAGCCCGAGCGTCTCGGCCTCCCGGAACCTGCCGTTCTCCACCAGCAGCCAGTTGTCGAAGAGAACGCCCTCGTCGTCGATCTCGCGGCTGCCGGCCGGCATCGAGCCGGGCGTCAGGCCACCGATCTCGGCGTGGTGGCCGCGGGACGCGACGAAGAAGAGGATCGTGTCCTCGTGCGCGGGCCGTTCGTCGAAGACGGGCGTCACCACCGTGATGTCGGGAAGGTGCGTACCCCCGTGATAGGGGTCGTTGACGGCGTAGGCGTCACCGGGGCGCATCGTTGTGGACCGGCGGCCGATCACTTCCCTGACGGCGGTGCCCATCGAACCGAGGTGCACGGGGATGTGCGGGGCGTTGGCCACGAGACGGCCCCGGGGGTCGAACAGCGCGCACGAGAAGTCGAGCCGCTCCTTGATGTTGACGGACTGCGCGGTCGCCTCCAGGCGCGCGCCCATCTGCTCGGCGATCGACACGAAGAGGTTGTTGAAGATCTCCAGCATGACGGGGTCGGCCCTGGTCGCCACATCGGCTTCGGGGGGCGGGGCCACGCGCTCGGCGAGCAGGTGGCCGGCCGCCGTCACGCGGGCCTGCCAGCCGGGCTCCACGACCGTGGTGGCGTTGGCCTCGGTGATGACGGCGGGGCCGGGCACGGTGATGCCGGGGCGCAGGCGTTCCCGCTCCCGGAGCGGAACCTCGTGCCATGCGCCCCGGGCGTGGAGCGGGAAGGTGACCGTGTCCGTACCGTCATCGCCCTCCTCCTCGGCCGGTGCGAGGTCGCCGAGGCCGGGTTGCGGGGTGAGCCCGGCGGCTTCGGCCGAGAGGGCTTCGACGATGACGGGCCGGTCCAGGAGGAACGAGTACATCGCCCGGTGGCTTGCTTCGAACTCCTCCAGCATCTCCGGGAGTTCGCCGAACCCGACCGTCACGGCGGTGTCGGTGCCGTCGTAGCGCAGCCGTGCCTGCCGGGTCACCCGGATGCGGTCGGCGGGGACGTCCTCGTCGTGGAGCTCGGTGCGTGCCGCGGCCTCCAGCTCGCCGGCCACGGTGCGGACCCGCTCCATGTTCGCTTCTTCGAGGGCGAGCTCCACCGACCGCTCCCGCAGGGTGGTGGTGTCGGCGAGCCCGATGCCCAGTGCGGAGAGGACACCGGCCATGGGCGGGACGAGGACGGTGCGGATGCCGAGGGCGTCGGCGACCGCACAGGCGTGCTGGCCACCCGCGCCCCCGAACGTGGTCAGCACGTACTCGGTGACGTCGCGGCCCTTCTGCACGGAGATCCGTTTGACGGCGGCCGCCACGTTCGCCACGGCGACCTGCAGGAAGCCCTCGGCGACCTGCTCCGGGGTGCGCCGGTCGCCGGTGCGGGCGTGGATCTCCTCCGAGAGCTCGGTGAAACGGCGGCGCACGATGTCGAGGTCCAGGGGCTGGTCGCCTTCCGGGCCGAACACGTGCGGGAAGTACGCGGGCTGGATGCGGCCGAGCATCACGTTGGCGTCCGTGACGGTCAGGGGGCCGCCGGCGCGGTAGCAGGCGGGGCCCGGGCTCGCCCCGGCCGAGTCGGGGCCGACACGGTAGCGGCTGCCGTCGAAGTGCAGCACGGAGCCTCCGCCGGCCGCGACCGTGTGGATGTCCAGCATCGGTGCCTGCAACCGGACGCCCGCCACCTGGGAGGTGACCACCCGCTCGTAGGAGCCGGCGAAGTGCGACACGTCCGTGGAGGTGCCGCCCATGTCGAAACCGATGGCCTTCTCGAACCCGGCCAGCTGCGTCATGCGCGCCATGCCCACGATGCCGCCCGCCGGTCCGGACAGAATGGCGTCCTTGCCACGGAAGTGCCCCGCCTCGGCCAGGCCGCCGTTGGACTGCATGAACATCAGACGGACGCCCGGCAGCCGGTCCGCCACCTGCTTCACGTAACGGCGCAGGACGGGGGAGAGATACGCGTCGACCACGGCCGTGTCGCCCCGGGGCACCAGCTTCATCAGGCGGCTGACCTCGCTGGACAGCGAGACCTGCGGGAAGCCGGTCCGCTCGGCCAGCTCCCCGGTCATCTCCTCGTGCCGGGGGTGCAGGTGGCTGTGCAGGCACACGACCGCGACCGCGCGAATGCCGTCGTCGTGGGCCCGCTGCAGGTCGATGGCGAGACCGCGCAGGTCTGGCCGGACCAGCACCTCACCTTGTGCCGTGACGCGTTCGGACACCTCGATGACCCGTTCGTACAACGCCTCCGGCAGGATGATGTGCCGGTCGAAGAGCCGGGGGCGGTTCTGGTACCCGATGCGCAGCGCGTCCCGGAACCCACGGGTGATCACCAGAGCCGTCCGCTCACCCGTGCGCTCCAGCAGGGCGTTCGTCGCCACCGTGGTGCCCATGCGTACCGCTTCGACGGCGCCGGACGGGAATTCCTGGTCGTGACGCAGCCCGAGCAGCCTGCGGATTCCCTCCACCGCCGCATCGCCGTAGCGGGCCGGGTCCTCCGAAAGGAGCTTGCGGGTCAGCAGGCGGCCGTCCGGGCTCCGGGCGACGATGTCGGTGAAGGTGCCGCCCCGGTCGACCCAGAACTGCCAGCCGCCGGAGGCGCCGGGCGCCGCTCCGCTCGTCGTGCCGCTCGTTGCTCTTCCGTCCGACGTCGATCCGGGCATGCGCTCAGCAGCGAGCCGGAGGGGCGGCTGCCCACGCCAGGGCGTCGTCGAGTTCGTCGTATTCGAACCGCCGCACCTCGGCTTGGACGAAGTGATGCGCAACCTGGGGAATGAAGACCGCGGCCTTGCTGTCGGCTGCCAGCGCGATCTTCCTGACCTTCCGGTGGTGGTCGCGAACGAACCGCACGTGGCGGATCAGACCACCGATGTTCTCCCAGCCGGGGAACTCGCGAACATGGATCACGACACCGGCCAGTTCGGCGTGTGTTGCGAGCCAGTTGTCCACGGTCAGTGCGAGGGCGTCGAAGTCCTGGACACGCAGGGGGCGCCCGACCTCCACCACGAGTACGCCGGAATCGGTCAGCCGGTGGGAAATGCCAGGGCCCTCGGGAAGCGACGCCAGCCAGCGCAGGGCCTCGTCGCGCTCCCGGCCGTCGAACGTGCGCACCGGGCAGGGCATCAGAAAGCTCGTCAAGCGAGTGGACTCACGGATCCAGCCCACGTCGGTGACGACCGCGCAGCCCTCGAACAGGCTCAGGGAACCCATACCGACCTTGAGATCCTCCCAGGCGGCCCCGGGAGTGAAGGATTTGAAGTCAGGGCCGATCTCGCACAGGATCCGAATACGGCGGCCGTTCCGCCGCGCGTCGTCGATGAGCGGCTCGACCACCTTCTGGTAGTCGTCCTTCGACACGGTTCCGACCGCCTTGACGGCGTCGATGCCCGCGGGCGTGTCCGTGGCTCTCTCGAGCATGCCGTTCCCTTCTCTGCGCACGGCCGACGTACTGCCCGAGCCGTCGCGGCGCACGGGCTCGCCCTCCCACAGTGCGGCATGCGCACCGGTGCGGCACGTCGAGTGGCTCAGGGCGCGCCCGGGCTCCGGAATGCGGACAGCGGTCCGGCTGGGGAAGATGGGGCGGAAGGCGGTGCTGCCACAAGGACGGGGTGTGCAGCCCCCGCGGCACGGTGACGGGACGCCGCACCCGCAGCGGCCTGCAGCCCCCGCCGGCCCGGGGAGGTGGTGCACCGGTGACGACGGCACCGCAGAACCCCCCGGGGCTGACCGAGGCCGAGGCCAGGTGCCGTCTGGCCCGTCACGGCCCCAACGTGATCGTCTCCGTGCGTCCCACGCCGGTGTGGCGGCGGGTCCTCGCCCAGCTGCGCGACCCGTTGATTCTGGTGCTGCTGGCCGCTGTGGTGCTCACCACCGCCACCGGCGACCTCGTCGACACGGCCATCATCGGGATCGTCATCGTGGCCAACAGCGCGGTCGGCGTGGCGCAGGAGGTTCGTGCCGAGAAGGCCGTGGCGGCTCTCCGGGCCCTCAGCGCCCCGGTGGTGCGCGTGGTGCGCGACGGTGCCGAGCGGGAAGTGAACGCCGCGGATGTCGTACCCGGCGATGTGGTCCTGCTGGGTGAGGGCGACATCGTGCCCGCCGACGGCCGTGTCGCCGAGGCGGCCCTGCTGCTGGTGGACGAGTCCTCGCTGACCGGTGAGTCCTTGCCGGTGGCCAAGGAACCTTCGAACGATTCCTCCGCCGGGGTGGTGTCGGCGGGGACGGTGGTCCTACGGGGCCGAGGCCGCGTCGAGGTGACGGCGACCGGCACGGCCAGTGCCATGGGCCGGATCGCCGTCCTGATGGCCGCACCGCCCGGCCTCACCCCGCTTCAGCACCGTCTCGCGCGCTTCGGTCGTCTCCTGGCTCTGGTCGCCGTCGGGTTGTCCGCCGTCATGCTGCTCGTCGGCATCGGGCGCGGGCAACCGGTGGAACTCATGGTGGTGGCGGCGATCAGCCTGGTCGTCGCGGCCGTCCCCGAGTCGCTGCCGGCGGTGGTGACGCTCGCCCTGGCCCTGGGCGCTCACCGGATGGCCGGCCGGCACGCCATCGTCCGCAGGCTGCCCGCCGTCGAGACCCTGGGATCGATCACCGTATTGGCGACGGACAAGACCGGCACTCTCACCGAGGGACGGATGGCCGCCCAGCGGCTGTGGACACCGGCGGGCGGCGAGGCCACCGTCTCCGGAGCCGGCTACGCGCCGCACGGGCACGTCGAGCGGAACGGACAGGCGCTCCGCGCCGAGCAGGCCCCGGACCTGGCCGGGTTGCTGACCGCCGCACTGTTGTGCAACGACGCCGAGCTCCAGCCTCCCGGCGCCGGTGATGGTGCCTGGACCGCGCTCGGCGATCCCACGGAAGCCGCCCTGCTGACCGCTGCGGACCGGCTCGGCCTGCGAGCCGCCGAGTTGCGCGAGACCATGCCCCGGGTGGACGAGATCCCGTTCAGCAGCGAGCGCAAGCGCATGACCACGGTGCACCGCCGCCCCGAAGGGCGACTGCGCGTCGTCTGCAAGGGCGCGCCCGAAACCGTCCTGCGCGGTGACGTCCTCGCCCACGGCGACCAGCAGGTCCGGAGCCGGGCGCTGGCGCGGGCGGGCGAGTGGGCGCGCGAGGGGTACCGGGTGCTGGCCGTGGCCGCGGCCGACAGGCCGGATTCCGCCCCGGACGGCTGGGAGAGCGGCCTGACCCTGCTCGGGCTCGTCGCGATCTTCGACCCGCCGAGGGAAGCCGCTGCCGGCACGGTCGCGGCGTGCCGGGCGGCGGGCATCACCCCCGTGCTCGTCACGGGGGACCACCCGCTGACCGCCGAAGCCCTCGCCCGGCGGCTGGGCATCGCCTCCGCAGAGGAGGAAGCCCTCACCGGGGAGGAGATCAGCAGCGGCAGGGCGGGGGACCCCACGGCCGTCCGGGTGTTCGCCCGTACGACGCCGGAGCAGAAGGTCGGCATCGTCGAGTCGTGGCGTGCGGCCGGGCACGTGGTGGCGATGACGGGTGACGGAGTCAATGACGGGCCGGCGCTGCGCCGGGCCGACATCGGCGTGGCGATGGGGCGGCGTGGGACGGAGGTCGCCCGGCAGGCCGCCGATCTGGTCCTGGCCGACGACGACATCGGCACGGTCGTGGCGGCCGTCGAAGAGGGGCGCCGGGTCTACGCCAACGTACGGCGCTTCCTGCTCTACGCCTTGGCGGGCGGCAGCGCGGAGATCCTGGTCATGCTCACCGGCCCCGCCCTGGACATGCCCCTGCCGCTGCTCCCGGCCCAGATCCTGTGGATCAACCTCCTCACCCACGGCCTGCCGGGCGTGGCACTCGGAGCCGAACCCACGGCCGGCGACTCCATGCACCGGCTGCCCAGACCGCCGGAGGAAAGCGTGCTGGGGGCCGGCCTGTGGGCACGCATCCTCGTCCTGGGCGCCCTCATCGCGACGGTCACCTTGGCCGTCGGGTCCTGGGCGCACAGCACCGGCCGCCCCTGGCAGACGCTGCTCTTCCTGGTGCTCGGCGCGACCCAGCTCGGTGTCGGCCTGGGCTCGCGGGCCCGGCCCGGGACCCTGGCCAACCCCTTCCTCCTCCTGGCGCTGGCGGCCGCTCTGACCTTGCAGATCGCAGGGGCGTACGTGCCGCTCCTTCGCGAACTGCTCGGCACGCAGCCTCCGGCCCTGTCCGACACGGGCGTTGCCTGCGCCGGATTCGTGCTCGGGTACGCGGCGATGCGCCTGCAGGCGCGGCTCGTGCCGGAGGGCGACGGGGGCCGGTGGGCGCGGACACGGTGACACACAGCCGCGGTGTGCACGGGGAACGGGCACCGGGTGGAGACCAGGACGGGCACGAACCGCTGCTTCGCTCTCCGTCGTCATTGGAAGGCGGCGTGGATTTCTCGTTCCGACGCCTCGTGCGAGACGAGCAGGACCTCGTCGCCCGGCCGGAGCAGCAAGCCGGGAGCGGGAGCGGTCGGTTGGCCGTCGCGGATGACGGTCGCGACGACCGTACCGGCGGGGAGCGGGACGTCGTCCAGCGCTCGGCCCGACGCCCGGGACTGTTCGGTGATGGCCGTCTCGATCACGTCGACCCCGGCTTTGCTCAGGCGCAGCAGGGCCACGGTGTCGGTCGCCGCCGTGGCCTCCTCGATCAGCGAGACCAGGGGCGAGGCGACCGGAAGCGCGATGTCGACGCCCCAGTGCCGGTCGAACAACCAGGCGTTCTCGTCGTCGTTGATGCGTGCGGCCACGCGAGGGACCGAGAAGTGCCGCTTGGCCAGCAGGGCGATGACGAGGTTGGTGTCGTCCTGTCCCGTCGCTGCGACCACCAGGTCGGCCGTCCGCGCGCCGGCGTGTTCGAGGACTGCGGGCTCGCAGGCGTTCCCGCCGACCAGGTCGGCGGCCGCCTGTCCCCTCAGCTCGTCGACACGCTCCTCGTCGGTGTCGACGAGCGTCACCTGATGGCCGGTGGCGGCCAGGACCTGGGCGATCTTCGTCCCGAGCCGGCCGGCCCCGGCGACCACGACCTTCATGTTCCCAGCTCCTTGTCGAGAAAGGCGCGCAGCCGGCCGAGGGACTTGGCGGCGACGGCGAAGGTCACGACGTCGTGCGGCTCGGCCGGGGTGCCGTGGACCGGGATGAGGGAGTGCCCGGCGCGGGTGACTTCCACGACGCGGATCTCCCCGTCCACGTCGAAGTCGGTGACCGGCCGGCCCGTCAAGTAGCGGGGGAGGACCGAACGCACCAGGAGCGTCTCGCCGTTGCCGAAGGTGAGCTCCGGCTCCAGATGGCGGTGCAGCAGCATCCGGTGGATGCGGTCGACGGTCCAGCTCACGCCGGCGATCGTCGGGATGCCCAGCTCGCGGTAGAGGCCGGCGCGCCGCGGATCGTAGACCCGGGCGAAGACCATCGGCACCCGGTAGGTCTCCTTCGCCGTACGGGCGCAGACGATGTTGCTGTCGTCGCGGGAGGTGACGGCGACGAAGGCGTCGGCGTGTTCGATACCGGCCGACTCCAGGGCCGTCCGGCTGTAGCCGTTGCCCGTACGGAACCGGCCGCCGAAGTTCTCCGGAAGCAGCCGGCGGGCCCGGGCGACCCGGTCGATGACGTCGACGTCGTGTCCCTCGGCGACGAGCCGGGCCGCCAAGGCGGAACCCACTCTGCCGCAGCCGACGATGATCAGCCTCATCGGTGTGCCTCCTCTCCGGCGGCCGGTTCCCCGCGCCGTAGCCACCACTTCCGTGTTTCCTCGGCGGCCAGCAGGAGGAGCCCGAGGCACACCAGCAGCGCCCAGTCGGCCGCGCTCAGCGGCGCGGTGTGGAAGACGGCCTGCAGTGCAGGTGCGTAGCTGATGGCGGCCATGAAACCGATGCCCAGGAGCCCGGCGGCCAGCAGCGCGGGGTTCGAGAACAGGCCGGCGCGCAGGACGCTCTGCCGCTCCGTGCGTACCGCCAGGGCGTTGAAGAACTGGCTGACCACGATGCCGGCCTGGGTCATGGTGACGGCCTCCCGGTAGACGGGGTTGTCCGCGGTGAACGCGGAATAGGGGATGCCGGCGGAGTTCACCCGCCAGAAGAACACGGCACACACGCCGAGCGCCTGGATGGTGCCCAGAAAGAGGAAGCGCCGGACGACGTCGGTGGAGAAGAGCCGCTCGTCCCGCGAGCGCGGCGGGCGCTCCATGACGTCGGGCTCCGGCGGCTCGGTGCCCAGGGCGAGTGCCGGCAGGACGTCGGAGCCCAGGTCGATCGCCAGGATCTGCACGGCGCTGATGGGCACCAGCGGGAAGCCCACGAAAGTCGCGGCGAGGATGGGCACGAGCTCGGCGACGTTGTGACTGAAGAGGTAGACCAGGAACTTGCGGATGTTCTGGTAGACCGAGCGCCCCAGCCGCACCGCCACCGCGATCGAGGCGAACGAGTCGTCCAGCAGGACCATGACGGCCGCTTCCCGGGCCACGTCCGTACCGGAGGCGCCCATGGCTACCCCGATGTCCGCGTGCTTGAGGGCCGGCGCGTCGTTGGCCCCGTCGCCGGTCACCGCGACCACTTCGCCGCGCCGCTGGAAGGCGGTGACCACCCGCATCTTGTGCTCGGGACTGACCCGGCACAGCAAGAGCTCGCCGGACGAGGCGAGCAGCCGGCCCAACTCCTCGTCGTCCATGGCGTCCAGGCGGCTGCCCGTCACCACGGTGGGGCGTGCCCCACGGACGATGCCGACCCTCCGGGCCACGGCCTCGGCCGTCAGCGGATGGTCGCCCGTCACCATGGCGATGCGGATGCCGGCGGAGCGGCAGGCGGCCACCGCGGCACTGACCTCCGGGCGGGGAGGGTCGAGCATGCCCACGAACCCCAGCAGCGTCAGCCCGTTCTCGGCCTCGTCCTGAGCCGGCCGGGCACCGGAGACCGCACGGGCCGCCACGCCGAGCGTTCGCAGCCCCTGCGCGGCGAGTCCGTCGACGGCTGTGGTGACTGCGGCCCGCATTTCACCCGTCAGGGGCCTGCGCGATCCCTGCCAGTCGATGTCGGCACAGCGCCCCAGCAGTTCCTGCGGAGCCCCTTTGACGTACGACCGGTGGCCGTCACCACCGGGCTCTGCGCACACCACGCTCATCATCTTGCGCACCGGGTCGAACGGGTACGTGGCCGTACGGGGTGCGGCGGCGTTGTCCGAGGACACGTCGAGACCCGCCTTGGCCGCCGCCACCAGAAGGGCGCCCTCGGTCGTGTCGCCCAGCACGTGCCACCCGCGACGGCCGGACGGCGGCACCAGCCGGGCGTCGCAGCAGAGCGCCGCCGCCCGGAGCAGGCCGCGCACCTCCCCGTCGCCCGACACCTCGCCCTCGGGCACGTATCCGACACCGGACACGGTGTGCGTGACGCCACCCGCCCAGGCCTGCACCACGGTCATCTCGGCCTGAGTGAGCGTGCCGGTCTTGTCCGTGCACACGACCGTGGTGGAGCCGAGGGCTTCCACGGCCAGCAGCTTCTTCACGAGGGCGTGCCGGCGGGCCATGCGCCGCACCCCGACGGCGAGCGACACCGACAAGGTCGCCGGCAACCCCTCGGGGACCAGGGCCACCATCACCCCGAGCGCGAACACGAACGACGACACCAGCGACTGCCCGGTGGGAAGCCGCACGGCGAACAGCACGGCACCGGTCGCCAGAGCCGCCACCGCCACCCGGCGCGCCATGACGGCCACCTGTCGTTGCAGCGGAGTGCGCTGGCGCGGGGCAGCGGCGGCGAGACGGAAGATGCGCCCGAACTCCGTCGCGCCGCCCGTCGCGGAGACGACCGCCTTCGCCGAGCCGACGACCACGTCGGTGCCCATGAACACGAAATTGCGCGCTTGCAGCACGGGCCCGGGCGCCACGGCTTCGGCCGTGCGCCCCACGGCGTCGCTCTCCCCGGTCAGCGCCGCGTTGTTCACCGACAGGTCGTACGCCTCCACCAGACGGCAGTCCGCGGGGACCGCGTCCCCCGCCTCCAGCAGCAGCACGTCCCCGGGGACCAGGTCACGCACCGGCACTTCCCGCCGCTCCCCGGCACGCAGCACACGGCAGGCGTGCGGGACCATCGCCTGCAGCGTCTCCGCCGTACGCTCCGCCGAGTACTCCTGTACGAAGCCGATGACCGCGTTGAGCAGCACCACGCCGAGGATGGCGATGGCCAGTTGCAGCGTCCCCATGTCCCTCGGGTGCTGGAGTCCCCAGGCGAGGAAGGTGATCGCCGAGGCGACGATCAGCACGACGGCGAAGAGGTCGGTGAACTGGGCGGCCAGCTGCCGCCAAGGTGCCCTGCGGGCCGTACGCGGCAGCTCGTTCGCCCCGAAGCGTACGGTGCGCGACGCCGCCTCCGCGTCCGGCAGACCGCTGGGGCTGCTGTCCAGGGCGGCGAAGACGGCCGGCGGCGGCAGCGTCTGCACTTCGGACCGGTCCGCCGGGGAAGGGGCGCCGGGGCCCGGGGCGTCACCCGGTCGCAGAAGACCGGTGCCGGCCGGCATCACAGACCGCCCGGGCGGCAGCAGGGGCCTCGGTGCGCCGTATCGACCACGTGATGCCTCCTTCTCGATGCCTTGGCAGGAGAGACTCAGCGGACCAGGACCCGCTCGCCGGACCGGGGCACCACCGCGGTCCACCGCAGGCTCCGCTCGATGCGGGTCCGCAACACCGCGGCCGACTCCGGCTCGCCGTGCACGAGATACGTCGCGCTCGGCGCGGGGGCGCCGCGGAGCCAGCCCAGGAGCTCGGCCGCGTCCGCGTGGGCCGACAGCCCCGGCACGCTCACGACTTCCGCGCGTACGGGCACGTAGCCGCCGAGCATCTTGAGCGTGCGCGCGCCGTCGACCAGGTCACGGGCCCGGGTGCCCCGGGCGGCGAATCCGACGACGACGACCGTGTTCCGCGCATCGGGTAGGCACCGAGCCAGGTGGCGCAGGACGCGGCCGCCGGTCGCCATCCCCGACGCGGAGACGATCACGGCCGGCCCTGCCACCTCCTGGACGGCCGTCGACTCCTCCACCGAACGGGCGGCGGAGAAGGGCGCCGGGTCCAGGACGGGCGCTCCGGCTTCCACCACCTCCGGCCGTATCTCCGGTGCTCGTGCGGCCAGGGCGTCCTCGTAGACGTGCAGTGCGGCCAGCGCCATGGGGCTGTCCACGTACACGGGCACCGCCGGCGGGAGCTCGCCGGCCCGCCTGAGACCGGCCAGCTCGTGCAGCACGACCTCGGTGCGGTCGACGGCGAAGGCGGGGATCACTACGGTCCCGCCCCGCGCGAACGTCCTGCTCAGCGCCTCTCTGAACACCGCCCGGCTGCTGTCGGTGTCGTGACGCCGGTTGCCGTACGTGGACTCCAGCAGCAGTACGTCGGCGCCGGTGAAGGGCTCCGGCGGGCGCAACAGGGGGTGCACCGGCCTGCCGAGGTCACCGCTGGAGGCCAGGGTGTGCCCGTCCTCCAGGGTGAGCAGCGCCCAGGTGGAGCCCAGGATGTGCCCGGCGTTGTGGAGGACCAGAGAGGTGTCCCGGGCGACCTCCGTCCGCACGCCGTGCTCGACGGTCCGGAACAGCCGCATCGTGCGATCGACGTCCATTTCGTCGTAGAGGGGCTCCGCGGGGTGGTGCTTCGAGTGGCCGTAGCGATTGCAGTGGTCGGCCTGCTCCACCTGCAGCCGGGCGCTGTCGCGCAACACGATCTCGGCGAGCCGGGCCGTGTTCGCGCTGCAGAACACGTCCCCGTGAAAGCCCTGCCTGACCAGTCTGGGCAGGTATCCGCAGTGGTCGAGGTGAGCGTGGGTGAGGACGACGGCGTGGACGGCCGAGGCGTCGACCGGGAAGCGCCGCCAGTTCAGGCGGCGGAGGTCGGCCAGGCCTTGGAAGAGACCGCAGTCCACCAGGATCCGTACGTGATCGGTCTCGATCATGAACTTGCTGCCGGTCACGGTGCCGACGCCGCCGAGGAAGGACAGCAGTCCCGGGCGGAGCCTCATTGCCGCTGGCGAAGCGCCGGTCATCCTCACCTCCGGGGTGCCAGGGGAGCGGCCCCGGAGCGCCGTCCCGCCCGCCCTTCCACCGTGCCTCCGATCCGTTGCGCGTGCACGGGGACCCCGGGTCCGGCCTTGGGGCCGGACGGCCCCGTGACGCGGCGCCGGCGGCCACTGCACCGCGTGCACCAGATGCAGCGGGAGACCCCGCAGGGCCGCTTCCCCGGCTGCCCAGGCGACGGTCCGGACCATGGTCTCCGCGCGGGAGACGCCGGCGACCAGGGGGAGCTTCCTGTCGTTCAACGGGTTCCTTTCCGGGACCTCGGCCCGGTCTCCGGGGTGGTGTCTCAGTCCCCCGCCGGCATGCGGCCGGGCGAGGGCGGCACGCCGAGGTGCCTCATCCGCGGGCCCGTCCGGACCACTCGGGCTCGACTTGTTCCCACTCCGCCTCCCAGTGCCTGTACCGCCTGCGGTCGAGCAGGACGACGAGCACCCGCCGTGTGCCCAGAGCCGCTCCGATCACCAGTGAGGCCATGAGACCACCGGTGAGCCAGGCCGTGGCCATGGCCGACGGCCGACTCAGGGGAGGATCGGTGACGGAGCCCGACCGGTTCACCCAGATGCGCACCTCGGAGCCCTCGCGTGTGCCCGTCGGCACACGGGCGGTGCCCGTGGCGGTATCGCCCCTTTCGTTCGTCCAGCTCACCCGTGCGTCCTGAAGGTCGGGTCCACCGTTCCTGGCGCGTTGCGGGATTTCCCGGGCGTCCGTGACGAGCCGGGCGGTCACCTGGTGCCGTTCCGCGGACTGAGCGTGTGCGATACGCGTCTGGGAGGAGTAGACGGCGGTGCCCACCACGAGCGGGACCGTCGCAAGGCCGATGATCACCATGAGTGTCAGCACGGCGTCGAGCCAGGCGTGCGTCCCGCCGAACGGCAGGGGCAGCCGTCGTCGGGTGAAGCGGCCGGGGCTCGGGCCCGGTGGACCGGGCTGTGCGCCGGGCGGCCGGTCCGGAGTGGCCATGCGACCTCCTCAGGCGGTGACCACCTACTCACCTCCAGAGTGACTCCATCGCTCGCGACAGGCATAGGCCGAACAGTCCCACCTGGACTTTTCGTCCGCCGACGGGCCGCGGGCCCATGGCGTGGGGTCTTCTCCGACGGGCCGTTCCGCCCCGACCGAAATGATGTCCCTCGCCCGCGAGGTGTCGTTCCCCCTGGGCGCGCGCCTCTTCGAGGAGGGCACAGGCGCCGGCCGCTTCTGGGTCGTCCGTGGTCGTCCGCGCCGGCTCGGTCGACCTCGACCTTCATGTCCCCGGCCGTCGGCCCGCTGTCGTGGACGTGGTGGGTCCCGGAGAACTCCTGGGCTGGTCGTGGCTGTGCCGCCCCACACGTGGCACCTGGGTGCCGAGGCCACCAGCCCCGTGCGTGCCCGGGAGTTCGGCGCCGAGGCCGTCATCGAACTCTGCGGCGAAGGACCCGGCGCTCGACCACGCGCTGCTCGTCTATGTCGTCGAGGTCATCGGCCGCAGGCTGAGGTCCGCCCGCACCTGCCTGCTCGACCTCTACAGCCCGTCCGGCAGCGGAGAGCCACCGTGACGGCCGGGCCTTCCCGCATCCTGCGGCGCTGCTCCTGGTGGCCGGCCTCTCAGTTTCGGCGCACCGCTCAAGGAGAAGTCCTGGGGGCGATCACCGGGTGCCGAAGGGGTTCGGCGTCTTGCGGACCGCGTTGACCACCTCGGCCAGTGCCCCCAGCTCGACGGACAGGTACGAGAACAGATCGTCGAAGGAGACCATGCCCACGAGCCTTCCCTTGTCCACCACGGGCAGATGGCGGGCCTTGATCGACCGCATGGCGTGCAGCGCGGCCGCGACAGGAGTGTCGAGTTCCACGGTGACCGGGTCGCCCGACATGACGTCCTCGACTCTCAGCGCGGGCGACAGCCCGTGGGCCATCGCCCGTACGACCAGGTCCCGATCGGTGATCACCCCGATGACGCCGTCGTCCTGCACCACAGGCAGCGCTCCGACCCCGGCATCGGCCATGTGCCGGGCCGTCTCCGCCAAAGAGGCGTCCGGGGGCACACAGGCGGGCGGCGAGCTCATGGCGTACTTGATCTCCATGCCCGATCCTCGTCTTCCTGCGGAAACAACCGGAGCCCACCGCGGGGCGCGCGGGACGTCCGCTTGCAGACGCCTACCACCTTGGGAGAACACGGCTCGACATGCCACTCGGGATGTCCGGATGTCTCTCCCGGGAACGGATGGCGGCGCCTGATCCGATTGCTGCCTGATCCGATTGCCTGAGACGTCCGGGAAGGGGCAGGACAGGATCCTGGGCCGTCGCCCGGGATCGCTGCCCGCCCGGGTACCGGGACGGTCCGCCGCTGCGACATGGCGGGGCCGGCGGGCGGGTCACTGCCGGTGAGCCTGCGGCCGCACGGGGCGGCACACACGGGCGGCCGCCGGTTGCTCCGGGATCCACGTCGTGGACGTATCGGGCGGCCCGGACTCGCAGGCGGCTTCGGCGCAGGACGATCCTGCAGTCCGCCATCCGGCGGTGCGCGGGCGGGCACACGCCGCCCGGAGTTCCCGCGCTCCGACCTGCCGAGGTCCGTCCGGCACGTGCCCGACGCGCGGTCACCGGGACGGTGGAGCCCCGCGAGCGTGGGTGGCCCGCCCCGAGATCCGGGTGATGTGAATGCGCACCCACACGTTCCGGGAACCGCCCGCCCATGGGAGAGGGTTCGCCTCTTCCTCCAGGCGCCGCACGGTCCCGGGATCGTCGATCAGCTCGGCGGTGCCGCTGAGAAGGACACTCCATCCTTCTCCGAGGGCGTAGTCGATGCTGTCCACTTCCAGTGCCACCGGCTCACCACCGACTTTGGCGAGGACGCTGCCGGCGGCCGTGCGGTAGACGACCTCGTTCTCGACGGTCTGGAAATTGACGGGAACCGCCTCGGGTCCCACGGGGGTGGAGAACACCACGCGTCCGACGCCGGCGGCGGAGAGCCGCTCCCAGCACTCCCCGGCCGGAAGCTCTTCCAGAGTGGGAGGAGCGGCGTTCGCCCCGGCATTTCCGGGCGGCAGACCGGCATCGGCACCCAGCAGGTAGGCAACGGAGGTCCGGAGCGTGTCGGCCAGCCGGGTGAGCGCGTCCGCCTGAAGGACGGCAGGACGCGTTTCCACGTACTCGAAGTATCCGGGTGCCAGCCCGCCCCGGGCGGCCGCCTCCTCCCGTGTGAGCCCCAGCTCCCGGCGGCGTTGAGCCACACGCCGCCCGATGTCACCAGGGTGTGCGGGACCGGTGCTGGAGGCTCCCTCTTGCGGGGTACCCATGACGACTCCATCCTCTTGATCACCCGGGTCGTTCCGGCGGGCGGATTCGATGCCCGCCGGCCGGCGGGCTGCGTCTCCGGCGTGTCAGACGGGCGTGAGGCGGTCGACCTCCTTCGTCACGTCGTCGATCCGTACCTCCCAGTGCCTCGGTGGCAGCCGCGACGCTTCCCCGGCGGGTTGTCGGCGACGACCGGCATCACTGCTGTTCGGCCGCTGCCACGTGCTGCTTGACGGTGACGAAGCTGTCCGGAGCCACAGAGATGGAATCGATGCCGGCGCCGACGAGGAACGCGGCGAACGAGGGGTCGTCACTCGGGCGCTGGCCGCACAGCCCGACCGGCCGGCCCGCGTCGTGGGCGGCGGTGACGAGGTTCTCGATGCTGCGGGTCACCGCCGGGTTCGTCTCGTCGAACAGGGCGGCCAGTTCCGTCGAGTCGCGGTCGATTCCGAGCGTGAGCTGTGTGAGGTCATTGCTGCCGATGGAGAAGCCGTCGAAGCGTTCGGCGAACTCCCGGGCCAGGATGACGTTGGCCGGGATCTCCGCCATCACGTAGACCCGCAGGCCGTACCGGTCTCGTTCGAGGCCCTCCTGCGCCATGACCTCCAGGACCCGGTCGGCCTCGTTCGTGCTGCGGCAGAACGGGATCATCACCACGGTGTTCGTGAGCCCGAACTCCTCGCGCACGCGCCGGACGGCGCGGCACTCGAGGGCGAAGCCGTCGCGGTAACCGTCGCTGTAGTAACGGCTGGCGCCGCGCCATCCGATCATCGGGTTGGCTTCGGCCGGCTCGAACGGTGTGCCGCCGACGAGCTTGGCGTACTCGTTGGTCTTGAAGTCGCTGGTGCGCAGGATCACCGGCGCCGGCCGGCGCGAGGCGGCGATCGTGGCCACTCCCCGGGCCAGCCGGTCGACGAAGTACTCGGCGGGATCGGGATACCCCTCGGTGAGCCGGTCGACGGCGCGGCGGTCCTCGTGCGTCAGCCGCTCGGGGTGGACCAGCGCCATCGGGTGCACCTTGACCTGGTGGGCCACCATGAACTCCATACGGGCCAGGCCCACGCCGTCCGCGGGCAGTTGCCACCAGCGGAAGGCGGCATCGGGGTCGGCGAGGTTCAGCATGACCTTGGTCCTGGTCCGTGGCAGTCCCGCCAGATCGACTTCCGACTCCTCGAAGCCGACCCGGCCGGCGTAGACGTGCCCTTGCGACCCTTCGGCGCACGAGACCGTGACGGACCGGCCGTCGGTCAGCACGGTCGTGGCGTCGCCGGTGCCGACCACCGCCGGCACGCCCAGCTCGCGGCTGACGATGGCGGCGTGAGAGGTGCGCCCGCCGTGGTCGGTGACGATCGCGGCGGCCCGTTTCATCAGCGGCTCCCAGTCCGGGTCGGTGACCGTCGTGACGAGCACCGACCCGGCGGGGAAACGCTCCAGCTCCACCGGGCTCCCCAGTGCGCACACGGGACCGGCACCCACCGCGTCCCCGACCGCGATGCCGGTGGCGAGCCGTTCGCCGGATCCGGTGAGACGGTACCGTCGCAGGACGGTGTTGCTGCTGCGGGAGCGTACGGTCTCCGGCCGGGCCTGGACCACGAAGATCTCCCCGGTGCGGCCGTCCTTGGCCCACTCCAGGTCCATCGGTGTCCCGTAGTGCTCCTCGACGGCTACGGCCCACCCGGCGAGGGCTCGCACCTCGCCGTCTGCGAGCACGCGTGACGCCCGCTCGGCCTCGGTGGTCCCGACGGTGTGCGTGAGCCCGCCCTCCGCGTAGACGACCTTGCCCCGCTTGGCACCGACGGCCACCCGGATCACCGGGTTGAGCGCCGGATCGCCGAGCAGCGGTTTGAAGACCACGTACTCGTCGGGGTCCACCTGCCCGCTCACCACGCTCTCGCCCAGACCCCAGGCGGCGCTGATGACGACGGCGTCCGGGAAGCCCGTCTCGGTGTCGAGGGTGAACACCACCCCGGCTCCGCCGAGATCGGAGCGGACCATCAGCTGCACGCCGACCGACAAGGCCACCGAGAGCTGGTCGAAGCGCATCCGTTCCCGGTAGTCGATCGCCCGGTCGGTGAACAGCGACGCGTAACAGCGATGGCAGGCGTCCAGCAGCGCCTTTGGCCCGCGTACGTTGAGGAACGTTTCCTGCTGGCCGGCGAAACTCGCCTCCGGAAGGTCCTCGGCCGTCGCACTGCTGCGCACGGCCACGTCGGGACGGGTACGCCCGGCCTCGTGAGCGAGCCGGGCGTACGCCTTGGTGATCTCGTTCTCCAGCGCGGCCGGCAGAGGTGTCGCGATGACGTCGGCACGGATCGCGGCCCCCACCTGAGCGAGTGGGGCACCGTCGTGCAATGCGGACACGTGGCGGGCGATCCGGTCGCCCAGTCCCTCCGTGCCCAGCAGTTCGCGGAAGGCGTCGGCGGTGGTGGCGAACCCGTCGGGCACCTTGACGCCGGCCGGAGCCAGATGGGCGATCAGCTCGCCGAGCGAGGCGTTCTTGCCGCCCACCAGACCCACGTCGGCCCGGCCCAGCTCGGCGAACGGAATGACGCGTCGGATCGGGGACACCGCTGCCTCCCTGCTGTGCGCCGGAGGGATCCGATGGGCCTGGTGCGCCGGGCGGCCCCGGGCGGGCGGCTGCATGGTCCGGAGAGGCTCCATCCGATTCCCGCGGATCCTGATCACGCGGTGCACGGCCGTCAGCAGTTCCCGCCGTCAACAGTTCCCCCGGCCCCCACGGGGTCCCATCCGCCATCTCCATCACACCACGTACTCGGGCGCCCTGCAGGGCCGGACACCCCTGCTCCGGGGCCGACCGGCCCTTTGGGCCGCAGCTGGTCACCGCGCCGCGCCTCGCGGTGACCAGCAGGCCACCGTGGGCGAGGCCGCGCTGTGGCCTCGATGCGCGTGTGGCGGTGTCCGCCCGTGCCGGCGGTGCAGCCGCGGCCTCCGAAGGCGGATGTCCGGTCCCGGAGCGGCGCGGTGCCCGGCTTTCCGCTGCCACATCCGTTAGGTATGTCCTGAACGTACGCGGTATTCCCTCCAGGAGGACGGCCGGATGAGCATGGCTCGGGGCCTGCGGCGGCGCGTCCTGATGACGGCGGCCGTACCGGTCATGGCACTCGTGCTGGTCGGCTGCGGAGGCAAAAGCGGCTCCGGCCGTCCGCCGTCCACCGCGCAGGCTTCGGTGACCGGCCCGGCCGCAACCTCGGCCTCGCCGTCCGTTCCGGCCGGGCAGCACAACCAGGCCGACGTCGCCTTCGCCCAGGGCATGATCCCGCATCACCGGCAGGCGATCGTGATGTCGGAGATGGCCGAGGCCCACGCTTCCTCCGGCGATGTGAAAGCCCTGGCCGAGAAGATCAAGAAGGCGCAGGCTCCTGAGATCGACACCATGACGGCCTGGCTGAACGCCTGGGGCGAGCCGGTGCCTCGGGGCATGAGCGGCACGGGTCACGGCAGCCCTGCCGGCATGCCCGGCATGATGACCGACCGGCAGATGGACGACCTGCGCGGAACCACCGGCTCGGCCTTCGACCGGATGTTCCTGACCATGATGATCGCTCACCACCAGGGCGCGATCGACATGGCCGGCACCGAGAAGAAAGAAGGGCAGTACGGTCCGGCCGAACGGCTGGCCGACAGCATCATCACCTCCCAGACCGCCGAGATCGCGCAGATGCGCACGATGCTCGGGTCGGGTAGCCCATGAGACCGGTCGCCGTTGCGACGCCGGACGGAAGGCGCCGGCCCGGCGTCGTTCCGCGGCAGGTACCGCACCTGCGCCCGGGGTCGGCATCGGCAACGCCGTGCAGGAGGTGTGAGCCGTGCAGGACGCCAGGAAGGCGGCGAACAGTTCGGTCGGCGTGGGGCTTTCGTCGCACCTGACGTCGCCGGGCGGCTGGTCGGTCACGAGGCGGTGACCACGAAGGCTGATCGTGTGTGTCGCCCGCGTCGAGGGCGAGGTGTTCGGCGACGGTCCGTGGGCGTGACGTGGGTGCGGACCGTAGTACGGGTTTGATCAGCATCCAGGCGCGGGCAGTGCCCATGAGCACGTCGTCACTCTCGCCGAGGTGGTCCTCGGGCGTGCACCCGTTGCCCCCCTCACCCCAGGGGTGCCAGGTCCACCCTGGAGCGGTACCTGGCCCCATTCTCCCGCCCGGCACGGGCCGGAAGGGTGGTGGGCGTCGCCGCAGCCGGGCGGCGAGACCTCAGCCACGGAGTCCGAGATGACCGCGCAGCGTGCCCTTTCCCCCTTCGAGACCAGCTACTTCAGCGCGTCGGCGCGGTTCGGGAGCGTTCCGGTTGCCGGCATGCCCCTGTTCATCGGGTCGGCCGTGCGCGGCACCGTGGACGCCGGCTTGCTGCGGCGCGCCCTGGCCGGACTCGCGGCCGTGCATCCGCTACTGCGCTGCCGGGTGGTCGCGGAGGGAGGCAGCATGGGCGGAGGGGCTCTGGCGTTCCGGCTGCAGGAGGACTTCCGCCCGGAGCTCGACGTCACCGACGTCACTGGCGTCACCGAGGGCGGCGAGGAGGCGTACTTCCGGCTGATCAACTCCCCGCAGGACTGGGCATCCGGGCTGTTCCGGGGACATCTGCTGCGCGACGGATGGTCGAGCCGGGTGGTGCTCGTGGTCCACCACGGGATCGCCGACGGCCGGTCCGCCTTCGCGCTGCTCGACGAGATGTGGCGGCGCTACACCGCGCTGGCTTCCGGCACCGCTCTGCCTGCCCCGGTCGAGTGCCGGCTGCCGGACGCGGTGGACACCCGGCTCGCCTCCGTCGTGACCGACGCCGAGGTCACCGAGTTCCTCGACCTGCTGGCCCGGGCCGCCGCCGGCGGACCGGAGCCCGCCACGCTGAGACCGGACGGCGACGGGACGGCCGACGACTCGCTGGGCCGCTTCGCGCTGGACCGCATCGAGCTCGACACCGCGACCACCGAGGCGCTCGTCGCCACCGCTCGCGCGCACGGGCTGACCGTCAACGGCCTGCTCTGCGGGGCCGTGCTCGCCGCGGTCCGGGCACGGCTGGCACCCGAGGCGGGCGCGCTGCCGATGATCTGCGGCAACGCCGCGGACCTGCGCTCCTCGCTCCGGCCCGAGCTGCCTGCGAGCACCGTGCTCAACTGCGCCTCCGGACTCGGCACGATGCTGGCGGTGGACGCCGGCGCGGATCCCGTCGCCCTCGGCCGCGAGGTCTGCGCCGATGTCCGTGGTGCCCTCGCCCGGCGCGACCCCGCGCGCTTCCTTCTCGCTGCGCAGCGGGTCCGCAGCGCGCAGGAGGCGGCCGCCCTTCGCGCTCAGCCGACGATCGCCGTCTCCAACGTCGGCCGGATACCCCGTCACCCGACGCCCGCAGGGCTGAGCGTCGTCCGCGACGAGGTGTACGCGATGGCGGAGGGGATGCCGCCGAAGCTGACCGCGTTCACCTACGACGGGAGGCTGACCGTACAGGTCGAGTACGACACCGCTGTGCACGGCCGGGCGCGGATGCGGCGGCTGGGCCGGGATCTGGAGGCGGCGCTGCGGAAGGTTGCCCTTGCCTTCACCCGGGAACCGGCCGTATCCGGCCCCCGCGTTTAGCCGGGGCCGCGGTCCGCCGACGGTTGCGGTGGCCGTGGCGCGAGCCCGGGAGCCCTGCGCCCGACGCCGGCTTGGGGGCGGACCGTCGGCGGAGGGCGCGAGGCGGGTGCGATCGCCGCAGGTGAGCAACCACAGGTGAGCAACCGCAGGTGCGTAACCACAGTGGTGGCGGGCGACCGTAGCCGGCCTGGAACCGCAGCCGGCCCGGACCCGATACCGGCTCGCGGTCACACGTCCCAGGTGACCGGAAGGCTCTTCACCCCGTAGATGTCCGCGGTCTCCGGGCGCAGGGCAATCTGCTCGGCCGGTACCGCCAGGCGCAGCGTGGGGAAGCGGTTGAGCAGCGCGGGGAAGGCGACCCGCATCTCGACGCGGGCCAGTTGCTGCCCCAGGCACTGGTGGATGCCGTGACCGAAGGCCAGGTGCCCGCCGTCCTGCCTGCGGAGGTCGAGCACGTGAGGATCGGTGAAGCGCTCGGGATCGCGGTTGGCGGTGTTGTACGACAGGATCACCGGCGAGCCGGCCTTGATGATCCGGCCACCCAGCTCGACGTCCTCCAGCGCCGTCCTCATGAACGTCTTGGCGACACTCAGATACCGCAGCAGTTCCTCCACGGCCTGATCGGTGAGCGCGGGATCGGCGCGCAGCGCGGCGAGTTGTTCGGGGTGCTGCAGCAGTGCGAAGGTGCCGAGAGCCAGCGTGTTCGCGGTGGTGTCGAACCCGGCCGCGAGCAGAATCAGGCTGATCCCCTTCAGCTCCTCATCGGTCAGATCGGTGTCGGTGAGGTCGCTGAGCACGTCGTCGGTGGGATGCGCGCGCTTGGCGGCCACCAGCTCCGCGAGGTAGTCCTGGGTCGCGGTGTAGGCCGCCATCAGGTCCTCGTCGTTCGTCTCGCCGTTCATGAACGACTCGACCTGTTCCTGGAAGGAGCCGCGGTCCTCGTACGGCACCCCCAGCAGCTCGCAGATCATGATGGCGGGGATGGGCTTGGCGAACGCGGTCACCAGGTCGGCCGGCGGGCCGGCCTTCTCCATGGCGTCCAGGTGCTCGGTGGTGATCTGCTCGACGCGCTCGGTGAGCAGTCGCATCCGCCGTGCGGTGAACTTGCCCACCAGCGGCTTCCGGTAGCGGCTGTGCTGGGGCTCGTCCATGAGGAGGAACTCGCCGGGCGGTGCCGGAGGGGCCTCCATGTCGCCGTAGTCGATGGTCGGGTGGAGCATGAGTTCCCTGCGTGAGCTGAACCGCGAGTCGGCCAGGACCGAGCGGACCAAGTCATATCCGGTGATCAGCCAGCCGGGCTTTCCGCCGGGGAAGGTGTAGCTGCTGATGGGGCCGTGCCGGCGGGCGTCTATCAGCTCTGCCGGCGGGTCGAAGGGACAGCCGGGCTGACGAGCCGTCGGCATCGTCGTAACGGTGTGCAGGGACTCACCCATGACCATTCCTCATTTCCGTGACGGTACGCGATATCGCGATAGTGCGTGTTTGGCTCAACTCGAAAGCTACGTTGCATTCATGGAAGCGTCAATCGATGTGAGGGCGTATCTGCAGGTCAATGGCGGGAATTTGATGCAATGACGCTGAGGTCGAACGCAATGGTGCGTTGCAATGGATGGCGGCGAAGGCAATACTGACGGCATGCCAGGAGGACGTTTGACCCAGCAGGAACGCCAGCGCATAGCGGCCGGACTCGCCGACGGGCTCCCCTACGCCGAGATCGCCAGACGGCTCGAACGGCCGACCTCGACGATCAGCCGGGAGGTCGGACGCAACGGCGGCCCCAGCGGCTACCGGCCCCAGCACGCCCACCGGGCGACAGCCCAGCGGGCGCGGCGTGGCACGCCGTCACCCCCACGCGCGACCGGAGTGCCGGGCGGAGCGAGGGAAGAGGAGATCGTCGAGATGGCGGTCAGGTCGGGGCTGCCGAGGATGATGGCGCGCGTGCACCTCGACCTGTTGCTGTCCGAAGACGGCAAGCGCACCGCAGCCGAGCTGACCCGCAGACTGAAGGTCAGCCCGGCCTCCGTCTCCGTGGCCGTGAACTACCTGGTCCAGCACGGGTATGTCCGGCGCGAGCACGATCCGCAACGGCGTCGCGACATCTACGTGGTCGACGACGACGCCTGGTACCGATCGATCGTGATCAGCTCACGGCAGACGCTGGAGGCGGCGCAGGTCGCGATGGCGGCGGCGCGGACATCCGGGCTGGACACTCCCGTGGGACAGCGGCTGGCCAAGGTGGGGACGTTCCTGGAGCGGGTCACCCTGGACATGGTGGAGTCGACCGACCGCTGGCGAGCCCTCCTGGCGTAATGGGTTGGTCTCAGTCGAACCGCCTCGGGAACCGGCTGACCCGTTCCTGTTCTTCGTCGCCGCCCCGATCCTCCCGGGTACTTGGGGCGATCGCCGCTGCTGGGCGCCGGGCCGGGTCCCGCCGATGGAGTGGCGTCCGCGCCACGTCAGCGCCTACCTGACGGTGTTCACCCGAGGTACCCCCGGGCCGCGCAACGGGAGCGTCCGGCTGAGAACGAGGTTGGTGGTGGTGCTCCCGAACTCGGCCAGCTCGTCGACGATCTCCTCCAAGTGGGCCGTCGACGTGGCTGCCACCTTCATGACGTAGCAGTCGTCTCCGGTGGTGCGCAGGCACTCCAGGATCTCCGGGCGCTCCTCCAGCAGCCGACGCAGCGGCTCGTGCCGGGTTCCCGGTCCCGGGTACTTGAGCCGGACCACCGCCATGACGGGGTAACCGGTCCGCTCCGGATTCACCTCCGCGCGGTACCCCGTGATCACCTCGGCCTCCTCGAGCCGGCGCACCCGCTCCTTGGTCGCCGACGCGCTCAGGTTCACCCGCCGCGCCAGCTCGGTGAACGGGATCCGGCCCTCCCGTTGGACTTCCGTCAGGATCGCCCAGTCCGTCACGTCGAGACTCTCGGTCATACGCCCATTCTACGGGCGGATCCACGGCTGAACCGCCTCTGAACAGGCGGGAATCCCTTCTGACGACCCATACGTCCTGCCTAGGGTTGGGCCCTATGAAGATCGGAGTGAACGTCCCCAATTTCGGCCCGGGCACTGACCCCGGAGTGCTGCGAAGCTGGGCTCGGACCGTGGAGGGCCTGGGCTTCGACCTACTGATGCTCTCGGACCACATAGCCATGACACCGGATGTCGCCGAGCGCTATCCGGCACCCTTCTACGAGCCCTTCACCACCTTGTCCTGGCTGGCCGGCCTCACCACCCGTATCCAGCTCGGCACGACGGTCCTCATCGCTCCCTACCGGCACCCGCTGCTCACCGCCCGAATGGCGGCCAATCTGAATGAGCTGAGCGGCGGCCGGCTGGTCCTCGGCGTGGGAGTGGGCTGGGCGCGGCAGGAGTTCACTGCCCTCGGCATCCCGTTCTCACAGCGCGGACAGCTGACCGACGGCCATCTGCGGGACATCCGAGCCGCCTGGAAGGACACCGCCTCGTACGGAATCCGCCGGATCCCGGTGTGGGTCGGCGGCAACAGCGACGCGGGGCTGCGCCGGGCCGTACGGTTCGGAGACGCATGGCATCCGCTGCGCCCCACCGTGCCGTGGCTGCGCGAAGCCGCAGGCAGGCTGGAGACGTACGCGGAGGAGCAACACTTGCCCGTGCCCGCCCTGGCTCCCCGCATCGCCCTGCGACTCACCAAGGAACCGGTCGACGGAGCGGGACGGCTCGCCGGTGAGGGCACCATCGACCAGATCATGGACGACCTCGACCAACTGCGGCAGCTGGGCGCCAAGTCCGTCGTCCTCGACACCTACCCGGGCGACCCCCGCGCGACATGTCACCCGCAGGCGGCCTGGCAGGCCCTCGCCACCGTGGCCGCGCACCTTCTCCCGCCCGGCACCCCACCCCACCCCGCACCGTGATGGAGCAGTCATGACCACATCCGACGACCACACCCTCCTCCGACAGGCCATCTCTCTCGCGGCCGAGGCGCGCGCGAGCGGCAACCCGCCCTTTGGATCTCTGCTGGCGGGACCGGACGGGACGATCCTGGCCGAGGAGCACAACACCACCGTCACCGACAACGACATCACCGCGCACCCGGAACTCAAATTGGCGAGGTGGGCCGCAAGAGAACTCGACGCGCAGACGGCGGCAGGCACCACGATGTACACCAGCTGCCAGCCGTGCGGGATGTGCGAGGCCGTCATCCAATGGGCAGGGTTGCGGCGAGTGGTGTTCGCCCTGTCCAACGAACAGCTCCTGGCCATCAGGCCGGGCAGCAGCCGACCGCCCGTGCCGCAGGACGGCCCCGCGCTGCTCGACGAGGTACGGGCGGCGGTCGAGCCCTACTATCGCTGACCGCCGGGCCCAGGGCGGAGCCCGCCACCAGCGGAACGCATCTGGGTACGCTCGTCCCTCCAAAGGATCCACACCGTGTGCCCCCGGTGCCGTTGTCCAGGTCGCTGCGTCACGAGACGGCCTGGGGCACCATTCCGCGACGGGCCGGGCCGCCACCGCCGTGACGACCACATCGCACTCCTGATGATCGCTCAGCATGGGGTCCACCCTGCACCATGCCGCCAGTGAGGGGCACAACGGGCGCGGTACGCCTCGAAACCGCTGTCGAACTGGGCGGGGCCCGGCGAGCGGCGGCCTGATCCCGGGGGAGGCCGCCTCGGCCGGCGAGAGCGGTCGCCAGGCAGTCCTCCTGGGCCCCGCGCTGCACCGCGCCGGGCGCCCGGCAGGAGTGCCTGGTGATCGTGATGATGGGATCAGGCGGTGTGCGCGGCGGCCGCGGTCAGCTTCTCAGCGGCCTTGGCCAGGGCCTTGGAGAAGGCTTCTTTGCCTCGGTCGCCATGGGCACCGTAGTTGTTCAGGACCGTGGTGACGGCTCCGTGACTGCGGATGGTGCCCATATCGAAGTCCATCTGCGTGTCGCCGGCGACGATCCTCACGGTGTAGGTGATGGATTCATCGCCGTGCTTCTGCTGTTCCGCGGTCTTCTTCACGGTGACCGTCGCCTTCTTGCCGTTCTGCTTGCCGGTGAAGGCCGCGCACTTCTCGACGGCGTTGCGCAGCCCGGCCATGGCTTTCTCCGCCTGAGCACGTGGGTAGCCGCTGACGTCCTGGGCGAGCAGGTTCTGATCGCTCCCTTGCTTGGTGAAGATCCGCTCGTGGTTAGCCTTGTAATCCTCTTCCAGGCGCCCGCTGTTGAGGACGCTGGTGATCGGAGCGCACTCGGGCTTGGCGCCGGTGACGGCGTCCTCTTCCGCGCCCTGCGACTTGTCCATGCTCACGTTGGCCTCGACCTTCCAGCCGGCAGGCAGATCCTCGACGGCGACGAGGGCCTGCTCGGCCTGCGCGGCGGTGATATAGGCGGGGACCGGCGGGCCAGCGGTGGCCTTGCCCTTCTTGGCCTCAGAGCCGGAGCCGGAACTGGCGTCGCTGTTGCAGGCGGACAGGAGCAGCAGCGACGAGGCGGCCAGCGCTGCGAGCGCAACCCGGCGAGGATGAGCGTGCACGAAGGGTCCTTTCGATTACATATCCGAACGATCGTCATACTGTTGCATAGGCCACTGACAACAGGCTCGGGCGAGATGCGTCAGGCTGCCCCAAGTGACCAGAGCGCACCCTCGTGCACGCCCCCCAGCCCGCTTGCGGCGCAGCGGTGACCGGCATAGGCGTGCCGGCCCCGGCCGGCCAGGACAGACGGAAGGCGGCCAGGGCCCGGGCGGGTCCTGCTCCGGTGGACGGCCGGGATCGCCGACGTTTCCACAATCGCTCCGCTGGACATCCTCACCTCCGGCCCCGGCCTGGCACCCGACGACCTCACCGGCTACGCATCGTGCTGCGCCCCGGGCTGCGCACCAAGTGACGTGGGTCGTGCGGAGCGGGGAGAGGGATGCCCTGCAGAGCAGCCGGCCCTTGGCTTCGGCCTTCCAGTGTCTTGAGGCTTCGGCACGAGGCGGCCTGCCCGGCCGGCATACGAAGGGACCGGGTGGGTTGCGGTAGCTCCCCTGGAAGCTGACATTGCGCTGCCGTCTTGCGTACGGGCCGGGAGGAGGGTGCCGACTGTTGCCCTGCCGGACGCCGGCCGGCCCCGCCCCGGCCGAGGAGCACGGCCTGCGGTGGCGGCCTGACCACTCGGGCCCGCCCGAGGACTGGATGACCTGGTCGTGTCAGCGGTCGCCGAACCGGTGCACCGATGCGCTCGGCTGCGGCGGCGACGAGCCATTCGCCGGCGTGCCCAGGTGCTGCCTGCCGGGTCGGGCCGGGGCCTCCCGGACCCGGGCGTCCATCAGCTCCCAGCGCGCCGCCGCGGCGGCCGGCTCGGCCGGCGGGCCGCGTGAGCGGGCACACAGCTCCCGCACACAGCGTCCAGAACTGTCGACGGCGCCCACCCTTCGGGCGCCGTCGTCACCCTGGGGCGGGCGCCCGGCGGTGTGGGTGGT
>NZ_JBMMMZ010000001.1:296229-423780 GCF_049725035.1 Streptomyces sp. XH2 | reverse complement strand
CCTGGCCCCCGCCCCCCCCTGGTGGGCCCCCCTCGACACCCTGGGGCGGCCGCACGTCGGTGTGGCTGCTGCAGATCCCCGCTCACTTCGCCGGGCCCGGCAGGTGCAGTGACGTGAAGCGCCGCCGGGACACAGACACCTCCCGCCGGCTGCGGGGGAGTGGGGACGGAAGGTGTCCCGGCGCTGCACGCCGCCGCGGCGCGGCGATCCGGGCGCAGGTGGCTGGTCCGGCCGTCAGGCTCGTGATGGCGTAGACGATGGTGATGCCGGTCTTGCCGGTCTTGCGGTCGGTGCGGCGGCGTTTTTCTGGATGGCCTGGCGGGCGGCGGGGAACAGCAGGTTCTTGACAGCAGGTTCTTGACGGTGGCGACCTTGATGCGGCGGATCTCGGATCGTCCGTGACTGGTCTGCTTGGTGCGGCCCAGCAGCGGGATGTCCTTCCAGGGCAGGGATGCCAGCCGTCGGCGCAGGTGCTTCTGGTTTCCCTTGACGATCACGATGTAGTGGGCCTTGCGGCCCAGCAGGTAGGCGGCGTGCTCGCGCTGGATGTGCATCGCATCGGCGGTGATCACCGTCCCGGCCAGGTCGGCGACGGTGTCCAGAAGGCGCTGGAATCAGGTGATCTCGTTGGTCTTCTCACGGACGTCCATCTGGGCCGGCCCCAGCTCCGGTGACGGGCGGCACGCATCTGCGCGAGCTGCCTGACCTCCTCGACGAACAGCGTTGTGGTGGGTCGGACAACGCCTGGATCCGCACCTGACCGAGCGCCGGAGGCTACTCGGCCGGACGGCGTCCCCAGGCCGAGATCAGCGGCGCGAGCGTCAGGTCGAGTTCGCCCGCGTCAATGGCGGCCAAGTGCGCGTCGATCTCGGCGTCGTCGGCCAGGCCGGCTGTGAGCAGCTCGCCGCGCACGTGCCGGATGGTCGCCGCCTCCAGCCGGTCGCAGGCCGGCCCGCCGACCGGGAAAGAGCCCGCCGCGGCGACATCGACCAAACCGGCCTCACGCAAGGCCCGCGGCAATGTCCGGCCGTAGCGCAGGTCCGCGCCGCGGCGCGCCAGCAGCTCCCGGACCGCGTCGCGCAGCCGGTTGGCCCGCTGCTGCGCAGGGCCGCTGTCGTCCAGGCATGCCAGTGGCTGCAGAGCGGTATCGGCGTCCTCGATCAGCAGCCAGCCGCCGGGCCGTAGCGCTGCCGCCATCGTGGCCAACGCGCGGGCCCGGTCGGGTACATGGACCAGCACGAGCCGGGCGTGCACCAGATCGAACGTCCCCGGCTCCGGGGGCGGATCCGCGGCGACGTCGTGCCGGCGCACCTCGTACCCGTCGCCTGCCTTCAGCCACGACGGGTCGATGTCCGTGGCCAGCACGTGCCCGGTCGGGCCGACGGCCGCCGCGAGCGCCTCCGGGATGCCGGGGCCACCGGCCCCCACTTCCCAGCAGCGCGAGCCGGCCTTGACCCCCAGCCGGTCGAAGTGCCCGCGCGTCACGCTGTCGAACAGCTCGGCCAGCCAGACGAATCGCTCGCCCGCCTCGGCGCGCGCGTTGTCCAGCAGGTACCCGCGGGCGGGAGCGGGCTCTCCACCGAATGCGGTAGTCCTGCCTATCGGATCCGGTCGGCTACCGACGTGCGGCGGGCGGGGTGAGGAGGTCATGACTACATGGTCAGCCTTCCCAGGTCACCTGCGCCACGACGCCGAGAGAGGGATGCCTCACACAGCCGGCGAACCCCGCGCGTCCTACAGCACGGTTGTGCACTGTGACGCGCCGGAAGGGGGACGTGTATTCGACCCTCACAGCCGTCGGACGCCCTGCGACTGCGCCGAAGCCCTGGGACGGGCACTGCTACCGCGACAGCCGCGCCGCACTTCACGCCGCAGCTCATGCCATGGCCCTGGTCGCGGGCGGTCGAGCCGCCCCGGACCTTGCCTGCCAGGCACCCCGCGTCATCGCCGAATGCGAGGGCGACACCGAATCCGCTGCGGACGCCATCCGCGGTCACCATGCCGTTGTCCTTCCGCCGCTCGAAGGGCCCCGCACGATGCCGGCCAGCGGCGCCCGCGCCGTGGCCGCTGCCCTCCGGGAGGCGGCCGCGATTCCCCGGCGCGGCGATGAGGAGTGGGCCGCGTGCGCCGAACTGCTCGCCAAGGCACTCCGCGGTGATGCCTGGATCGGCAAGCCCCCCCCCATGCCCCCACTCACTCTTCGCGCAATCCCACATGAGCTGAGACAGGTATCCCGTTGCGCGAAGTGGTATTTCGTGGCTTCTCCCAGAGGCCAGTACGGTCCGATCCATGGAACGGAATTTTCAGACGGCCGAAGAACTCGCAACTGCCTTGCGTGCCGGTGAAGTGACCTCGGTGGAACTGACCGACGAGGCGATCGCCCGTATCGAGCGGGACGACATGGAGATCAACGCGATCTGTGTGCCGGACTTCGACCGTGCGCGGGCCGCCGCGCGCGATGCCGACCAGGCGCGCGCCCGCGGTGAGGACCGGCCGCTGCTCGGCATCCCGGTGACGGTCAAGGAGTCGTACAACATGACTGGGGTGCCCACGACCTGGGGCATGCCGTCACAGGCGAACTTCATGCCTACCGAGGACGCGGTCCAGGTGTCGCGGCTCAAGGCCGCGGGCGCGGTGGTGCTGGGTAAGACCAATGTGCCGGTGGGGCTGCAGGACATCCAGAGCTTCAACGAGATCTACGGCACCACCAACAACCCGTGGGACCACGGTCGCACGTCGGGTGGGTCCTCGGGCGGATCGGCGGCGGCCCTGGCGTGCGGGTTCGGCGCGCTGTCCATCGGCTCCGACCTCGCCGGCTCGCTGCGCACCCCCGCGCATTTCTGCGGCATCTACGCGCACAAGCCGACACTCGGGCTGGTGGCGACCCGCGGCATGGTCGCGCCGCCGGCACCGCCATTGCCGGTCGACCTCGACCTCGCCGTCGCCGGTCCGATGGCGCGCACCGCCCGCGACCTCACGCTCCTGCTCGACGTCATGGCCGGACCGGACCCGCTGACGCACGGCAAGGCGTACGACTTGACGCTGCCGCCGGCGCGCCACGAGCGGCTCGGCGACTTCCGGGTCCTGGTGCTCGAAGACCATCCGCTCATTCCGACCGGATCCGCCGTGCGGGCGGGCGTGAACCGGGTGGCCGACGCGCTTGCCGACGGTGGCGCTCGCGTCGAACGGCACAGTCCGCTGCTGCCCGATCCGGCCGAAGCCGCGGTGCTCTACATGCAGTTGCTGTGCTCGGGCTCCGTCGCACGTTTTCCCATCGAATCGTACGAGCAGCTGCGGACCCAGGCCGCCGGACTGAGCGCAGACGACCGGAGCCTCGATGCGGCGCGGCTGCGCGGGATAGTGCTCAGCCACCGCGACTGGATGGAGGTGAACGGCCGTCGCGAGCTCCACCGCCACGGCTGGCGGCAGTTCTTCGCCGAGTTCGATGCGGTGGTGTGTCCGATCACGCCCACTCCCGCGTTCCCTCACGACCACAAGCCCAATCCGATGGAACGCCTGATCGACATCGACGGTGCCGAGTACCCGTACTTCGACCAGCTCGTCTGGGCCGGTCTGGCCACCATGCCCGGCCTGCCCGCCACCGCTGTGCCGGCGGGCCGGTCCCCCGAGGGCCTGCCGGTGGGAGTGCAGCTCATCGGTCCGATGTTCGAGGACCGCACCCCGCTGCGGCTGGCTGAACTGCTCGAGCAGAAGATCGGCGGCTTCCAGGCACCGAAGTAGGGCGTCGTACCCCCGGGTGTCCGTCGAGGATGAGGTGCGGATGACGAGCGAGGGGCGAGGCCTGGACCCGACGCTCGCGGCCTGGTCCTGACGCTCGCGGCCCGGCACGCGGGACCGGCCATGCCGGCCGTCCAGTCGCCTCGGCAGTCGGATCGTGTCCGGCATCGGACGCGAAGCCTTCGCGTCCGATGCCGAACACCGAAGGTCCACCAGGGATGTTGTCCCTCCACTGACCAGCGGGAACAACCGCCACGGCTCCCTTCCGGCGTATTGGGTTCCCACCCCGAGAGCGGCCGACCGCGAGGTCTCCAGCAACAGTGCACCGGTCGTGGTGTCCGTGCCGCGTTGCTGTATGGCAGTGAGCTGGGGGAGGAGTTCGACGACGAGCGGGGCGAGGGAGTGGTCCCAGTGGCTGCGGGGCGTCCATGACTGCTTCCACTGCCGCAGCCGCTCCCTCCAACAACCTGTCCCTGACCCTGGCGGCGTCCACTGACACCGGCCCTGCCCCCGGTGGCGGATGGCGGGCGCCTTCACTCCACGCAGCCTCCTCTCGCCCGTGTGTCCACGGGCGGCGGCTCGACCTCCAGCCAGCGGTGCCGACGTGCTCCGCGGTACTCCAGGACCTGCCAGCCGAGGTCCTCAAGGGCCTGGGCGCAGCGCTGGAGCTGCTCGTGCTGCTCATGGACGGCCTTGCTGCCGGGTGGACCGAGCCATTCCACTCGGAGGACTCCGTCGACGTGGCTCACGCGGTAGCCGGCGGCGGTGCGCCGGCTGTCGGGGCCGACGGCGGACGCGGGGAGCCCGGCCGCCTCCAAGGCGAGGGCGACGGCACGCAACGGCTGACGGCGTTCCCATTCCGCCGGAACGGTCACAGGCTGACCAGCCGCTGGATTCATCACCCTGCGGATCTGCCACAGCCCGTCCATGGCCTGCCGCACGGCGGCCGCCCGGTCTTCGGCACTCTGCTCGAAACCGGACGAGCACTCGTCCCCGGTGGCGGCGCGAAAGCCCTCCTCGGTCACGGTGTGTACCCCCTTGTCAGGTGTGAGATCTGGGACCGGGCATGCTGTCCGGCCCTGTTGGAGTCCCATCCTGCTGTCAGGGTCGGACACCGCCACCGGCATCCACGTCATCGACTGGCGCCAGGCCCGGCGCCGCCGCGACGGCGTACCCTCCTGGCGCCAGGCCCGCGAACAAGCCCGGCGCCGGTCCGACACCCCGCCGATCCGGCCCGCACCGCCCATCCCGAGCCGCTACAGTCCCTGCGTGCATGCACCGAGGGGACAGACGGGCCACCCGCAAGCAGCCGGCGCCGGACCGCCGCGCAAACCGCCCTTGGCGCTCTTCGATCTCGACAACACCCTCGTGGACCGCACGGCGGGCCTGCGGCAGTGGGCCGAAGAGTTCACCCGTGAACGGGGACTGGGCACGACGGCCGTCGAGTGGATCATCGAGGCCGATGACAACGGCCTCAAGCCCCGAGACCGCTTCTTCGCCGGGATCCGAGACCGGTTCCGGATCGGTGACAATGCCGAAGTCCTGCACCACGCCTACCAGCAGCGGTACCCGCTCTTCCTCCGGTGCCCCCAGCACGTCCTCGACCAGATCACACAGCTCCGCGAATCCGGGTGGCGGGTCGGAGTCCTCACCAACGGCCTGACCCTCACCCAGGGCGCCGTGCTGGAACACACCGGACTCGCCCGGTACCTCGACGGTTGGTGCATCTCCGAGGAGGCGGGCATCCGTAAGCCCGATCCCGGAATCTTCGCCCTGGCCGCCGAACGCTGCGGCAGCGACCTGACCGCAGGCTGGATGTGCGGCGACTCTCCCGACGCCGACATCATCGGTGCCAGGCTTGTGGGACTGCATACCATCTGGATCCGGCACGGACGCACCTGGCCCGCTTTCACGCCGCAACCCGACCGGACCGTCGACAGCATCACGGAAGCGCTCCAAGCCCTGCGCAAGACCGGCTCGCCTGTCCGCCCCGGATAGCGCATGGCCTTGCCGGCCAGGCCTGCCGATCAGCGGTCGGCCACCGGTGTCCCGCTCGCCGGCCACGGACTCCGGCAGCCGCTTGGGCAGCAGCTGGAGCAACCCGCCCTCGCCGGTCAGCTGCAGGTCCTTCCTCCGTCCCGGACGTCTACGGCGCTCGGGGCCTTGAGGTCCGGGCGTGCCGTGCCTGCCCGCCGTTGGAGAGCAACTCGTCGGACAGGGCTCGGCAATGCGCCTTGGCGCCCCGCGACTGCTCCGTAGTGGCCTTGCTCCGGACGCTGAGCGTTTCGATGTCGTGAGCGGCGCGGTAGTGCTCGAAAGTGCGGCCGTGTCCGACCGAAAGGTCCTTGAGCCGCTGCTCAAATCCCTCGGTCGGGCAGCCGCGCTCGTGCATCAGCCGTGCACCGGCGAGACGACCAAGTGGCCCGCGTCCGGTCGTACTCCGGGCCGAAGCGCTCGCGGAGGCGACGGCGCCGGGCGATCAGCACGGCGCCCGCCGCGACCGGACCGGCCACTACGGCGATCGGGATGATGATCTCCAGGAGTATCCCTGTCGACACGGAGCCGCACCGCCTTGTGCGTGCCGTTTAAACACCGATCTATGCAGATCTGCCATGCTATTGGGCGGTCGATGATCATTCGACTGTGGAGCAGGAGAAGGGCGGAAGCGCTGGCCGGGAAGGGCTTCGAACGCGGTGGTGCGGCGTCCGGCGATGCCGCGGACGACCCGCGGCAGCCGCATGGCGGGCACGGCCTCCGGGTGCGGCCGACGTCGTCGTGGTTCGCCACCGCGTTCAGCGTCGGCCTGGGCCTGACCCTGGCCTACACGATGCTGGAGACCGTGCTGCGGATCAGCGGGATCCTCACCCTCCTGCTGCTCGCACTGTTCGTGGCGATCAGTCTGGAGCCGGTGGTGGCATGGCTGGCGCGACGCCGGCTCGGCCGGGGCCCCGCGGTGATCCTCGTGGTCATCGGCCTGCTCGCCGTACTGGCCGGTTTCCTGGCGCTCGTCGTTCCCGTGATCTCCAACGAGATCTCCGGCTTCGCCGAGGCCGTGCCGAAGTGGCTCAAGCAGCTCCACGACCACCACTCCACCCTCGGCCGCCTGGAAGACCGCTACCACCTGGTCTCCAGGGCCCGCGCGCAGCTCGGAGCGGGTGCCGGCCAGGCGGTGATCGGGGGGCTGCTCGGGGCCGGTCACATCGTCATCAGCGCCGTGACCGGCACGGCCCTGGTGGTCGTGGTGACCGTCTACCTCATGGTGGGCATGGAGCAGCTGAAGCGCTTCGCCTACCGCTTCGTCCCGCTCAGCCGGCGGGCCGGTGTGGTCGGTCTCAGCGAGAGGATCCTGCTGCGGGTCGGACGGTACATGCTGGGCAATGTGATTACGTCGGCGATCGCGGGCCTGGCCACGTTCCTGTGGTGTGTGGCGCTGGACGTGCCGTACGCGGCCGTGCTCGGCATGTTCGTCGCCCTGATGGACATGGTGCCGGTGGTCGGCTCGACCATCGGCGGTGTGGTGGTCAGCCTGGTCGCCCTCGCGGTGTCCTTCCCGGTCGCCCTGGGCACGGCGGGCTTCTACACCGGCTTCCGGCTGGCCGAGGACTACCTGATCATGCCGAGGGCCATGACGTACGCCGTCAATGTGCACCCCATCGTCACGGTCGTCGCCGTCGTGATCGGTGGCGCGCTGCTGGGAGTGATCGGTGCGCTCATCGCCATCCCGGTCGCGGCCGGCCTCGGGATCGTGCTGGAGGAGTCCGTCTTTCCACGGATCGACACGATGTGAGGGGTGCCGGGCCCGATCGGCGGGGGTATTGCCCAACCCCCGGCCGCTGCCTGCTCTGCTGCGGCCTCGACGCACCTCGGACTCGCCCACGGTGCGTCATAGGCAGCCCCGGCGGGGCGGCGTTCGCGTTCCGGCCCGGAGACCGGGACGGCGTTCTTCCCGGCTTCCCGGTATAGATGCGAGGGGCCCGGTACCACGGACGCGGCCGGCGGGGCCGGCGGCCAACTGATACCCACGTTCGCCTGCCCCGTCAGGACTTCGAGATCAACTCATGGCCTCGATCCGCCGCTGGGCGAGGAGGCGTCCGGCTCGCGCAAGGTGGTTCAGCTGTCCCCGGGTGGGTGGGGGTTGGCTGTCTGACGGTGGTAGAAGCGCTGGAATTCCCGGACGGAGGGGCCGTCAGACTTGACCCACAGTGGTTTCTCGAGGGGCTGCATCCAGCGCAGGATCTCTTGGTCGGCGCGGGCGTTGCGTCGTACGACGAGCCAGACCAGGACGGCGAGCAGTCGGTTGAGCGGCCAGAGTGGGAGGTCCGGGCCGAGCTTGCGGACGGCGACGCGCCAGGTGCTGAAGGTGACGCCGTCCCTGACGGGGCTCGCGCCGAGGATCGCGGCGAAGGCGGGGTGGTCGCGGTCGATGTGCGGGCCGGTCTGGGCCCGGAAGACGGTGGCTGTGGGCCCGGCCATGGTGACCAGTGCGTAGGGGCGGAAGAAGCGCTGCATTCTGCGGGATGTGCGGGCGGCGGCCGGCTGGATGCGGAACTCGAAGTGCGGGCCTTCGTCGCGTACGGGGACGTACTCCATGGGCTCGTGTGCCTGGTGGCTGTAGGGCCAGTGGGCGAGGTCGGCCACGTGCTCGGCGACCGAGAGCAGGTTCACGTGGAAGACGGACACTTGGCCGGGGAGGGTGACGTAGCGGCGGCGGTCGTCCGCGAAGGCTGCCGTGTCGAGGGGGTGTGGTGGGCCGTCGCCGTGCCAGAACCAGATGTTGCCCGCTTGTTCCGTGACCGGCAGGCTTCGCTGTCCGGCTCGTGCCGGGATCCGGTCCTGGCCGGGGATGTCCGTGCAGCGGCCGGAGGAGTCGAAGGCCCAGGCGTGGAAGCCGCACAGCAGGTGCTCGCCGGCGACGCGGCCGCACCGGCTCAGATCGGCGCCCAGGTGGCAGCACTGGCTCTCGACCATGCCGACGCGCCCGCTGCGGGTGCGGAAGAGGGCGTAGTGGCGGGACATGAAGGTGACCGGGACTACCTGTCCCCGTTTGAGGTGCCGGGAGAACCGGGCCACGTACCAGCCGGAGGGGTAGGCGGTGCCGTTCGGGCGAGCGGAGCTCTGCGTGGTCTCCAGGGCGCGGTCGTAGGCCCTCGGTCGGGAGCGCGGGCGCAGCCTCATCCATGCATCGTACGGAGGTGAAAGCGCGGCGTCAGCAGCGCAACGGGGGCCTGCCCGGGGGCGCGTGGAGCGGATGCGCAGCGACACGTGACGGTTGGCCGCCCGGGCAGACGAAATCCAGGGCCGGCGGCCGCGACCTCTGGGCTAGGTAAATGTCCTGGGCAACTATTCGTCGGCCTTGAGCGTGCCCCGGCCCCCTGGGCAGGCGTGTGTCACTTGAGTGCGTCGTATCCGATCTGGAGGAGGTCGGCGGCGGAGATGACGGTCATGCCGCCGGCCACCCATCGCGTCGTCACGGGCCACAGCAGCAGACCGGCGACACCGGCCGTGGCCACCCACTGGGTCAGGCAGAAGGGGCAGGTCAGCAGCTCGCCGACGGCGTGGCGCACCGGTCCCGGCCGCGGGGCTTCGGTGACCTCGCCGGGGCCGGCGGGCTCCTGGTAGGTGACGAAGGGCGCCCGCAGGGGGGAGAGCACGGAGTCCTTGGCGAGCATCCGGCTGACGCGGAACGTGGCGACCGAGAGCAGGGCGAGGTCGGCCGCGGAAGGCCGTGCGGGCGCGTTCCGGCACCTGACCGCTGCGATTCCCACGGCCGAGGCGGTCAGTGCCGCGTACCCGCCGAGCAGCACCGTGTAGCCCAGCAAGGGACGTCCTTCCCCGGCTTCGTCGGTGCCCTGCTCGTAGCTCCGCCGCACCCGCGTCCACCAGCTGCCGTTCCGCTGCGACCGTTGCACGGCGTCCTCCCAGGTGTGTCGTCCTCCGGCCGGCTCCGCGCCTTCCGTATGCCCCTGCCCTTCGAAGCTATGGCAGCTTCCCGCGAGCTGCGCGACGAGCCGGGACCGGCGGGCGCCCTGTTTCCCCGCGGGTGTTCGCGGGGAACCGGAGTTCCATGGACCACGCTTCCCCGGACCATTCATGTGCCCCTGTGCTGGACGCCCTCGCCGCCTACCACGCCACCGGGCAGACGCCGTTCACGCCTCCGGGCCACAAGCAGGGCCGCGGCGCCGACCCGCGGGTGCGGGAGGTGCTGGGCGACGCGGTGTTCTTGAGCGACGTCCTGGCCACCAGCGGGCTGGACGACCGGACGTCCTCGCGCCGCGTTCTCGAACGGGCGCAGGCGCTGATGGCCGATGCCGTGGGTGCCGAGCACACCTTCTTCTCCACCTGCGGCAGCTCCCTCTCCGTCAAGGCGGCCATGCTCGCCGTCGCCGGGCCGCACGAAGAACTGATCATCGGGCGCGACGCCCACAAGTCGGTGGTCTCCGGCCTCGTGCTCGCCGGCATCAGGCCCGTCTGGGTGGATCCCCAATGGGATCCTGACCTGCACCTGGCCCACCCGCCGTCCGTACGGGCGTTCGAGAAAGCTTTCGACGGGCGCCCCGATGCCAGGGGGGCTCTCGTCACCAGCCCCACCCCGTACGGCACTTGTGCCGCGCTCGCCGACATCGCGGCCCTTTGCCATCGCCGTGGCAAACCGCTCGTCGTCGACGAGGCGTGGGGCGCCCATCTGCCGTTCCACCCGGACCTGCCCACCTGGGCCATGGACGCCGGAGCGGATGTCTGCGTCACCTCGGTGCACAAGATGGGCTCCGGGCTGGAACAGGGCTCTGTCTTCCACCTTCAGGGCGACCGCATCGGCCCCGCCGCCCTCAAGGCGTGCGCAGACCTCCTCGGCACCACCAGCCCCTCCGTCCTCGTCTACGCAGCACTCGACGGCTGGCGCCGGCAGATGGCCGAGCACGGCCGGGCCCTCTACAGCGACGCCCTCGCCCTCGCCGGACGGCTGCGCGAGCAGATCGAGGACATCGACGGCATGCACGTGCACGACCGCGCGGACTTCTGTGCACCCGGCCGCGCCGCCGACCTCGACCCCCTGCAGATCATCATCGACATCTCCGCCCTGGGCACGACCGGTTACCGTGCCGGGGACTGGCTCCGCGAACACCACCGGATCAACCTGCATGTGTGCGACCACCGCCGCATCAGTGCCCAGCTCACCCACGCCGACGACACACTGACCACCGGCCGGCTGCTCACCGCCCTCCGAGACCTCTCCCGGCACGCCCGCGCCCTGCGCACCGACGTACGGGTGGAGGTGCCCGACCCCGCGGAGCTGCGCCTGGAGCAGGTGATGCTGCCACGCGACGCGTTCTTCGGCCGCACCGAACTGGTGCCCTGGGACAAAGCCGCCGGCCGCGTCGCAGCGGAAATGCTGACCCCCTACCCGCCCGGCATCCCCGCAGCCGTACCGGGCGAGCGGCTCGGCACGGAAGTGCTGCGCTACCTGCGCACGGGGGTGGAGGCCGGCATGGTCGTTCCCGACGCGGCAGACCCGGCGATGGAGAACGTGAAAGTGGTCGTCAGGCCCGCCGAAGGTGCCTGATGCGGAGGCCCGGCAGAGCACGGGTTCCAGCGGGCGGAACCTGGCCGTACTGCGGTTGCTGTGGCCGGTGCGGTTGCCGGCGGTTACCAGTAGTGCCGTCGCCCTCCCACAGCATGTCCCGCCGCGCCCAGCACCCACAGGATCGCGCCGATGACGAGCAGGATGATCCCTATGGTCCACAGAATGGATATGCCGGTCAGGAATCCGATGATGAGGAGAATGACTCCGAGGACGATCATGGCGGCCTCCGTTTTCGTCGGGAAAATCCTCAGCGGCCGTTCACTACCAGTGTGCGCCGAATCCGCCGTCCCGCACGGCCGGGCCGTGACTGCCGGGCCCGGCCACGGATCCGGGGCCGTGTCAGGCGGGGCTGTGAGGGAGAAGAAAGCGCCCTGCACGAGGACGGCCGGCAGGGCGTCGAGCGGCTGTGCGCGGGTGTGCCGGGGCTGCTCGGTCCGGGGCGGGGCAAGGAGGAGTTGGTGGTGATCCGTGCCCAGCGGTGAGAGGCTTCCCGAGGAGCCGCCCGTGCGTCCGCAGCTGAAGGAAGCGCGCCGTGTGCGGTGGAGGCCCGGTGAGCCCCTGCTGGTCGAGGGGCCGGTGGAGGTCGAGGGGGAGGACGGCACGCTGATGAGATCGGACCGGCCTGTGGTGGCGTTGTGCATGTGCCGGCGCAGCCGTTCCTTCCCGTGGTGCGACACGAGCCACCGCGCTCCCGCACCGGTGGACGCTCCGAGCGAGCAGGACTCAGGCCGGGGGGACGCGCAGTGAGCTGCGGCCCGCCCTCCAGGCACGCAGTGTGTGCGCGGCGAACCGGTCCTCCAGCCACAGCGTTGCAGCGATCCCGAAAACGGTGTCGGCGGCCACGTGGGGTTCGCGGTCGAGCAGGCCGCCTACCAGGTCGTGGCGGACGAGCTGTTCGTGGACGGCGTCCGCCTCGATGTGCTCCGCGTAGAAGGCGACGGCGGCCGGGCCTTCGCCGAGCCGCTCCATGGCCTCGACGAGCCGCCGGGAGGCCGGTGGCGACGTGCATTCCAGCACGGCGAAGTGCCCCGCCAGGGCACCGCGCCGGGCACGGTGCAGGCCGAACAGCGACATCAGGTTGACCGTGGCCAGGGTCACGGCCGGCACCGCGTCCAGGTAGTGGCCATAGGTGTCGACGAGGCCGAGGTCGCGCATCAGCGCGGCGTAGAGCTCCGCGTGCACGCGGTCGGCCCGCCCGGCGCCGAACTCCTCGTACTCGACGGCCACGAGAGCCGCCTTGGCCCGACCGGTCAGGCGGGGGATCATCCACGCGTGCGGATCGGCCTCCTTGAGCTGGTACAGCGAGCGGTGCACCGCGTACTCCCGCAGGTGCCACGGCCGGCCCTCGTCCCGGAGGAAGTGGGTGAGCGTCCGCGCGTCGGGCGGCTCGTGCACCAGGCCGTCCAGCGCCGTCCCCACGTCTTCCCCGGACGGCACGTCGGCCCGCAGGGCCGCCAGGAACCGGTCCTCGAGCGCCCGGCGCAGGCGCAGCAGATCAGGGTCCCACTCCCAGGCGTCACGGACGCCGGGCAGGCCCCGGTAGTGAAGCTCGTAGCACAGGTGGAGCGCCAGCTGGAGGTCGTCGCCGTACGCGGCCGCCCGGTCGGCCAGGCAGACGGGCGGCACAGGGATCCGGCCAGGCTCCTGCGCGAGGCACCGCACGAGTCCGGCCGTCAGCTCCCCCCGGTCCGGTGGCAGAGGCACGGTCGACGGGTTCCCCTTCAGAACCCTTCTAACCGGTGGTGCACACCCGCTGGTCCCGACCAGGCCCCACCGCTGGTCTCCACCGGGGCCTCACCGCTGCTCCGGGGCGGGGCACGCGGTGCCGGACCGGGGCGAACCCAATGCCCGCCGATGCCTGCCCGGCTGTTCGATCACGACACCGGCCGCATCGTCACTCCGGATCGTTCCGGGTTTGCGGCGCAGCTGGTGTGTGCGTGACTGAGCGCCGAAGGTGCTCGGCCGTCCGGCAGGGCGAACGGTTCGACAGCCGGAGGGGTTGCCAGCTCACGAATGAGCACACAGGGCAGAGTGATCCCACTCGCAACCCACATCTGACACATTCCAGTCGAAAGTGAACAGGATTACATCGGCATTGGAATAGACCATTCCGCCGCAGCCTCCCCTTACGCTCACGGCTCGTAACGGACGATCCACAGGAAATTTCGACCGAAGGTTGCCATGAAAACCCACTTCAGACGTGCCGTGAAACTCCTGACGGCTCCCGCCCTGGCCCTCGCTGTCGTCACCCAGGGTCTCGCCGTCGCCGCGACTCCAGCGGCCGCCGCGACCGACGCGTACACCTTCACCAACTCCGACGGCACCCTCAACGCCACCGGCAACAATGACGGAAACCAGATCTCCGTCACTCCCGACGGCACCAACTACACGAACTGGCGCCTGATCAAGCTCAGCGAGCCGGGCACGTTCAACATAGCCAGTACCTCCTCCGGGAAGTGCATCTACGCCACCCAGCCCGCCGTACAGCAGTCCTGCGGCAAGGACGGCGAGCAGTGGCACTTCCGCCCCGTGGACGGCAAGCCCAACACGTTCGGGATCGTCCGCCGCAACGACACCAGCGGCACCGAGTACTGCATGGACAACCGGGGCGGACTCCACCTGTGGGGCATCCTCGCCCAGCCCAACGCCTGCAACGGCAGCGCGAGCCAGGAATGGACGATCCCCGCGTCGAAGGCCGCCGAAGCCAAGAGCCTCGCCCTCGACTACTACGCAGACCTGTGCTCGAAGAAGACCTCCACCTGTTCGTGGACCCAGAAGTCCGAGGGACAGCCCGAGGCCCTGCCCCGCCAGATCGCCTCGTCCGTCTGGTACAACGGCACCGACAGCACGATGAAGCAGATTTTCACGACGATCTACCACTCCGGCTGGGCCCAGTCGTTCTCGGCCGGTGTCTCCACCTCCGTCGGCGTCTCCGTCCCCGTCCAGGCCATGATCTCCAGCCAGTTGTCCTCGACGCAGACCTACACCTCGGACGAGACGACGATCAACGGCATCGCCGTGGACGTCCCGTCGAAGAACTACGCCTGGGTCGACTTCGCGGCCGTCGGCAAGAAGGTCACCGGCACGTGGACCTTCGACACCGACAACCAGCCGTGGACCACGGATGCGACCGTCACGGTCCCGGTCGTCAACTCGGCGGCCGGCTCCACGATGTACATCGCCCGCACCAGCGCCGGCACGCCGGGCAGTGACACCAGCAACACCAAAGCGGACGTCAAGCCGCAGGTCCTGGCCAAGACCGAGAGCGCTGACCTCGACGTCCCCGACGGCGTCACCGCGACCGCCGAGAACAACACGGTCAAGCTGACCGACGGCGCCGGCAAGAACATCGCCACCGTCCGGCCCGGCATCGTTCAGGAGCCGAACGGCGCCACCCACAAGGTCAGCCTCGCCCTCGACGGCAAGAAGCTGACCCAGACGATCGAAGGCGTCCCCGGGGACACGGTCACCGGCTTCGTGACGCCGCCCACCATCGCGGTGCGTGACGGCGTTCCGGCCGCCGCCCTGGCGAAGACCGCCGGCAAGCTGAACACGGCCAAGATGTCTCCGACGGGCCTCTTCGAGAAGCCCAAGACCGAAGACGAGTGGAACAAGTGCATGCTCAAGCACCTGGGCAGCAGCATCTACCTCGGCACGGTCGTGGGAACGGCGACCGGCGCCATGGCAGGCGGCGTCGGCGCCGTACCGGGCCTCGCCATCGGCATGATGACCGGCACGGTCAAGGGCCTCGGCGAAGCGATTCTCCTCTGCGGCACGGGCCCCAAGAAGTAACCCCCTCATTCCCGGGCCCCCTCCCTGCTGCACCAGGGAGGGGGCCCGCCCCTTACCGGCGGAAAGCTGACCAGGGCGCCGCAACACAGGCCACCGCGAGGTCTCGCGACCGACACAGAGCTACCGGACAGCCGAAGTGTCTCGCTGGCCTTGGTGAACACGCCCGCGCCCTCCGGTATCAGATCCTTGATGCGGGCGCGGGCCGCCGCGGTGTCGTCGAGCAGCTCGGCGGTAAAGCCGTTCGGGAACGTGAGCGAGGGAACTGGAGAGCGCATGACCACCCCGCCGGGACAGGCACAGCGGCAGGCGGACGAGCAGCGGGACCCGGGACTGAGCAGGCTCATGAGCGAGCGGCGACAACTGCTCAATCTCGCCTACCGGATGCTCGGGTTCCTGGCCGACGCACGATCTTCGAGCGCACCGTCAACGGGCTGCCGGGCCTGGCGGTTGAGTCCGGGGGCCGGATCGAGACGGTGTTCGCGTTCGAAGTCGCCGAGGACGTCGATGCCGGCCCGGATCGCGGCCATGGTCCCTTCCTCATCGGCAGCCGAGTCGTCGTGGGGCGTCGGGCGGCCGATCGTTGGAAGCCACAAGCGGCAGAGCCTTGACCACAGGTAAGACCCATCACCACTGCGTCGCGATCGACGAGAGCGGCCGTCGGCTGCTCTCGCGACGCGTCGCCAACGCTGCACAGAGCCTCCGCGAAAACCTGTTGGCGGACCGAGGCGATCACGTGTTAGCTTTTCGGAAGCCGTGCAAGAGAACGAGGAGGTGGTACCCGTGAACGCAGTATCGACATGGGTGCTCCCCTCCGGGGTCACGGTCGGGCGATAGGTCGTCCGGGAGCGCCGTTCAAGAGCACTCCCGAAAGGCACGACCATGCACGTCATTTCTGAGCAGCGTCTCGACGACGGTGTCCTCGAGCGCGAATTCACCCTCGGTGAGATCCCCGGCATCCTGTGGACGCCCGCATCTGCATCCGCATCCGCACCTGCGCCGCTGATCCTGATCAGCCCTCCGCCCCTCGGGCTGCGCAAGGTGTACCCCCGGCTGGCGGGGCGGGCCCGGTACTACGCGGCGAAGTACGGCTTCGCCGCGGCCACCATCGAGCTCCCCGGGAGCGGTGACCGGCCCCGGTGGGCCGCGGCCGAGCAGGCCCGCGCCGACCTGCGCCGGGCGATGGAGGCCGGCGAGCCGGTCGGCGACGAGATCATCGACGCCCTCGTCCTCCCGCTCGTCGAAAAGTCGGTCCCGGAATGGCAGGCGACCCTGGACGCCCTCCTGTCGCTGCCCGGGATCGGCGGCCCGGTCGGGTACGAGGGGGGAGTGATCTCCATCGGCGTGCGTCTTGCGGTGGTCGAGCCGCGCATCGTGGCCGCCGGCCTCTTCGCCGGGAGCCTCGTACCCGCCGCCATGTTCGAGGAGGCCCGCCAGGTCACCATTCCGCTGCAAGTCCTGCTGCAGTGGGACGACGAAGGGAACGACCGGCAGGCGGCCCTGGACCTGTTCGACGCCTTCGGCTCCAAGGAGAAGACCCTGCACGCCAATATGGGCGGGCACACCGGCGTCCCGCAGTTCGAGCTCGACGCGGAGGCTCGGTTCTTCGCCCGGCACCTGAAGTGAGGCCGGGCCGTCAGGCCGGCGACACACAGTAGGACGGCGTCGGCCAGGGCGCTCGTCGAGGACAGGTCCTGGCCCTCCTCGGTGGCAGTGGCCGGCAGATGCACAACCGCCCCGATCGCGACGGTACCGGCCACCGGCGGTACCGGCCGGTCGGGGCGGCGCTCAGCCACCAGCGCCTCCATCAGCCGGGCCCACAGGCCGCCGGCGCTCGGGCACGTCTGGGACGTGCCGCCGGGCGGCACGTCCATTCGCTCGCTCAAATCCTCGAAAGTGCCCGCTCGGGCACCCGTTCGCGCGACATGATGCCGATGAACGACAGGCGGCAGGGGAGGGGACTTGTGGGTGTCTTGAAGGACTTGGGCTCACACAGCTCCGACCGGGCAAAACTGAGTTGACTCCTTCCATCGTGAGCGAGGCCGTGCTCGCCGAACGGTCAGGTGTCCGGCCTTCCAGCGCGACGCCCCCCGGCCGGTGCGCACCTGGAGCTGCGCTTCCCCGTAAGGCCCGAATCCGACACGATCCGAGGAGACGTCACGTGACCACGGTGCGGCCCAGCGAGCAGATGCGTGACCTCGGCGTCGTGCAACACGGGGACCACACAGCCTGGAGGACCAGTGCGCCCGGCAGCCCGGGCCTGACGCCGATCCCGCAACGCCCGACGCTGCGCACGGCAGACAAGAAGGTCACCACCGCAGTCCGGCCGGACGCGGTGGGCGGATGACCGGCCGGCAGGCGCCTGCGGTAGTGCCCTCACTCCTGCGCGCGTGGCTCGGGCTGATCGCGGCCCTCGCCGCGTTGGTGGTCGTCGTGCTCGGGGTCCTGTACGTCGGCCACAGCGAGCCCGGCACGGTGGACAGGTGGGTCATCCAGCCGACGGCGGACAGTGTGGGGCCGCCGTGGCGGCGCGTCGCCCTGGCGGCGGACTTCTTGGGGGAGCCCGCCGGATCGGCGATATTGGTCGTGGCCGCCGCCGGCGGCTGCCTGCTGCTTCGGCGTCCTCGCGCGGCGGTGTTCGTCGTTGCCGGGGTCGGCATCAGCGTGGGGGTGGCGACGCTGCTCAAGCACTTGGTGGGCCGCACCATCCACGGCGCCGGCAACCTGTCCTACCCGAGCGGGCACACCGCCTTCTTCACCGCGCTCGCCCTCGTCGTGGCGCTGTTCGCGACCGGCCGGCTCGGCCTCGGCAGGACGGCCGGCGCGTTACTCGTGCTCGCCACGACGCTGGTTGCCGGCGCCGCCATGGGCTGGGCGCAGGTCGCCCTGGGCGCGCACTACCCGACCGACGTCCTCGGTGGCTGGTGCACCGCGCTGGCGGTGACACCGGCGACGGCGTGGCTGGTCGACCGGACGGCCGACCAACTCGTCGATCGACGAGAGCGTCACTGACGTCACGTCACGCCAAGCGGCGGAACACAGGCTTCACCGGCCGCCCGGCCAGCCAGGGCGTGGGGTCACCGGCGTCCAGCGCCTTCCGGTACACCGCACATGCCTGCGCCACCACGTCGACGGTGTGGTCGATGTCGGCGTCGTCGAGCGCGCTGCTCACCACGAACGACGGGGCCAGCACTCCGCCCGCGAGGAGCCGGCGCAGGAACAGCGTGCGGTACTGCTGCGACGGCTGCCGGTTCTCGTCGAGGGTGGCGAAGACCAGGTTGCTGGCCCGGCCCCGGACGACCACGTGGTCGCCGACACCCATGGCGGCCGCGGCCTCGCGGACACCGGCGGCCAACCGCTCGCCGAGGGCGTGCAGCCGCGCGGTGATGCCCTCCTCGGCGTAGGTGGTCTGCACGGCCATCGCGGCGGCCAGCGAGTGCGTTTCCGCGCCGTGCGTGGTGGACAGCAGGAACACCCGGTCGCCGGAGTGCCGCAGCCCGCCCCGCTCCATCAGGTCGCGGCGCCCGGCCAGCGCGGAGACGGCGAACCCGTTGCCCAGCGCCTTGCCGAACGTGGAGAGGTCGGGGACGACGCCGTACAGGCCCTGGGCCCCCGCCTCGGACCAGCGGAAGCCGGTGATCATCTCATCGAAGATCAGTACGCAGCCGTGCCGGTCCGCCAGCTCGCGCAGGCCGGCGAGGTAGCCGGGAGTGGGGTCTCCCCTGCTCGAACGAAGTTGAGAGCTTGGGGAAGGCTCGACGTGGCCGGCCGGTTCGAGGATCAGGCAGGCGACCTCGTCCTGGTGGCGGGTGAGCAGCTCCTCCGTGGCGGCCAGGTCCCCGTAGGGGAACGTCACGGTGAGCTCGGTGGTCGCCGCCGGAATGCCGGCGGACATCGGCGTCGTGCCGATGAACCAGTCGTCGACGGAGAAGAACGGATGGTCGCCGCAGATGGCCACCCGCGCGCGCCCGGTGACGGCGCGGGCGAGTCGTACCGCTGCGGTGGTGACGTCGGAGCCGTTCTTCGCGAACTTCACCATCTCGGCGGTCGGCACCGTGGCCAGGAAGCGTTCCGCGGCGTCGACCTCCACGACGGACGGCCGGACGAAGTTGCTGCCGCGGTCGAGTTCCCGCCGCACCGCGTCGAGCACGCGTGGGTGGGCGTGGCCGAGGCTGACCGACCGGAGGCCGGAACCGTACTCGACGTAGCGGTTGCCGTCGATGTCCCACACGTGGGCACCGTGGCCGTGGCTGATGACCGGGGCCAGGTTCTCGGGGTACTGGTCGTCGCCCTTGGCGTAGGTGTGGGCGCCACCGGGGATCATGGCGTGCAGCCGCTCGTTCGCCTCCCGCGACCGTGGCAGCTGGAACTCTTCGGTGGTCACGGCCGACCTCACTTCTCTGTGTTCCCGGCAATGGCTCGCTTTGCGTTGTCCGCACCGGGGTCCTCGGCTGACCTGCTTGTCCTGCTGGGGGTCCGGGGGTTGTCCCCCGGGAGATGCGGTAGGGCCTCGGCGAGGCTCGGTGACTCCCGGTCCCGTCGGGACATCGAGGTGACCGGCAGCGGCCAGGGGATGGCGAGCTCCGGGTCGTCGAAGGCGATCGTCACGTCCTCGGCCGGATCGTGCGGGCGGTCGATCCGGTACGAGGTGTCGGCGGTCTCGGACAGCGCCTGGAAGCCGTGGGCGCACCCCGCCGGGACGTAGAGGGTCGTCTGTGTCTCGCCGGTCAGCTCGAAGGAGGCCACGTTGCGGTACGTCGGTGAGTCCGGTCGCAGGTCGACGACGACGTCGAAGATCTTCCCGTGCGAGCACCGCACCAGCTTGGCCTCACCGGCTCCGGAGCGCAGGTGCAGGCCGCGCAGCACACCCCGGGCCGAGCGGGACACGCTGTCCTGGACGAAGGCGCCCGGGTCGATGCCCACCGAGCGGACCACGTCGGCGTCGAAGGTGCGGCAGAAGAAGCCGCGTTCGTCGGCGTGCGGGGTGGGCTCGAACAGGTAGGCGCCGGTGATCGCCGGGACTTCGGTCGCTTTCATGGGGTCTCCCGCAGGGTGTGGTCCGCCGCCGGGAACAGGGCCGCGGTCAAGGCGGTGAACTGGTCTTCCAAGCGCCGGGCGGTGTCCTGGTTCCGCTCGGTGAGGGTCCGCCGCAGCTCCGCCGACCGCTCCTCCAGCGCCCTGAATTGCTCAAGCAGCCGGTCGGCGTCGACCTCGCGCGCCGGGTGGCAGTACGCGCCCAGCCCCATCCGCACCATGAGCGCGTCGCTCTTCGCCGCATAGCTGAGTGCGAGCGTCGGCGTACCGGTCTTCAGTGCGCAGACCAGATTGTGGTAGCGGGTCGCCACCACGGTGCCGGCGGCCGCCGTCTCCTTCATCAGGTCGGCCAGTGAGGTCGCTTCGGCCGCGGTGACCAGCGGGGAGTCCACCGCATCGAGGATCGCGGCGACCACCGGCGCATCGCACTCGTCGCCGGTGAGCAACCGGACCGGCCTGCCGTCCTCGACCAGCGCGCGGACGAACCGGGTCATCCCGTCGAGGTAGCGGTGGTGGATCTCCCCGGCGCGGGCGCGGTCGTCGTTGCCGCCGTGGAAGTCCATGACGCCGACGCAGACCAGGCCCGAGGGATCAGGGGGCGGCACCGGCAGTGCGAACGCGAGGTCCGGGTAGACCTCGTCGCGCGTGGTGTCCACGCCCATTTCCCGCATCGCGTCGCGGGACAGGGCGTCCCGGTACGACCGGTACGCGGCAAGGCGTGCCGACCAGCGCACCAGGGCCCGGGTCGGCCGGTTGCCGATCGGGGCGGCGCCGACGCCGACCAGCGCGACCGGGGTGCGCAGCAGGCGACCGCTCGCGCAGAGCAGGAACAGCGCGTACGGGAAGCCCCACGGCCGCAGCGGCAGCGTGGCCTCCAGGACGCCCATGCCCGGCACGATCACCACGTCGTGCCGGCGGACCCAGGCGGCGGTGCGGACGGCATCGACGAGTTTCCCCAGACCCTTCGCCGCGATCGCGCCCGCACGCGACGCGGTCCGGTACTCCCCGCGGTACCGGTGCAGCCGCGTCGCGGGGATTCCGTACCGGGCCGCGACGACCTCGGGTCCGCCGCACAGTGCGTCCACGGCCGCTCCCGGGTGCTCGGCGCGGAGGTAGCCGAGCACGGCTTCGAGCGACCCGTCGTTGCCGAGGTTGCCGGAGCCGAGGAGGCCGAACACCCCCACACGTGAAGCGGCTTTCATGCCCCGCGCCCCTCACGCCCCGCGACGAGGGCGTCGACGGAGACGGTGAGCTCGGCCGGGTCGACCGGGGCGCGGTCCTCGACCCGCTCGCCGGCGCCCGGCCGGGCCCGGCTGGTCATCCAGTGGGCCAGGTGGCGGTAGCAGGCGCGCCGGTCGGCCGCGGACAGCGGCGCCCGCCGGATCGCCGCGACGAAGCCCCAGACGTACTCGGCGAGCAGCCGGGGCGTCGGGTGCAGCGGGCCCGCCCGGCGCGGGTCCAGGTTGACGCACCGGGAGCGCTTGCCCGGGTTCGCGCGCTCGGCGCGCGTGGGGTGGTCGCGGCGGAAGTACAGCAGCTCCGGCACCTGGTGAAAGGGCCCGTGCAGGGCGATCTCGGCGACGAACGTGCGGTCCGCGTGGTGGTAGCTGTCGTGCGGCTTCACCCGGCGCAGCACGTCGGCCCGCATCACCCCGTAGAAGTCGTCGCCGCCGGGCTCGAACAGCATGCTGCGGAAGCGCTCCGGCGCGAGCGGCGAGTCGGTGGCGAGCGTGTACGCGTACGGGACCTTCACCCGGCCGTCGCCGTCGATGACCGCCTGGTCGGCGTGCGCGAGGATCACGTCCGGCCGTTCGTCGAGGGCCTCCACGCAGCGCCGCAACAGGTCCCGGGCGTAAAGGTCGTCGTGCGAGGCCCACTTGAACAGTTCGCCGTGGCACTCGGTGAAGACATAGTTGTGGTTGGGCGCGGCGCCGATGTTGCGGGGCAGCCGGATGTACCGGATGCGCGCGTCCTGCGCGGCGTACTTGCGGCAGATGTCCTGGGTTCCGTCGGTCGAGGCGTTGTCGGAGACGACCAGCTCGAAGTCTTCATAGGTCTGGCCGAGCAGGGCGTCGAACGACTCGGCGAGGTACTCCTCGCCGTTGTACACGGGCAGGCCGATGCTCAGCCTGGGGTGGGCGGTCATACGGTCCTCACTTCGGGGATGGAGTTCTGGTGGCGCTCGCGCAGGGCGGACCGCAGGTGCAGCCACCACACGGCCGAGCCGCAGAGGGTCGCGGCGGCGACGCCCCAGGCCGAGCCGGCCGTGCCGGCCACGGCCGCCCCGCCCAGCCCGCCGCCGAGATAGCAGGCGGAGGCGAACAGCTGGCAGCGCAGGCTGCGCCGGGCCGCGGCGAGCGCGCGCAGCCCGGCCGCCGCGCCGCTGCCGAGGCCGGCGCCCGCGACGCCGAGCGTGGCCGGCACGATGAGCTCCGAGGCGGAGTGCCAGACGCCGCCGAGTACGAGCTCACCGGCCCGGTCCGGCATCAGCAGCAGCGCCGCGCCCCAGAGCAGTGCGGCGGCGGCCTGCCCGCCGCCGAGCACGAGGCAGAACCTGCCCAGCCGGTGCGGGGCCTGTCGCAGCACCCGTGCCGCCTCCGCGACGGTGACCAGCGACAGCCCCATCAGCAGGGCGAGGAACGGGCCGAGCAGGAGCTCCGCGCCCCGGACGGCACCCACCGCGCCGACGCCGGCGATCGCGCCGAGCCCGTACGCCCGCAGCTGGCTCGCGCCGCTGAGGCTGACGTTCTCGACCAGGTACCGGTAGCCGAGGTCGCGCTGCTCGCGAAGCCACCCGCGCGCTCGGGCCGGCCGGGGCCGGATGCCGGACTGGAGGCAGCCGTACCCCGCGGCCACCGCGGCGGCCGCGCCCCAGGCGAGCACGAAAGCGGCCACGCTGCCCACGCGGGCCGCCACGACCATGGCCGGGACGAGCGCGACGCCCCACACCAGGTCGTTGGCGAACGCCTTTCGCCCGGCGCCGGCGGCGAAGAACGCGAACCGCCAGGCGTCCTGCAGCAGCAGCGCCGGCAGGACGACGCCGAGGCAGGTGAACGCGGGTCCCACGCGGCCGCCGAGGCCCAGCCCGACCAGCAGGCACACTGCGCCGAGGGCGGTGCCGACGCCGAGGGCGGCACCCGACGAACGGGCCGTCGCCGCGCGCCAGGACGCGTCCGGCACGCCGCTGAAGCGGACCACGAGCGGGTCGGTGGCCAGGCCGCGGGCGACGTTGAGCACCACGCCGTAGGTCAGCCAGGCCAGGCTGAACACGCCGAACGCGGTCACTCCCAGCGAGCGCGCCACGTAGATCCCCACCGCGAAGTTGGTCATGCTGGAGGCCGCCTGATCGGCCAGTCCCCAGGACAACCGGCCGACGACGGCCCGCCTGGCGGTCACCGCCGTCGGCTTCGTCTGCTCCTCCTCGGTGGTCATCGGCGTCATGCCTTGATCAGCCCGGCGCCGTGCAGGGCGTCGGCCGCGGCGGCGACGGTGTCGAACGGCAGCCCCGACCGCTCGGCGACGTCCAGCAGACTGTGCTCGCCGTCGGAGAGGCTGAGCACCCAGAGCATGGCCATCTGGGCCTGCTTCGTGTCGCTGCGGCCGCCGAGCGCGTCGTACAACCCGCGCCGGCCCAGCTGTGGTTCGCCGTAGGGGCTGAGGTTGACGTACCGCCGGTTGCGGTCCAGAACGGCGAACGCCTCGCGGCAGACGGCGAGCGTGTCGGCCATCGCCTCCGGGGAGACGAAGCCGGGGTTGTCCGCCGAGGTGTGGTACTCGGGATAGCCGGCGTACGGGGTCCGGCTGAGCGAGCCCACGCCGAGATCGAACCCGGGCGAGCAGAACTGCCGCTCGTCGTAGCCGTACGGAGTGAACTCGGCGACGCGGTGCGGGCGGGCGGAGGCGAGAAGCACGTGCCGCATCACCCGGTCGATCTCCGCGTCGCCGCGCCTGCTCTGCTTGTACGTCAGCCGGCCCGAGTCGCCGGCGCAGGCCAGCACGAGCCCGTGCTTGACCCGATCGATCCGCTCCGCGTTGCGGGCCAGCCAGGTGATCGCCCCGATGGTGCCGGGCGCGAAGACGAACCGGTAGGTGTGGTACGGCGTCGTCTCCGCCAGCGCCCGGGCCAGGAACGTCGCCACCGCGATGCCGGCCAGATTGTCGTTGGCCAGCGACGGGTGGCAGACGTGGCAGGAGACGATCACCTCGTCGAGGACCTGACCGGGGACGACGTGCTCGGCGTAGGTGAGGTGGCCGTCCGCGAGCGTGGAGTCGATGCGCACCTCGTACTCGCCGTCCGGCAGCGCGTCCAAGGTCTCCTGGGACAGGCAGAACCCCCATTCCGGCTTGTAGTAGCTGGTGCGGTACGGCACCCAGGCCGGGTGCTCCGGCAGGGTGTGCAGGTGTTCGCGCAGCTCGGCGAGCGGCATGGTGGCCGACACGGGCACGCTGTAGCCGAGCACGTGCAGGCTGGACGCGGCGAAGTCGACGACCCGGTTGCCGGCGGTGTCGGCGATGTAGGCGTCCCGGATGTTCCACTCCTGCGGCACCGTCCAGTCGAGCACCTGCGTCCCGGTCGGCACCTCGTGCACCTGCAGCGGGACGTACTCGCCGACGATCTTCAGGGTGGCGCGCACTCCGTCGCCGGTGATGCTCCGGCACAGCGGGTACAGCCGCTCCACCAGCGCGTGCATCCGCTCGCCGGCCGAGGCCGCCGGCCGTTCGCCGGCCGCGGTCACCGGCGCCACCGCAGGGTGTCGTCGACGGTGCCGGCCTCGGACGCCGCGCGCAGCACGGCCAGCCGGGTGAAGCGTCGCTCGAAGTCCTCCCGGGTCAGCCCGTGTTTCCGGTAGGCGTCGGCGAGTTCGTGCGCGCCCTGCTTGACCGTCCACTCGCAGGCGAAGCCGGGTATCGCGGCGCCGAACCGGGAGAAGTCCACCCGGTACGAGCGCGGATCGGCACCGGTCTCCCCGGTGATCACCACCTTCGCGCCGGACACCGCCTCGGCGACCTGCTCGGCGATCTCGGCGACCGTGACGTTGTTGGTCTCGCTGCCGATGTTGAACGCCCGGTCGTGCACCGCTTCCCGCGGCGCGCTCAGCGCGGCCGTGAAGGCCCGTGCGATGTCGGCGGCGTGCACCAGCGGGCGCCAGGGGGTGCCGTCGGAGAGCACCAGCACCTCGCCGGACAGGAGCGCGTGGCCCACCAGGTTGTTCAGCACGATGTCGGCGCGCAGCCGGGGGGAGTGGCCGAAGGCGGTGGCGTTGCGCATGAACACCGGGGTGAAGTCGCCGTCGGCCAGGGCGTGCAGGTCGTCCTCCACCCGGACCTTGGACTCCGCGTAGGGCGTCACCGGGCGCAGCGGGGCGTCCTCGGTCACCAGCTCGTCGCCGCCGGCGGCGCCGTAGACGGAGCAGGTCGACGCGTACAGGAAGCGCCGCACCCCGGCGTCGCGGGCAAGGCGCGCCAGCCGCACGGAGGCGTGGTGGTTGATGTCGTAGGTGAGCTCCGGTGCCAGCGATCCCAGCGGGTCGTTGGACAGCGCGGCCAGGTGGATCACGGCGTCCACCCCGGCCACGTGCTCGGCCGTGACGTCGCGCAGGTCCACCCGGTGCCCGGACGGGTCCGCGGGCACCGGGCCGAGGAGGCAGTCCGCGAACAGGCCGGCGTCAAGGCCGACGACCTCGTGCCCGGCGGCCGCGAGGACCGGGGCCATCACGGTGCCCAGGTAACCCTGGTGTCCGGTCAGTAGTACACGCAAGGTTCATTCCCCCTGATCGAAAGTGCCGAGATCGAGCGTGAGTTTGGTGGCGGCGAACGCCTCGGCGTAGCGCGCGTGGCATTCGATGCCGCGGATCCGCGCCAGCCCGAGGAAGGCCTCCCGGTCGTACCAGGGCCGGTGCCGCTGCGAGGGGTAGTGCTCCTGCAGCAGCCGCACCTTCCGTTCGGCGGTCTCCGGCGACAGCGGCTGGTACGCCGCCGGACGGCCGAGATCGCCGTCCCACTTGACGATCTCGTAGCCGAGCACCAGGTGGTCGCGGAACGCGGTGGGCATCAGCTTCGCCAGGCCTCGGTGGTCCTGGTGCGCGTCCTCGGTGCGCGGCGCGAGGACCAGATCCGGCTCGGTCCGCGCGCGCAGCTCCTCGACCGCGGCCTTGGCCTCCTCCCAGTGCACAGGCAGCCGGCCGTCCGGCAGCTTGAGCACGGTCAGCCGCAGGTCGGCGCCCGGGCAGAAGGCGGCGAGCGCGGCCCGTTCCTCCTGCTCCCGCTCGCTGCCGCCGCCGGAGAGCACCAGCGCGTCGACGCGGAGGCCCGGCCGTGCGTGGCACATCGTCAGCAGCGTGCCGCCGGCGCCGATGGCGATGTCGTCGCAGTGCGCGCCCACCGCGACGATCCTGCCCAGGCCTGCGGCCCCGAGCCGGATCACGCCCGCGCTCCGACGACGTCCCGCTCCCACACGGCCCACGGCCGGTCGCCCCGGGCGTAGGAGGCGTCGAGCGCGGCCCGCTCCTTCACGGTGTCGGTCGGCTTCCAGAAGCCGCGGTGCCGGTGGGCCACCAGCCGGCCGCGCTTGGCCAGCTGGGCGCACCCGTCGGCGACCAGGTCGCCGTTCTCCGGGATGTGGTCGAAGACCTCCTGGCGGAGCACGAAGTAGCCGCCGTTCTCCCACAGCGGCAGTTCGCTCACCGCGGTGATGCCCCCCACCAGGCCGTCCTCGCCCAGTTCCACGCAGTGGAACGAGGACTGCGGCGGCACCACCATCATCGACGCACCGGCGTCGCGCCGGGCGAACCGGTCGATCATCTCCGGCAGCGGGGCGTCGGTGAGCACGTCGGCGTAGTTGGCGAGGAACATCTCGTCGCCGTCCAGGTGGTGGCGCACCCGGCGCAGCCGCTCCCCGATCGGCGACTCCATGCCGGTCTGCGCGAACGTGATCGTCCAGTCGGATATGTCGGTGGACAGCAGCTCGGTCTTCCCGCCCCGCAGCACGAAGTCGTTGGACGTCGTCTCTTCGTAGTTGAGGAAGAAGTCCTTGATGTGGTGGGCCCCGTAGCCGAGGCACAGGATGAACTCCGTGTGCCCGTAGTGCGCGTAGTAACGCATGACGTGCCAGATCAGCGGCCGCGGGCCGACCATCGCCATCGGCTTGGGCACGTCGTCCGCTGCACCGCTCCGCATCCGCATTCCGTAACCGCCGCAGAACAGGACGACCTTCATGCTGCAACCTCTTTCAAGACGTGACCTCGACAACGCTCAGTTCGGGGATGGGGAAGACCAGCCGGCCGCCCCAGGCGTGCACGAAGGACAGCTGCTCGACGAGTTCGTCCCGCAGATTCCAGGGAAGGACGAGGACGTAGTCCGGTTTGTCGGCGGCTATCCGCTCGGGCGGCAGGATCGGGATGCGGGTGCCCGGGGTGAACCTGCCGTGCTTGTAGGGATTGCGGTCGACCGTGTACGCGAGCAGGTCGGGCCGGATGCCGCAGTGGTTGAGCAGGGTGTTGCCCTTGCCCGGCGCCCCGTAGCCGACGACCGTCTCGCCGCGCTCGGCCGCCTCGATGAGGAACTTCAGGAGGTCCCGGCGCACCTTGGCCACCCGGGCGGAGAACTCGGTGTACCCGGACAGCTCCTGCAGCCCGGCGGTCTTCTCCCGCTCCAGCACGTCGGCCACCCTCCGGGCCGGCTCGCCGGCCACCTCGGCCGGCCGGGCCCACAGCCGGACGGAGCCGCCGTGCGTGGGCAGCAGCTCGACGTCCACGAGCGCGAGTCCGCCGCTCGCCAGCGCCCGGATCGCGGACGCGACCGTGTAGTACTGGAAGTGCTCGTGGTAGATCGTGTCGTACTGGTTCTTCTCGATCAGGGTCAGCAGGTGCTGCACCTCGATGGAGACCCAGCCGTCGTCGGCGACCAGGGCGCGCAGCCCCTGGGTGAACCCGACCACGTCGGGGATGTGCGCGTACACGTTGTTGGCCACGACCAGGTCCGCCGGGCCGTGCTCGGCGCGGACGGCCGCGCCGGTGGCCGGGTCCAGGAACTCCGTGAGCGTGGGCACGCCCGCATCCCGCGCCGCGGCGCCGACGTTCACCGACGGCTCGATGCCCAGGCAGCGGATCCCCCGGTCCACCACGTGCTTGAGCAGGTACCCGTCGTTGCTCGCGACCTCGACCACGAAGGCGTCGGGGCCGAGCCCCACCCGCGCCGCGGCGTCGGCGACGAACGCGCGCGCGTGCTCCACCCACGAGGTCGAGTACGACGAGAAGTACGCGTACTCCTTGAACGTCTCCTCCGGCGTGATCAGCGGAGGGATCTGCGCGAGCCAGCAGTCGGTGCAGACCCGCAGGTGCAGCGGGTACGCCGGCTCCGGCAGGTCCAGTTGGTCCGCGGCGAGAAAGCTCTCGCACGGCGGGGTCGCCCCCAGATCGACGACGCTCGCCAGTGTCGCCGAGCCGCAGAGTCGGCATCGTGTCATTTGCTGCCCCCCATGAGTTCCGTCCGCACCGCGATCGCGGTGCGGTACCCCTCCACCAGGCGCTCCAGCCCGACGGCCGGGCTGAACCCCTGCTCGTAACGGCGCCGGGCCGCCCGGCCCATCTCCCGGTTGCGGTCCGGCTCGGCCGTGATCCGGCGCAGGCAGGCCGCGAGCGAGGCGGGCTCGCCCGGCCGGTGCAGCAGCCCGCTCACCCCGTCCTCGACGAGTTCGACGAAGGCGCCGTGACCGGCGGCGACGGCCGGGACCCCCGCCGCCATCGCCTCCACGACCACCAGGCCGAACGCCTCCAGCCACGTCGAGGGAGCCACCACGGCGACCGACCGTGCGACGGCCTGCCGGCACTGGGCGGGGTCGTACAGGCCGGCGTACCGCACGTCGTCCCGGCCCGCCGCCCAGGCGGTCACCTCCCGCTCCAGCGGCCCCGCGCCGGCGATCACGAGCGGCACGCCCGCACCACCGCTCGCCGCGACCTCGTCCCATGCCGCCATGAGCAGCCGCACGCCCTTGGCCTCCGCGAGCCGGCCGAGGTAGAGCAGATGTTCGCCGGCGCCCGCTCGGCGGGCGCCCGGTTCGGGCACGAAGTTGTGTTTCACCGCCAGCCGCTCGGGCGGCATGCCGGCCCGCGCCAGGACGTCGCGCTGCGCCGCGGAGATGCAGAAGAACCGCTCCACGCCCGACCACCACCGCCGCCGGTTGACCGACAGGCTGATCGCGAGCGGCACCGTCGCCAGCCGGGAGCTCCGGTAGCAGCCGTGCCGGACGGCGGGCAGCGGCGTCGCCCCGACGCACTCGGTGCACGGCCGGCCGTCCCGCTGCAGCGTGCCGGGCGGGCAGACCTGGGTGTAGTTGTGCAGCGTGGCGACGGCGGGCACGCCGGCGTCGGCGCAGGCGGCCAGCACCGCGGGCGACAGGAGCGGGAAGACGTTGTGGACGTGCACCACGTCCGGCCGCTCGGTGCGCAGCCGGGCGGCGAGCTCCTTGCGGACCGCGGGGTTCCACGGCACCAGCAGGGGCACCGCGGCCTTGCCCGGCAGGGACCGGGCGGCGATGTCGTCGCTGCGCCGCTCGAACACCTCGACCCGGTGGCCGGCCTCGCGCAGCAGCCCCACCTCCTGGTCGACGACCTTGTTCTCCCCGCTCGGCTGCGCCGAGGAGTAGCGGTTGTGCACCACGAGGACGTGCATGCTCAGGTCACCTCCGGTCTTCGGGCCCATCGCGGTATGTGCCGTTGAGGGACTGCGGGCGCCGGCGGGGGAGTGGCCGCGGCAGGTGCCGCCAGCAGCGAGGCGGCCACCGTCAGGTGCAGCAGATACGGCGAGGCGTCGCCCAGCCCGGCCTCGGTGTACGACGCGATCGCGCAGTAGCTGATCAGGAAGATCGCGCAGGCCCTCGGCAGCGACGGTGGCCGCAGCAGCGCGGCGCCGCCCAGCACGATGATGATCGCCGCCACGATCGCGGTGCCGGTCAGCCCCTGCTCCTGGTAGACGGCCAGCCAGCTGTTGTCGATCGGCAGCCCGCCGAACGACTTGTCGCCCAGGCCCACGCCGAACACCTGCTCCGAGACCGTCCGGGGCGCTGCCAGCAGGGCGTCCCAGACCTTGGCCCGGCCGGTGAGGTTGGAGAAGTTCTCCTTGTCCTGTCCGCGCAGGAACCATGCCTGCAGCGCGGAGCTGAACCCCACCGCGGCGACGGCGGCGCACAGCACCACCCAGGCGAAGAACCGGCGGGCGGCGGCGCTGGTCAGGATGAGCGAGCCGATCGCCAACGCCAACCCGACGAGCAGGGCGAGCGTGGCCGTGCGGGTGTGGGTCAGGGCGAGCAGGACGAGTGACGGCACGATGACCGCCGCCGCGCTGCCCCTGGTGGTCCGGCGGTCCAGTACGAGCAGCACGGTGAGCCCGGTGATGACCGCGGCGTACTGTCCGATCTGCGGCGGGGTGAGCGGCCACAGCGCGCCGACCAGCCGCCCGCCGTAGAGGCCGGGCATGGCCGCGCCCGGTGAGACGAGCAGGCCGGCGGCCACCGACGCGAGGACCGCGAAGTACATCCGGATGTGGTGCCGGACGAACGACGGGCTGCCGTCCCACCAGCGGCTGAGCAGCCACAGTGTGCCGACGAAGAGAGCGAGCCGGGCGCAGCGGAACAGCGCGCCGAAACCGGACTCCAGGTGCGCGCTGGAGATCACGCTCGGCACCAGCAGCAGGGTCAGCAGGAACAGGAAGGCGCCGGCCCGGACGCGCAGCCGGAGATTGAGGGCGAGCGCCAGCGCGAACGCGGCGACCAGCGCGCCCATGGTGGCCACCTGGATGAGGGAGCGGGGCAGCGGGACGATGGTCTTCGCCCCGGCGGAGCCGAGCGTGTTGAGGACCAGCAACCCCCAGACGATGCCGACGGCTTTCGGCGCGCCGGCAGGGCGCGGTCCGGCGCCGGGCCGCGTGCCCGAGGCATCCGGCCCGCCCGGCAGCCCGTCGCGCGTCAGGTCCCGGCCCATGTCAACCACCGGCCTGCGGCTGGAAGGTGCTGCCCGCGTCCTGCTGGTACGGCGTGCCCTGCCACTGCTCGAAGTCGAGCATCCGGCTCGGGTCGTGGGCGACGAAGCTCCACGGTCCGAGGTAGACGTTGTCGTGCCAGTGGTTCTGCTGCTTGTGGGTGATCGCTTCAGCCACCGGCTGGCCCTTGTACGGCGACCAGTCCGGATAGGTGCCGTAGTTGGCCAGCACCGCCATCCGGGCGCACTTCACCGTGCAGTCGACGACGGACTTGTCCAGCACGAAGCGGTTGTTGTGGATGTCCACCCGCTGGGTCTTCCACCGGCAGTCGGCGTAGAGCGGCGCGGTGGCGATCGTCGGCTGTGCGCAGCGCTTGGTGTTCTTCACCAGCAGCGTGCAGTCACCGGAGGAGGTGTTGGCCGGGCTGTTGCAGAACCGGTCGGCGTTTTCCCACAGGGTGATCCCCGACCAGTTGTTCTCCAGCACGTTCCCGTAGAGCTCGATCTTGTCCGTGCGGGCCCGGATCCGTGGTTCGCCGCCGGACTCGGACAGATAGACGGTCGCGAACGGGAAGTCGTCGCCGCGGTCGGCGCTCCTGCGGCCCTCGACCCAGTTGTTCCGCCGGATCGTGTTGTTCCGGATGAGCGCGTTGTAGCTGGTCTCGTAGAGCAGCGCGGCACCGTCGTTGGCCTCGAGCACGTTGCCCTCGATGCGGAAGTCGTTGTTATTGGTGTCCGCCCACAACCCGGTCCCGCGGTTGTCGTGCACCCAGTTGCCGCGTACGTCGGCACCGTTGACGGCCCAGAACTTGACGCCTCCGGTGCAGCCGCAGCCCTCCTGCCGCCGCTCCCAGTCGTCGGTGTTGTTGCCCGTGATCTCATTGCCCTCGACCACCAGGCCGCTGATGGGGTCGCCGGTCTTGTACGCGTTCATTCCGTACTGTCCGTTGCCGCGCAGGCAGCTGGCGCGGACCTGCTGGCGGGCACCGGCCATCAGCCCGGCGCCGGAGTTGTCCCGGATCGTCGCGTGCTCGATCACCCACCCGTCGGCCGAGTCATGGTTGACCACGCCCTCGTTCTGCGGGGCGACGAAACCCTGCACGGTCAGGTAGCGGATGGAGACGTTGCGGGCGGTACCGCCGAACGCGTACTGGTTGGTCTTCCGGCCGTCGAGCACCGCGCCCGGCGCGCCGAGGTAGCTGTCCCCCTCCTTGGGGACGACCTGGGCGTAGCGGTCCGATTCGAGCCTGTGCGTGCCCGGTTGGAGCCAGAACGTGGTGTTCGGGGGGCTGCTCTTGGTCTTCGCGGCCAGGTCCCCGACCACCGCGGGGTCGACCGTCACCGCGCCCGCCGGCGCCGTCGCCGGCCCGGCCCCGGGCTTGGCGCACACCCGGGCCACGGACGCGGAGGGCGCCCCGGACGTGGACGGCGTACCGGCCTGCTCCGCCGGGTCGTCCGACGTGCTCGTGCAGCCGGTCGCCGCCGGCAGGACCAGCACCAGCGCTGCCGCCGGCAACGCCCAGTGCTGCCACTTGATCTCCACGCGCCCCTCCTAGCCGTGGAACCCGAGTACGGTGGTGAACCCCTCCGCGCCGTCGGCGAAGCCGGTGCCGATCAGCGTGGTGGAGGGTTCCTTGCGCCCGAATCCGGCGGAGTACCAGCCCAGCGGCGGGGCCGTCTCGCCGCGGTGCGCGCGCCAGCTCAGCTGCCCGGGCAGGTCGAGCACCGCGGAGCGGTCCTCGCCGTCCCGGGTCCAGGTGAGCACTGCCCGGTTCCCCACCAGGTCCACGGCGATCGCCGGGCCGAGGTGGAACGCCAGGCGCACGGCCCGGCGCGGACCGTGTTGTCCGTGAACCTCGTCCACCACCCGCAGCTCCTTGGCCGCGGCCGTCAGCTCCACCCGGCGGCGGTGCACGGAGCCCTGGTAACCGTCGTGCTCGGCGCGCCAGCGGGCGGTCCCGCCGTCGGAGGCGCCGGAGGCGTCCGCGACCAGGACGCGGCTGCGGGCATGCCGGGTCCACAGGAACGGGCCGCCGGAGACGGACTGGTCACCGCCGTCCAGTTGCAGGGTGTTGTGGCCGAGGGTCGACCGGAAGTACTGCCGCCACTCGGGCTGCCCGTGGTAGCAGAACGTCCCCGGATCGGCGAGCACGTCGACCCCGTCGTGCCGCACCTCCACGGACAGCGCGTCCGCGTGGGCATGCGCGGCGATGGACAGGAACCCGTGCGGGCCACCGTCGCAGCGGCACCAGATCTCCGCCGGGCCGCGCAGGATGGTCATGCCCGCGTCGGCGAAGTGGGCCGGCCGGCTCGCCGGGCGGCTCACGGCCGGTGAGGTGCCGTTCTTCGCGTACGGCCGGATGAGCGCGGCCAGCAGCGGGGTGCGCACATCGGTTCCGGTCACCTCCGGCCACCAGGCGAGCCGGCCGAACACGGCGTCCCCGGTGGCCAGCAGCGAGGCCCAGCGGTCGGTGCCCGCGCCGTCCACGACCAGACCGTGCCCGTCGTCCGCGTCCCCCTGGCGCGGCGGCCGCAACCGGTTGTCCACGATCGCCGCGAGCGCGTCGGTCATCCGCAGGAGCACCAGCCGGACCGACGCGGGGACGGGCACGCCGGCGGCATCCGCCTCGGCCACCGCGGCCAGGCCGAGCTCCAGCACCAGCCCGTGGTACTCCGTGGCCAGCTCGCGGTTGAGGCCGGAGCCGAAGGTGTTGCCGCGCAGATGCCGCTCCAGCGACCGCAGCGCGCCGGCCCGCCACCGCGCCGAGGAGGGGAACCACCCGAACGCGCAGGCCGCGGCGAACTGCCCGGCGGCCTCGGCGATGACGTGGTTGTTCGCCGAGGACCCCCGGCTGGGAAAGGCGGCCAGCCAGCGCTGGTGGTGCCAGATCTGGTGCAGCGCCACCGGGTTGCCCTCGAACAGCCCGGCCGCGCCCGGCCAGCCGTCCAGCAGCCGGCGGATCCACACCCAGGACAGCAGCCGGATCCCCAGCTCGATGCCGCTGATCCAGTGCACTCCGCGCAGCGGCGCGTTGGCCGCCCACCACGACCGCAGGTGCTCGGCCACGCGCTCGGCATACCGCTCGTTCCCGGTGACCGCGTAGGCGGCGGCGAGCACGGTGAGGTACTGGTGCCGGGACAGCTCCCAGATCTGCTTGACGTCCCCGGCCGCGTCCTCGTTCCGGTACGGCACGTCGAAGGCGTAGCCCCACGGAGCCCGCCGCCCAGTCTTCGGGTCGTACCACCAGTCCGGGTCGGCCAGGTCGTCGCGGTCCACCCCGAAGTACCCGGCGTGCCCGGCCATCAGCCGGTCCGCCTCGGCGATAAGACGTTTCGCGGCGTCCGGCGGCACCGCGGCGATCGTCCCGGCGGGCAGCACCGCGGTGAACCGGGCGCCGGTCACGCTCGGGGAGTCCGGCAGCGCCGAGCGCCACCGCCGCCTGCGCACCGCGTCGCCCACCCGGCCGCCGACCTCCCGCGGGCCCATCCGGGACAACCGGCGCAGGTACCAGCCCGCGCTCATGGTCATCGCGCCCTCGCCAGCGTCACCGGCGCACCACCGGTCAGCGAGGCCTGTACGGCGAGGGTGGCCGCCGTGGTGGCGGCCAGGGACTGAAGCGGCACCGGCATCGGCCCGCCGGTCCGCACGGCCTTGACGAACGAGGCCAGTTCGGCGTTCTGTCCCTTGTCCCGGGCCTGGGGCAGCCGCGAACTGACCCACCGCTTGCGGCCGGCCGTGCTCTTTTCGGAATACAGCGAGGCACGGACGAAGTCGTCGAGCCGCAGCACCTTGCCGTCCGCGACGAGGTCCAGCGTCTCCTTGGGGAAGCCGGGCGCGCCCGTGGTGACGTAGCTGATGGTGGCGGTGGACCCGTCCGGGTAGCGGAGCACGACGTTCAGGTCCTCGTTGCCGGGCGTGGCGACCGCGTACACCGAGACCGGATCGGCCTCGAGCAGCCAGCTCGCCGTATCGATGAAGTGCCCGCCCTCGCCGGCGAACCGCGAGCCCTCGGTGCCCTGCTGGAGGTACCAGCTGCCGTGCTGCAGCCGGCCCGCGTTGACCAGGTAGCGGAGGCTCGCCGGCCCGGTCCGGGCGCCGAACCGCTTCCTGGCCTCCTGCAGCAGCGGCGCGAACCGGCGGTTGAAGCCCACCTGCAGCCGGTCGTTGCCGGACTCCTCCACCGCCGCGAGCACACCGGCCAGCTCGTCCTCGGTGAGGGCCAGGGGCTTCTCCACGAACACCGCCTTGCCGGCCAGCAGCGCCCTTCGGGTCAGCTCGGCGTGCGAGCTGTGCCGGGTGACCACGAACACCGCGTCGACGGACTCGTCGCCGAGCACGGCGTCGAGATCGGTGGTCGCCCCGGCGAAGCCGAACTTCCGCTTCGCGTTGGCCGCGGACAGCGCCGTCGTGGTGACGACCGTGGACAACTCGACGCCGTCGCGCTGCGCCAGGTGCGGCAGCAGCATCGACGTCGCATAGTTCCCCGCGCCGACGAACGCCAGCCGTACCGGGGTCTTGACGGGCCGGGCCGGGGCGGGCACTGCGCCGCTGCGTCTCACGGCGGGCACGGCCATCGCCGGGGCCTCCGCTTCCCCTTCGCCTTCCCCTGAGCGTTCGGGGTACCGGAACAGCACGGCCACGGCCTTCAGGTCGCCGTCCTTCAGGCGCCGGTACGTCTCGACGGCGTCGTCGAAGCCGGCGATGTGGGAGACCAAGGGCTCCACGTCGACGCGGCCGCGGGCGAGGAGGTCGAGGAAGCACGCCAGGTTGCGGCGCTCGGTCCAGCGCACGTAGCCGATCGGGTAGTCCCTCCCGTCGAGCTCGTATTCCGGGTCGTAGCGCCCGGGGCCGTACGAGCGGGAGAACCGGACGTCGAGCTCCTTCTCGTAGTACGCGTTCCACGGCAGGTCCAGGCGGCACTTGCCGATGTCGACGACCCGGCCGCGGTCCCGGCTCAGGCGGGCGGCCAGCTCGACGGGCTGGTTGCTGCCGCCGCCGGCCGCCAGGTACACCTGGTCCACGCCGTGACCGCCGGTGAGCTCGGCGACGGCGGCTTCCACGGCCGCGGAGGCGGGGTCGCCGCAGGCGGCGGCGCCCAGGCGCTCGGCGAGCTCGCAGCGCGCCGGGTCGGGATCGGCCCCCACGACGCGGACCCCCGAAGCGCCCAGCAACTGCACCACCAGCTGCCCGATCAGCCCGAGGCCGATGACCAGCGCCACGTCGCCCAGCCGGGGCTCGCCGCGGCGAACGCCCTGCAACGCGATCGACCCGACGGTGCCGAAGGCCGCGTGCCGCGGCGCGAGGCCGTGCGGCACGTGGGCGTAGAGGTTCTTCGGCACCCAGTTCAGCTCGGCGTGCAGCGCGTGCTCGTTGCCGGCGCAGGCCACGAGGTCGCCGGCCTTCACCTCGTCGATCCCGGCGCCGACCTGCTCGACCACCCCGCACAGCGAGTAGCCCAGCGGCGTGTAGGAGTCCAGCTTGCCCATCACCTTGCGGTAGGTGGCGGGCACCCCGTTGGTGGCCACGCTCTGCATGACCTTGGCCACCTGGTCCGGCCGGGAGCGGGCCTTGCCCAGCATCGACATGCCGGCCTCGGACACCTTCATGAGCTCGGTCCCGGTGGATATCAGCGAGTAGGCGGTGCGGACCAGCACACCGCCCGGCTTGCACCCCGGCACCGGAACGTCGAGCACCGCCAGCTCGCCGCTCTTGTAGTTCTGCACGACCTGTTTCACCCGAACTCCTCTGAATTCCTAAGCCGTCAACCGAGTGCTCTGGCCGGACCCAGAGGTCGCGTCGCGATACCAGTACTCGAGGGTCAGCACGTGCCACAGATGCTTGGAGAAGTCCCGCTGCCCGGAGGCGTCCTCGGCGACCATGCGCGCCAGCGCGTCGCGGCGCAGGAGCCCGGAGCCGACGAGCACGCCGTCGTGCACCACCTCGCGCACCAGCGGCGCCAGATCCCGGCTCATCCAGGCCCGCAGCGGGGCGCTGAACAGGCCCTTGGGCCGGTAGACGATCTCCCGGGGCAGGACCGAGACGGCCGCCTCCTTGAGGACGGCCTTGCCCTGCCGTCCGACGATCTTGCGTTCGCCGGGCACGGCGAACGCCGCCTTGACCACCTCGACGTCCACGTACGGCACCCGCACCTCGGTCGACGCGGCCATGCTGGAGCGGTCCGTGTACGCGAGGTTCAGGCCCGGCAGGAACATCCGGGCGTCGCCCAGGCACATGCGGTTGACGAAGTCGTCGAGGTCGTTGTCCTGATAGACGTCCGCGTGCTCGGCGAGCACGTCCTCGACCGTCCCGGCCAGGTCCGGATCGACCAGGGCGAGCAGCTCCTCCCGGTCGTACAAGGTGTAGCTGCGCCGGAAAGCGGTCTCCTCCGGCAGATCGGCGAAGGAGAGGAACCGCTTCGCGAACCGCACCGACCGGTACCCCCGGCGGGCCGTGGCCACCGGCAGCCGGTCCACGGCTTTGGACAGGCCGCGCCGCAGGGGCCGCGGGACGCGCTGGTAGCGCAGCGCGATCAGGTTGGCCAGGTGCTTGCGGTAACCGGCGAACAGCTCGTCGGCGCCCATGCCCGAGAGCATCACCTTGACCCCGGCCTCCCGGGCGGCCGAGCAGATCAGGAAGGTGTTGATCGCGGCGGGGTCGCCGATCGGCTCGTCCAGGTGGTACGTCATCCGCGGCAGCAGGTCGAGCACGTTCGGAGCGATCTCGATCTCGTGCAGGTCGACGCCGAAGCGCTCGGCCACCCGCCGGGCGTAGCGCAGGTCTTCCGGCATCGCCTCGAACCTGGCGTCCTCGGCGCGGAACCCGATCGTGTAGGCGGAGATCCCGGGTTGGTGCCGGGCCGCAAGCGCGGTCAGATAGCTGGAGTCGAGACCGCCGGAGAGGAAGGCCGCCACGGGCACGTCGGAGAGCAGGTGGCGCCGCGTCGACTCCTCGACGACGGCGGCCAGGTCCGGTCGCTCGCCCCTGCGGGCCCGCTCGCGGCCCTCGGCGGCGACGTCCTTCAGGTGCCAGAACCGGCCGCGCTCCACCCGGCCGTCGGGCCGGCACCGGAGCCAGCTCCCCGGCGGCAGCTTCTCCGCCTCGCGGAACGCGCAGCGCGAGTCCGGCACCCAGTAGTACAGCAGCGAGGCCACCAGCGCCGCATGGTCCACCTGCAGCGTCCCGCCGGTCACGGCGGCGAGCGCCTTGAGCTCGGAGGCGAACACCAGGCCCTCGCCGCGCCGGAGCAGGAACAGCGGCTTGATGCCGAGCTGGTCGCGAGCGAGCACCAGTTCACCGGTGCGCTCGTCGAAGATCCCGAACGCGAACATGCCGCGCAGCCGGGGCAGGCAGCCCGTGCCCCAGCGCCGCCAGGCCTCCAGCAGCACCTCGGTGTCGGAGGTGCCGCGGAAGCGCACCCCGGCGGCCGCCAGCTCGGCGCGCAGCTCGGGCGCGTTGTACAGCTCGCCGTTGTACGTCAGGACGAGGCCGTCCGAGGCCATCGGCTGGGCGCCGGTCCCGGACAGGTCGATGATGGCCAGCCGGCGGTGCCCGAGGTGCACTTCGCCGTCACCGACGGGGTGGCCGTACCGGCCCGCCCCGTCCGGACCGCGGTGGGCGAGGGTATCGGTGAGCCGGTCGGTCACGGCCTTCCCGTCCGGCCACCGGTAAGTGCCTGCGATGCCACACATGTCCTACCGCGCCTCCTGGTCGCTGTCCCGGAGCTTTGCAGCCCATGGCGACCGGTTCGTCTGCAACGGGTCCGTCCCGTTCTGCCGGGCCGGCCGCTCGCTGCCGCCCCGCAGCGCGACGTGCAGCCCGTCCCACAGCGTGCCGTCGGTCCGGTCACGCGGATCGGGGTCGATCAGCACCACACCGATCACCGGAATGCGCTGGTCAGCGAGTTGCCGCGCCACGGTGTGCAGCCATGCGGCGCTGCCGTGCCCGGCACGCACGACGAGCACGGTCCGGGTGCCGAGGTACCGGAGGTCGGTCCACGCCGTGCCGGGCGCCACCGAGCCGACGCCGAGCCGGCGCTCCTGATGCGACACGGCCGCGGCACGCTCGCCGCTGACCACGACCGGGTCTCCCGGCCGCCGGCCGTTGGCGAGCTGCGGGCCGGGCAGACCATCGACGACGACCACGGGTCCCTCCGCCGCCAGAGCCCCGGCGAGGTCCAGGGCGATCAGGCTCGCGCTGTGCGCACAGCCCAGTTCCAGCAGCGACACCGGTTCCGCGGAGCCCCGTACGGTGCGGGCCAGGGTCGTGGTGAGCCGTTCGCGTGCCGCGTCGTGGCTCCGCCGGCGCTGCCACGGCACGGCCGGCAGGCGCGGCGCGCGGCGCAGCTCCGCGATGACCGAGGCGCCCAGGTTCGCCGCGATCTCCCGGCGCAGCACGGGGCGGTCCGCCACCACCGCGCCGACCGCGGCCACCGCGAGTCCGAGGGCGAGTCCGAGGGCGAGCCCGACCGCGGCGTCGGTGAGGGCGGTCCTGGGCAGGGAGTGCCGCACCGCGCGCGGGGCGTCCACGATCTGTGTGCCGGCGATGAGCTTGGGCGTGCCGGTGCGCGCCTCCGCGGCGCGCTGGCCGAAATCGGCGATCCGCGTGGTGAGCTCGGCCCGGCGGGCGAAGAGCGACTCGATGCTCGCCGACGCCTTCGGGTCGCTTCCCGGCGAGCGGTCCCCGATCGCCTTGTTGACCTGGGCGAGCTCGTCCTGCATACGGTCACGCTGGTCGAGCAGGGCCTTGGCCTCGGCGTTCGCGGCTTCCTGCAGCCGCCTCACATGGTCCGCGACGAACGCGTCCGCCAGCGCCTCGGCCCGGTCCGTCGCTTCCGCGGTGCTGTCACCCGTCACCTTGATCTGCAGCAGGTTGTTGGTCAACCCGGTACCCCCGTAGTGCTGCATGAAGTCCTCCGGCTTTTCCGGGGAACCGAGGGACTGCAGAGCCTTACCGGCGACCCTCGTGGTGCGCAGCAGCGCGACGTCGGTGCGGATCAGCGTTCCGGGGTCGTTCGGCTGGTCCGCCTGATGCGCGACCAGCACCGTGGTCACCGCGGTCGGTGGCGGCGGCAGCAGGACCGCCACTGCCGCGCCGAGCAGCAGCCCCAGCAGCGCCAGGGAAGACCAGAGGCGGCGCCGCCTGCGCACCGCGGCCACCAGCGTCTGCAGGTCGAGCAGCGGCGCGGCGGCCGAGGGTTCCGAAGTCGTATGCGTCGTCACCCTGAACCTCCCCTCGCGCCGTCGCCGACCGCGAGCGCCGGCGTGGCGTCCTCCGCAGGACGGCCGGCAGATCGCGCCGGACGGGCCCGGACCATGCCGGCGACGACGAAGCCGACGACCTCGTGCTTGGCATCCGCACACGCCTCGGCGACGCCGGCGAGCTCCCCTGCGGTCCAGCTGCCCGCGCTGAGCACGACCAGGGCACCCGACTCGCTGTCGCCGTCCGGAACCAGCGGCCGGGACACCGGAACCTCCACCACCCGCAGCAGCGGATCGCCCCCTGCCTCGGCGACGAGCTGCCCGGCGGCCCGGCGGGCGGTCTCGTCGCCGTCCGGGACGACGACCAGCAGCCGCCGGGGGGCCGGCAGCCGGCCCCGGAGGCGGGCACACACCCGCCGGTAGCGGATCTGCCGGCCGGCCTCGTCGCCGCAGGCCCGCGGGTCCGGTACGTCCCACCGGACGTCGACGCCCAGCAGTCGGCGGATCCGGGCCCGCGGGCCACGGCCTTCCGGCCGGTGCGCGGGCCGTTCACCAAGAACGTCGACGGCGCCGAGCGGTGCCGAGCCCAGCGCCGCGGCGATCTCCGGTTCGGTGCGCAGCCGGCGGCTCTTCCGCGCGGCGGTGAGATGGCCGATGACCGCGAGCAGGAAGAACAGCAGCGCCCCGGCGACGATGAGCTGCACCCTCGTCGGCGGTGCCTCGCCGGACGGCCGGGCAGCCGGCCCCATGACGAGCATGTTGGCCTTGTTGGCGGCCGGGGCGGCCTGGTCCAGCTTTTTGACGGCCTCCTGCAGCGCGGTGCGCAGCTTCGCGAGTTCGGTGCGGGTCTGCACGCTCTCCACGCTCTGTCCCGCACCGGCCGCATCGGCGAGGTCGGTGATGCGGCGGCTGGTCTGCACCACCATCTTCCGCAGCGCTTCGGGCCCCGACGCCGCTTCGGAGTCGGAGTTGTCGCCCGCGATCCGCGCGGCGAAGGTGACGAACTGCTGGGCCATCTGGTCGGAGAGCTGCTGCGCGCGCTTCGGGGTGTCGGCCGTCCCCGAGATCTTGATGATGTTCCCGTCGGTGGCCTTGGCGCTCACCTGGTTCCGCAGCTTGCTGCTGCTGACCCCGGTCCAGCCGAGCGTGACCGCCGCGCGGCCGACCACCACGGAACTGGTCGCGATCTCCGCCTGGGTCAGCAGCGCGCGCTCCTCCCACTGCCCCGGCAGCAGTACTGATGCCGACGTCGTGTAACGCGGCGGAAACAGCAGCGAGGTGCCGTAGCCGACGAGCGCACCCACCACGGTGAGGATGGCGAGAAGCCGCCGGCGCCGACGGATGATCCGGCCGATCGTGACCAGGCGTATCGTGTCGTCGCTCAACGGCGCGGCCTCTTCCGTACCCGGCCCGGGTCGCCCGCCGGCACCGGAGCGCGGTCGCGGCAGGCAGCGGCGTAGGCGGCGAGCAGAGACGCTTGCGAGTTCCGCCAGGAGAGCGGCCCGCCGATGCGTTCCTGGCCGATCTTGCCCATCCGGGCCCGCTTCTGCGGATCGTCGAGGAGCAGCGCGATGAGCCCCGCGAACTCGGCCTCGTCGTTGGCGGGCGCGTAGACGGCGGCGTCACCGGCGGAGACGCGCGCCTCCCGGAGGTCGAAGGAGACGATCGGCCGGCCCATTGCCATGTACTCCAGGACCTTGTTCATGGTCGACACGTCGTTGAGCGGATTGCGCGGGTCGGGTGAGAGGCACACGTCCGCGGTGGACAGGTAGCGCACCAGGTCGGCGTCCGGAACGCGCCCGGTGAACTGCACCTGCTCGGACAGTCCGAGCCGCCGGGACAGCTCCACCATCGCGTCGAAGGCGTCACCGGAGCCGACGAACACCGCGTGCCAGTCGGTCCGCCCGAGATCGTCGCGCAGCTTCGCGAGGGCCCGCAAGGCGTAGTCGACGCCGTCCTGCGGACCCATGACGCCGAGGTAGCACAGCAGATGGGGCTTGCCGCGCTTCAACTCCGGCTCGGGCGGAACGGGTTGGAACCGGTCGGCCTGGGGAGCGCTGCGCACAACGAAAACGTCAGCAGGGCGTCTACCGCCACGGCGCACCGCGACGTCCCGGTAGCTCTCGTTCGTGGCGAGCACCACGTCCGCGGCCCGGTAGGTCCGCCGTTCCAGGGCTCGCACGGCGCGGTAGAGCACGTCCTCACCGCGGTCGAACCGGGAGAGGTACAGCTCGGGGACCAGGTCGTGCTGGTCGAAGACGAACCGCGCGCCGCGCCGCTTCAGCCACAGCGCCGGCAGGAACAGCAGGTCGGGCGGGTTGCAGGCGTGGACCACGTCGACCGGGCCGACCTTGCGGGCCAGCCGGACCGTATGCCACAGCGCCGATCCGTACTCCCGCAGGTAGCCGGCCGGCCCTCCGGTGGCCGCGCGCAGCGGGTAGCGGTGGATCCGCACCCCGTCGATCTCCGCCTCCGGCTCCGTGTCCCGCTTCTCCCCTTGAGGACAGATGACGTGCACCGTCCAGCCCGCGTCGCGCAACGTCGTGCACTCCTGCCACACCCGCCGGTCGAACGGCACCGACAGGTTCTCCACCAGGATCAGCGCGCGACGGGCCGGCCCGTCGCCGCTGGTTGCGTCACCGAACGATGTGTCACCAAGCAAGGCCCACGTACCCCGGTTCGGCCCGGCGCGCCTCGGCGTCGGGAAGGCGGATGAGATCGACGATCACCGGGCCGTCGCCATGGGGCAGCGCCGCGAGCACGTCCGGATCCCTGGTCCCGACCAGGCACACCTCGGCATGCTCGAGCACCTCGCCGACGGACTCCGCGAGCAGCTGCGCGAGGTGCGGCAGCCGGGTCTCGATGTACTCGCGGTTCGCGCCGAGCAGCCGGGAGAGGTTCACGTTGGGGTCGTAGATCCGCAGGTCGTAACCCCTGCCGAAGAGCCTCTCCGCCAGCTCGACGAGCGGGCTCTCGCGGAGGTCGTCGGTGCCGGGTTTGAAGGACAACCCGAACAGGCCCACCCGGCGCTTGCCGGCGCGCTCGACCAGCTCCACCGCGCGCTGCAGATGCGCGGAGTTGGAGGGCAGCACGTTGGCGAGGATGGGCACCGAGACGTCGGCCCGCCGCGCCGCGTGGACCAGGCTGCGCAGGTCCTTGGGCAGGCAGGAGCCACCGAAGGCGAAGCCGGGCCGCAGATAGGCGGGGCTGATGTTGAGCTTGCGGTCGGCGAGGAACACGTCCATCACCTGGTGCGAGTCCACCCCGAGCGCCTGGCACACCGTGCCCAGCTCGTTCGCGAAGCCGATCTTGAGGCCGTGGAACGCGTTGTCCGCGTACTTGATCGCCTCGGCCGTCGGGACCGGCACCCGGAACACCTCGCCGGGCAAGCCGTCGTACAACGCCGCCACCACGTCGCCGCTCGCCGGGTCGAGCTCGCCGATGACGGTCTTGGGCGGGTCGAAGAAGTCCCGCACGCTCGTGCCCTCGCGCAGGAACTCCGGGTTGACCGCGACACCGAAGTCCACCCCGGCCGTGCCGCCGGCGTACTTCTCCAGGATCGGCACCAGCAGGTTCAGGCAGGTGCCCGGGAGCATGGTGCTGCGGAACACCACGGTCTGCCGCCCACCCCGCTCGGCCACCGCGGCACCGATCTGCTCGGTGACCCGCTCCAGGTACGTGGTGCACAGGCTGCCGTTGGGCTCCGACGGCGTGCCCACGCAGACCAGCGACACCTCGCTGCCCATGATCGCCTCGCGGACGTCACCGGTGGCGCGCAACGCCCCGGCCCGCACGACCTCGGCGATGAGCTCGCCGATCCGCTCCTCGACCACCGGGGCCTTGCCGTCGTTGACCAGGTCGACCTTCACCTGGTTCACGTCCACCCCGATGACCTCGTGACCGAGGCGGGCCAGGCACGCGGCCGACACGCAGCCCACGTAGCCGAGCCCTAAGACGCTGACTCTCATGACGCGTTCCTCCCCCCGGGCAGGCCCTCGTGGCCTGCCGTCCGTGCGCCGACCGGACGACGCCCCTCGCGCATCAGTAGGCCCCCTGCCCCTGCAGCACCGCACGCAGCGTCTTCCACAAAATCACCGTGTCGAGGGCGAGCGACCAGTCCTCCACGTACCGCAGGTCCAGCCGGACCGCCTCCTCCCACGGCAGGTCGCTGCGCCCGCTGATCTGCCACAGGCCGGTGAGCCCGGGCTTGACCAGCAGCCGCCGCCGGATGTCCGGGCCGTACGCGGCCGACTCCTCCGGCAGCGGAGGCCGCGGACCGACGAGCGACATCGATCCGGTGAGCACGTTGAAGAGCTGCGGGAGCTCGTCGATCGAGTACCGGCGCAGCACCGTTCCCACCCGGGTCACCCGCGGATCCCGGCGGACCTTGAACAGCAGCCCGGCGCCCTCGTCGAGGCCGGCCAGCTCGGCACGCGCCCCGTGGGCTCCGGCGACCATGGTGCGGAACTTGAAGATGGTGAACTCGCGGCCGTCCTTGCCGACTCTTCGCTGGCGGTAGAACGCCCCACCCCGGCTGTCCGCCAGCACGAGCAGCCCGACGAGCACCATCAGCGGCACGAACAGGACCAGCAGGATCGCCGCGCCCACCCGGTCGACGACCCCTTTGATCACCCGGCGGCCCCCGGTGAAGGTCGGCATGCTGACCCTCAGCAGCGGGATCCCGAGCACCGCGTCGACGTGCAGCCGGGGGCCGGCCACCTCCATCAGCACGGGAGCCACGATCATCTCGGCATCGCTGCCTTCGAGGTTCCAGGCCAGCCGCTGCAACCGGTCCGGTGACCAGTGGGGGTCCGGGGTGATCGCGACGACACGGTAGCCGTCGCGGTGGACGTGGCCCGCGACGTCCGTCAGCCGGCCGACGACCGGCACCCCGTCCAGCCGGTCACCGTCGAGCCCGAGACCGTCCGGCGTGCACACCGCCTCCACCCGCCAGCCGAGGTGCGGGAACTTGCGGGTCCGGGTGATCAGGTCGCGCACGGTGGCCGGGCTCCCGGCAGCGAGCACCGGGCGCAGGCACCGTCCTTCCTTGCGCTGTTTGTGCAGCCAGAGGCGGAGCAGATACCGCTCGGTCATGGTGGCGAGCGCGATCGCCGGGAGGGCGACGAAGATCCAGAGCTTGATGTTGTGCGAGGTGAGGGCGATCCCGCCGAGCGCCAGTACGACGGCCGCCGTGAACAGTGAGCGTCCGAGCCGGCGGAATTCCTCGGCGCCCTGACCGAGCACGGCCGGAGCCCACGACCGGTTCACCGCGAGCGCCCCCAGCACCAGCAACTCAGTGCCGAAGGCGAGGATTCTCCACTTCTCGTGCCAGTCGGCCGCGTCCCGGACCCCGAAGAAGCCGCCGATCGCCGCCACCACGAAGGCGGTGGCCACGGTATCGCTGGTGATCACGGTACGGCGGTACCGCTGCTCCCAGTCGGTCGCGGGCTGGTTGGTCGCGGGCTGGTTGGTCGCCCCGTTCACCGGCCGCCCGCGCGCCGGTAAAAACGGGCTGACTAATTCCCCTTCCCCCTGCTGCACATCCCCCTCCAGGCCGCCAGTGGGCTCGACGCGTTCGCTCCACACTGTTCCTCCCCCTCCGGGAGGCTCGCGCCCCCCGCACTGTTCCTCCCTTCGGGAGGCCCCCGCCCCCCGCGCCGCGCTGTTCCTCTTTCCGGGAGGCCCCCGCCCCCGCGAATGACAACCGGCTATCGCAGCGCTCCGTGAGAACCCCGCCCGGGCAGCAGAGAACTCGCGTGTCCTGCGGGAGACTTGAGGTTCGCGGGAACCCGCTGACGGTTGCTCCCCATGCCCAAGGTCCCCCCTCTCGGGCTCCAAGAATTGATCACCCCGCACCTGGTGCCGGGGATGCGACTGCTGGCTGTCTGTGGCGCCGGACCTGAAGATCACTATTTGTCGCTTCGTGTCCAAACATGCGAAGCGAAGGTCAATGTAGACCATTGAGGCCCGCCTGAAGAGGGGGATGTGTGCAACTTGTGCTCAGGCTTTGAAGCCGGATCGACCGAACGGTAGCTGCCTGCGTGTGCCTTGAAGGCGAAGACGTGCCTTGTGACCTGTGACGACGGGAGTTCCCCGGCTGCCGGAGCCGCCGACGATGCCACCGGCAAGTTCGAGGCGTTCCGGCGCTGTCGGCTGGGTCGCGAGTGAGGCGTGTGGCGGAACTGCGTGTGCGGCGGCGCCGGGCGGCGGGGGCGTGGCCGGGCGGCGGGGGCACGCGGCCGGGCGGTGGTAGCGCTCCAGCTCCGCCGACGGGACGGCGTGCACCGCCGGGATCTCCTCGGGCACCGGGATGACGCCGCAGGCGGCGCGGTCCAGGAGGCCGGGCTGCGGCATCTGCGCCACCACCGACTCACCCGGCTCCGGGAAGCGGGTGTCCACGAACACCACGCGGGCGACCTGTCCGGGGCGCCGGTCGGCCGCCGCGAGGGCGGGGAAGACGCCGTAACGGTGCGCCACCGGCACGACCCCCGGGCCCTCCGCGTCGAGCAGCGCCGCCACGGCGTCGGTGTGCGCGCCCAGCCCGACGCCGGCGGGGTCCTCTACCGCCCGCACGGCCACGCCGGGCAAGGTGACCGGAAGCGCCCGGTGCCCGGTAGGACCTCCCTCTGGAGGAGGTTCCAGCCGCTTCCGCCGCGCGGGCCCGGCAAGATCCGCCGGACAGACCCTCCTGAAGCATTACTTCCGGCGTGCTCATGTGGGAGCCGTACGGAGCGCGGGCAGGCCGGTTACCGCCGAAGTCACCGATCCCTCAGCGGCCCGCACACCCGGCCGGCGCGCTTGACGAGCCGCCCCGGGTCGGTCTGCGTCGCCGGCACGCCAAGGCCGTCAGTCACTTCCCGGCCGACCCAAGGTCCGCTCAGCGGATCGAACGCTTGCGGCGGCACCCCGCCGACGAGATGCTGCGCGCGACGACGGCCCCTTGCCGGCGAGACGCGGGCGAAGGGCGACCACCGGCGAAGGAGCATGATGACAAGACCGCTTCGTACCGGCAGACGCGTGGGCATGGTGATGTCCTTACTGCTCGCGCTCATGTGCGCCATGGCCCCAGCGGCGTGGTCCGCGGCCACCGCCACGAAAGACCATGCACCACAGGACCTGTCGGCTGTGATCGCAGATCATGCGAAACGTGGTACGGCCTCCGCGTGCTACGGCAGCGTGGTGATCACCTCGCGAGCCAACGGCCGACTGGTCTCCGCCGAACTGGGCTACGGCGGCGACACCTACGGAATGCTGCGGGCCAGGGCAACCGCCGTGGGCCCCTGGGAACTGTTCACCGCTCCGTTCTGATCAGGACATCCAGCCACACGTGCCGGCCCTCGCGGGCACCGTGAGTGCCTCGCCGACGCCATGCCAGGCGTCGCGGACGGTAGTCGGAGAAACGCCCGGCGGCCCGGCCGTGTGCACGTCGATCGAGGACAGTGAAGCTGTGGCGGTGGATTCCCCCGGCCCGACGGCCGACGATCCGCGCCTCGTTCAGACCCTCACGAACAGGGGAATCGCTCTCGCCGGGATCGCCGTGGGCCAACGCCGTTGCCCATGTGCGGCGGGACAAGCGAACCTCGCCAAGGCCGGGAGAGCGACAGCACCCGAGCAGGCCTATTCCGGCCACGGCCGGAGGGTTCTCGTCGCGGAACGCCCTGTATTCGGTCCGGCGGTCGTAGTGTCGGACCTGTTCCCGAGGAGGGCTTCCTGATGCACAGCGTGACCTATTCGATGGGCATCTCGCTTGACGGCTATATCGTCGGGCCGGACGGCAACTTCGGCTGGACGGCGCCCGACGAGGAGGTCTTCCGCTTCGTCACCGACGAGATTCGGGAGGTCGGCGTCCATCTGTTGGGGCGACGGCTGTACGAGACGATGCTGTACTGGGAGACCGCCGACCAGGATCCGTCGCTCGACGACTCAATGCTCGAGTGGGCCGCGATCTGGAAGGCGCTCCCGAAGGTGGTGTTCTCCACCACGCTGTCAACCGTGCAGGGCAATGCCCGCCTGGCCTCCGGAGGCCTGGCGGAGGAGATCGAGCGGTTGCGGGCCGAGCCGGGGGAGGGCGACATCGCGATCGGCGGCGCGACCCTCGCCGCAGAGGCGGCCGCGTCGGGTCTGATCGACGAGTACCGGACCAGGGTCTACCCGGTACTCGTCGGCGGTGGCATTCCGTACTTTCCTCAGCGCGAGCGCCGGGTGGATCTCGAACTCGTCGAGACCCGCACCTTCAGCTCAGGAGTCGTCTATCTCCGCTACCGCGTGGCGCGCCAGGCCTTGCAGTAGACGTTGCTGATGCGGCGCCCACCAACGGTTTGCTTCCAGAGCCTGCTCTGCGATCTCCCGCACCTGGCGGCTGCGCGGCCGCGGCGCGCGCGGCTCTGGGCGCGCTCGCGGTGAGTCCGGGGGCCGGTTCCGGTTGAAGTTCCGGTTCCAGCGGTCTGCCCTCCACCAGCCGTCGAGCCGACTCCGCCTCCTGCGCCCGCTCCGCCTCCTGCGCCGCCCTCGGGGCCCGGTCTGCCCGCCTCCCTGGTCGTGCTGCCGGCCCAGGTCGCCTACGGCGAGGGGCAGCCGGGTGAGGCACGCCATTGGTCGGAGAGGGCCGAACAGGCGGCGCGCGAGGCGGGCCGCGGGCCGGAACCGGCCGCGCGGACGCTCCTGGAGGAGCCGACGGAGGCTTCGCTTCGCCCCTTTCAGCAGTGACTCGTGACGACTTCCGGGACGATCGCAAGACCGCGGAGCGGGACGGGTCTCCCTCAGTCGTCGAGCAGCCGCCACATGGTCAGGGCGAGCCTGGCGCGCGTCAGTCCGGCCGGTTCGGTGAGGTCGATGCCCAGGGTCTTTGCGATGTGTTCGAGACGACGGGCAACGCTGCTGTGGTGCAGATGGAGAAGGTCGGCGGCCCGGCGCAGGGATCCGGTCGCGCAGTAGGCGTCCAGCGTCTCCAGGTCTTCCGGAGTGCCGGCCATCCGGGCGAGCGCCGCCACGTCAGCGTTGCAGCGTACGGCGTGCTCAGGTATTTCGGCGAGGAGCGCCAGCACCCCCAGGTCGTCGTAACGGACGACCGGCTCGCGTGAGGTGGTGAAGCGGAGCGCGGTGCGGGCCTCCCGCCATGACCGGTCAGGGCTCCCGGTGGTGCCGATTCCCGCGCGTACGTCCGTCGGCAACCGGGTGTGGTCGAGACCGGTGGCCAGGATGACGCCCACGTCCGTGAGTGCTGCCGCCTTCACGGGGCGGGCCGGGCAGAGCAGAGCGGCGACCTTGTCGAGGGGAAGCCGCGAGCGTACGGCGACGACCCGGACGGGAAGGCCGGTGGCGAAGCCCAGGAGCCGTAGAGCCCGGACTCTGGCCGCCTCGTCACTGTCGGAGCTGATGGCCAGTTCGACGAGGGCGGGGTCGGCCATGGTGGTGCTGGCCGGACCGTATCTCTCGACGACCGCCGCGGCGGCTATGGCGAGCCGGTCCAGCAGGACGTCGTCGAGGGTGCCGGGCGTGCCGGGGCGTTCAAGCCACACCGTACCGATCTCCTCCTCGTCGAGGACGATCGGCGCTGTGGCTGTGGCTGTGGTGGTGACCGTGGCGGGAGACGGCGGAGCGGGTGCCTTCCTGCCGTCGGGCGCCATACGAATCGCACGCCCCGTGCCGTGCAGCCGGATCCCGGCCACGCACTCGGCCAGGCCCGCCGAGGCCCGGGCGAGTGCCGGGAGATCCACTCGGCGGCGCATCAGCGTGTCGTAGAACGCGACGATGCGGATCGTGCCCTGGACGTGCGAGTCCAGGTGCGACATCCGTTCGGCCAGTGCCTCCATGGCGCAAGGATAGGCGCCGACCGCGCGCCGATCGTCGCGTGATGGGGTCGGCATGCCCAACGGGCGGCGGATGAGCCGTGGGGGTGGCGACCGTGAGGATGGCTCGCATGGATCCCGAACTCGAAGCATTCATTCCCTTGCTCCCCAAGGTCGACATGACCGATGTGGCCGGCACCCGCAGGAACTTCGACGAGCTGGCCGCCACGCGGCCAGCGCCGGACACCTCGGGCCTGGAGATCGAAGACCGCACTGTGCCCGCAGAGCCGGGCGTGCCGGTGCGGATCTACCGCCCGCAGCGGGCGCGGGGCGCCGTCGTCTGGCTGCACGGCGGCGGATTCGTCTTCGGCGGCCTGGACGCCGAGCACCCTTGGGCCACCCGGATCGCCTCCGATTCCGGCGCGGTGGTGATCTCGGTGGGCTACCGCCGTGCCCCCGAGCACCGGTTCCCGGCGGCTCTGGACGACGCCTACGCCGTACTGACCTGGGCGGCGGAGCACGCCCACGAACTCGGCATCGACCCGGACCGGATCGCGGTCGGCGGCCACAGCGCCGGCGCGAACCTCGCAGCCGCGATGACCTTGCGGGCCCGCGACGAGCAGGGGCCGCCGGTCCGCTTCCAGCTGCTCAACGAGCCCATCCTCGACGACCGGCACGAGACCTGGTCGGCGCGGAACTTCACCGCCACGCCCTGGAACAACCGAGCGATACGCATCGCGGTGATGGACTACTACCTGGGCTCCCGGCCCGCCACGCCGTACGCCGCCCCGGCCCGCGCCACCGACCTGTCCGGCCTGCCACCCGCCTACATCGCCACCGCGGAGTTCGACCCGAACCGCGACGAAGCCATCGAGTACGCGCAGCGCCTGCTCCAGGCGGGGACCTCGGTCGAACTGCACCAGTGGCCCGGCACCTTCCACGGGTCGCTGGCGATCCTGTCCGCCGAGGTGTCGCAGCGGCAGATCGCCGCGCTCTGTTCCGTCCTGCGCCGTGCCCTGGCCGAGTGAACCGTTCTTGCGGGGGAGGGGAGTACCCATGTCCGATCTTGATCCGGTAGCCAGGACCGCCCGGCTGACCGCCGCCTTGCGGGCCAGGGAGTCCGAGCGGCCCGACCGGCTGTTCAGCGACGTATTCGCTGGGAGGCTGGCCGGGGAGTCCGCGCGGGCCCTCGCCGACCAGCTGGGAGAGGTGCCGGCCATCGCGGTACGCACCCGGTTCTTCGACGACCTGCTCACTGGGATCGCCGGTGCCGGGGAAGGGCTCCTGCAGTTCGTCCTGCTCGCGGCAGGCATGGACACCCGGGCCCAGCGGTTGCCCTTCCCGGCCGGCACCACTCTCTACGAGGTGGACCGGCCCGAGCTCTTGCGCCTGAAGGACGCGCTGCTGGCGGACGTGCCCGAGCCCGTCTGCCGCCGGGTCGCGGTGAGCGCGGACCTCGCGGGTGACTGGCCGCGATCACTGGCGCAGGCGGGCTTCCGGCCCGGCCTGCCCACGTGCTGGCTGGTCGAGGGACTCACCCAGTACCTCCAAGAGGCCGACGTGATCAGGCTGTTCGACCGGATCACCGGATGCTCGGCACCCGGCAGCCATCTGCTGGCCGAGTTCGTCGCCGCGTCCGTGTTCCGCGACGCGGCAGCCCGCCCGATGCTGGATGCGCTCGCCGAGCAGGGGGCGGTCTGGCACTACGGCACGGATGAGCCGCTGTCCTTGTTTGCCGAGCGCGGCTGGAAGGCGGAGTCCGTGCCGTACTCCGAGGTGGGGCAGGCAATGGGACGGTGGCCGCAGATCAGCGCCGCCACACCCGCCCCGACGGCCGGAGGCTATTTGGTGCACGCCACGCGGTAGAAACCGTAGAAATACAGAGAAACCAGGGCAGGGCCCGCGTCCGGCACGTTCTGACCGCCGTCGCCGTCAACCTCGAACGGATCAGCACACAGCTCGCGCCCGCTCCGCAGCGTCAACCTCAAGTGCGCCGCGGACTGCGTGCGGTGTCAGCGCTGGGCGCGGGCGCAGTCCGGGGGCGGGCCGCCCGCTGCCGCTCGCGCAGGACCGCGATCGTGTGCTCGCACCAGTCGCGGTTGCCTTGTTCGAAGGCGAGGCCGCGTTGACACGTCAAGTACGGGCCGACGCGGTCGCCGTGGCGCAGGAAGTCCTCCTCCGTACGGTCGCCGCGCATCGTACGCAGCAGTTTGCCGAAGAGGTCGATCCTGGACTGTGCGAAGTCGGCACGTTCGGTGAGCTGCGCGATCAGCATGCCGGTGTCGACGTGGTCGGCGGCCTGGACCTTGACGAGCAGGTCGTCACGGATGAAGGAAGGCTTCGCGGCGGCGGCCGTGAAACCCTCGAGCTCCGCCATCCCGGCACCCGTCACCCGGAACAGGCGCTTGTTGGGGCGGGCCTCCTGGACGACCTCGCGGCCCGCGATGAGTCCGTCCTTCTCCAGCCGGGCCAGCTCGGCGTAGAGCTGCTGCGGCCGGGCGTGCCAGAAGTTCGCCACGCCGAGGCCGAACGCCTTGGCCAACTGGTAGCCGCTGAGCTCGTCGTCGAGCAGCGCTGCCAGCAGGGCGTGCCGTAGAGCCACGGGATCGTCTCCTTGCTGTCTCTTCCTCTTCGCCTCGTTCATGTCCCTGTCGGCGGAGGCACGTTCCATGATAGTCATGAAAGTGACTAGTCACATTCATGACTATGAAGAGGGGCGAGCCAGACCATGACCACTGCCGATCGTTTCCGTGCCGCCGTCGACCAGCGCGACCTCGCGGCCCTGGACGGCCTGTTCACCGAGGACATCCGCCTCTACAGCCCCGTGAAGTTCACCCCCTTCGAGGGCAAGCCGATGGTGCTGGGCCTCTTCGGAGTCCTCCTGCGCACCTTCGAGGACTTCCACTACGTCGGTGACCACACCGGCACCGCACAGACCAGCGCCGACGGAACGCCCGCCCCGTCGGCGGTGCTGCTGTTCCGCGCCAGGGCGGGCGGCAAGGAGATCCACGGCATCGACCTGCTGCACTTCGCCGACGACGGCAGGATCAAGGAGTTCACCGTCATGGTCCGGCCCCGGTCCGCCGTCCACGCCCTCGGAGAGGCGGTCCTGGCCGGGCTCGTCGAGGACGGCCTGGTGAAGGCCGAGGGGTAGGAGGGACCGTCAGGCCCTGTCCGGCAAATGATCATCTGGTGGGTTCGCGGAGCCGGAGGATCAGGGAGGCCGGTACGGTCCCGGCGCGGTAGCGGACGGCGAGTTTGTCGAACCGGGTGGCGATCGCGCGGAACTGCTTCAGACGGGCGAAGCATCGCTCGCCCACGTTCCGGTCGCGGTGGACGACCTGGTCGAAGGCAGGCGATCGGCCCCCGCGGGTCCCGGGCCGCCTGCGGTTGGCGATCCGGTCGCGGCGCTCGGGGATTGTGGGGGCGATGCTCCGGCGCCGCAGCAGTCGGCGGATCTCCCTGCTGGAGTAGGCCTTGCCGCCCAGGACTCGGTTCGGCGTGGTACGGGGCCGACCGGTGGCGGATCGGGGACGCGGATCCCGTCGAGGAGCTGTCCGTACGCGGTGGCGTCATGGGTGTTGCCGAGTGTGAGCACGATCGACAGCGGCAGGCCCCGGCCATCCACGGCGAGGCGGACCTTCGTGGTCAGCCCGCCTCGGGACCGGCCGAGGCCCTGGCGCGCCTGCGAGCGGCCCGGATCTTCCAGTTCGTCCCTGTCTCGGTCCCCTTTTTTCGGGCGCCGGCGGCATGTTGGTGAGCACGGTTGACCGTGGAGCCGACCGGGACGGTCCACTTCACACGGCCCGCCGCCTCGTCGCGGACCTGGAATCGCCGTCGCCGGGCGGCGACCTGGCGGCGGTCCCGCCACGGACGGCCATGCCCGTCCATCTGCGGCAACAGGGGCGCTATCCGCTCCCACGCCGCGTCCGTCAAATCACCTCGACCCGCCACAAGATCAATTATCAGGCACGCCTTAGGGTGTGCGGGTGGCCCGTTCTGACGCTGTATCGAAGACACGTTTTCTGGTCCTGAACGACTACGGCATGGGCGGCACCTGGTGGTGGGTCCACGCCCGGTCCGAACAGGAGGTGCTGGAGACCTTCGCCGACGTGGAAGTCGTGCACGCCGAGGCCACCCGCGCGGAGGCCGAGACCTGGGGCCTTGACGAGGCCGACGTCGACGGACCGGCCACACCACCCGGCTTGGCCGAAGCCCGCGCTGAACGGAACGCCCAGCGCGCCATGCCGGGCTTCGGCGCCTTGGCCGGCCGGGACCTGCTGTATCTGAGCCGCCGGTGGGACGAGGACGACGACCCGATGATCTACCTGATGGAGGTCGGCCCCGACGGTCGTCGACTCCGCCAGGTCGAGCTGACCGAGGACGGAACGGCCTACCGGAGCACCCCGGAGGACTGGCCCTTCAACCCGCCGTGGGTGGACCGCTACGACCCCGCGTGGCTGCCGTTCGTGATCGGCCAAGAAGAGTTCGAGGCCCAGTGGACCCGGGCCGTCCACGATCCGAGCCGCTGGGATTGAGGGCCTGCCTGAAGATTCCCATCGGGGCCGGCCTGCCTGTCACAATCTCTCCTGGCCCGTCGGGAATTGTCAGACAGGACCTAGGCAGGAATGGTCGCGGCCGAGTACGGAATCGAGCTCGGCCGTGATCGCCTCCCGCATCTGCTTGTGCTCAGACCCGAGGGCGTGCTGCGGGTCGTGCCAGCGACCACGCGGATACGCCCACACCGGGCGCGCGATCATGTCGGCGGGCTCCCAGCCGTAGCGAGGCCAGACGTGGGCGTGGACGAAGTGTTCGGCGTTGCCGAGGATTTCGAGATTCAGACGGTGGAAGGCGGGGTCCTGCTTCCGGCAAGCCCGTTCTACGGCCTCGGCGAGGGTGTCCATGTCGGCGAGGAACGCCAGTCTGCGAGCCTTCGGCAGCTCGGAGAACTGCTCCACGTCGGGATCGTTGAGGAGCAGGAGGCAGTACCCGGGAAGGAACTGCACATCCCCGATGACCGCGAACGAGGTGTGCAGGCGGCGCAGGACGGTCGGGTTCTCCCCTCGCCGCGCGCTGCCGATCCGGTCCGCCTTGTACGTCATGGGCGGACCCTACAGGCGCGGCGCGGGTCGCGTCCGTCATCCATTCGGGCCGGTTCCGTACGGGAGTGCGGCCGTGGCCGTCCGGGCATCGTCCAGGTGCGAGATCGTGGCCGAGCCCGCGGTGCTCGGCGGGCACCACGAGGACGACATGCAGACCGGCATCGAACGGGCGCCCGTATCCGAGCTCGGGCACATCCGGCTGGTGCCGCTGATCGAGCCGGACCCGCAGGTGTGCGCAATGCTCGCCCGCCTGCGGGAGGCGGGCCGGCGGCCGGGGGCGGTCACGAACGGGATGGTGGACAACCAGACGAACAAGCTCCACCGTGCCGGTCTCTACGACCTGGTGGACGCCGTCGTCATCTCCGGCGCAGTGGAGATCCGCAAGCCGGACGCGCGGATCTTCCGCCACGCCCTTGCCCGCCTGGGCGCCGAGCCGGGACCGCACGCGGTCATGGTCGGCGACAGCCTTGAGAGCGACATCGCGGGCACCCACCGTGCCGGCCTCACCACGGTGTGGGTCTCCCACGGCCGACCGCTCGCCGACACCGAGACGCGTCCCCAGCACATCATCCAGACGGTCACTGAAGCAGCCGCTGTCTTGAAGCAGCCGCTGTCAGCCCCGCGCTGATCGCGCGACCGGTGCGGGTGACGGCGTCCGTCAGCTTCCGCAGGTCGAAGGAGGGGGTGACCATCGCGCACACCGCGCCAACGGCTTCGCCGTGCGGCAGCAGCACCGGCGTGGCGACGCAGCAGACGCCCGGCACCAGTTCCTCGCGGTCCACCGCGGTCGCCGCGTCCCGGATGGCAGCGGCCTCCCGCTGCCAGGAGGAGTGCAACGGGCCGAGGGGCAGGTCCGTCGTGGCCGTCGCCACCAGCAGCTTTCCGGCAGCCGTCGTCCAGGGCCAGACGGTGCCGGGGCGGAAGGGGGCCAGTTCGTCCGTCATCCCGGGCAGGCCCTGGGCCGCGAAGGTCCGTCCCTCGCGCAGCACGCAGATCCCGGCCGTGGCCCCGGTGGACTGTGCGAGGCGGCGCAGCGGCCCCGCCGCGGCGAGCCGCAGGCCCGGGTGCGGTTGCCAGTCGCGGCCCAGACGGAAGATCCGCGACCCCATCCGGTAGGACGTGCCGTGACGCTCGACGGCGCCGAGGCCGGCCAGCTGTTCCAGGAGACGGTAGGCGGTGGTCTTGGGCAGACCGGTGGCGCCCGCCAGTGCGGCCAGCCCGGCTTGCTCCTGCTCCCGGAGGGATTCCAGGAGGAGGAACGCGCCTTCGAGTACGCTCCGGCCCGCTGCCGCTCCGGACTCGGTTGCGGTGATTGGCGCCATCGTGAACGACCTCCTCGCGCCCCTTCATCACGGTAAGTCAACGGGGCGGCGATAAACGACTGCTGAGCGCCGCCTGAATCCCTCGATCGGCGCCTGACCAGAGCCGTTCCGCTCACCGGAACGCCGGTTCCCCAGCCCGCCCGGCCGTGGCTACGGTGGATCCGCCCGGACCGGCCTCACCTGTGACGGGGGAGCAGGTGACGACCATGGCGGGCCGCGGCCGTGCTCGCAGGCCGCGGCCCGCCTCCTCGCAGCGCCCACGCGACACAGGATCTCCCTACCTCCCTGCTGCCACCGCACGCGGTGAACTCCGATCAGCTCGATCAGCTCGTCGGCGTGGGCGCGTGCGTCGGGGAGGCGGCCGGGGTAGCCGGAGCACCGGCCGCAAAAACAACGAATATGGCTGCGACCGCCCCTGACCAGACGGGATCCCGTGCCGTGTGCGGCAGCCGGATCGTTCACCGCGCAGCGCGGTAAGCCGTCTATATGACCGGGTGTCCGCGGTGAGCGACGGTGGGGGCCTGGTGGCGACGCGGGTGTTCGCGGATGACGAGCCGGCGCGGCTGCGGGGCTCTCCGGAGATCAACAAGGAAGAGCTGATCCGGTTCCTCACGCTGACGCCGGCGGACGTGGGGTTCATCGACCCGGGCCGGGGCGGTAGTCCGAAGGATCCCTGCACTCCCTGCGCCGCAGCCTCCTCTACGCCCACGAGGACGCGATCCGCCACCGTCACCTGGCCGCACAGACCGAGCAGGCACGGTGCCTGACGCTGCTGACCAATGACCGACCCGGTGGTGACCTGGACGCCGGATTGCTACGGCCTGGCCGTCGCGCAGATGCGCGCCGAGGGCCGTGCCGTCGACGACGAGCTCTTGGCGCACATCTCCCCGGCCCACAGCGAGAACGCCGACCTCTTCGGCACCATCACCGTCGAGATCGCCACCGAACTGGCCGAACTCGCCCCAGCCGGCTACCGGCCCCTGCGCCCCCACCGCCAAGCCCAGCCGTAAAAGCCCCGCACGGAACCGGGAGGCCGGGAATTCACGTGCGGGGCTGCGCTCGCAAGGAGGGGGCCGTCAGACCCCGGTCAGGGTGTACGTACCCGTACCGTCCTGCCTGCCGCTGGAGTACTGGCGGATCAACTCCCCGTCCGCGTACCGGTCGTGGCCCATCATGGAGCCGGTGTACTTGTTCTGCACACCGATCTTCGAGCTGCCGGGTACGTCGCGGTAGATGTAGAACCGCTGGAGGTCGTCCTCACCGCAGTTGGCCGTCGTCAGGTAGGCCTGTTCCAGGTTGGCGATGTCCGCCGGGATGGTCGCGCATCCACCGTTGCCCCAGTTCTTCAGGGACGCCTCGAGGACCCCGTTGTTCTCCGTCACGTTGCACAGGAACCAGTTGTCCAGGTGGGCGCTGAAGATCGTGGATTGGCGCAGGCGGATGCCGTCGTTGGCCAGGAGCGGTGCGCTCCAGTTCAGGGGCTTGCCGGGGACGTCGATCCTGTAGGCGCCGGATCGGCAGTCAAGGGCGGCCCGCGTGGCGGGGGCCGGGCTCCCGGTGGCCTTCACGCTCTTCTCAGCCTTGGCGGCGCTCTCGGCTTCGTGCCCGGCCTTGGCGGCCTCGGCCTTCGCCGAGGGGACCGGCCCGGCCGGGTGCTTCGCGGTGGCGGTGGCGGAGCCGCAGTCCAGCAGGCTCTGTGCCTTGGCCATGATGCTGTTGGCGGGGACCTTGTCCTCGCAGCGCACCGCGCCTTCCTCGACGGTGGTGTAGGTGGTGTAGCTGCCGCTGTCGGGGCCCTCGACCCACTTCAGCGCGTAGCTGCCGTCGCCTTGCCGAACGCGGTTGCAGTTGAGACTGCCGTAGGTGCCGGTGACCTTCTTGGTGCCCTTGTAGAGCCCGTAGTAGCCGGGCTGGAAGAAGCTCCAGGTGATGGAGTTCGACACGCTGCTGGTGGAGGAGTAGTTGACCTGAACGTTCAGGCCCAGGCTCGCGCCGACCATGCCGAGGGTGTCGACGGCGAAGCTGCCCTGCACGTTGCCGTTGAGGCCGACGGAGACCGAGATGGTGGTCTGGGTGTTGGTGGAGATGGTCTGGCTGCCGGTCGTGCCCTGGGTGACGTACCAGCCCTTGAAGTGGGTGATCGTCGGAGACACTTCGGTGGTCTTGATGAACGGGTGGCGTGTGCCGAGGTCGGTGGAGGCGCAGGCGTCGCCGAGCTTCGGCTTGTCGGCGGTTGTGGCGGGTTTCCGATGCCCTGCCGCGGCGGCGGGGCCGGCCACGGCAGTTACGGCGGCGAGCGTCGATGCAGCGGTCACGGTGAGGGCGACCAGCCCTCTGGCCCAGCGGCCGGAAGATCTTAAGTGGCTCATCATGCCCTTTCCCCGGCCGGGCGCCATGACGCCCCAGGCCGGAACCCTGCCAGTCATGTGGTGGGGAGCGGTGGTCGATCGAGGCGAACTTAGCGTCGGCAGCGACGCAGTGACGATGACGGAATCAGCCGGTCCGAGGCGAAACCCATGACCCTTCATGGGCTGTTACACAGCCTTGACCTGCCCGGGGTCACCGGAATTTCATCTGCGAAGCTACGATCCGCCACCGCCGCCGTGCAGAGGGGCTGTTTCCGTCGTGATTCCGCTGCCGTCACCTCGACGGCCGGCGACTGCCGGACCGGCCTCATCATCCTCCGGCGCGGCCGACCGGCACCAAGCCAACACGCTATTCGGCCAACTTGCACATTCTGAAACCGAGGACCTTCGGCGGCCGTGGCGCCTTGAATGTTTGCGCGCCGGCGTGAACGGCCCTATGAACGATGGGGGCAGAGGCATCGGCGCGTCAGAAGAGAATCCAGCGAATCGAGCCGGGCAGTGTCCGGCGGTGAGCCGGAAGGAGGAGCTTCTTTCCCGACGGCCGCCCCGGCGGCGCCGTGCCCTGTCAGGGGCGACGCCGGCCGCCGCTGTCGCATTCAGCGGTCCAGCGACGGCCGCCACGCCCGCGCATCCTGCCGACCGCGGTAGTGCCGTCGCGAAGACGGCGGCGGTGTGAGGCCCGAACGGGCCGAAGAACGCACGTGGAAGATTCTGGCACTACGCCGGTTCGATCCCGAGTGGATTGACATGCCACCGGAAAAAGGAGGACCACCTTTGAAACGCGTCAGACGACTGCTCGCGGTGATGGCCTCACTCGCCCTCACCGCCGCCCTGCCGGCCCTGGGAACCTCCCAGGCCGCCGCTGCCCCGGCCACGGCCCGGCCCGCCCCCCACGGCCAGGGCACCTGCAAGCCCATCCCCCCGGGCAAGGGAGCCCCCAAGGACGCGGCATGGGCCTGCTACGAGATCAGTTCCGGCTCGCACGCCCCCGTACGCACCCTCGCCCCCGCTCCCCGCGACGGCGACGATCCGAACAGTCCGGACAGCCTGTGCGGCAAACAACCCCCGGACAACTCCACTCGCCTCGCGTACTGCCTGACAAAGGGATTGAGATGGACCTACCTGAGCAGCGATCAGAAGACGGTGATCGGTGGCGCCGAGGGCGACCTTGCGATCTACTCCAGGCTCAAGGGCACGCCGAAGGCCAATTGGACGGAGAGCGTTGTCGCCATCTTGCGCAGTAAAACGGACAATATCCCCGCCGTGGAGGTGGCCCTGCTGCCCACCTGCATCGGCCAGTGCGCCGTGACGTCAGGGCCCGTCGTGGCGAAGCTGGAGAAAGTGGGTGGCGAGGGTGGCGGGTCCATCACTTACAGCTCTTCGGTCAGCAAGGGCACCCAGGCGCTGGTCCAGTCGCGATACCACCTGGAATTGGACATCCTGCTTCCCTCGGCCCGTCTGCCGTCTGCGAACCCCGACTGGCCCGGACCCCAGATACGCTGTGACGACATGGTCGGCCAATGGCCGGGCTGCGTCATCCCGGAGCACATGGCCAACGTGACCATCCGCAAGTCGCTCTACCGGGCCGCCGCCGTCACCTACGAGTGGGCGCAGAAGAACCTGACCACCTTCAGCATGGGCACCGAGGCCAAGCCCCTGCACCGCAAGGAAGCCACCGAAAAGGAAATAGACCGCAGGCGAGACATTACCTGCAATCTGGGACCGGACAAGTTCGTGAGGGACAATTCGCTGGTGCCGGATGACTCGTGTGATGAGTTCCCCTTCGCCGCGTCCCAGGAGGGCGGCAATATGGGTTCCCTGTGCGTGGACATCCTTCCGCAGCAGGTGGGTGGTGTGTGGGATGTCAAGAACGTCAAGGTCCTGCGGAACGGCGCGAACGCCGCGAACGCGCCCTGTGTGCGCTCCCACGTCACCAGGGCCGACAACGTCGCGGCGGGCCGTGATGAGTTCGGAGCTGCGGTGCGGTCCGACCGCATCATCGACAACGAGCCCTTCCAGGTGATCATCCTGTAACCGGCACCGCAAAACGGGGTGGGTGAGGCTCTCCTGGAGTGAGCTCGTCGGTCAGGCTGTGAGGGCGTCGGCTAACTGCGCCACGGCGGCGGCCAGGCCGTCCATCGTGCGCTCGGGCATCAGGGCGTGCTCGAACTCGGCGAGGGCGCCGAGGATCTGGAAGAACATCCGGCCGATCGCGGCGGAGGTGTCGATGGCCTGGACAAGCAGGACCAGGGCGACGCCGTCGTCCTCCAGCCGAGCTGCTGACCCCTCCGCTGTGGCCTTCGGCCTGATCCGGTGCCCCCTGACGGGCCACGGGATCAGGCCGAAAGCTGGCGTCACATCCGCTGAGCTGCGAAGGGGCAGAGGGGAGCGGACGCAGCCCTGGCCGCCCGAAAGGCAGCCTGCTCAGCTACGACGGTGCTTGGTGAGGCGACGCGCGAGGAACGGGACGGCGGTGCCTGCCAAGAGAGCGGCGATCGGCATCGCGACATCCACCCAGGGATTCCGGAGCGGCTTGTACACGGTGGTGCCGTCCTTGATCTCGATGAAGCCGCGGGGCCGGGCCATGACTCCTCCGCCTCCTCCACCTTCGCCGGTCATGGCTGCTTCGGCCTTGCGCCCCGCTCCACCCCCGAAGCCGAAGCCGATGCCGACCTCGGCGACCGGGATGACGGTGATGCCTTCGGCGGTGACGGGCTCGCCGTACACGATCGTCTTCGAAACCCGGCTCCCGAGCTCGTCGGCCAGACGCTCCATCATGGCGGCGGGGGCGTGGGTAGCGGGCGTGTTCGCGGCCGGCGCCGGCCGGTTGGGGTCGTGCGGGGCAGCCATCGGTGTCTCCTTCGGCGCGGTGTAGGCGATGCCGAGGATAACGCCCACGCCGAACTCGCTGCCCTTCACGGCCTCGTCTTCAACACCCCGGCAGCCACAGCAGGAGACCTGCCGGCGTACGGTTGTTGCTCCCCGCCGGACAGTTCTCCGGATGTGGTCAGTGGCGGGAACGGGATCCGTCCTGGAGCACGCCGAGCACGGCCTCGGCCATGGCCCGTTCGCCGTTGGCGTTGGGGTGGACGGCGACCGCCGGGCGGGTGGGCCGGGTGAAGAGGCCTTCGACGTAGCGGTCGTCGAACGGCTGACAGGCGTCGTGGCCGGTGGTGACGGCCGTGGTGTCGACGTAGAGGGCGTCGTGCGTGTCCGCTTCGCTTTGCAGCATGGCGTTGAGACTGTGCAGGACGCCGCGCAGGTAGGGCTGGTCGCCGTCGGCGACGCGCAGGGACTGGCGGCAGCCTTCGGTGTCGTCGCCGATCACCTCCGGGTAGCCGACGAGTGCGACGCGAGCGTGCGGGGCCCGCTGGTGAATCGCGGTGAGGACGTCGGCGACCTTCGACGCGGTGCTGTCGATGCGCTGCTGGAGCTCGTCGGTGCCGCCTTGTGCGTAGCGCCGCTCACAAGGGTTGTCGCGGGGGACAGGCGTGCCCAAGGGCGTCGTGCACAGGAGGATGATCTCGCCGAACACGATGTCGTTGCCGCCTATGCCCACGGTGACGAGAGTGGTGTCCGGGCTGAGCGCGTCGAGCTGGGCGGGGTTGCCCATCCCCTGCTGCGGCTCCCACATGTCGTCCGTCTTGGCGCCGCTGCAACTGACGTCGGTGAAGTCTGTGATGCCCAGCGCCGTGCGGGTGAGGGAAGGGTAGTCGGCGTCGGACCGGGCGCACCTCAGGTGCACCTGACGGGGGACGAGGGGGCCGGAGGTGAAGGAGTCGCCCAGCGCGACGTAGCGTTCGCCGACCGCGGCGGCCGGAGGCGGCGTGGCAGATGCGGGGGTGACGACCCCCGCTACCAGCGCCGCGGTGACGCCGAGTGCGGCGAGGGCTGATCGGGCTCTGCTCCGGTTCCGGCGTTGCATGTGTATCTCCTGTGCTCGAAAGGGGAGTTCTGTTCTTATCGGTGTTCAAGAGTTGGGTGCAGTGGAGTGGGGCGTCAATCAACGGCTGGGCGCAACAGCCCGGTTCCGGACGGCCGACGGCCGGGCTTGACGACTTGCCGGCGGGGCGTCGGTTGCGGACGGCCGGGGGGGACTTGCGACCGGGCCGGGCAGACGGCGCTTGCGACGACGGTGACGGTGAGGTCGCCGGAGAAGATCCCTCCGAGCACTTGGAGCCGGTGCGCCGGCACCAGACGTTCGACCTTTTGATGTGGGCGACCGCGGCCCCGGTCCAGGAGGAGCGATCTTGTCCCGTACTGAGTACTACGACGATCCGAAGGCCCCCGAGCCGAACAGCTTGGTTGTTGCCGCGTCGGCTGTCGTGACCGATGGCCAGGGGCGGATCCTGCTGCAGCGGCGGCGGGACAACGCTCTCTGGGCCCTGCCCGGCGGCGGCATGGAGATGACCGACTCCCTCCCCGGCACGGCCGTCCGTGAGGTCAAGGAAGAGACGGGTCTGGACGTGGAGGTCACGGGGCTGGTCGGCACCTGCACCGACCCGCGCCATGTGATCGCCTACTCCGACGGAGAGGTGCGGCGGCAGTTCAACGTCTGCTTCACCGCACGGGTGACCGGAGGGGAACTGGCGATCTCCGACGAGTCCACAGAGCTGCGGTTCATCCACCCCGACGAGATCGCCGCACTCCCGATGCACCACGCCCAGCAGCTCCGCATCCAGCGCTTCCTGGAACACCGGGAGTACCCCTACCTGGGGTGACGACCTCTGGTGAGTTATGCAGGCGCCCTGGACGGGGCCACTGATCGTCCGGCACGGGCGCGACTGCGGTCTGCAGACCCCCACCCGGACTCGGAAGGGCAGCCCAGCAGACGCCCGTGCCGCCCTCGCCGCGGCGACCGGACCACCGCGAGATCACATGCAGGAAGCGCCGTGGTGCCTCTGCCGCCGGTGTGATCACCTCGCCGAGGTCTCAGGGCCCTGGTGGTTCTCCCGCCACGTCGTGAGGACGGTTTCGACGTCGTAGGGGGAGAGGTTCAGCGGTGGGCCGGGCGGGGGCATGCGCAAGGCAGTGGTGATCTTGTCGTTGATCTCGGCGATGATCTGCCGCACCTCACGCTCCGTCCTGGCCTCCACGGCGGCGGCGAGGGCGTCCTCGGCCTCCTTGCGCAGGGTGAGCGCCGGCGGGAGGAAGGAGACCTTCTCGCGCCGCATCTTCTCCTTGATCCACCAGTCCTCGTCGTAGGGGCGCTCGAGGCCGGGCAGCGGCTTGCCGAACCCCGGAAGGTCCTTGAAGGCGCCGCGCTGCTCGGCTTCCCGGATCTGGCGGTCGGTCCACGTCTCGAAGTCGATGCCACGGGGTTTGCGCTCGGTCACTGCTCGCTCCTCCACCGCTCGGCCCTGCCGTCTCTCCTCTCCAGGGTGGCAGATACCCACGCCGCCCCCCGGCGAGGCGGCAGGGCCTGCGCCTCGGCACCGGCTCCGCCACTGCCTGGATTACGTCAATCGTCCAGTGCTGAGGCTGAGGCTGAGGACGGGGCGATGTGCTGGACGCCGTCGAGGACCGTGGCGATTCGTGCGCCGTCACGGACGTTGCCACCGTGCTGGGCGTGGATCAGCCGAGGGCGAGCCGGCTGGTGCTCCGCACCGTCGAGGAGGGGTGGCTGGCACGCCGGACGGACCCGTCCGATGCCCGTCGCACGCTGCTCACCCTGACCGACCGCGGGCGGGAGCAGCTCGACCGTACGCACCAGTTCCGGCAGGAGCTCTTCGCCCGGGTGATGGCGGACTGGCCGGACGCTGACCGGTCCGAGTTCGCCCGGCTCATCACTGCGTTCGTGGCCTCGTTCACCGAAGTGGTCTCCGGCTCCGACCAGCCTTCGCGGTAAGCACAGCGGTCGCACTCGCGGTGGGTGCCGACCCCCGTACGGCACCCTTCGGCGGCGAGGCGCCCTATGCGCCGGTGCGGGACGGCATCCAGTGGTGGGTGGTGAAGTCGCCCTTCTCCAGGGTCTCGAAGGGGGCACTGCTCACGCACTTGCCGACGCTGTTGACCGGGAGGCCGTCCATGGCCCAGCTGTAGCCGAGCCGGTCCTTCTTGCCGCCTTTGCCGCCGTCGAGGACGGTGAAGCCGAACCGTTTGCCCTTCAGCTCGTCGGCAGAGGGCATCGGTACCCCCGGTGCGGCCTTGACCTGGGCGTCGGTGACGATCCCCGTCGCTACGGCGACCGGTCCGCCGGTCAGCAGGCAGTCGATGCGGCCCTTGAACCGCACGTCGAACTTCTTGCCGTACTGGTGGCTGACGTCGAAGGTTCCCCGGGCCTCGCCGCCGAACCCGTGCGCGTCGACGGTGAAGTAGGCGTTGTCACCAGGGTTCCGCTTCAGCTTGCCGGAGCCGGCGACGGAGGGCTCGTCCTTGGTCTCCGCTGCGGCTGATCCGCCGGCTGTCGTCACGCCGAGGACGGCAGCGGCGCAGACGCCCAGCGATACGGCGGCGGTGGCGAAGGAGCGGCGGCGTATCCGGGTCATTGTTCCTCCTGGTCGTCGTGGGGAGCGGCCGGGTCCGTGTCGGTTCCGCGTTCCGCGTGGCCTCCCGGCCGCTCCCGTTCAGCCTGCCGCTTCGCAGAGCCCGACCACATCACCCTTCAGGTGCCACTCCTTCCGCCGCACGGTGGAACGGTGGTCCTCCTCCGAGGCGACATCGCTCCCGCATCCCGGCGGTAGGGCAGTCCGCTTGCCGCCCCCCTGCCCGGGCGAACGCCGGCGTGTCGTGAGGTGCCGGCCATCGTGCCGGATCATGCGGCAGGATGACCTGCCGCTGAGCCAGGCCAACCCCGATCGCCGGACGCGGCCCTACGGGGCAGGTTTCGGCCGACTTCGGCAAGCGGGAGGTGCGGCACGCGGCAAAGGCGCTGACGTGCGTACGTCAGTGCTCTTCGCAGAAGTCCGAGTCTTCTGCGACACCCACCTGCGCTGGCCGGCACCGACAAGATCTCGATGCCGTACATCACGCACTGCTACCGCACCTGCCTCTGCTGAACGCGGTCCTCTGCTGAACGCGGTGTCGTTCAGCGCGGAATCACCCAGCCCGGCGCCCAGGTCCCGGCGGTGTCGCCGCCGGGCGATGCGGCGGCGAGGTGGGTGCGGAGGGTGGTCAGGGCCGGGTGGGGGTTGTCGCGGTGCCAGAGGAGCGAGTGCGGGTAGACGGGCGTCGGGTCGGTCACCGGGATGCGGCGCAGGCCGTGGCCGGCGGGCCGGGCGTCGGGGGTACCTCCCAGCGGTAGCTGGGGGAGGGTCCGCTCGCTTATGAAGGTGGCCAGGGCCGGGGTGTCGGCGATGGTGTCGAGGAGGGCGTCGGAGCCGAAGTTGGGGCCGGTCGCCTCGATGGTGAGGCCGAACTCGGCGACGAGATCGTCGTAGTAGGCGGCCCACTCCGTGCCGGGGACGATGCCGGGCATCCAGATCCGGTGCCCGGTCAGCTCGGCGACGGTCACCGACGTGGCGTCGGCCAGCGCGTGGTCGGGGCCGGTGAGGAGCTGGAGCGGCTCGTCGAGCACCCGGACGGACTTGATGTCCTCGGGAAACGGCCGGCCGGGCGCGGCGACGGCGCGGAAGGACGCGTCGATCGCACCGGAGCGGATGGCGGTGACGGCCGTCTCGACGTCGAACAGCATCAGCACGTCGAGGTCGATCTCGGGGTGCGCGCGGTGGAAGCCGCGCATCAGGCCCGAGGCGGCGCCGCGCGAGTTGATCACGTCGACGCGCAGCGGGCGGTGGCCCGTGCGCACGGACGCCACCGCGCGCTCGGCGACGCGCAGCAGCTCGCGTGCGTGGGGCAGGAAGGCCTGCCCGTCGATGGTGAGCTCGGCACCGCGCGGCGTGCGGGTGAACAGCCGTACACCGAGGTCGCGCTCCAGCGCGGCGACGCGCTTGGAGACGGCCTGCTGGGTGACCGACAGGTCGACGGCGGCCTTCTGGAACTGGCCGGCTTCCGCGATGGCGGCGAAGGTGCGCACTGCTTCGAGATCCACGCCGACCCACCCTAGTGAACAACCCTTGGTTGTACATGGCTGGCAGGATGGTTGTTTGACCTGCCGTTGCGCCGCCGGATTAGCTCTCATCGGTCAACGCCGGCTTGTTCGGCCGGGACGTCGAAGGGAGCGTGCTGAGCATGACGGGCAGGAGACGGCTGGGCCGGCAGTTCGGCTGGCTGTGGGCGGCGTACGCGGTGAGCGCGTACGGGTCCGGGCTGGGGTTCGGGGCATTGCCGCTGATCGCCGTACTGGTGCTGCACGCCGGCCCCGCTGAGGTGTCCGCGCTGTCCGCGGTGGGGCCTGCGGTGGGCGCGCTGATCGCGGTGCCGCTCGCGCCGTGGGTGGAGTTCCGGCGCAAGCGCCCGGTCATGATCGCGATGGACCTGGCCCGGTTCGCGGCCATGGCGACGATCCCGGTCGCCTACGCCTTCGGCCGGCTCGGCTTCGCCCAGCTGCTCGTGGTCTCGGTCGTGGTCGCCGCGGCAAAGATCGCGTTCGGCGCGGCCGGCGGCGCCTGCCTCAAGGCCCTCGTCCGGCCGGACGACCTGCTCGTGGCCAACGCGCGGTTCGAGTCCACGAACTGGAGCTCCATCGCGGTCGGTCCACCGCTGGGCGGGGCGGCGATCGGCCTGTTCGGGCCGGTCACCACCGTGGTGGCCGACGCGCTCAGCTACCTGCTCTCCGCGCTGGGCATCACCGCGATCCGCGGCCGGGAGGAAGCACCGCAGCCGACCGGCAAGAACCCGGTCCGGGCGTGCGCCGTGTTCGACGGCTGGCGACACATCATGGGCGATCCCGCGCTGCGCGCGCTCTACCTCAACAACATGCTCGTCTCCGGTCTGATCATGGCCACCGAGCCGGTGCTCGCCGTGCTCCTGCTCCGCCAACTCGACTTCGCCCCCTGGCAGTACGGCCTCGCCTTCGCCGCACCCTGCCTCGGCGGACTCATCGGCTCCCGGCTGGCCCGGCGTGTCGTGGCCCGCTACGGCCGGGACCGGGTCTTCCGGACCGTCGGCACCCTGCGTGCCGTCTGGCTGATCGGCCTGGCCTTCGTCCGCCCCGGTGTCGTCGGCCTCGTCACCGTGATGGCCGTCGAGCTGGCGATCATCATCAACATGAGCCTGTTCACCCCCGTGCTCGCCACCTACCGGCTCGAACGCACCCCCGAGCACCTCGTGGCCCGCACCCTGTCGGCCTGGTCGATCGGCCAGCAGGCGTCCATCGCCGTCTTCACCGCGCTCGGCGGGCTGCTCGCCGACGTCACCAGCCCACGCACCGCTCTCACGGCCGCGGGACTGCTCATCCTGGCCACACCGCTCCTGCTTCCCCGGCGCGGCCGGACGTCACGGGCGTCACAGGCGCCGCAGCACGAGCCGGAACCGTCCCGTAGCCACGCATGACGCCCCGCGACCCGTCGCTGAAGCCGGCAGGCCGCAGCTGATCCGCCGGCGCACGTCCGCGTCGACCACGCACATCATCAGCAAGGAGCCCACGCGCGTGAGCACCGCCCCCGCACTCGACCCCGCGCACACCGCTCTTCTCGTCATGGACTACCAGCCCGCGATCCCGGCCGCGCCGCCCGAAGACCGACCTCGACCAGCAGCCGCGCGAGCGCGGCATCACCACTCCAGTCGCCTCCGGCATCAGGACCAGCGGCGTCGTCCTGATCCTGGCCGAGGCCTGCGCCGAGCTGTGAGTGTTGCGACGGCTTGGTCGACGAGGGCGCGGAAGCTCGGAAAGCCGGCCGTTGAAAGCCGTGCCGACGGCGGGTAGTTCGGTCTCGACAAGGCGTACGCCCCGATCGCCGCGGGCCGTCCGCCCGGTCGTCCGGCCTCGCCGAGCAGCTCCGCACACCGCCCGTACAGCACAACCCGTTGCCCGCTGACGAGCCCCCGTGAGAGCATCAAGGTTCGACGGTCCGTCTCCTTTCGTTTGCGCTTCACAACGCAAATGAAGGAGTTCGGGCCGTTGCCATGTCCACGGTTTTGAACGATCCACCAAGATCTGCGAATGGCAGGTGCCGTTTGATGTACACGACAGAGCCAACAGAAGCCTGCATCGATGATGCGAGCAACATCTTGGTAGCGCCGTCGACGTTGCAGGACGATGGCGTGATCAGAGACTTCTTCGGGTCCACGATCACACCGGAGGACCTTGTTTCCGGTTCACCCGACCTCACGCAGAAGACCGTCTACCTGTGCGGCGATATATCCGGGATCAGTGGCCGTCAACTGCATGCGGCTGCCCGGGTATTCGTCATCCGGGAGCTGTCGCACGGTTACCACGAGGAAGCCGAGGGGCCTTGGACCCTCGTCGGCCTCGGCCGGGTTCCCGTCCGCGTACACGGCGTCGGTGTCTACTACCGCCGCTTTTTCGGGCTCGACGACGATCACTTCGGACGGATCGGTGCGGAGCACGCGTTCCAGTCCCTGACGGAGTCCACCAAGCCTGGAACAGCCCATCGCAGCGGAATCTATTTGACGCCCGTCACACGAGACGGTGACGAACTGCATTTCCGCCTGCTCCGGTGCTCCACGAACCTCTCGGGGCCGACCGAGAGTTTTCGCCCGACCGACACGCGCATCGTCGAGGCTCTGAACCGGGAGTCCGCCACCCTCTTCCGGGGCCAGGCACCGCTGAATCACGTCCTCGCTCAGATCTACCACAACACCCTTGCCACGGCTGAGCGCAAGCAGTCCAAGGCCAAGATCTCGTCCCATGCCGACAAGACCAAGGACATGCCCGTCAATGGCATCATGGCCTTCTGCACCTTCTATGACGGGCTCGACAAGCTGCAGCCCCTAGCCGAAGACGCCTTCGACTACGGCGTGAAGGGTGCCAGCGGACTGACCAGACTCCACTTCCGCCTCAAGGAGCCGGCCGAAGCACGCGACGAGGCCGCACTCCCCCCGCAGTTCACCCTGACCCTCTACCCCGGCTCCGTGTTCTTCATGCCGCTGTCCACGAACCGTCTGTATACGCACGAAATCCGGCCCTCAGCGTTGGACGCCGAGTTGCTCCCGACCCGCCTGGGATACGTGGTGCGCTGTTCGAGCACCGAAGCCGTTCACAAGAACGGCCACACATTCCTCAAAACGGCCGGCGGTTTGGTGAAGCTGGAGCCGCCCACACCGGCCGGCATGGACGAGCTGCGCAGGCTGTACGCCGAGGAGAACAGGACCTCGTCCTTCATTGATTACGGCGATGATTTTCTCTTCAGCATGAACACGGGAGACTACGTTGCCCCCCGAGTCTAGGATCCCGGACGAGATCCTCTTGTGCGATTTGCCGACCGAGGAGAATCTCTTTGCGGAGCTGTCCGCTTCGGCTCGGTGGGAAGACGTAGGGAAAGGCCGGCGAGGCGCCGTGCTCGCCAGGACCGACGAGGCGGGTGGTGTGCCTCTCGTACGTACGACCACTCGATACGGCAGCCCGGCGCAGCGTTTCCGGGCAGTGCACGAACGGCTGGCGCAACAGATTCAAGAACGTGCGGCGCTGCCGGTCGGCTTCAACAACGCTCTCATCGAGAGCTACACGAACGCTTACACGACCATGGGCAGCCATTCCGACCAAGCCCTCGACCTGGCCGGCGAGTCGTTTATCGCCGTCTTCTCCTGCTACCAGCACCCCGAAGTGAGCCCGCCGAGGAAGCTGATCTTCGAATCAAAGGGGTCCGGTGATGAGAAGTTCGAGATCCCCCTCGCCCACAACAGTGTCGTCGCGTTTTCCGTCGACTCGAATCGGCGATTCAGGCACAAAATCGTATTGGACGCGCCCGTCCGGGCGGTGGACAACCAGTGGCTGGGTGTAACGTTTCGAACGTCAAAGACCTTCGTTCGGTTTCGCGACGGACATGTTTACCTCCCGCAGGGTGCGCGCCTTGTGTCGGCCGACGATGAGCAGAGGCGCGAGTTCTATCAACTGCGGCGCCGTGAGAACAACGAAACGGACTTCATCTACCCCCTGCTGACGTACACCATCAGTGAGAGCGATCTGATGCCGCCCGTCTGACCTTGAGGGCTTTCTGAACAACCTTCATGGTGTAGCGCTCGCTGCCGGAACCGTGTCCGGGGTGCGGAAGGCAGGTGTTCCTTCCGCACCCCGGACACGGTTCCGGCAGCTACTGGTGCTTCATGGAGTGAATCCGGTAGCTGCCCTGCAGGTTGCCGCGCGTGAAGGGGGCGTGGACCCGACGCGGGTGCGGGGGTTGTGATTGGTGGCCGTGCAGTACTGCACCCGGTAGTTCGACTGACTGAAGCCCCCATGGAAGACGGCGAGTCGAGTGACCGGTACGGGCGTGCGGCGGGGTATTCCGAGTCCCGCAAGGCAGTGCCTCGAACGAGCTTCGCAAATATAGGCGTCCCATTCCCACGTGGGAAGTCGCCGGCGATCGACACGTGGTCGCCGAGCTGGACGGAGTCGACCCCGTCCTCCTGCCGGCGGGCGATGACGGGCCGTAGCAGGCCACGCAGGCGCACAGCTCCTTCACGTACAGCTCCAGTTCACGTGCGGCCGGTCACCAGCGGGCCGGACACCCGCGAGAACCGGCGGCAGTTGAACGCCACCTGCCGTGGGGCTACCGGCCCGCCGTGTCCTCCGCTTGTTCGATGAGCAGGGATGCCAGCTTCTCGGCCAACCGTGCGGCGGGGCCGCGACGGCGGCGGGAGAGGGCCAGGCCCAGATGGCGGCGCGGGCTCGGCTCGGCGAGCGGGATCGCGACCAGCTCCGGGTGCCGGGCCAAGCCGATCTCGGGAATCAGCGCGATGCCGATGCCGGCGCGGACGAGCGACTGGGCGAAGTCGTAGTCCGTCGCCGTGCACGAGATCTGCACCTCGACGCCGGCCAGATCGGCGTGGCGGGCGAGCTGGTCGGCGGACTTCCGGCAGCCCAGGATCCATCGCTGGTCGGCGAGTTCGGCCAGATGGGGCGGCTCGGGCCGGGCCTGGTAGCGGGCCGCGGCCGGGTGGCAGTGCCCCAGCACGACCCGCAAGGGATCCGTGCCGAGGGGCGTCCAGTCCAGACCGGACCGGTCACCGGGCCGGGCGGGCGGCGGGCCGTCGAGATGGTAGGCGAGAGCGAGGTCCGCCCGTCCCTCGCGGACGTCGGGCAGGCTCTCCTCCGGCTCCGCCTCCAGGATCGTCAGCTCCACTTCCGGGTGGTCGGCGACGAAAGCGGCCAGGGCCGCGGGCAACAGCCGCCGGCCCGCACTGGCGAACGTGGCGACCGTGAGAGAGATCCGCTCGGCGCCCAGCCGCTCGATGCGCTGCTGGGTGTCAGCCAGTTCGGCGGCGATCGCATCGGCAGCCTCCACCAGCAGGCGGCCCGCGTCCGTCAGCGTAACGCCTCGGGTGGAGCGTTCGACGGCGGGCGTGCCGAGGCTTCGTTCCAGCGCGGCGATCTGCTGCGAGACGGCCGAGGGCGTGCAGTACAGCGCCTGGGCCGCCTGGTTGAAGCTGCCGTGGTGGGCGACCTCGCGCAGCACGGCCAGCCGCTGGACGTCAATCAACAGTTCTCCTTAAGACGAGGTGCAGCAATCGATACTACTGCTGTCGATCACCGTCGAGCAGGCTGATCACCGAAGACGCAAACAGCGTGACCAGCGCGAAAGCGCGAGGAGACGGACCGGGAGGGCCGGGGCATGGACGTGTGTGTGATCGGAGGAAGCCGCTACTTCGGACGGCGGCTGATCGAGGAACTGCGGGACACGGGCGCAGCAGTGACCGTCATCAACCGCGGGTCGACACCCGCCCCGCAGGGCGTGACCCATCTGCGCGCCGACCGCGACGACGAGGCCGCGCTGCGCACCGTGCTCGCCGACCGGTCCTTCGACGTCGTGATCGACCAGGTCTGCTACACGCCGCTCCAAGCGGCCATCGCCGCCCGGGCCTTCACCGGCCGCGCCCGGCGCTACGTGCTGACCTCCACGGTCGAGGTCTACGCCGAACTCGGCCGACCGGGCGGGTCGGCCCTCCCGGAGCAGGCCGTCGATCCCTCGACCTGGCCGGTGGACCTGACACTGCCCTGGACGGACCCGCAATTCCTGGAGGACCACTACGGCGAGGGCAAGCGCCAGGCGGAAGCGCTGCTGACCCGGGAGGCGCCCTTCGACGTCGTCGCCGTCCGCACGGCGCACGTCCTCGGCGGCGCCGACTTCACCGGGCGGCTGGCCCACTACACCGAGCGGATCGAGCACGGCCTGCCGGTTGCCGTCCACAGCGCACCGCAGCCCGCGTCCTTCATCCACGCGCCGGAGATCGCCCGCTTCCTGGCCTGGGCCGCGACGGCGGACTTCACCGGCCCCGTCAACGCGGCGTCCCACGGGACGCTGGACGCCCGCCGGATGTGCGAGGCAATCGGCCGTGCGGTCGGTAGGGAGCCGAAACTGGTCGCCGGGACGGGCGAGCCCGTCTCGCCGTTCTCCTTCGACCGCAGCTACGCCATCGACACCGGTCGGGCGGCCCGCCTGGGCTTCCGGTTCTCGTCGGTCTCCGACTGGCTGCCCCTGGCACTCAAGGAGGCCCGGGGATGAAAGACACGACGAAGGACGAGACGAAGCGCATGATGAAGAACATTCCGGCAGCGCACACCGCCGCCCGCACCATCGGCGGCATCGCGGTGGGCTCCATCGGACTCGGCGCGATGCCGCTCTCCGTCGAGGGACGACCGGACGAGGAGCAGGCGATCGCCACGATCCACGCCGCACTCGACGCGGGCGTACGGCTGATCGACACTGCCGACTCCTACCACTGGCACGCCGGCGAAGCCGGCCACAACGAACGCCTGATCGCCCGTGCGCTGGCCGCCTACGGCAGGGGCTCGGAGGAGGTGCTGGTGGCGACCAAGGGCGGCCGTGGCCGTCCGGGCGACGGGACATGGACGGTCAATGGTGACCCGCGCCACCTCCGCCGCGCGGCGGAGGCCTCGGCGGCCCGGTTCGGCGGGGAGGCGATCGGCCTCTACCAGCTGCACAAACCGGACCCGGCCGTCCCCTTCGCCGACTCGGTCGGCGCGCTGCGGGACCTGGCCGATGCCGGCACGATCCGGATGATCGGCCTCTCCAACGTGGACCGTGAGCAGATCCGTACGGCTCGGGAGATCCTCGGAGCACGTCTGGTCTCGGTGCAGAATCGCTTCTCCCCAGCGCACCGGACCACCCGGGACACCCTCGACCTCTGCACCGAGCTCGGCCTGGCCTTCCTGCCGTGGAGCCCGCTCGGCGGGATCTCCCTGAGCGCCGTCGACGATCCGGGAACCAGCGCACCGTCGCCGGGCACCCCCTTCCACACTCTCGCCCGCGCCCGAGGCGTCAGCCCGCAACAGATCTGCCTCGCCTGGCACCTGGCCCGGTCGCCGGTCGTGATCCCGATCCCGGGCGCACGCCGACCGGCTTCCATCCGCGACTCGGCCGCGGCGGCCGGGCTCACCCTGTCAGCGGAGGAGGCGGCGGGGCTGCGCCTGTAGGGCGTGCGTTTCCGGATCACCACTCACCATCCCGGCCTCCGCCGAGCCCGGCCACCCGGGCGACGAGGAGCCGGAGACCGGATCACCGCCCGGACCCGCTGGGACGCGGCCGCCGTCGGTCGTCGCCGTCAGCGACTGGATGCGGGCGGTCCCCGGCCGAATCGCCCCCTGGGCCGAGCAGGACTGGACATCCATCGGACACGGACGGCTTCGGCCTCTGCGACACGCGGGAGGCGGCGCGACGCCACTTCGGCGTCGACGCCGCGTCGGTGGCTGTGGCAGCGCCGGCGGCGCCGGCGCGGCGGGGCGAGGTCAAGCCGGAAACGGTACGTGAGGCCGCGTGGCGGTACGGCCCGGAGCGCTGACGCTGATGCGCACCCGTTGGTGCGCGCCCGTTCGTAGGGTCTGCCCCACCCCGCTTCGGGGGCTCACCGGAGTGTCCGCGGCCGGAGCTTCATGATCCGCTGGCTCGTACAGGATCGTGCGGCAGAAGGCGGACAGGTGAAGGCTCGGATCGGGTATTGGGCATGGATCGCGGGAGTGGTGCAGTTCTTCGTGATCCACGGGATCGTGGAGTCGGCCTGGGCAAGGCCGTACAGCTGGGCGCGGAACAACATCAGTGACCTGGGGAACGCCCACTGCGCCACACAGCAGGAACCCGAGCTGCGGTATGTCTGTTCGCCCGAACACGGCCTGATGAACGTCTCGTTCATCGTCCTGGGAGCACTGCTTGTCGTCGGTGCCGCCCTGACGGGTCCCCTGTGGCGCCGGGGCGCGACCGCCGCCGTGGCACGGATTCTCCTGGCCGGTGCCGGTCCGGGCTTCGTCCTCGCCGGGCTGGCGCCTGCGGACGTCAACGAGAACCAGCACGTCCTGGGCGCCCTGCTCATCATGGGAGCGGGCAACATAGGCCTTCTTCTGGCGGGAGCCGGACTGCCGGACGACGTTCCGGGCCCACTGCGGTGGGTCACCAGCCTGCTGGGAGCCATGGCGATCACGGCCTTCGGGCTGTTTCTGTCCCGTCACTACCTGGGGCTGGGCATGGGAGGCATGGAGCGGGTCGCGGCACTTCCCGTCCTGTTGTGGACGCTGGCTGCCGGTGCCCGCGGGCTGTCCCGTCAGGTAGCACGTAGGCGGGACGCGAGCAGTCCCGTGACGCTCTCGGCGGGGTGAGGGTGCGGGGGCAAATAACAGGCCCTGGCGGACCGACGGCAAGTGAGCATTGAGAAGATCCCGGCATGCAATTCGATGACCCCGCCGGCATGCACCGAGTCTGCACGGAACGGCTCGGCGAGAAGGCCGGCCGGCAGTTCGCGGCGATGGCCCGCCTCGGCTTCCGGCTGACTGCCCCGACGGACGACGCCCCGGCCGCCGGCCGGTCCCGGCTCGGCGGCCCCGCCCTGCTCGAGCCGGGAACCCCCTGGCCCGAAATCGACGGTGTCCCGCTGTCCCTGCACGCCGTGCTCGACACCGATGCCCTCGCCGCCCGGCTCGGGAACGAGCTGCCGACGCGGCCTGGCCTGCTCAACTTCTTCTACCTCGACCCGGACGTGCCGTACGAGGAATACCGCAAGCTCGACGCATCGAAGCCCGAGGCCTGCCGTGTGCTTCCCGCAGATCCTGCCCGGGCCGTCGAGACAGCCGCACCCGGGCCGGCGCGGAGCTATCCGCCTCGCCCCGTCCACGCAGCCGAGACGATCATGCTCCCGGACTGCTGGGACGTCCAGGACGATGACGTCGAGTTCGACACGGACGAGCACTGGGGCGCGCCGTCGCTCATCCTCAGCAAGCTGGGCGACCTCGACGGGAACACCGCCGGCAGCCACTGCGCGTTCGGCTGGCCCGACACCTCCTACGGATCCGGGGTGTCCTACCGCGACGCCGGCGGCCCCGTGGTCCACCTGCTCCAGCTCGCGGAGGACGAGGACCTCGGATGGGGCTGGGGCGACGCCGGAACGATGTACTTCACGATCCCCGCGAAGGCATTCGCGGCGGGGGACTTCAGCAAGGCCGAGGCGCAAGGGCGCTGCTGCTGAGCCCGCATGCGAACCCGTCAGCAGGCTACGCTCACGAGGTCGTGCCGGTGCAGCCACCGGGCGATGGCCATGGCCCGCTCGGGCGGCATGGTGCGACTCCAGGCCCGTAGGGTTTCGGCCAGTGTGTGCTCGCCGGACAAGGACTCCGCGAGCGGGGCGAGCGCCAGCCCTCCGAGGTAGGCCACGGGCCGGGCCAGGGTGGGATGGCTGAGGGCGGGGCGGAACGACACCTGGTCACCCACCACGCAGGGGGTGCTCACCAGCTGGGCGGCAGGTGTCAGGCGCAGTCGCCGGTGCATCAGGTGGGCCAGGTCCGTAGGGGAGGCGGGGGCGGACGTGGTGGCCGGTGGAGGGAGGGCCCGGCGGCGCCAGAAGGCGTTGCCCTGATGGGGCCGGTGTTCCCCGTAGTGTCCGCCGGCCCACTTCACGTGCTGTTCGGCGGAGTGCCGCTGGCTGTCGCGGTAGTAGGCCAGTGCGGCGGTACGGTCACCGTTCTCGGAGAGGAGGGTGTGCACGGTGACGGCGCCCGACATCGCGCTCTGCAGGGCCTTTTCCACGCCGGACGAGGAGAGCGGATCGATGGCGAATGCGGCCTCGCCGATGCTGAGGTGGTCCTCGCCGGCAGGGTCGGGATGGAAGTAGCTGGTCGCGTCGCAGACACGGACCAGGTCCCGGGGCCGCTCTCTCGCGAGCCCGCCGAACAGCTCCGAGCCTGCCAGCAGGCTTCGGAAGTGGCTTTCGAGAGAGGTCTTGCGAACGCCGGAGCGGCGGAGGCGCTCCGGGTCGGTGAAGGCCATGGCCCGGTAGTTCCCGCCCGGCAGGAGCGTGCCCCACAGCCAGCCGTCCGGCAAGGCCTCCACGCGGGTTGCCGGGGTCTCGTACGGGTCGGCGCGCCAGGTCGCGTGCAGCGCGATGGTCCGAGGGCCGGTGCGGGTCACGCGTCCGCCGAGGACACGCGACCGGCCTGCGGCGTCGACCAGGAACCGGGCGCGCAGGAGCCGCGCTCCCTCAGGGGTTGTGACCGGTACCGTCCATCCGCCGGCCTCCCGGCGGGGACGGCGCGCGAAGGCGGGTTGGAGCACTTCGACGCCGGCGGAGCGGGCGGCGTCCAGCAGGAGCTGGTCGAAGCGTCCTCGGCAGACCGTGAGTCCTGTCGCGCTCGCGGGAAGCCGGACGTGTCGCACCAGGTCGTCCGCCCAGCGGACGCTCGATTCGGTGCAGGCGAGGAAGCCCGCGCCCCGTACCGCGGGAAGCGTCCCGAGGCTGTGCAGCAGCGGCCGGACGGCCGGGGTCAGCGCTTCGCCGACGTGCGGGCGCGGGAACGGGTGCCGTTCCACGACGAGCACCCGGTGGCCGAGCTCGCTCAGACGCCGGGCACAGACCGACCCGGCCGGTCCGGCGCCGATGACACACACCTCGGTCTCGGCCCTGGAGACGGCCGCGGTGGCAGCGGGCCTCGCCCGGAGGGTCATTGCGGTGCCCGGGTGGCCGGCACCTGCTGGAAGTAGTCGGGGCGGCGGACGCGCAGGCGGTGGTACGCGCCGAGGGCATAGTGCAGCCAGCCACGGATGTAGTGGCAGGCGGGCCGGCCTCGCTGGATGACCTCGTGATGACAACCGCCACCGCACAGGTACCGTGCCCAGCACGAGCGGCACGGTTCCTGGCGGTGTACGTGCCGGTCGCTCAGCCATTTCAGCCGGCGGTTGCGGTCCACTCCCCGGCTGAGATCTCCCATCGTGCCCTTCGGGTCGCCCACGAAGCGATGGCACGCGGCGAGGTCTCCTTCTGCCGAGACGCCCAGGTACCCCGCCCCGGCGCCGCACGGATAGGGCCGGTGCGTGCCGTGATGGAGCTCGCGCAGTGCATTGACCAGGTTGGCGAACGGGTAGCGACGGCCGGCGATGACCTGCCGTTCGAATTCCTCGCCGCACGCGACCATCTGGCTCAGCATCACCTCCAGGTCGGAGGTGGAGAGCTCGCCCCGGCCATTGGGCGAGTTGAGCAGAGGGGAGAAGCCGACGCTGTGGAAACCCAGCTCGACGAAGGCATCCAGGGTCTCCTTCAGGGCGAGGTTGTCCGGCGTGACCGTCACCCGGGCCGAGACCTGCATCCGGCGCTGCGCGGCCAGCAGCGGCGTCACATTGGCGATCACCTTGTGGAAGCTGCCCCGCCCGCCCCGGTACGGGCGCAGCGCGTCGTGCACCTCCTGGGTGCCGTCGAGGCTGACCGTCACCGCGAAGCCGTGTTCCTCGAAGAAGGCGGCGTCCGCGGCCGTCAGCGTCGTGCCGTTGGTGGTGATCGAGAAGGTCACGGGCAGGTCCTTCTCGTCCGAGAGGCGGACCGCGTGCTCGGTGGCGGCGTGAATGACGGGCCGGTTGAGCAGGGGCTCGCCACCGAGGAAGGAGAGGTTCACTCGTTCGCCCGGTGCGGCGGTGCCGAAGAGCAGATCGACCGCTTTCCGTGCTGTCTCGGTGGACATGCTGGTGGGCGCCTGTCCGAAGCTGCCCTGCTGGGCGTAGCAGTAGGTGCAGCCGAGGTTGCACTTCTGTGCCACGGCGAGTGACAGTGCGCGCACCGGCGGCTCGGCGGGCGGCCTGTCGTCGATCAGCGGCGGCGCGTCCAGCCCGAGTTCGGACATCAGCCGGGAGAGCCCGGTGTCGTCCCCGGCCTGCCGGGCGCCGTCGAGGAGCGCGTAGGTGGTGGCATCCAGGTCGAACAGGCGGCTGCCGTTGACCACGAGGGCGTGCGAGCCGACTTCGGTGCGCAACAGGTGCAGGTCGGGGCTGACCGGGGCGGACGACTCCATCAGCTCGCGGGCCTGGTTGCAGGCGGCGGCCCCGGTGGGGGAGGGGTTCATCGAATGACCTCGTCGGTGGTGCCGGTGTCGGGGTAGTCCCGGCCGCCGACGACGAACCGGAGCTGCTGCTGCCATTCCCGGAACAGATCGTCGTATGTGAGGAGGCGAGTGTCTGCTCCCCTGTCGAGCACGTACTCCTTGGGCACGCGGTGCACCGCGAGCCAGTTGTTGCCCACGCTGAGACCCTCTTCGTCGGTGTCGACGTTGACGAAGTCCGGCCGGCTCGCCGCCCAGTAGTAGCAGGCGCATTCGCGGTAGTCGTTCTGCCAGGGTGAGCAGAGACTGCTGGTGAGGTCTCCGGGCTGCACCAGCCGCTCGTCGATCACGGCCAGTCGTTCGTTCACCGCCTCGCTGGTGGCGAACAGCGGCCGGACGGTCAGCTCCACCGTCCGCAGCTCGGCAAGGTCTTCCGGGATGCCCACCGGATTGGGAGAGGGCTTGCTGGTGAAGTCGCAGGGGACCTTCTGGTTGACGTGACGGTCCAGGACGCCGGCGAGGGAGTTGGACCATTCCAGCATCACCACGCCGTCGGGGTTGCGGGCCGAGGCGAGGCTTTGGTCGCTCCCGGGAATCTGTGGCCCGGTGAGGTTGCCGACCACCGGTTCGCCGCCTACCCGCAGCAGCCGGCAGCCTTTGAGGTTCTGGTGTTCCGGGTCGGCGCGGACGACGTAGTTGTCCGCCTCGTGCAGCTCGATGCCCTCGAAGATGCGTCGCCAGACGTTGCGGAAGTCGAATTCGAGCCCGGGGAAGGCGTTGGAGATGGCCGATGCCGCCAGGGTGCTCGGCGGATTGCCGGCTGCCCGGTAGTGCAGTTGAGCCGACAGGTTGGTCGGGTGGATCGAGGCGATCGGCTGAGGCTGTGTCATTCCTGCTCCTGACGGCCGGTGTCCGGGGCGGCGGCTCCGCCCGATCCGTCCTCCGGGAAGATGGACCGGCGGGCGACCTTGCGGACGATGTCGACCTGGCGGCGGGTCAGTGCGAGTGAGCGGCCGTCCGCTCCGCGCATCAGGGCCGGCATCTTGCGCCGCCCCTTGGCGGACAGGTCGCCGACCTCGTCGAAGTCGCGCAACACGTCGGCGAACCATGGGGCCGTTCCGCTGCGCAGGCCGGTCAGAACGTGCTGGTGCAGATTCAGCAGCGCCGTGGGGTCGACCAGTGACGGCGCCATGATCGGCTCGAAGAGGCGCCCGGTGTCGCCGGTGTCCTGGGCGGCCATCGTGTTGGCGGCACCGACCAGGCCGACCACCGCGTTGCCGTTGAGCACCGAGGTGTTCATCAGCCGAACGGTGTCGAAGGCCCGCCGCACCACGTCCTCGGCCGCTTCCAGGGTCGCATCGTCCTCGTCGGCCGTGGGGCCGAACATGGCCTGTTCCAGCTCGTCCGCGACCGACCGGACCGGAAAGCTGTCCGGAGCGTAGGCCGGCGGCCCGGCGCCGATCCTCGCGTAGGCGGTCAGCCGCGTGCCCTCGGTGGTCAGTTCCGCCCTGACCAGGCCGTCGCACTCGTCGTCCAGATAGCCCTTGCCGGCCCCTGTGTCGTCGCTGGCATAGATGCCGCCGGGGGCGGTCACGGTGGGAACGTCCGCGTCGCTGTAGCCCAGCCAGCTGCCCTTCTGCGCGTTGTACAGGACATCGACCAGGTTCGGGTCGTCCGGCGGTCCGGGTGGCGGCTTCACCTTGCTGGAGCCGTAGACGTGGCCCGCCGCGGGGGTGAAGCGCAGCCGGATGCCGGGGAAGTCCGGTGTGGGCCTGATGTACCGGACGTGCCCGAGCGGAAGCTTCTTGCCCTCCCAGAAGTTCGCGCACGTGCCGTTCAGCGCGTGCACGGCGTGGTCGTGGAACGGACCGGCCTCGGCTTCGATCCGGTCGGTCTTCTTGCCCGTGCGCCGGTAGATCTTGTGATTGGCCACGTGCACGGACCAGCGCACGTCCCCGGGACCGAGACCGTACTGCTCCAGCAGATCGGTGGTCAGCGGTTCCAGCACGTCGTCCCGGCCCGGGACCGAGGTCAGCACCCAGACCTCGAGGAAGGGCGCCACCGGCCGGACCCCGCCGTCCTCGGTGAAACGCAGAACGGGCGGGGCGTCAGCCGACGTGATGGCCCCGCTGCCCGGATCCACCTCGAACGTCGGGGCAGGGAGCAGCTGCCGCGGGGACAGCGGGTTGCGGGGGTCCAGCAGCACGTCGTAGTTGTCCATGGGCCGGGTGGCCGCCCCCAGGCGACCGATCGCCAGGGGCGGGAGAATCCGGAGTTCCTTGATGACCACGTTCTCTCCTCTTCTCTCCTCGTCGGTGGTGGGTCGCGGTCGCGTGCTGCTCAGTCCCCGGCCAGGATGCGGTCGATGGACTCGCGTGCCTGCATGTCCGCCTCGCGGAGCGCGCGGAGGTACGCCTCGCCCTCGGCTGCCGGCGCCGCGCTCAGCAAGGTGTCGACGGCCTTCACCGAGGCCTCGGTGAGGTCGCGCTGCAGCAGCCACCGGTTGCGGTCGCCCGCCGGGAGGTCCAGCGCGTACGGCATCTCGAACGGAGGGCCGGCCAGCAGTCCGGAGGACCTCTCCCGGTCGAGCGGCAGCCGGAGCAGTGCCCCGGCAATGGCCCGGAGGTTGTACATTTCGCCGAACGCCCGGTGGATCAGCGATCCGCGCGCGGTCGGGGCGGCGCCGTTGTCGAGGGGGCCGACGAGGCGGAAGGCGTGCGCGAGATCCGTGAGCAGCATGCGGTAGCGCAGGTTGAAGAGATGGCCCCAGCCGGCGGCCTCGGGGTCGGTGATCGGGTTGACCTCGGGTTGCGGCTGCCCCGGCCCGGCAGCCAGTACGGACGTGAGGGCCATGGTTTCTTCGTTGAGCCGGTGGTCGGTTCGCGGGTTCTCGGCGACGGGCCGGGCCACCGCCTCCTGGTCCGGACGGTCCAGCTGCTCCAGTTCGCGGAAGATCGTAAGGAAACGGTTGAAGTGGGACGGGTCTCTGCGATCCTCGCCGTCCGGGCTGTCGGCCGCCGGGAGCGCCTCGCCCTGTTCGCCGATGTTCCTGAGCGCGCGGAGGGCGCTGTCGCGCGAGACGACGCGGAGGATGAGCAGATCGGGCGACAGGGTCTCGGGCACGTTTCCGGAGTCCCGAGCGCGTTCCCCGCGCCGGTACCCGCGGCCCCACTCGTCCCAGGACGCCTGGTAGGGAAGGGTCGAGGCCTGGAAGGCGGTCTCCGGGATCCGGTTCCGGTCCCGGAGGATGTCGGACAGCCGTTCGTAGAGGGCGCCCACGCGGTTCACCGGCACCTCCTGCTCGCCGGCCGCCAGGAGCTTGATCCGCTCGGCCTCCTCGCCCGTCCAGTCGAGAGGGCTCTCCGCACAGATGTACCGGGCGAGCGATTTCCGGGTGAGCCGCCGGAGCGTGAAGGGGAACGGGTAGAAATCAGTGCCCCACGGATAGTCCTCCCGGCCGAGATTGACCGAGCCGCCCAGCGCGACGAGGAGGTTCTGCACGGTGAGCAGGTGGCCCATCTCCTCCTTCGCAATGCCCAGGATGACCTCCTGCCAGCGCCGCACGTCCTCACGGAGGCGCTCGGGGACCTGGGATCCTCCCAGCGAGTACGCGGCGAACAAGTACTGCACCATCAGCGAATGCTCGATCTCCGCGGCAACGCGCAACAGCATGATGGTGTAATCGCGCCAGTTGAACTCGGGCGGAAGGACTGGTCCCGGTGGCGGTGCCGGCGCTTCCGGTGCCGCAGCCGCCCGGGCTTCCAGGGCCTCCGCGGGCAAGGCGACCTCGGCGAAGACGGATTCCAGGTGCCTGCTGATTCTCGTGCGCATGGGGTGTCGCCCTAGGATTCGACGTGCCGGGGCGACCCCGCCTCGCTCAGGGCGCGGACACCCGCAGTCACTCACGGTGACATGCGACCCATGCCTTCCCCGCCGTGATCCGCACGACCTGCCGGTCCGGGCCGTGCCACCCGTACGGCGCAGGGAGGGAGTCTCCTCGGTGCGCCTTCCGTGTCGGATCGGCGGTTGAGCGGATCGACGGGTGAGCTGATCTCCACCCCTCCCCACCCCGTCGACGCCTCGGCGAAGCTGTACGGCACGGAGGGGCCGCCGGAGCGGACGACGGGCTGAGCCGGCCGCAAGCCGGAAGGGGCCGGCCCGGACGGCAGCACCGCAGGGGGAGGGGCTGGGCGAACACGACGGTTCGACCAGCCCCTCACGGCTGCGCCGTATCGTTCAGCACGTCACCGTCTTGCCGTAGTTGCCGAAGGTGAAGTGGTAGGCCGCCCCCGAGCCCGGGGGAATGGTGAAGCAGTCGCTGTCCGGCCCCCAGCCGATGATGACCTGTGCCCGTTGCGTGTTGCCGCATGCGTTCCACACCCACGCGACCTGCCCCGAAGCCTCGTTGTAGATGTCCGTCGAGACGCACCCGGGGACGTCCCCCATCGCGGATGCGTCCTGTGCGGGGGCCGCGACCGCGGGTCCTGCCGCACAGGCGAGGGCGACTGCTGCCGTCAGAGAGGTGAACAGGACTTTGCGTGATGCCATAGGGCGCCCTCCGCTGTCGTGAGGTGGTGGTACATGCGCCTGCGCGCCTGGTACCGACGCGTCGGCGTCTCCCGGATGTCTATTGTCGGACTGGCCGCGATGGCGGGATATACAGTATTTGGCCGGTAATTCACCACACAGTGGACCGGTTGCCACCCCCGTCCGCAGGGTCCGGCGTTCCCCCGTGGGCCTCCGGATACCCGGCCGTGATGCCTGCAACCCTCCCTGCTCGGGAGCGGATCGGCGGACCACCCGCAGGTCACGTGAGGCGGTGACGCCCCACTTGTTTCCGTCTGTTTCCACCTGTTTCCACCTCGGAGAAGAGCACCGGCGGAACCGGCCCTTCCCGCCACGGCCTTGCAGCTCACGGAGGGAAGAGCCAGGGGCCATCAGGCCATGAGGGCCGAGGAACCGCCAGATGGCCGGAATGAATCCCACGGAGCCTGAGTGGCTGGGTCCACCTCGACTGCCGAGGCCGTCGAAGACGGCGGGCTCGCCGACCGTCACCGCCCAACGTCCCCCACGAGGCTTTCCGGCCGGGACAAGGCGGCCTTTGCTCCGTCCGGCTGATTAGTGCAGGGCGCCCGGTCACGCACGGCGACGGCGGGGACGCTCTGATACGTCCGTGCCCTGAGCTCGGGCGTCGTCCACGAAAGGAGCCTCGCCGTGCTCGTCACCCAGCTCGCCCTCGTGTCGGAGACGGAACGGATCACCCCGTCCCAGCTCAACCGTGTTGCCGCTGCCCTGCAGAAGCAGGCGACCCGCGATTTCACCCCGGTCTGGGGGATTCCCGCGACCGTCGACGCGTTCGACCGGTTGCAGGACGTGCCTCTCGGCTACTGGCCGCTGATCGTCATGGACGACATTCACCAGGAGCCGGGGGTGGAGGGGTTCCACGAGGACAAGAACGGACAGCCCTTCTCATTGATCCAGTACAGCGACGCCTGGTCGCTGACGACCAGCCACGAAATGCTGGAGATGCTGGGCGACCCCAAGGGAAACCGCCTGGTGGCAGGGCAGTCACCCAAGCAGGGACAGGGCGTGGTGGAGTTCCTGGTCGAGGTGTCCGACCCGCCGCAGGACGCACGGTTCGCGTACACGGTCAACGGGCTCCTGGTGTCCGACTTCATCACCCCGCACTTCTATGATCCGGTCACTGCCCCCGGCGTCCGCTACAGCTTCAGCGGAAAGATGCCCGGCCCCCGGCAGCTCCTGCCGGGCGGCTACATCAGCTGGCGGGATCCCGTGACGGACCACTGGTGGCAGCAGATCTGGTTCGAAGGCGACGAGCCGCGCTTCCGTCATCTGGGCAAACTGACGGCCCGCGCCGGCAGTCTCCGCTCGGCGGTCGATGCCCGTACGAAGACGGCGGCACGGATCGCTGCCCGTGGCCCGGAGTCGGAGGGTTTCGCCGCTGCCCGCAGTGTGAACGCCCTGCTGAAGGAGTCGACCGGCTCGCGTGCCACGGCTCTGCGGGAACGGATCCAGGCGCTGCGAGCAGGGCAGATCACAGAGGGCACGTGGGAGGGAGGCGAGGAGGATACTTACTGAGTAGTGCCGGGTGCACACCGTACGGCTGCAGGAGGATGCCTGCCATGAGTGAGGACCGCAAGGCCCGCTCGGCCCGCGCGGACCGGCTGCATCGGCTGGTCGAGCGACTCAGGGCGAGCGAGGCTGCCCAGCCTCCTGCGGAGGGAGAGCCCCCGGGTGATGCCGGCCCGGGCGGCCCCAACCTGCGTGAGGCGGTCCACCGCCGCATGCGCGAGCTGGACGAGGCGGACCGGAAGGAGAAGGAGCCCCGGAAAGCTCAGGATGAGAGGAAGCGGAGCGAGGGCGGCTCCTGACCCGACCGGCTCGAGTCGCCCGCCGCTGCTGCCGGTGAGAGCCGGGCCGGCCGGTGGTCCGTGTGCGGGCCTGCATGCCCGCCGTCATGAAGCCTCGGCATTCGACAGAAGAAAGTCGAAGAAGTGATCGGCCAACGGTTCTCCCAGCAACGGCTCGAGGAAGAGGAACTGCCCCTGAGGGTTCACTTCGAGCCAGACGGGTTCGCCGTGCGGTGTGAGCTTGATGTCGATGATCCCCATGCGCAGGTCGAGTCGCCGGAGCACCGAAACGACCTGCCGGGCCACTTCCGCCGGGACGCTCCACTTGGAGATGGGGACATTCAAGTCAGGGCGCCAGTCGAGGTGATCCGTCTCGATCAAGGCAGCGTAGAAGCGATCACCGAAGCAGTTGAGCCTCACGTGCCGCCTGCCGGGGATGTACTCCTGGTATACGGCAGGGCACGCGGTGAAAGACTCCTCGGGGATGGAAGAGGGATCATCGATGTACTGCGTGAACATCAACGGGCCGCTCGCACCGACCACCGGCTTGACGATGATCCGTCCCACCTGCCGAGCGAAGTCAATGACATCCTGGCGTGATTGGGAGACGAGGGTCCGCGGAACGCGGAACCCCGCGTCCTGTGCCACGGAGAGCTGGTACAGCTTGTCCGCGGCGCGGTCGGTCGCCTCCGGCAGCGATACCCACAGGCCTCGATAGGCTGCCGCGAGGATCCCGCCGAGAGCGCCACGGCAATCATTGTTGACCAGACGACGCTGAAATTCGTCCTCCGTCTGAGCCGAGGCTTGCTGATTCGCTCTCATTCTCCGCCACCACAGCACCGAGACATCGGCCAGCGGCAGGGCAACGCCATCGGATGTCAGAACCGTGGCGGACGAGTCTCCGTGAGAACTCCACGCCAGGCTGTGCCGCCCGCTGATCCGGTCGCACTCCATGATGTGGAAATCGGCGTACCCGCGGCGGGCGGCGGCTTCCCGAACGGCAAGGGTGTGGAGATCATCCCTGACGGACACGGTGAGGATCATTGCTCAGGGCAGTCCACGCAGCAATCGTCGCTGCAGCCGCACGAACAGGACTCGGACGCCGACCCTGCCATGCCGCTGGCATCGATCCTGAGGCCGGTGGTGGCGCGAACGGCCTCTTCCCAAGCCTGGAGTTCATCGGGAGTCTCCAGGCGAACGTAGGAATCGGGCTGTGCCCGGAGGACGACCGGGGGAGGCGCTGCAGAACCGATACCCGTCAAGCCCTTCGTCCTGCCTACGGATTCCCCAAGCTGAAAAGTTGCCACGGAGATCACCTCCGGGGAAGGTGTGAGGTGCGGCTTGGATGTTCCCCTGACTCCATGACAGCACCACCACTGTGTCGATGCACGTTCTGACGCCAGGGGTTTCGTCAGTCGGGAGGGTAGTCGTGGTAGTGACCCCAGCCGAGGACGTCCTGTTCGGGTGGGGTCTTATAGGTGTCGTTCTTCGTCTCTTCCCGCGCTTTCCTGGCTCGCTCCGCCTCGTCCCGCTGCCGGTGCTTTTCCCCGGCGGCATGGCTCTCCTTGTGCTTCTTCTTCGGCAGCCAGCTCATGGCCCAGATCCCATCTCTCTCGCCCGTTAACCTCATTTTCAGGTTCACACGCGTAGGCGGAGCGTGCATCCCTCCCGGTGGCCGCGAAAGACCTGGCATGGTCACAGTTCCGGCTCGCTCAGCCACGGAGAGCGACCATGAGCTCCGCTCCGCCCCGGTCGTCCGCCGCCATCGGCCTTGAGGGCCGCCGGCTTGTGGGCCGGGCCGAGGGAATCCGGACGAGCCGGGGGCGCTTCTATCGCTGGGGCATACGCCTGACCGGGCTCGGTGGTCTCCTGGCGGCCTCCGGCGTCGGCTACCTGCTGCTCGGCGGCTGACGACCGCCGCGCGGCGGATCCACCCGGCCCGCTGTTCCCGTACCGGAACGGCGGCGGGCACATGGACCGGCGAGTCGCCCGTCCTCACCCGTGAAACCGCGAAACCACAGCGGCCGGTTTGACCCTCCCCTTACGTCAGGCTTAAGGCTGATGCCGACGAAAGGGCAGGTGGATGAGCTACTCCGTGGGGCAGGTGTCGGCTTTCGCCGGGGTGACGGTGCGTACTCTGCACCACTACGACAAGGCGGGACTGCTCTCGCCCAGCGAGCGCAGCCACGCCGGCTACCGGTTCTACAGCGACGCCGACCTGGCGCGTCTCCAGCAGATCCTCTTCTACCGTGAGCTCGGCTTCTCCCTCGATGAGATCGCCGCCATCTTGAAGGAGCCGCAGGCGAACGCCGTGGAGCACCTGCGGGCCCGCCAGCGGCAGCTGGGTGAGGAGATCGCCAGGTTGCAGCGGCTGGCCGAGGTGGCGGAACGAGCCATCGAGGTCCAGCAGACGGGGGTGTCCCTGACGCCTCAGGAACGCTTCGAGGTCTTCGGCGAGATCACCTTCGACCTGAGCTACGCCACCGAGGCGGAGCAGAAATGGGCGCACTCGGAAGGCCGGCGCGAGGCGATGGCGCGCGCTGCCGCCCACACCAAGGAGGACTGGCGCCGGCTCATGGGAGAAGCCACTGCCTGGCGCGCGGAGCTGCTCGCGGCCTTCGACGACGGGGAGCCGGGCAACGGCGAGCGGGCCATGGACCTCGCCGAGGAGCACCGCCTGCACATCTCCCGCTGGTTCACCTCCTGCCCACCCGACATGCACCGGCGTATCGCGGACGACTTCGTAGCCGATCCACGCGCCTTCGCCCTGGTCGTGCCGCCGTCACAGCACCGACCGGGCCTGGCCGCCTACCTGTGCAAGGCGGTCCACGCCAATGCCGCCCGCCACGCAGGCGGCCCCACCGACCCCGAGGAGCATCGATGAGGATTCTGATCGCCGCGGCCGGATCGCGCGGTGACGTCGCGCCCTATACGGGCCTGGGCGCCGCACTGCGCCGGGCGGGGCACGACGTCGCCCTCGCCGCCACGGAGGCCTTCGCACCCCTCGTACGCGCCGCAGGGCTGGAATTCCGCAGCCTCCCCGGCGACACACGGGCGCGTGGCGACATCACGGACAAACGTGAACTGATGCGCACCGCCGCCGCCTTCATCACCGAACTGGGCCAGGGGTTCGCCGACGCGGTGGACGACGGCACGGAACTGCTCCTGCTGTCGGCCACCACGGCCCCGCTCGGCTGGCACCTCACCGAAGCCACGGGCATACCGAGCCTCGGCGTGTATCTCCAGCCCACCGCACCGACCGGCGACTTCCCGCCCGTCGTCACGAGCTCCCGCTCACTGGGCCGCCTCGCCAACCGCGCAACCGGACGCTTCGCCCTCCGCATGGCCGACCGCGTCTTCGAGCAGGCGGTCACCGAGCTGCGCCACCGCCTCCAGCTGCCCCCGCTCTCTCCCTCCGTCATGCGGCGCCGGCAGGAGCAGGCGAACTGGCCCGTCCTGCACGGCTTCAGCACGGCACTGGTGACCCGCCCCTCCGACTGGCGTTCCGGCCTGGAGGTCGTGGGCACCTGGTGGCCCCACCACGATGCGGCCCAACAGCTCCCCACCGAACTGGAGGACTTCCTTCACGCCGGGCCCCGGCCCGTCCTCATCGGCTTCGGGAGCATGGCGGCCGGGGACGGGGAACGGCTGAGCGAGATCGCCGTACGAGCCCTGCGCCGCGCCGGACTGCGCGGAATCCTCCAAGGAGGCAGTGCCGGGCTCGCGGCCGACGGCGACGACGTGCTCACCATCGGCGACGTACCGCACGCCCTGCTGTTCCCGCGGCTGGCGGCGGTCGTCCACCACGCCGGAGCGGGAACCTCGGCCGCAGCGCTGCGTGCCGGAGTTCCCGCGGTCACCGTGCCGGTGACCGCCGACCAGCCGTTCTGGGCGGGACGACTTGCCGCACTCGGCGCGGCCACCGACCCGATCCCTTTCCGGTCCCTCACCGCCGAACGACTCGCCGACTCGCTCACCCGGGCAGTGAAGCAGCAGACCTACGCACGAGCCGCTGCGGGAGCGGCGCAGCACATGGCGACCGAGGACGGGGCCGGACGGGCCCTCAAGGCCATCCAGCGGCTGACGAAAGAGTGATGTTTGTGGTGATCCCGAACTCCGCGACGAGATTCCGGGTTCCACGACGCCGGGTTCACGAAGAAGGCCGTGGCATGGGGGTGGCGCTCGAACCGCCGGTGCGCCGGCGCAGCGTCGCGGTGGCGACGTCCAGGAAGTCCGGTGCGAGGCCCGGGCAGTTGCTCTCCGGTACCGTCAGGCAGGTCTCCACGGGCAGGGCGTCGGTGACGGTCAGGTAGACGAGATCGGGGCGGGAGTACGAGTTCGCGATGCTGACCGGGACGAGTGCGATGCCTTGCCCGGAGGCGATGAGTTCGAACTTCTCCTCCAGTGAGGTCACCCGCCGCGTCCTGCCGTCGAGGACCGGCTCACCGCCGAGATCGGACGACGTGAGGGTGCGCCGGCCGGCCAGCGGATGCGTCACCGGCAGGCACGCGACCTTGGTCTCGTGACCGATGGGCACGGTGCGCAGCCCCGAGTCGTCGAAGGGGCGCCGGAGGTATCCCACGTGCGCGCGGCCGTCGCGGAGCGGTGCGTCCCGTTCCCACCAGCGCAGCGGAAAGACATCGATGACGACCTCCGGACGGCTCGCCGTGAACGCCCGGATCGCGTCCGACACGTGCAGGCCGGGCGAGAAGGCGACGACGAGCCGCTGCTCACCCCGCTGGGCCTCCTGCACGCGCTGCAGCGCCCCGTCCACCACCGCGGCGATCCTTGACGCCTCGTCATACAGCTGTTGTCCCGCGGGGGTCAGCTCAACGCTGCGCGTGGTCCGGGTGAGCAGCGGGCATCCCAGCTCCTGCTCGAACGCGCGGATCTGCCGGCTGAGGACCGGCTGTGCGATGAACAGCGCCTGTGCCGCCCGGCCGAAGTGCCGGTGCTCGGCCACCGCGACGAAATAGCGGAGCTTGCGCAGGTCCAGATCCATGCCGTCACGGTATCAATGCGATCCGAAGGGTATTGGACGCCCGGCCGGACCGCTCGGAGACTTGCAGGGTGATCGCCTCGATCCATTCTCAGTCCTTCCCTTCTCAATCCTTGAGGAATCACGTGGATAACACCCGCAAGACCGCCGTCGTCATCGGAGCCTCACGGACCTTGGGCCTCGGGCTCGCCACCGAATACCTCCGTCGCGACTGGGACGTCATCGGCACGGTCCGCGGCAGCCGGCGCACCGCCCTGCACGACCTGGCCGAAGCATCCGGAGGACGGCTGACCATCGAATCGCTGGAGATGACCGATCCGGAGCAGATCTCGGCACTGCGCGACCGCCTGGCACAGCGCACGCTCGACCTGCTCTTCGTCAACGCCGCCATCACCCGTGGCGACATCCCGGTCGGCGAGGTTCCGACGGACATGTTCACCGAAGTCATGGTCACCAACGCCCTCAGCCCGATGCGTGTCGTAGAGGCCCTCCGCCCGCTGGTCGCGCCGACCGGAACCATCGGCGTCATGTCCTCCAGCCAGGGAAGCATCAGCTTGAACACCGAAGGCGGACAGGACCTGTACCGGGCCAGCAAGTCCGCACTGAACCAGCTGATGCGCAGCTACGCCGCCCGCCACGCAGAGGACACGCGGACACTGCTGCTCATGGACCCGGGCTGGGTCCGCACCGAACTCGGCGGGCCCCATGCCGATCTCAGCGTGGAGGAGAGCATTCCAGGGGTGGCGGAGACGATCGAACGCCACCGGGGGAAGCCCGGCCTGCACTTCGTCGATCACCAGGGCCGGGTCGTGCCCTGGTAGACCATGCGGCGACCAGCGACGCCGTGGACTGATGAACAGCGGCTACGATCCGCTCAAAGTGCCCGGACCGGCGGCGCGCACCCCGCGGCCGTCCGCCGGGCCGGTGCCGCCCCGACGGGCGAAGGGAGGCCGCCGTGCCGGTGACCAGCACCCCGCATGACGGGCGATTGGAGCTGATCGTGCTGGTCGGACTCCAGGCGTCGGGCAAGTCCACCTTCTACGCCCGTACCTTCGCCGGTACACACGCGCACGTGAGCAAGGACCTCTTCCGCCGGGCCCGGCACCGGCAGCGCCGCCAGATGCGCCTGGTCGAGGAGGCGCTGGCGGAGGGGGCGCCGGTGGTGGTGGACAACACCAACCCCTCCCCGCACGAATGGGCGCCGCTCATCGCAGCCGGCCGCGCCCATGGCGCCCGCGTGGTCGCCTACTGGTTCCCGCCCGACGTCACGGGGGCGCTCGCCCGCAACGCCGTACGACAAGGCCCCGAACGGGTGCCGGACGTCGGCGTGTACGCGACGCTGAAACGGCTCCGCAGACCACGACGGTCCGACGGCTTCGACGCGGTGTACGAGGTCCGGTTCGACGGCGAGGGCGGGTTCCTGGTGGATCCTGCGGAGGATCCCGGGCCGGGACACGAGTCCACATGGGGCCTGGCCATGCCTCTCTGGCCCGCCCCCGGCGCGGAGCCACGGCCGCTCGCCGTCTTCGACCTGGACGGCACGCTGGCCGACGTCCGCCACCGGCTGCACCACCTGGAGAGCCGGCCGCGCGACTGGGACGCCTTCTTCGCCGCCGCCGGGCAGGATCCCCCGCTCGCCGAGGGAGTCGCGCTGCTCACGGCCGCCGCGCAGCGGTGCGAGGTGGCCTACGTGACCGGTCGCCCGGAGCACTGCCGCCAGGACACCCTCGACTGGCTCGCCCGGCACGACCTGCCCGAGGGCCTGCTCCTCATGCGCGGCCGGGGCGACCGCAGGCCGGCCCGGGTCTGCAAGCCGGAGCTGCTGCGCGACCTCGCCCGCGACCGCGCCATCGCGGTGGTGGCCGACGACGACCGCCAGGTGTGCGACGCCTACGAAGCCGAAGGATTCCAGGTGCTGTGGGCCACCTGGACGGCCCGGCAGCCTCTTCTGGAACGGGTCCAGGAGAGCGAGGGCCGCACCTGAGCGCCCACAGGCGGAGCGCCGGGCCCTCGCCGAACCGATGCCGTCCGGCACGCAAGCAAGGAAGTCACTGGGGGACCAGGCGCCACAGGGACGTCACCTCTGCCGCGCGGGCCGCGTGGAGGGGGTCCGTGGTGTCCGTCGCTCGTGGGTGGCGTGGGGTGGTGTCGACCTTGTCGTGCACGTGCAGGCCTGCCGAGTCGATCAGTGTCAGGAGTTCGTGGCGCGTTCTGAGTCCGAGCCGTTCGGCCAGGTCGGACAGGACGAGCCAGCCCTCGCCGCCCGGTTCGAGGTGGTCGGCGAGTCCGTCGAGGAAGCCGCGGAGCATGCTGCTGGAAGGGTCGTAGACGCCTTGCTCCAGGGGCGATGCCGGACGGCCCGGGAACCAGGGCGGGTTGCAGACGACCAGGCCGGCGCGCCCTCGGGGGTAGAGCGTGGGGCCCGTCACTTCGATGCGGGTGGCCAGGCCGAGCCGGTCGGCGTTGTCGCGGGCGCAGGCCAGGGCGCGTGGGTTGATGTCGGTGGCGGTGACGTGCCCGACGCCCCGCCGGGCCAGGACGGCGGCGAGCACACCCGTCCCCGTGCCCAGGTCGAACGCCGTGCTGTACGCGCCGTGGGCCACCGGTGCCGGTAGCGGCGTCCGGGCGACCAGGTCGACGTACTCGCCGCGGACGGGGGAGAAGACGCCGTAGTGCGGATGGATACGGGCACCGCCGAGGGCGGGCACCTCCACTCCCTTGAGGCGCCACTGATGCGCGCCGATCACGCCGAGGAGCTCGGTGAGCGGGACCGCCGTCGGCCGGTGCGGCGGGCCGTACGCCTCGGTGCAGGCCTGGCGTACGTCCGGGGCCCGGCGGAGGCCGAGGGCGTGGTGCTCGTCCAGGAGGACGAGCAGGCGGCTCAGCACGCGGGAGCGGTGGTGACGGGCCCTGCGGTGGAGGCGGAACGACTTCAAGGGGTCGTCCGCCGGCGGCACGGCCTTGCGGGCGATGCGGCGGTCCATCGCCCGCAGCAGCTGGCGTGCGTTGTGGTAATCGCCCCGCCACAGCAGCGCCGTGCCTTCACAGGCGAGCCGGTAGGCGGTGGCGGCCTTCGTCCGGTCGTCGGCGACGACGACCCGTGCCGGGAGCGGGGACGTGCTCTCGCACTGCCAGTGGGCGGATCGAGCGGACGGGACGGATCGTGCGGTGCGGGCTTCGGTCCAGTGGATCGTGGACACCACGTACTCCTCGTGGTCGAACGTGCAGGTGACACGACGAGCACTTCGACGGCGAGGAGCAGGGGAAGCCGCCGCCCGTGCGGGGCACGGGCGGGCGTGACAGGGCAGGCCGGGTGGGCCCGGGGTACGGCTACCGCTCTCGCGTCGAAGTGCGGGAGGAGGTGTCGCCGAGGACCATGCCGAGTGTCACGATCAAGCCTTTCGCCAAGACGCAGGGGAACGGAGTTCCCTGATCTCCCGAGCCTTGCACGGGGCGGCGGCCACGGGCAAACGGTTTCTCCGCCGGGGCTGGTCGCTGGGGAAGGCCGGTCCCGCCGGGGCTGCCCCGTCGACAGTCCCGGCGGGCGAGTGGGCGAGCGGGTGGGTGGGACAGGCCGAAGACGCTCAATGCTCACAGCCCGGCCCGGCCCGGTCCGCCGGCCTCGCGGTGCGGCGGTCAGCAGTGGGTGCGGGAGTCCTTCAGACCGCCGTCGTCCAGGCGGGCGTTGTAGACCCAGCCCTCGAGGTTGCTGCCCTCGATGCGGACGTGGGTCCACTTGTGGTCCGCCGAGTTGTTCACCCAGCAGTGGTAGTACAGCGTCACGCTGGTGCCCACCGTGGCGACGACGCCACAGCCCTCGTTCGGGCCGGTGCGGACCTTGGCGTCGGCGCCCTTGGCCGTTCCCTTGGCGCCCGACTTGTTCGACCACGCCGGGTGCGTGCAGGCGTCGGCGCCGGTCGGTGCCGCTTCGGCGGACGGGGCCACGACCGCGAGCCCCGCCGTGGCCGCCAGCAGCGGAGCCACGGCAGCAGTGAGGATCCTTGCCTTCGTTCTGGTAGCGCTCATGGGTCACCCCTCGGTGTCGGCGGGCAGCCTGTGCGGCTGCCGCTATCGCATTCGAGGATGCGGCACGAAACGGGGAGCGGAACGAGGGCGCCGGGCATCTGACCGAAACGTGCCACGGGCATGCACCAGCGGCAATTACCGTGCGTGCACGACGTGTTGGTGGCAGCTGTGGTGCCTGCCACCTGCGACTTCAGGGGTCCGTCACGGCTGCGGCGAACGTCGCTGCGAACAGTGTACGCATTGACCGGATCCCGGCGGGTGAGAAGGGTCCCCGGACGGACTCAGGGGCCCTCGGGCCGGTTCGCCGCGGCGCCGTCGAGGAGGCACCCGAGTCCGTACGCGAACTCCTCGTCGCGGCTCCGCCGCAGATCCACGGACGCGCCCTCGGACCCATCGCCATCCTCGGTGTGCAGGGCGTAGAACCGGCGCAGCCGGGGGAAGGGCTGAACGGCGCGCTCCGCCGCGGGCCACGCCCTGCGCGTCCACTCCTCCTCGGTCAACCCGCTACGGGCCAGGTTCGCGAGCCACGCCGCCTCGGTGCCCGCCATGCCGATCACGTAGGCGAAGACCATGGACATGAGGCTGCCGGCCTCCCGCAGCGGGAACCCGGCCTCTTCCAGCACGCCCAGCATGGTCTCGGACAGCCGCATCAGGTTCGGGCCGAAGTGGGTCACGCCCGCCCCGCCGAGTACGGCGGAGGCCCAGGGATGACGGAGGATCATTGTCCGTACGGCGTGGCCGCATTCGCTCACGAGCTCCCGCCAGGGCGCCTGCCCGTCGATGGCCGGGAGGCACTCGGCGAAGACCTCGTCCAGCGCCAGTCCGATCAGCTCGTCCTTGCCGGCCACGTGCCGGTAGAGCGACGTGGCCGCGGTGCCCAGCGGATCGGCGAGCCTGCGCATGCTGAGCGCCTCCAGGCCCTCCGCGTCGAGCAACCGGAGGGCCTCGGCCACGATCCGCTCCCGGCTCAGGGCGGGCTGCGCCCCGCGGCCGCGCCGGGCACGGGGGCTGCGGGCCGGAGAAACCGGCAGGTCATCGGCGGTCACAGGGACTCCTCTCGCTGGGCCCGCACAGCCTAACCGGCAGGTCGAACTGCCTTGCCCGCGGCCGCTGTCCGGCGGTCCGGCCCGCCGGTCCACGCAGCGTTCCCGGACGCGGCGCGGGCATGGCATCCCGTCCCGGATGTTGCCGAGACGAGCTCACGGAGCTCGTTCTTCTGCCACCCTCTGGTGTTCATGAAGTGCATGGGGTCTGCGAACGGGCGCAACGCCGTACGGTGCCCACTACGTTTGCTACTGGTCGTCCTCGCCGTCCTGTTTGCCGTAGCCGGGTGCGGTGGCGGACACCCGCACAGCGGCACTAAGGCTGCCGATCCGAAGGCGCCCCCCGAAGCCTTCCCGCAGGATCCCACCGCAACGTTTCAGGGAGATTGGCCTTCTCCGGGCACCGAACACGATCCCGCCGACGTCGTGGCGTTGGGCGCACGCCTCGCCTATGCCTACGACCAGGACGACACCGGCATCACCGCCTTCCGGCTGGACAACGGTGACGTCGCCTGGCACACCACCGTCCCGGAGGGCGGCTCCGTCGCACAGGCACCGCGCCTCACGGGCAACGCGGTGATCGGAGCCTTCGCCACCACGACGAGCGGTGCGGGAACGTACGCCGACCAGCACGGCATCAGCGTCATCGCGATGGAGGCCGGCAGCGGCAAGACCCTCTGGACGCGCCGGATCTCCACCGACAGCGTCTCCGGCGACGCGGCGGGGTCCGCCGTACCCCATGTGGTCGGGGCCGATGCCCGGCATGTACTCGTCGCCTCGTACGAGCAGGGCCATTCGGAGACACCACCGCTGTCCACCCTGCTCGACACGCGCACCGGCCGGGTCATCTGGACCGACACCGACTTCAAGGGGGTGGATCTGGAAGAGTCGGTGGCCGTCGGTGTCCGCGACGACGGTGACCTGGCGGGAAAGTCGACCGCTGACGGCAGGCAGCAATGGGAACGCGACCTGCACCTCGGCGAGATCACGACGGCGGATCCGGGCCCCGGGCTGACCTTCGCCGACGGAACCGCCGCGGGCGGGACCCTGCTCATCGACGCCGCGACGGGCACGACCCGCCTGGACTCCGGTGACACGTCACTCCTCGACTGCCACTACGACGGGTGGAACACGACGGTCTGCGAGGGAGCCGACGGATCCGGCCACGCCACCGCATGGGCAGTGGACATCCGCACCTCGGACGTCCTGTGGCGTCTGCCCGGCCCATCGGCGAACCGTGTCGCCCCCGACATCACCTCGGCATGGCACGGGGTCGTCTACGCCCAAGCCGATCAGGCCATGACCCTGAACACTCGTACGGGCGAAGACCTCCGCACGAGCATCGGTCCCGTCTCACCCACCATGGTCAATGACGGCTACGGCCTGGTCTATGACGACTCAGCCCGAACGATCGATGTCTACCGTGCCGCCGGCGGAGCCGTCTCCGGCTGAGCGCCCACCGGCATCAGCGGCAAGAGGAAGCCGGTCGGATCCGCTCAGGGGGCTCGCCGGGTGCCCAGCGGCCAGGCCGCCACGGTTTCGTACCGCGGGCGCCCGCCGCCACCTGCGCCCAGGTGGCTGCGCACCAGTTCCAGACGCTCGACGCGCCACCGGCGGCCCCGGAACTCGGACAGTTCCTCCGCGTACGGGCGGAGCCTCACATGCCCGGCCACGCGGGCGAGGGTGAGGTGGGGCCGGAAGGGGCGGGCGTCGTCCACGTGCACGCCCGCCTCCCGCGCCGCCGCGACGGTGGAGCGGGCCAGGCCGCCTACGGTCTCCAGCGAGCCGGTAGCCCCGACCCACAGGACGCGGTCACCGAACCGGCCCCCGCCCGCGAACCGCAGCTCGTGCGCAGGGTGCCGGTGGGCGGCGCGAGCCAGGTGCTCGTCCAGAGCGGGGAGCAGGACGTCGTCGACTTCGCCGAGGAAGGCGAGGGTGAAGTGCCACGTGGCGGGGTCGGTCCAGCGCAGTCGGCCGCGCCGCTCGGGAAGGGCGGCGCGGAGCTGTGCCACTTCAGCCGCCAGTTCCTCGATGGCGGCTTGGGGAGGGATCACTGCGGCGAACAGTCGCATGGAGGTGAGTGTGACGCGGCCCGGCGGCGATTTCCCGCTTCCACGCGGTGACGCCGGCCCGTCAGACGAAGGACACCGACGATCGCGTGGAACTGCTGCTGTTCGAACAGGTGGTTCCGTGGGCCGGGCGCGGAGGGCGTCACGGCCGCCCGCCGCGAAGAGCGCGGCATGCACCAAGGACGGACGGCTGTCGGCTGCGTAGGACAAGGGTCACCGGGGCCAGCCCACCTCTGTGTACGGCCGGCCATGAGCTATGCCTTCCAGTGCCGCGACCGTGTACGCCACCGTCGGATCGGGAAGAGCGTGCGACGGCCACCACCGCCACTCCACACACCGGTCCGGCTCCATCAGCTGCGACTCGCCGCGCCACCGGTGCACACGGAAGAACAGTTGCAATCGAGGCACCGCGTCATCGGCGTCGAGCAGGTGCACGGTGTGCACAAGCTCGAGGTCGGGCTCGGCCACGGTGACACCGAGCTCCTCGTACGCTTCCCGCACGGCGCAGGCCCGCGCGCTTTCCCGCTCCACATGGCCCGCCGGCACGTGCCAGACATTCGCTGCGTACAGCGCGTCCGGTGGTCGCAGTCCCAGCAGGACGTGGCCCTTTTGCTCGAACAACAGGTGCGCGCCGACGATGTTCGGCAGGAACGGCACGGGTCTCCTCTCCTCTGGCGATGCGCTGCCGGAAGCCGCACCGATGGAGGACAGCAGACTGCAAGAGGTGTGCTCGATCGGTGTCACCACTGTGTCCGGCGGCCGCATCGTAAGGCGGCATCGTCATCCAACCTGGGAGTACGCACCGCAGATGTCCAGCGTGCAAGAGCAACTGCTCCTGACCGACGCACACGCCGGCTTCGGACCGCGCGACTTCCGGGCCGGCCTGGCAGGTCGCGGGGGGCCCCCCCGGCGGGGGGGGGGCGGCGCCCGCCCCCCGGGCCCCGGGGGTTCGTGACGGCCCTGGCCGCTATGCCCGCTCGGAAGGCCCGGCGTCTGCCTGCTTCTGCTCGGGCCGGGCGGTCCCGTCCTGCTGGGGCGCCATGCTGTAGGCAACCGATCGCGCCTGCTTGCTGCGCTGCACCTTGCCCCGGGCGACGAGGGCTTCCAGCGTGTTGCGCACCACCGTCGCCTGCACCGTACGCGCCGGATGAGCGGCGCTCACGCCGTTCGTGATCTCCGCAACCGACTGCGGCCCCTGCTGCGCGGCCAGGTAGGACAGGAGAACCTCACCCCATGTGGCTTCCCTCTGGGCCGCCTTCTTCCCGCGGCGATCGGCCCGTGCCCGCGCGGGCGGCTGCGAGGAGCGCGGCCGCGGCACCTTCGCGCCCGCCTTCCCGCCGGCTTCCGGCTCGGCAGCGGCAGCGCTCGGTGACGGCTCCACCGCTGCGACCGGCTCACCGGTCAGGGTGGCCTGCAGCTTCAGTAGTTGTTGATGGTCGGATTCCAGCGTCTCCAAACGCTGTTGCAGAGCCGAGATCTCGGCGCGCACCTGTTCCCGTTCCTTGGACACGCGCTCGATGTCCGCGGTGACCCGGGCCGCGTACTGGTCCGTGAGGGAAGTGGCAATGTCAGGCATGAGGCTGTCCTCGCTCCGGTTGCCGTGTGTGAGCCGCGATGTTACCCATGTCAGCGCCCAAACGTCACTGCACCGGTACGCAGAGGTGACAGGGCGAGAGGGAGAGCGCGTCGGAGGTAGGTGTACGGAGGAGGGGGTGCCGCACCACAGCGCCCCGGCATCCCATGCGCACACCCCATGGCAGACGGTGCCCTAGACGCGCAGCACGTACCACTGCCTGGGAGACGTGCCGCGCAGATACAGGCGCTCTCCTCTTCCGACGGGGCGTGCGTAGTGCTTGAGCGGGGCGCCGTTGGGCATGGTGAGTTCCGCCTCCTCGACGATGACCGCCTCGTCGGCGGTCATGCGGCAGCGATGCAGCCGGTCCCTGCGGTCGCGGGGGCCGCTGCCGAGCATGAGGACCTGATCGCCCTGGACGGCCATGCCCAAGGGACTGGGAACGGGGTTCTTCCGTAGCCGGAAGCGCCCGTCGGCGTGTACTTCGAGGAGGGGGAACGTGGGGTAGTACGTGGCCCAGGCGATCCGGTCGAGGACGTTGAAGGCGTAGACGGTGTCGATGTATTCAACGCCTTGCGGGGCCGAGTACCCCCACAGCCGGTTGCCTCCGCTGTCCCAGCGGACCAGACCCGCGGCGCTGACCGGGTCGACGTAGACCCCTTCGTCGAAGTAGGCGCTCCACAGGTTGTTCTGCCGGTCCGCCATCATGAACTCGATCGCACGCCCCATGGCGAAACTGCGCCGCCGCCGACCGTCACGGCCGTATATCTGCGCGTTCCGCTCTCCCACGGCACCATGGCCCTGCAGGACAAGCCGGCCATTGGGCAATGCGTCCAGGTTCTGTGGCAGCAGTGTCACGTCTCGCAGGACACGTTCTTGTACGTCTCCCGCGTCGCTGATCACGACAAGCGCGTCATACGGATAGCCCCGGGGCCGGGGTTTTCCATAAGGGTTCGGTACGAGCTCTGCGTCAGGGCAGAGCAGCCACAGGGCTCTTCCCCACGCGTCCACCGTGGTGGCCAGGACCTTCCGGTCGTCGTACTGCCGAGGCAACAGTGCGTGGGGACGCAGTGCCACCTTGTTCAAAAAATCACCTCGCGGGCGAAGGTATGTAACGGCTCCATCATCGCAGATGGTCCGCAAGGTGCATGAGTTGCGGGGTGTTCCGCTGGGAGAACTCCGACCGGCTGATCTGACGCACGCTCATCGCGCAGCGGGTGGCCCTGCCCTATGTCCTGCCACTCGCGGTGCGCTTGCTGATCGACGGTCTGCCGGAGGAGGCGGTCGCCGACTTGCCCCGTGGCGCAGCCGAGGCACTGGCCCGATTCGTTGCGCGGCCCGGGGCGTCGTCTCGCTGAGTGGATGGCAGAGCCGGTGACAGGCTCACCTGGATGAACTGCGTCAGGGAGCCTGCCTGACGTGGCTACCTCGTGCGGGAACTGCACGCTCGCCGGACGCCTGAGGGGCGCCGTCCACCGTCCTCGACGGGGCCGGCACCGAGGCCGCCAGGTGGTCGCGGAACCAGGGGTGGCCGGGGACGCCCAGTTCGACGTCCACCCGGCCCTGCCGCAGCGTGGGGCCGCCTTCGATCGTCTCCGGCCGGAAGACCACGTCCACATGCGGGGCCTCCGAGTGGATCCGATCAGTGAAGATCCCGGCAAGCCCGCTCAGGAGCAGCTCGGTTGCCTGCACCGTGAACGTGCGCTGGAGATGTACAGGGTCGAAGGCGGCTCCGGACCACAGGATGTTGTCGCAGCCGCGCAGCAACGTGCGTACTTCCTCGCGCAGTTCCCGGGCACGCGGGGTGGGCACCACCTCCTGGCCCGCGCGAACCAGGAGCGGGTCACCGACGGCTCGGCGCAGCCGGGCCGTCGTGCGGCTGACCGCCGCAGGGGACCTCGGCGGTCACGTACCCGTACCCTCGGCCGGCAGGGCGACAACGCCGTCCCGGGTGGAGACGTAGAGCCGTCCGTACCCCGCGGCCACGTCGAAGGGGCCCGGAGGGATGTACTTCCAGCGTGACGTTCCGGTGGCGGCGTCCACGGCCCAGACGAAGGGGTGGAGGACGGGATTGTTCCCGTCGATGTAGGAGTCCTCGTCGTACTCGAGGTTCACGGTCTGCCCGACCAGGACGTACAGCGTGGAGCCGTCGACCAGGAGATCGACCAGGCCGGGCTTCTCCTGGGAACCGATCGCGGCTGCCACGGAAGAGTGCCATCTCTCCTTGCCGGAGCGGGGTTCGAGAGCCTGCACCGTCAGCGTGGTGACCCGCTTCCCCGACGTGGCCGTGTCCTCGGCCCGGGAGACGACATAGACGAGCGAGCCGTCCGCCGCGGCCGCCGGAGTGCCGAACCCGTTGTAGCTGCCGGAGGGCTGCTCCTTGGTCCACAGGCGATCACCGGACTCGGGGTCGAGGCCGATGAGGGTGGTGGACGCGTAGACGAGGGCATCGTCCGCCGCGCACAGGTTGGGCTGGTCGCTGACGTTGCCCGGTGCCTCGGGCAGCGTGTTCTTCCAGCCCTCGATGTAGCTGTGAGCGGCATCGAACGCCTGGAGCCGGGCTTCCTGGCCCGTGTCGTGCGAGGAGGCCAGGTGGAACACCCGGTCTCCGGAGCGCGGCACGATCAGGGTGCTGGACGCGGCACGCTGGAGGTTCTTCCTCTCGTAGCCGGTCTCGCACCGCCAGGCCACCCGGCGCGAGGCGATGTCCACCGCCCAGAGCACGGGGCGCGGTCCCCACTTGGTCGTGGTGCTGGTGGCGTAGAGGCGCCCGTTCTTGATGCCGCATATCGAATCGACGTAGCGCGGCGGGTCGTCGAGCTCGGCCGACCAGGCCTGGGTCCCGCGTGCGAGATCCACGGCGACGATCTGGGTGGGAACCTTCTTCGAGCCGCTGCTGTAGCGTGCCCCTGAGCCCCCGAAGTAGAACGTGCCCTGGTCGACCGCGCCGGCGCCGACCCCTCTGGACCGTATGACGGCGAGGTCGGGCAGCGGCAGATGCCAGGCGATGGTCCCCTTGGCGCCCAGGTTCCACAAGGCAGTGCGTTGCCTGATGGAATCTTCGGGCTCGTAGCCCATGCAGAGCACGCCGCCGGGGTGTGCGGTCAGCGCGGACACCGTCGGGATGTCGCGGCTCTGCCAGAGGGGCCGTGCTGTTGCCACGTCGGTGAGTGGCGTCGGGGGTCTTCCGTCGTCGTGGCCCTTGCCGCCCAGCCGGGTCGCGGCGATCAGGCCGCCACCGACGAGCGCGAGGGCCCCGCCGGCCAGACCGAGTATCCGGCGACGGCTGAGGCCCTGCGAGGCGGAGGGATCGGCGGGCAGCGTTGCTGTCTGCGGGGCCCTGACGGTCGCAGGGGTCGCAGGGGTCGTTGGGGCCGTGGGAGCCGTAGGGGCCGTGGCGGCCGCAGGGTTCGACAGTGCTCCGGGTGTGCGGACGCCGGAATCCTCGGCGGGCCGGGCCCGCCCGGTGGCCGGACCCAGCATCGTCAGGAGCCCAGAGGCGTCCGGGCGGTCGTCCGGATCCTTCGCGAGGCACGCCTCGATCGCGTTCCGGAGCGCCCCCGGGACCTCGCCGAGCTCCGGTGCCTCGTTGAGGATGCGATGCACGATCGCCGGGATCGTCCCCGCGTCGAACGGCCCGCGGCCCGTCGCCGCGTAGGCCAGCACCGCCCCGAGCGAGAAGACGTCACTGGCCGCATGGGCCTGGTCCGCGCGCACCTGCTCCGGCGACATGAACGCGAACGTACCGATGACCACGCCCGCCGACGTCAGCGAACTCGCGCCCACCGGACGGGCGATACCGAAGTCGATGATCCGCGGGCCGTCACCCGACATGATCACGTTGCTGGGCTTGAGGTCCCGGTGGACGAGCCCGCACGCATGGATCGCCGCGAGCCCCTCGGCGAGCCCCGCGCCGAGCACGCCCCCCGGGCGAAGCGCCTGCGGAACTGCGGATCAGCGGCGTGCTCCCGCCGGATGAGCTTGACCGCAACCTGCCGCCCGCCCGGGGAACGCCCCAGGAAGACCTCACCCATACCGCCGGCGCCGAGCCGGCCCTCAAGGCGGTACGGGCCGACGCGATCGGGGCCGGCCGGGGACAGAGCGTCCATCGGGAACTTCTCCAGGGGGAGGTGATGTCTCACGCAGGCGGGTGGTTGCTCGCGGTCAGTCAACGGCAGTGTGCCAGAAGGGATGCACGAGGGTGATGATCTCGAACAGTTCGCGGGCCGGTCCTCCGGTCGGCCTTCGCGATCGCCCCGCTCACCATCTGCGGCACGGATATGGTGAGCGAATGGATCAAGACGAACTACTGCTTCATGCCTCGTCGTTCGGCGCAGCGGCGGCCGCGTACGCCGAGCACCGTCCGGACTACGCGCAGGCCGCGGTGCGTTGGGCGCTCGAAACCGCGCCCGGCCCGCGCGTGCTCGACCTCGGCGCCGGGACCGGCAAGCTGACCGCCACGCTGGTCGCACTGGGCGTCGAAGTCATCGCGGTCGAGCCCGACCCGGACATGCTGACCGAGCTGCGTCGCTCGCTGCCGGGTGTCCGTGCGCTGCCGGGGAGCGCCGAATCGATTCCGCTGCCGGACGCTTCCGTCGATGCCGTGCTGGCCGGCAATGCCATGCACTGGTTCGACATGGCCGTCGCCGGACCCGAGATTGCCAGGGTCCTCGCGCCCGGCGGCGTTCTGGCCGGCCTGTGGAACCTCATGGACGACCAGGTCGACTGGGTTGCCGGGCTCGCACGGGTCAGCGGGAGCGCGGCCATCGGCCCGCGTGACACGCCCGCCGCCTGGCGCGCCGAGACGGCCGGCATGCACCTTCCGAAGACCGGCGTGGCCGCCCGCTTCGGCTCGCCGGAACAGGCCGAGTTCCCGCACGGGCAGCGCCGCACCGCCGACTCTCTCGTCGCGACCCTCGCGACGCGCGCGGGGATGCTGGTCATGCCGGAACAGGAACAACAGGCGACGCTGGACCGGATCCGTGCATTCCTTGCGAGTGCACCGGAGACCGCCCGCGGCGAGTTCACCCTGCCGATGCTGACCGGCGTGCTGCGCGTCCGGCAGGACGCCGGCAGGCGGCCGCCCCACGCATCGGGGCCTTCTAGGACATGAACTGACCTAGACCGCGATGAGCGTCATCACGACGTCGAGGCACGCGCACTCCGGGAGGCAGTTCCCATGTCCGTCAAGCCGGTTCCCCAGGGCTGCAGCACCGTGACGCCGTGGATCATCTCCCGCGACACGGTGCAGCTCATCGACTACATGAAGAGGGCCTTCGGTGCGGAAGAGCTCGCCTGCCTGGCCGGCGAGGACGGCGCCATCGAGCATGCGGAAGTACGGATCGGCGACTCGGTGGTGATGATGTTCGACGCACGGCCGGCGTGGCCGCCGACCCCCGGATTCCTGCGCCTCTACGTCGAGGACGCCGACGCCGTGCACCGCCGGGCAGTTGCCGCCGGCGGCACCTCCGTCACCGAGGTCACCCACCTGTTCTTCGGTGACCGGGTCGGCCGGGTGCGTGATCCGCTGGGCAACCTGTACTGGATCCAGACCCGTGTGGAAGACCTCAGCCCGCAGGAGGTGGAACGCCGCCTCAGTGACCCGGAGTTCACCAAAGCGATGGAATACGTCCAAAGCGCCGACTTCTTCCCTGGCGCGGGCCTGAACGGCCTCGGTTGAGCAGTTGTCCCAAGGGCCTCCCCGAGGGCCTCCCCGAGGGCCTCAAGGAGACACGGGTGCCCACGTCCGTCAACCGACCCTGCGGGCCAGCACTTGTCCCGGCCAGGAATCGGCCAGGAAACGGTCGGTGCGAGTGAATCCGTTGCGTTCGTAGAGGGCGACCAGCTCGCCCCCGCCGCCCGCCCAGCAGTCAACCCGCAGCAGCCCCACGCCGGCCCGTCTGGTCTGCTCGACGGCATGGGCCAGCAGCGCCGCCCCGATGCCCCGACCGGCGTGGCGCCGGTCGGAGACCAGCAGTCGTACGTACCGCTCGGGTTCCTCGGCCGGCGCGACCGGCATCCGGGGGCTCGGCCCGGAGTCCAGCACCAGGGCTCCGGCAGCTGACCCGTCCAGCTCCGCGATGTACGGGGCGTTCTCGGTTGTGTACCGCTCGACCCGCGCCTTCCCGTCCGGCCTCCGCGAATACGGTGTCGTGCCCCACTGCTCCGTGTTTCCGCGATCGTTCATCCAGGCCACCGCGGAGTCGAGCATGCCCAGAATGGCCGGTGCATCGGCCAGGCCGCCTGGTCTGATCCGTATGCCAGGTGTGGTGTCGTTCACGGCGGAAGTCTAAGCACGGATGGATGGACCCGGGATGCACCGCCGGCAGTCGGCCGGATTGATGCCTTTACACCCCTCCTCCGGGCAAGGAAAGTGACCTCTTCTGTCCGAGTGCAGGGGCTTCGTCTGTACTGGCTCACCGCCTGGCTTTCAGGCAGACCTGGCAGACGTGGCAGACCTGACAGACCTGACAGATGTAACGGACCCGGCCTTCCAGACCCTCCAGGAGCTGATGTGTTACCCGAGCTGTCCCGCCGGACCGGCATATCCCACCGGACCGACCCCTTCCGCCTCTCTCGCCTCAGACCCCGTCTCAGATCCCGTCTCAGATCCCAAGGGCTCGTCCTGCTCGCCCTGATGGCGGTGCTCACAGCCTTCCTGCCCGTACTGGGCGCCCGCGGCGGTGGGGCCGCAGCCGAGGACCGCGACGTCCATCCGTCACGCCCGCACCACGCCGCGGCACCGGCCTCGGCCATGGAGCCGGCGGCGCCCGTGCTCTCCAGGGCGGGCTGGACCGCCTCCGCGAGCGACGAGGAGACCGCGCGGGCCGACAACCGTGCCGCCAACGTCCTGGACGGCAAGGCCGACACCCTCTGGCACAGCCGGTGGTCGGGGAGCGCGGCCCCGCTGCCGCACTCCATCACCATCGACATGCACCGCACCGAAGTGGTGTCCGCGCTCCTCTACCAGCCGCGCGCCGACGGCCCCAACGGCCGGATCGGCGAGTACGCCATCCACCTCAGCGCCGACGGGCAGAACTGGGGCGCGGCCGTGGCAAGTGGAACCCTGGCCGACGACGCCACGACCAAGACGCTGAGCTTCGCCGCTCGTGGCACCCGGTTCGTCCGGCTGACCGCCACCTCCGAGGCGGGCAAGCGCGGTCCCTGGAGCTCGGCCGCCGAGATCCAGCTGCTGGGTGACCCGGGGCTGCCCGCTTCCGTCGTCGAGCTGCCCACCACCGGCTGGACCGCCTCCGCGAGCGACGAGGAGACCGCGCGGGCCGACAACCGTGCTGCCAACGTCCTGGACGGCGACGCCGACACCCTCTGGCACAGCCGGTGGTCGGGGAGCGCGGCCCCGCTGCCGCACTCCATCACCATCGACATGCACCGCACGCAGACGGTCTCCGCGCTCACCTACCAGCCCCGCAAGTCCGGCGGCGGTCCCAACGGGCGCATCGGCGCGTACTCCGTCGCCACAAGTCTCGACGGCGTCTCGTTCGGGGCCCCCGTGGCCGGCGGTGTGTGGAAGGACGACGACACGGTCAAGAGCACGACGTTCACCCGGCCGACTCCGGCCCGGTTCGTGCGGCTGACCGCGACCACCGAGGCCGGCAACCGCGGCCCGTGGAGCTCCGCCGCCGAGATCCGGCTGAGCGGCCCCGCCGACCCTGCCGTCTCCGGCACCTGGGACCGGGTCACCGGTTTCCCGCTCGTCCCCGTGGCCACCGCCGTCCTGTCGAACAACAAGCTGCTGGCCTGGTCCGCGTACGCGATCGACCGGTTCGGGGGCAGCAACGGATACACCCAGACCGCCGTCATGGACCTCGGCACCGGGCAGGTCACCCAGCGCCGGGTCGACAACACCGGCCACGACATGTTCTGTCCCGGCATCGCCATGCTCTCCGACGGCCGGGTACTGGTCACCGGGGGCAGCAACGCCTCCCGCGCCAGCATCTACGACCCGCGCACCGACACCTGGTCCGCGACCGGTGAGATGAACATCCCCCGCGGCTACCAGGCGATGACACTGCTCTCGAACGGCGACGCGTTCGTGCTCGGCGGATCCTGGAGCGGTGCCCGCGGGGACAAGGACGGAGAGGTCTGGTCCCCGGCGAGCGGCAAGTGGCGCACGTTGCCCGGCGTACCCGCCAAGGACACCTTGACCGCCGACCCCGCCGGACCCTACCGTGCCGACAACCACCAGTGGCTGCATGCCACGTCCCGCGGCCGGGTGCTGCACCTCGGGCCGAGCAAGCAGCTGAACTGGATCGACACCACCGGCAACGGCACCATCACCCCGGCGGGAACACGCGCCGACAGCGCGGACGCCATGAACGGCAACGCCGTCTCCTACGACATCGGCAAGCTCCTGACCCTTGGCGGAGCTACCGCGTACGAGAACGCGAACGCCACCCGCCGCGCCTATACCGTCGACCTCGGCGACGGCCCCCGGCCCGTCAGCAAGCGCACGGGGGACATGGCCTACGCCCGTTCGTTCAGCAACAGCGTCGTCCTGCCGGACGGCAAGGTGGCGGTGTTCGGCGGGCAGTCCTACCCCGTCCCCTTCAGCGACGCCACCTCGGTGATGACCCCGGAGCTCTGGGACCCGGCGACGGGCGCCTTCACGAAGATGGCCAGTATGGCGGTCCCGCGCAACTACCACAGCGTGGCGAACCTGCTGCCCGACGGGCGGATCTTCTCGGGCGGGGGAGGGCTGTGCGGTGACTGCGCGACCAACCACGCCGACGGGGCGATCTTCACCCCGCCGTACCTCCTCAACCCGGACGGCACCCGCAAGCCCCGCCCGGCCATCACCAGTACGCCGCCCGCCAGGATCGCGAACGGCGCCGCCCTGCCGGTGACGACCGACAAGCCCGTCACCGCCTTCTCGCTGGTACGGGCCGGAGCGGCGACGCATTCGGTCGACAACGACCAGAGGAGGGTCCCGCTGACCTTCCGGCAGACGAACCGCAACCCCGCGGGCGGGGCCTCCTACGAACTGAAGGTCCCGGACGATCCCGGAGTGGCCCTGCCCGGCACCTACATGCTCTTCGCACTCGACGCGGCGGGGGTCCCCGGCGTCGCCAAAATGATCACGATCGGCTGACCTCCGCCCGCGGGGCGCTCCTGCAGCAGTCGCGGGTAGCGACCGCCGCAGGTGGTGACCCCTCGCTGCCCCGGTTCGGGTGCCGGGGACCGACGCGGTGCACCCCGAGCGGGGTGCACCGCTTCTTTGCGCGGGGGTCCGTCTTCGTCGCCGGTAAGGCCATTTCTCCGGTCCGGTGGCGCTTGCGCGCGAGGTTTCCGCGACTGGAAGACGCAGGTCCATGGGGCGGCGAGGTCGGCCCCCTGACGATGCACCACGAAGTGGTCGCGTTCCAGGAGGCCGGCAGCGGGCCCCCCGCCGAACCGCACCGGACCCGCGGCACCGGCGAGTCGATCCCCATCCCCGGTCCGTTCCCGGCGGGCCTGCCGGGCTCCGTGAACCACACCCAGTGGGAGTACCGCCACCACCGCCGCCACGTGTACTTCCTCCAGACCGACCCGCGGCGCGACCGCACCACGAGGCGGGACCGCTGGGTGAGCGGCCGGGTCAACCTGGCGATGGTCACCCACGCCCGCGCGGACGAGGTGCGCGCCCGGCGGCCCGCTGCGCTGGCGCAACTCCCGCCACCCGGAGCTGTGCCTGACCGGTGGGAAGAACGGGGAGGTCGCGGCCCTCACGTGCGGTGACAGCTCCGCCCAGCTGTGGTGGGACAACTCCCGCGCGGTGGACGAGCGCGCGTGGGAGGGCGAGGACAAGCGGTACCAGCTGCGTGTGTACAACGGCCTGTTCCTCGACAACTTCAGCGGGCCCGGCCACGACGGCACGCCACTGACCATCCGCCGGCGCGACATCGGGGCCGTCAGCCAGCGATGGGACATCCAGTACGCCGGCAGCGGCGACAACCTCGTCCGGCTCAAGGGACGCGGCAGCGGACGGTGCATCGACCTCCTGAACGGGGAGCGGCCCCGTCCCGGCGACCGTTCCGTGCTGCACGGCTGCACCGACCGCGGCAGCTAGACCGACGGCACGGGCCACCGCCGGCAGGTGGAGACCTACGCCGACGGCAGCCTCCGCGTCCGCAACGAAGCCGCACACACGTGCCTGGTGGCACCGGCACGGGAGACGGGCTACGTGACGACCGAGACGTGCAGCGACGACGCCCGTCAGCGCTGGACGACCGTGCCGTGACCTCCTCGTAGCCGTGACCCCGTAGCAGAGAGGCGAGCAGCGCCTGGGGCAGGCACGCGGAGGGCCGGTTCAATGCCGGGTGACGGGCCGACGGGCTGACGGTGCACGTGGGGGCCGGTCGGACCGGCCGTGCTGCTGCGCGGGCCGCGGCTGCCGCTCGCCCACCGCGAGGTGGAGTGAGGCCTGGTCGACGACGGTGAGAAACGTCGCTGCGCACGGCCGGGCCGCGCCGCTGCACGTCTTGCCGGGCGCCTGTTACGTCGTACCGCCTGCTCGCTCGTACACGCTGATGTGGCGCCAACTCGCGGCGGTGTACGGCTCGCCGTTCCAGCCGCCCCAACGCTCGCGGAGCCGGAGTCCGGCGATGCGGGCCATGAGGTCGAACTCGGGCGGGTGGGCCAGACGCAGCCGGATGGGGGAGAGCCTGATCCCCTCGCTGCTGATGCGGATGTGATGGAGGTCGAGGACCTGGGTGAGCGGGTCGTAGCGACCGGCATCGAGGTCGACGTAGTCCAGGCCGACGTGCTCGGTGTCGAGGTACTGATGCCCGGAGCGCGAGGGCGCGGTGGGGATGCGGCATTCGACGACGAACACGCCGTCCTCGGTGAGATGACCGGCGGCGTTCCGGAAGCACCGGACCTGGTCGTCCTGGGTGAGCAGGTTGCCGATCGTGTTGAAGACCAGGTAGACGAGACCGTAGGTCCGGCCGGTGGTGACGCGGGACATGTCGCCCATGGTCACGTCGACGTGATCGCCGCCGGGCTTCTCGCGCATCCGGTCGACCATGTCGTGCGACAGCTCGATCCCGTCCACCCGTACCCCGGCTTCCCTCAGGGGCAGCGCGATCCGGCCGGTGCCCACTGCGAACTCCAGGGCGCTGTTCTGCCCGGCGAGCCCGGCGAGCCCGGCCAGGAAAGCGACCGTTGCGTCCTCATCACCGCGCGGATCCTCGTCGTACCGCTGGGACACCTCATATCCGAAGCTCGTGCCGGGATCGAACCCCTCCACGTACCGCTCCTCTCGTGATCAGCCGAAGTGCTCGGCTGAGCCTGATGCGAGCTCGTGTCCGGGCCGGACCCTAGCGTTGAAGTCCCGTGCGTCGCCACGTATTTAGTGAGGATCCCCGTCCGGTGACAGCGGCCCCGGCTGTGCCGAAGCCGTCACTTGCGGAGCTTCTGAGCCGGCCCGGTCCGGTGACAGCAGCCCCGGCTGTGCCCAATGCGTCACTTGCCGAGCTTCTGAGCCAGAGCGGCACGCCGGGCGAACACCTCGTCCTTGACCGCGGCCATCTCGCCGAGCGCCGACTTCCGTTCCCTCCGGCCGAGCCGGTCCAGGTACAGGTGACCGTGGAGGTGGTCCGTCTCGTGCTGCAGGCACCGGGCGAAGTAGCCCCTGCCCTCGATCACCAGCGGCTCGCCGTCCTTGTCGCGGCCCCGGACGACAGCACGGTCCGGACGCGGCACCATGCGGTAGGGGCCGGGGACCGACAAGCAGCCCTCCGACTCCTCGACCAGCACACGATCCTCCGCCGGTACGTCGTCGAGAACGGGGTTGGCGATGTGGCCCACGTGCCGCACCCCCCACTCGTCCGTGATGTCCCATACGAACAACTGCAGGTCGACACCGATCTGATTGGCGGCGAGCCCCGCGCCCTCGGCCGCCTGGTTGGTGGCGAACATGTCATCGATCAGCCGTGACAGTTCCGGAGTGCCGAACTCGGTGACCTCCCGGCACCTGCGCGCCAGGATCTCCTCCCCGACGACGGTGATGCGGCGTACCTCGCCCCGTTCCGCCTCCGGGGCACGCCGTGGATAGCTCTCGACAGGCTCACCCTGCACCCGCACCCGACGGTCGTGAGCCTGACGGTCATGAGCATCGTGACCGGACCGAACAGCCATGAACTACCAACGCCTTCCGAACATTCCTCAACCGGGCAGGGGCCGAAGCCCCGGCCCGGTGATCTTGACCGAACACTTTGCAAAGTAGCAGACTTTGCAAAGTGAGCGACGCAGAAGACGACAACAAGCGAACGGGCCCGCTGCCGCACCGCAACCGGCCCTCCCTCCCCGAACACCCCGTCCGGATTGCCCTGCTGGACCTGCTCGCCGAGGCCGGCACCCTCACCTCCACCCAGGCCGCCCAACGCCTCGGCTACAGCTCCGGCCTCTGCTCCTTCCACCTGCGCCAGCTCGCCCGGCACGGCCTCATCGAGGAGGCCCCCCAGACGGACAGCAGGGCACGGCCGTGGCGGTTGCGCTGGGGGCCCCTCGATCGGACCGGCCGGACTGACCGGACTGACCGGACCGACCGGCAAGCACCGGAAGAGTTCGACACACTCGCGCGCGGCCTGGAAGACGAGAGCTACCAGCACTGGCTGGCCCACCGGGACCAGGCGCCGGCCGAGTGGCGGCACGACGAGAGTTTCAGTGCGGTGGTCCACCTCACCCCAAAGGAGGTGACCGAACTCGCCGCCTCCATCCGCGGCCTCCTGGCCGGCTACCGCGAACGGGAACGGACACCCGCCGCGCGCCCTGCCGGAGCCATGGCCGTAGCCGCGGTCGCCAGGTTGTTCCCTCTGCTGACCGACGCCTCGGTGCCACCGGCGTCGCCCTCGCCCCGGCCCGTTGACGGATCGACCGACTCCTGAACGAGCCCGGCGAGGGGCGGCTGCGCCTGCCCACGGCTCGGGGAACGTGGCGCCGCCGCGAGGCAGCGGCGGGGCGTCCGGCCTACTCGGCGACCGGGCCGGCACCGCCGGGGAAGACCGGCATCGACGTGGACTCCTCCCTCACCCACATCCACTGGCGCTCCGGGGTGACCGTCATCCCCCAGTCGTACAGATCGGGCTCGCCTGCGGCCCTCCACCAGTTCCAGGCCTCTTCGAGGCCTTCGGCCAACCGGCGCGGCCCGCCCTGGCAGACGAGGACAGTGCCGTCGTCCTGGGCGTAGAACGCGGCCCAGGACGCCGTGCTGTCGTTGAGCCAGGCGTTGGTTCCGTCGGTGTCCGTGCTGACGGCGATGTGCACGTCCGGCAGCAGGACCCGCAACGCGAACCGGAGGTGCCAGTCTGCGTGCAGCGGGGACAGATCGAGGCGGACGTGGTGTTCGTGCTCGGGTTCGCGTCCGGCGCGTACCCGGGAGAAGTCTCCGTCCGGACCGCCGGAACCCCCGCGCGCGGGCATGAACTGGGCGAGCCCTTGGACGTGGCCGCGCGCGGAGTTTCCGTCGCCGGCCACGGTCAGGGACACGAGGCCGAGGTGACCCCAGGGGGTGACGATGCGGCCGCCGGGCCGGGTCTGCTCGACCCATGCCCAAGGGACGGCATCGACGGCGTAGGTAGAGATCACCCGGTCGAAAGGTTCGGAAGTCCCGGCTTGCGGCCGGCCTGCGGCGCCGTCTCCGACGATCACCTGCACGTCTGCGCCGCTCTTCTTCAGACGCTGTCGTGCGTGCTCGGCCAGGCCGGGGTCGGTCTCGATGCTGACGACGCGGCCGGGGCCCGCCCGGTGGGCGAGAAGAGCTGCGTTGCGGCCGGTTCCGGTCCCGAGTTCGAGCACGTGGTGGCCGGGCCGGACGCCGAGGCAGTCGAGCATGTCGGCGACGACGGACTCGCAGGACAGGCTGGACGTCGCCAGGCCGCCGATGACTTGGGTGACGGCCGCTTCGTGGGGACTGCCGTACACCAGTCCCGCCCATCGTCCCGGATCGATATCGCGGTCGACGGGGACGTAGGCGTGACCGTCCCACTGCCAGAGCCGGTCGGGGGCGAAGTGGTCGCGGGGGAGCGCTGCGACGGCCCGGCGGATCCACGGGGAGCGCTCGGGCCACCCGTGGAGCCGTTCCATCTCCGCGTCGTGAGCCCGGCGCAGGGAGCTCAGTTCGCGCACCGGCGTCATTTTCTGCGCGTGCCGGACGGAGGAGGCGGGGGAGGCACCTGCCCGTCGGTATTGCCGGGCGGTGGCTTGCCCTTGTCCAAGTCCGGGTCCGGCTTGCGGTGATCACCCATGGCCATCCGCTCCGTTACGTCTCGTGTTGCGGGCGGAGGGCATGGTGGCACAGCCGTCAGGAAGGGCACCAGAGGGTGTCAACCCCGCGAGGCGTCACCCCACGGGCATCCGCAGGAGGCTCACCTGCCTGGGGGCGGTTGCATGCGCGAGCTCAGCCGGCGTGCCGGACGGCATGCCGTCCGCCCCCGGTTCCCCACCGCCTGGTGAGCCCACCGGGGGATAGCCCCACCTGCAGTGGGAGGGTGGCCGGATCGCAGCGGGCGGCCGCGTACGGACATGCTGGGCCCGGCACATTCCGTTGATCTTCCAGCAATTCCCCAGGAGTTGACCCGTGCGTGAACAGGCATGGCAAAAGTTCCGTTCTTCCGGATGGCGACGTGGCGATCGGCGCAGCGCCGTGCCGTTCGCGGCCGCGGTAGCCGTCGGCGTCATGGCGGTGGGTGCGCTGACACCGCCGGCGGCGTCTGCCGCCAGCAGGCCCGACGCCGTCCAGCAGGGCCTGAACGCACTGGTGCGCACTGACGGCATGCCCGCCGCGCTGGCAAGCGTGAAGGCTCGTGACGGCCTTACCCGTACCTACACCGCAGGGGTCGCCGACCTGGCCACCGGCTCGAAGGTGCCCCGGGACGGGCAGGTGCGGATCGGCAGCAACACGAAGACGTTCACCGCAGTGGTCGTGCTGCAGCTGGTCGGTGAAGGGAAGATCGGCCTGGACGCCCCGGTCGACACCTACCTGCCGGGGCTCGTCCGCGGGAAGGGGATCGACGGGCGACGCATCACCGTCCGGCAGCTCCTCCAGCACACCAGCGGACTTCCGGACTACAGCAAAGCCGAGCTGGAGCCGAGGTACTACGACCCGCGCGACCTCCTGGACATCGCTCTCCGGTACAAGGCCGACTTCACCCCTGGGACGAAATGGGCGTACAGCAACACGAACTACGTGGTGGCGGGACTGATCATCCAGAAGGTCACCGGCCACGCCCTCGCCCAGGAGATGGAGCAGCGCATCATCAAACGCGCCGGGCTGCGCCACACCTATTTCCCCGCCCCCGGTGACACGACCATCCGGGAACCCCATCCCAAGGGCTACTACCAGGAGTCGGCAGGCGCGCCCAAGGTCGACGTCACGGAATGGGACCCTTCCTGGGGATGGGCGGCAGGTCAGATGATCTCCACCAACTCCGACCTCAACCAGTTCTTCGCCGCGCTCCTGGCCGGCCGGCTCCTCCCGGAGGCCCAGCTCGACCAGATGCGCACCACCGTCCCCGCTGAAGCCTTCGGCTCCGGCGTCCGCTACGGACTGGGGCTCATGAGCAGGCCGCTGTCGTGCGGCGGTGTCTACTGGGGCCACGGCGGCAGCATGACGGGATACGAGACCAGGGGCGGTGTCACCGACGACGGCCGCGCCGCCGACGTCGCGGTGACCATGCAGCCGAACCAGGCGGCCAAGGAGCGCATCGAGAAGGTCGTGGACACGGCTCTGTGCCGCTGAACTGCGCGTCCTCCGGCACCTCCGGCGGGTCGGCTCCGTGGTTCAGCGCGGCGGGTTGGGGGCGGGGGCTTCGGCGGCGGCCTTGAGGTCGCGCAGCCACGCTTCGAGTCCCTCGCGGAGGATCTTGGTCGCGGCGGGAACGTCCGCTGCGACCTGGGCGCCGGTGTGGGTCTCTTCGGTGCTCACCCGGACGCCGCCATGGACCTTGGCGAAGTTCCACACGTGGACGCCGTCGATGCGCAGTCCTTCAGCGACCGCGGGGCCGGTCCAGCGGATGCAGGTGTTGTGCTTGAGCTGCTCGACGGTCGAGGTGATCTCCAGGCGGGTGGCGGGAGTCGTGGGGTTGGGAGGTATCGGGGTCGTCCACCGGAACGCCGAACCCTCGCGGAACGGGCCGTGATCGAGGCGTTCCGCGGTCGTGACGGCGTTCTGCCGGAACGGCCAGCGCTCCACGTCGGTCTGCAGCTTCCAGATGGTGCGCAGTGGCGCGTGGATCACGGTTTCCGTCCGGTGGCGAACCCGGGCGTCGGGGTCGACGTCTTCCCCGCGGCAGGTGAGGGACGCGGCGGGGTGCGAGGCGGTGGCCCCGGCGGGTGCGGCAGCGGCCCCGAGCGCGCCGATGACGAGAAGCGGGGCCGCGAACAAGGCGGCGCGGTTTCGAGTGCTGTGCATGCCGGACATGGTGTTCCCCTTGTCAGGTCGGTGTCAGTCGGCGGGCGAGTGTTGTCTGCTGGGCGAGCGTTCGCTGTCGGGTGGACGTCAGACGTGCGCGCACTACGCATTGAGCTAGAAGCTCACGTGTTCGTTATAAGGTATAACGCAATGCGGAGTGATGGGTCAACGGTTGAGTGATAGCCTCTAGTTCAATCTTGAAGGTGTAGTGGCATGAGTGGGGAAGGCGGTGGGCCGGGCCCGTGGTGAAGACGGACGGGAAGACCCCGCGGGAGCGCTATCGCGCCCAGGTGCGGGCGGAGATCAAGGAGCACGCCTGGGAGCAGATCGCCACGGCGGGGGCGTCCGCGCTCTCCCTCAACGCGATCGCCAAACGGATGGGCATGAGCGGCCCCGCGCTCTACCGCTACTTCGCCAGCCGCGACGAGCTCATCACCGAACTCATCCGCGAGGCGTACCGAAGTCTCGCCGATACCTTCCGCGCCGCCTCCGCCGGCGGTGCCGGCCTGGCCGGCCTGGCACACGCGCTACGCGGCTGGGCCCTGGAAGACCCCCAGCGGTATTTCCTCATCTACGGCACTCCCGTCCCCGGTTATCACGCGCCCGAGGACATCACCGGCATCTCCTCCGAGATCATGACAACCTTGCTCGACGCGTGCACCGCCCTCGCTCCGGACGGCTCCGCGGCTCCGTTCAGCGCCCACCTGGAAGACCACCGGGACTGGGCCGGCGGCCACCCCGCCCCGCCCGCGGCCCTCCACCGGGCCCTGACCGTCTGGACCCGGCTGCACGGCCTCCTGTCCCTGGAACTCGCCGGCCACTTCACCAACATGGGCTTCGACCCGGCCCTGCTCTTCGCGGCCGAACTGGACGACCTGCTGGCACACCGCGCCTGATGCCGCGCGCGGTGCAACCCCTCTTCGGCCCCGATCGGTCCGGTGCGTGATCGCGTGCTCGCTCATCGGAGGGAGCGTCAGCCGCCGGGCAACCGCTGCGGAGCGTCGCCGCCCGCGACGAGCGGGAGCCTCTTCCGGCCTCCGTGCGCCGAGACGCTTCTGCTCCGTAAACAGGCGGATACGGTGGTCCGGGGGAGGCCCCTTCGGGATCTGTCGGGCGCACCCGTGAGGAGACGCGTTGGAGACCATCGGGGACGGTCCGGTCCGGTTGCCGCATCTCAGGCTGGACGAGCTGCTGGGTGAACTGCAGGCCCGGCTGGACGCCGCGCGCGGCACCAGGGACCGGGTGCACAGCCTGCTGGAGGCGGTGCTCTCGGTCGGCCGCGGGCTGGACGTGGAGCACGTGCTGCGTCGCATCATCGAGGCGGCGGTGGCGCTGGTCGAAGCCCGGTACGGCGCTCTGGGGGTCATCGGGCCCGACGGGCGGAGGCTTTCGCAGTTCCTGACGGTCGGGCTGACCGACGAGCAGATCAAGGCGATCGGGCCGTTCCCCTCCGGGCACGGTCTGCTGGGTGAACTGATCCGCCGTCCCGAGCCGCTGCGGCTGCCCGAGATCTCCGCGCACGCCGCCTCGTACGGATTCCCGCCCAACCACCCGCCGATGCACAGCTTCCTCGGTGTCCCCATCCGGGTCCGCGACCAGGTGTTCGGGAACCTCTACCTGACCGAGAAGCGCGGCGGGGCGCACTTCGACGAGGAGGACGAGGCGGTGCTCTCCACGCTCGCCGTCGCCGCCGGGGTCGCCATCGACAACGCACGGTTGTACGAGGAGTCCACGCGGCGCGAACGCTGGCTGCGAGCCGGTGCGCAGGTGACCAACAGCCTGATGTCCGGCAGCCCGCGGGCGAGCGTGACCGCCCAGATCGCCGAGCTGGCGAAGGAGATCACCGAGGCCCGGCTGGCCACGGTGTCGCTGCCGCTCAAGGACGGCTCGGCGCTGACGGTCGACGTCGCCACCGGCGAGGCGGCCGATGACGTCCGCGGTCTCAGGCTCCCGGTGGAGGGCACCCTGGCCGGAGCCGCCTTCGCCGGGCGCGAGCCGGTGTGCAGCGCGGGAGTCGCGGAGGACCCGAGGGTGACGGGGGTACCCGGAGCCGTGGCGGGGCTCGGGCCGGCGGTCGCGGTGCCGATCACCTCCGGAGAGACGGTGAAGGGAGTGCTTTTCCTGGCCCGGGGCGCGGGCCGGCCGGTGTTCTCGGAGACGGAGGTCGAGCCCCTGCTGCGCTTCGCCGGACAGGCGGCCCTCGCCATGGAGCTGGCCGAACGCCGCATGGACGCCGAGCAGCTCACGTTGCTGGAGGAACGCGACCGGATCGCCCGTGACCTGCACGATCTGGCGATCCAGCGGTTGTTCGCCACGGGCATGACCCTGCAGAGCGCCGACCGTTTCATCGATCATCCGCAGGCGTCGGAACGCGTGCAGCGCGCGGTGGGCGACCTGGACGAAACCATCAAGATCATCAGGTCGACGATCTTCGGGCTGCGGTCCCGGGAGACCGCGCCCCAGCACGGGCTGCGCATGCGCGTGGTGCGGACGGCAGGGGAGGCGGCCGCGCTTCTCGGCTTCACGCCCAGCCTTCGGATGGAGGGTCTGCTGGATACCCAGGTGCCCCGTGCCGCCGCCGACGACGTGGTCGCCGTCCTGGGAGAAGCCCTGGCCAACGTCGCCCGGCACGCGCACGCGGCTTCCGCGGACGTCGCCGTGGCCAACGACGGCCGGTCCCTGGTGCTCACGGTGACCGACAACGGTGTCGGTATGCCTTCCGGAGGCCGCCGCAGCGGCCTCCGGAACCTCGCCGAGCGGGCGGAACGCCACGGCGGGCGCCTGCGATTCGGTACGCCACCCGGCGGCGGTACGCTTCTGACCTGGGAAATTCCACTGCCCACGGGGGAAACGGGCACGGCGGCGCGCGGGGCCGGTCCGGGCGCCCCGGACTGAGCGGCGCGCCGCCGTCGAGGCCGCCTCGCGGGCGGGCGCCCGTCAGGTCACCTCGATGAGGACGCCGTTGACGCTGCCGCGGACGATCTCACGTCTTGTCGTCGGATGCGCCGGTCGACGCCGAGTCCGGCAACGGCCTTCGCCGGCCGGATGAGGGGCCGAGCGTCCCTCCTGCGGGGCCGTGCGGCTCATGCAAAGGCCGCCCTCTGCCGGGCACGCTGGCATCAGGCAGGCCGGGACCGGCCGGCCGCGGCCTCTGGAGGGTGAGCGCCATGCAGCACCGCACTGTTGACGAGCTCATGACGAAGAAGGTCGTCAGTGTGGGGCCGGCGACCCCGTTCAAGGAGATCGTCAAGGAACTCGCGCAGAACGACGTCACGGCCGTGCCCGTGGTGGACGCCGGGAACCGGGTGGTGGGCGTGGTCTCCGAGGGCGACCTGATGTGCAAGTCGGCGGATCAGACGGACCCGTTCGGCCGCCTTCCGGTGCCGTGCCTGGAGGCGTGGGAGCGCGCCAGGGCCGAGGGCACCCGGGCGGAGGAACTGATGTCGGCGCCCGCCGTCTGCGCACGGCCCGGATGGAACGTCGTCGAGGCGGCCCGCCTCATGGCCGTCGAGGGCGTCAAACGGCTGCCCGTGGTCGACGAGGCCGACAGGCTGGTGGGCATCGTCAGCCGCGGTGACCTGCTGCGGGTCTTCCTGCGTGACGACCGTGCCATCCGCGAGGAGATCGTCCACGACCTCCTGGAACGCACCCTGGGGCTGGCCCCGTCGGCCGTCGCGGCCGACGTGAGCGAAGGGCAGGTCACGCTCACGGGATCCGTGCAGGACCGGGGCACGGTCCCCGCCCTGGTGAGGCTGTGCCGTGCTGTGGACGGCGTGGTCTCGGTCCGGGAACGCATCGTGCAGCAGCAGCAGGAGCGCGCGGGATACAGCCCGCCGAGAAGGAGGAGCCCCTGATGAAGGACACCCCGCACACCGTCAGCGACGTGATGACCCAGACGGTCGTCGCGGTCAGCCGCGCCGCACCCTTCAAGGAGATCGCCAAAACGCTCGCACAGTGGAAGGTCAGTGCTCTGCCCGTCCTGGAGGGCGAGGGCCGCGTCGTCGGAGTGGTCTCCGAGGCGGACCTGCTGCCGAAGCAGGAGTTCAAGGACCGCGACCCCTCGCGCCTGGAGCAGATGCGCCACCTGGACGAACTGGTGAAGGCCGGAGCCGGGACGGCCGGGGAGCTGATGTCCACCCCCGCGGTGACCGTCCACGGGGACGCGACGCTCGCCGAGGCCGCCCGCGCCATGGCGCACCAGCGCGTCAAGCGCCTTCCGGTCGTGGACGGCGAAGGGAAGCTGGTCGGCATAGTGAGCCGCAGCGACCTGCTCAAGGTCTACCTCCGTGACGACGAGGACATCGCCGACGAAGTACGCCGTGAGGTGATCGGTCACTTCTTCCGCCACCGGGCGCCCACGGTGGAAGCCCATGTGAAGGAAGGCGTGGTGACCCTCACCGGGACCCTCCACGACACGGCGCTGGTCCCGGTCATGGCACGGCTGGTACGGGCCGTGGAAGGCGTGGTGAACGTCGAACTGCGGCTCTCCGGCCCGGTCGTCCGGCACCGGCTCCCCGAGCCGCCCGTCGTCGGTCCTCAGTTCTGAGGGGAGAGGGGAGTGGGAAGAGGCGGTTCCAGCCGCCCCCGGGCACCCGGGGGCGGCATCCGCCGGTGGCGCGGCCACGCGTGTCACTCGTGCGGAACGACCGCCACCGGGCAGGGGGCGTGGTGGAGGGCCGCCTGCAGGACGGGCCCGAAGGGCGGGGCGAGAGCAGGTCGCTTCTGCCGGCGGCCGGCGACCAGCAGACCCGCCCCGCCCGCGGCCCGCAAGACCACCCGGGCGGGGCTTTCCAGGTGCACGGTCTCGGTGAGCTCCACCCCGGGAAACTTCGAGCGCCACGGGCGCAGCGCGTCGTGAAGCTCCTTCCGCGCATCGACGGCAAGTTCCTCCCCGACGTCGGGATCGATGCCCCAGGGAGCGTACGCCTGCACCGGCAGGCTCCTGCCGTGGACGGCCCGCAGGGGCACGCCCCGGCGCGCGGCCGCGTCGAAGGCGAAATCGAAGAGCGGGTCGCACGGGCCGTGCAGGCTCAGGGCCAGGACCACGTCGCCCTGGGCGGACGGCGGAGGCCACGGCTTTCCGGTGTCTTCCGCCGCGTCGCCCCGGGCGCGGACGACCACCACCGGACTGCCCGCCCGCGCCATCACGTGCAGGCCGGTGTCCCCGAGGAAATACGCCGCGACGGGCGCCATGCCCCGGGAGCCGAGCACGAGCGCATCGGACTCCGCAGCAGCGGCCAGCAGCGCGGGCCCCGGGTCCGCCGCCACGAGGTCCTCGCAGACGGGCAGGTCCGGGTAGTGCCGGCGGATCTCCTCCTGCGCGTCGTCGACGATCCTTCGTGCCCAGTAGTTCTGGTCCGCGCCGGCGGTGTCCTCCTGCTTCGACGGGGAGAGCAGGACCCACGCGTGCAGCAGCCGCAGCGTGCAGCCGCGGAGCTGTGCCTCGCCCGCCGCCCACAGCGCGGCGGACCTGCTCTCGGGAGAACCGTCGAGCCCGGCGGTGATGACTGGATCCATGGGAAGTTCCTCCGTGTCTCCAAACGGATGTGTCTTCAAAGGAATCGCTTGTGCCTTCGGGCGGAATCGGTCTTCAGGGGCCGTCAGGGGCCGTGCCGGGTGCGAGAGTTCCGGCGTGGTCGGGGACGTGGGTCTGCTGGTCTCGTGGCGGGCGCCGGTAGCCGTGGGCGGGCGGACGCGGAGGCAGCGTCAGATCCGGCCGGGGGACATCCCGGTAGGGCACGGTGGACAGCAGGTGCGCGATCATGTTGATCCGGGCGCTGCGTTTGTCGTCGCTCTCGACGACGTACCAGGGCGCTTCGGCGGTGTCCGTGCGGGCGAACATCTCGTCCTTGGCCCGGGAGTACGCCTCCCACCGGGTGACGGACTCCAGGTCCATGGCCGACAGCTTCCAGCGGCGAGTGGGGTCCTCCAGACGGCTGCGGAAGCGCTGTTCCTGGACGGCGTCACTGACGGAGAACCAGTACTTGCGCAGCAGGATGCCGTCCTCGGTCAGCAGCCGCTCGAAGACCGGGCACTGGCGCAGGAAGAGCCGGTACTCCTGCTCGGTGCAGAAGCCCATGACGCGCTCGACGCCGGCGCGGTTGTACCAGCTGCGGTCGAACAGCACGATCTCGCCCGCCGAGGGGAGGTGCGCGACGTAGCGCTGGAAGTACCACTGGCCGCGCTCGCGGTCGGTCGGCACGGGCAGGGCGACCGTCCGTGCGACGCGCGGGTTGAGGCGCTCCGTCACACGTTTGATCACCCCGCCCTTGCCCGCGGCGTCCCGCCCCTCGAAGACGACGACGAGCCGGGCCCCCTCGGCCCGCACCCACTCCTGCAGCTTGGCCAGCTCCGTCTGGAGCCGGAACAGCTCCTGCTGGTAGATGTCCTGGTCCAGCCGGCCGTCCGGTGCTCCGGCGTGTCCGCCGGCCTTCCCGTCGTCGTTCACCGTCTCTCCTCGCCGGTGTGCCCGTCCTGACTCCTCAGAGTCTGCGCAGCCATCCGTCCGCGACGCCATGCAAGGCCTGCTCGTCGGGCCGGAGGCGCGAGTCGTCGACGCGGTGCGTCAGCTTGTCCACCACCGCCACGACGCCGTCGATCTCCTTCGTCATCCGCAGGGCCACCTGCACCTCGCTGAGCTGCTCCAGCTCACCCGCAAGGGTGACCACTCCGTCGGCCACGGCGACGTCGACGGCATGGGGAGCCAGCCACAGGGTGCGGACGAGGACCTCATCGACGACTTCTTGGCGGATGTCGGCGTCGGTGCGCAGGAACACCTGCAGCAGTTCGCGGCGGGTGACGATGCCGACCAGACGGTTCTCCTCGTCGACGACGGGCAGCCGCTCGACGCGGTGGCGGGCCATGGTCCGGGCGGCCTCGGCGATGCTGTCCCCGGCGCGTACGGTCACGGCCGGCGCGGTCATCAGCTGCTCCGCCGTGCGGGCACGGGCCTTGGCGGCCGACCTGCGGGCGGCGCGCCCGCGCCGGGGGCGCCGCCCCCGGCGGCCCGGGCCGCCGGCCCCGGCGCCCGGGCGGGTGAGCAGATCGGTCTCGGAGATCACCCCGAGCACCTTGCCGCGGGGGTCCACGACCGGCAGGCCGCTGATGCGGTGCTCGGCGAGGAGCCGCACGACCTCTTTGAAGGGCGTGCCGGGCTCCGCACGGACGACGTCGTCCTTCATGACGGTGCCGGTCTTGCAGTGCTTCACGGCTTCTCCTTCCTCTCGGGCCGGCCGTCACGCCCGCTTCGGGCGGGGCGCGTCAGCGCGGCCGGGGCAGATGGGGATTGCGGGCGCGGCACGGCTCCAGCCGTACGCGGACGTCGAGCGTGGTCACCCCGCCCGGCCGCGCCAGGACCGGGTTGAGTTCGGCCTCGGCGAGCCGGGGCAGGTCGCAGGCCATCCGGGACAGCCGCAGCAGCAGCTGTTCCAGGCCTCGCAGGTCCACCGGGCGGGCCCCGCGGTGGCCGAGCAGCAGCGGGGCGCAGCGCGGAGAAGTGATGAGCTCGTGCGCGTCCCGGTCGTCGAGCGGTGCGAGCCGGGCCGCCCGGTCGGCGAGCAGCTCGGTGGCCGTGCCGCCGAGGCCGAAGAGGACCAGCGGGCCGAAGACCTCGTCCTGGACCACGCCGGCGACCAGTTCGGTGCCGCGTTCGGCCAGTGGCTGTACGACCACTCCGGAGAGCACGTCGCCGAAGCGGGTGTCCAGATCGCGGTAGGCGGCCCGCACCTGCGAGGCGTTCATCAGGTCGAGGTGGATCGCGCCGCGCTCGCTCTTGTGCAGCAGCCCCGGCCAGTGGGCCTTCACGACGACGCGCCCGTCCGGGCCGGCGAGCCGGGCGGCCGCGGCCACGGCCTGGTCCTCGTCGGTCGCCCACTCCCAGGGCAGCTGCGGGATGCCGTAGCTGCCCAGCAGCTTCGCGCAGGCCAGGGGGTCGAGCCAGCCGCCCTCCGGGTGGCGGGCGAGATGGGCGTCCACGACCGCCGCCGCGGCGTCCGCATCGATGCCGGTCAGCTCGGGAACGGTGCCCGGGAGCCGGTCCCGGCGGCGGGCGTGGGCGGCGGCGTGGGCGAGGGCCCGGGCGGCGGACAGGGGGTCGGCGTAGGCGGGCACCGGCCGGCCGTCGCCCGCGGGCAGGAGCGCGGCGGGCACGCTCTGGTCGAGAAGGACCGCGGCGACCGTGCGGATCCGGCACGCGGGGCCCCGCGGGACGAGGGCCCGGGTGAGATCATCGCCGGTCGCCGCGGCCAGTGCGGTGGGGACCAGGGCCACCAGCACGGCGTCGACGGCCTCGCTCTGCGCCAGCCGGTCGACGCAGGCGCGCAGCTGCGCTTCGGAAACGGCCGCGGTGGCGTCCACGGGGTTGGCCGTGACGGCTCCGGGAGGCAGGAGGGCCGATAGCTCGGCGGCCGTTCCGGGGTCGAAGAGGGGCACGCTCAGGCCCGCCTCGGCACAGGCGTCGGCCGCGAGCACCCCGGCCCCGCCCGCGTTCGTCACGACGGCGACGCTGCGCCCCGCGGGCAGGGGCTGTGCGTGCAGCAGGGCTGCGGTGTCGACGAGCTCGGCGATGCTGCGCGTGGCGATGACCCCGGCCTGGTCGAACAGCGCCTGCCGGGTCATGGCCCGGGTCGCGGCCGCGGCCGTGTGCGAAGCGGCGGCCCTGCGCCCCGGCTCCGAACGGCCCGCGTCCACGGTGAGCACCGGCATCCGGTGGCCGACCCGGCGTGCGGTGCGGGAGAAGGCGCGCGGGTTGCCGAAGGACTCCAGGTGCAGGATGGCCAGGTCCGTGTGCCCGTCGTTCTCCCACCACTGGAGCATGTCGTTGCCGCTGACGTCGTACTTGTCGCCCAGGGAAACGAACGTGGAGACGCCGATGCCGAGGCGGGACAGCCCGCCCAGCAGGGCGATGCCCACGCCGCCGGACTGCACGGCGACCCCGGCCGTGCCGGACAGCGGCCGCCGGGTCGCGAACGTGGCGTCCAGCCGGACCCCGGCCTCGGTGTTGACGATGCCCAGGCAGCCCGGCCCCACCAGCCGCATGCCGTGCCGGCGGCACGCCGACAGGAGCCCGGACGCCTGCTCCGCGTCCAGCCGGGAGGTCACCACGACCAGGCCGCCCGCACCGAGCGTGCCGCACTCCTCCGCGGCGCCGGGCACGGCCGCCGGGGGAACGGCCAGGACGACGAGGTCGGGAGTGCACGGCAGGTCCGCCACGGACGGATGACACGGCACGCGGTCGATCGCATGAGCATGCGGGTTGATCGCGTACAGGCGCCCGGCGAAACCGCCGGCCCGGATGCTGCGCAGCACCGCCCGTCCGGCGGACCCCGCACGGCGCCCGGCTCCCACCACGGCGATCGACCGGGGGCGCAGCAGCCGCTGGAGACCGGTGACATCCGCCGGCCGGATCTCCGCGGTGGTGCCGTCCGCCGGTGGAGCGGGGACCTTCCCGGCAGGGTGCCGGGTGTCCGTGGTGCCGGGAGAACCGACAGCTTGTGCGGTGTGCGCCGTATCCGTGGTGTCCGCCATGGCGAGCCCTTCGTCGGCCTGTCGCTGCTTTCAGCGTCGGGCCGGGCGGAGTCCCGCGGCAGGGGCCGACCGGGCCATGGCGGTGGACCGGTCGGCCGCCGGCTCGGCCGGTTCCCCGGTTCGGAGGGGCGCGCCGGGCCACCGGGGAGCTACGGCTCGAAGCCGAGCACGTCGCCCACGGGGCGCCGGGGCGCGCCCGGGCCTTTCGGGCCGTATCCGAGCCGCAGGATCATCTGCACCCGGCCCGTGCCGCTGACGGGGTCGCGCAGGGGCCAGCGCAGGTCGGGCCATTCGAGGGCCTGCGTGGAGAAGGAGGTGGCGAGCCCCTTCGCCGTGGCCAGGAGCAGGACGCGCTCCATGGCCTGGCCGGCGACCAGCCAGTCGCGCGGACCGTCCTCCTCCGTCGTGAGCAGCGCCAAGTGGGGGTTGGTCTCGAAGGGCGTCGACCCCAGGTCGGCCGACGGCCTGCCGCCGGAGAAGTCGCGCATGGGGGCCCGGCCGCCGCGTTTGCGGGGACCGAAGGCGTACGCGGGCACGCCGTCGGGGGAGGTGTCGGCCTCTTCGGGGCCGGTCCTGGTCCAGCGGGCCAGGTCCTCCTCGCTGCCGGCGTCGGTGAGATTGCGGGCCTCGGCCTCTTCGGCGAGCTCCTGGACCCAGCGCAGGTGCCAGGAGGAGGGGAAGGCGAGGGTGGCGCCCTCCCGGCGCGCGGCGTCCATGAGGGCGGACCGCAGGTCCTCCGGGATGTCGGTCTCCGTGAACGGGTACCGGCTGGTGTGCCGCTCGCGGATCGCGGGGTGGAGCAGCCCGAGGTCCGCGTCCCGCTCGTCACCCGGTGCGGTTGCCCGGACGGCCGCGAGCAGTGACGCGTCGGAGGGGTCGGGCAGCAGGTCGACCTGCGGGTGCAGGCCGGCGTTCGCGACGGCGACGCGGAGGTTGAACAAGGCAGCACCGCATCCCAGGTGAAGGGCGCGGCCCTCCGGGTCGGAGTGCGGCATGGTCCGCTCGAAGTCGGCGTACACCCGGAAGGTGCCGCTTCCCCGCGCGTAGCGGAAGCGCCACGGCTGGGCGTTGTGCATGGACGGAGCGGCCGCGGCGTCCCCCACCAGCTGTGCCACGGAGGTGTCGTCCAGGGGTGGTGGTGTCACCGGAGTCTCCCTTCGGACGGCCGGGTTCCCGGCCGGGCTCTCTCCTATGATCTCTCCGCCGTCCGGTCGCGGCAGCGTCCGGACGTCTCTCCCCTCGGGCCGGTCGGCTCGTTTCCCGCCGCGGCGCCCCGGAAGGCGGACGCGGGACGGCCTGCGGGGCAGGACCGCCGCGGTCCCTGCCCGGTGCCGGTCGGCAGGGGGTCAGATCAGGGACCGCCAGTACGTCCAGAACCGGGTCGCGATGAGCATCGCGATGACGAGGTACCAGGTCACCGGCACCGCCCAGGGAAACTCCAGCAGTCCGATCACCGGGCGGCGGGGTGCCGGGACGATCCCGTGCTTGAGGTTGTGCAGGGTCGTGCACCAGAACATGGCGATGGTGGCGAACCAGGCCAGGCAGCACCACAGGCACAGCGCGCCGATCGAGTACAGCGCCTGGGCCATCAGCCACATGCAGAAGCCCGCGCCGAGCAGCGTGCCCAGGTTCAGCCCGATCCAGAACCAGCGGCGGTAGCCGGCCCCCGCCAGCAGACCGAAGCCGATCAGCGTGACGGCGCCGTAGCCGGCCAGACCGAGCAGCGGGTTGGGGAAGCCGAACACCGATGCCTGCGGGCTGCTCATCACGTTCGTGCACGAGAGCACCGGGTTGATGCTGCACGACGGCCGGAAGCCCGGCTCCTGAAGCAGCCGGAACTTGTCGACGGTGATCACGAAGGAGGCGAGCAGGCCCAGCGCGCCGGTGACGATCAGCATCCAGGCGAAGGTGCGCCCGGCTCCGAGGAGGGGACGGACCTCGCCGGTCCGCGCCCGTTCCGCGGCGCCCTGCCGCGCGTCCTCGGTCTCCTCCGGGTCAACTGCCGGCCTCAACATGTGTGGTGTTCTCCCATCAGACCGTTCGGACCGCCACCGGAATGCGCCCACCGGTGGTATCCGTCCGCTCCCGGCCGCCCGGGGCGCCGGTGCCGGGGGACGGTGTTCCTCCGCTGCCTGATCAGGAGATCGCCAAGAGCGCCCGGGCAGGAAGGGCCGAACGGCCTCGGCCGCCGGGACCAGCGGGCAGTGGCGGCGCCGGGCACGCCCGCTGGTCGCGCCCGGACGGAGGCGCGACGACGAGCGCGTTGCCCCGCGCCCCCCCCCCCCCGGGGGGCCGGGGCACCCCCGGGGGACCCGCCAGGGTGCC
>NZ_JBMMMZ010000001.1:274662-296219 GCF_049725035.1 Streptomyces sp. XH2 | reverse complement strand
GCCCCGCGGCGGGGGGGCCCCCCCCCCCCCCCCCGGGGGGGGCGCGGGGCAACGCCTTGGGCAACGCCCTTGTGACCCGCCCGTGGGTTCAGCCGGCCGCCGGCCGGACCGTGCCGCGCCCGTAGTAGGCGGCGCGCATGATGTCCTGCATGTCGTCGAGCATCGGCATGCGCGGGTTGGCGGGAGCGCACTGGTCCTCGAAGGCGTTGAGCGCCTGCCGGGGGAGGGCGTCGAGGAAGACACCCTCGTCGATGCCCAGCGCCTGGAAGGAGGGTTCGATGCCCACCGCCTCCCGCAGGCGCTCCACGGCCGCGGCGTAGGAGGCGACCCCCTCCTCGGGGGTGGCGGCCGGCAGTCCCAGGGAACGGGCGATCTCCTGGAAGCGCTCCGGGGCCCGGTAGCTCTCGTACTTCGGCCAGCCGGTCAGCTTCGTGGGGACGGTGCCGTTGTAGCGGATGACGTGCGGCAGCAGGATCGCGTTCGTCCGCCCGTGGGCGACGTGGAAGGTCGCGCCCAGGGTGTGGGCCATGGCGTGGACGATGCCGAGGAAGGCGTTGCCGAAGGCCATGCCGGCGATCGTGCTCGCGTTGTGCACCTTCTCCCGGGCCACGGGCTGCGCGGCGCGGTCGGTGACGGCCGCCTCCAGGTTCTCGAAGACCAGCTTGATCGCGTGCAGGGCAAGGCCGTCGGTGAAGTCGTTGGCGTAGACCGAGACATACGCCTCGGTGGCGTGGGTGAGCGCGTCGAAGCCGCTGTCCGCGGCCAGGGCCGGGGGCAGGTCCTCGGTCAGCAGCGGGTCGACGATGGCCACGCTCGGTGTCAGCGCGTAGTCGGCCAGCGGGTACTTGCGGCCGGTGGCGGGGTCGGAGATCACGGCGAAGGGGGTGACCTCCGCTCCGGTGCCGGAGGTCGTCGGGATGCACACCAGCCGGGCCCGCTTGCCGAGCTCGGGGAAGCGGAAGGCACGCTTGCGGATGTCGGAGAACTTCTGGCGCATGTCGGAGAAGTCGACGTCGGGCTGCTCGTACAGCAGCCACATCACCTTGGCGGCGTCCATCGGGGAGCCGCCCCCCAGCGCGATGATGGTGTCGGGACGGAATTCCCGCATGAGGCGGGCGCCGTGGCGCACCGAGTCGATGCTGGGCTCCGGTTCGACGTTGTCGATGATCTGGAGGGTCACCGGTTCCGCGCGGTGCCGCAGGACCTTGGTGACCCGGTCGACGTAGCCCAGGCGGGTCATCGTCGCGTCGGTCACGACGGTGACCCGCCGGACGCCGGCCATCGAGGCCAGGTAGCGGATGGCCTGCGGCTCGAAGTAGATCTTCGGCGGGACCTTGAACCACTGCAGGTTGTTGCGGCGCGAACTGACGCGCTTGACGTTGAGCAGGTTGACGGCCGAGACGTTGTCGGAGACCGAGGTGTGCCCCCAGGAGCCGCACCCCAGCGTCAGCGAGGGCGTCAGGGAGTTGTAGATGCCGCCGATCGCCCCCTGCGACGCGGGCGCGTTGACGATGACGCGCACGGTCTGCATCCGGTGCCCGAACTCCTCGGCGACGGCCCGGTCGCCGGTGTGGACGACCGCGCTGTGCCCCTGGCCGTGGAAGGCGACCAAGTCGGCCGCGAAGCCGAACCCCTCCTCCCGTGTCGCGGCCCGCAGCACGGTCAGCACGGGGCAGAGCTTCTCCCGGGTCAGCGGCTCGGCGGAACCCACGAGCCCGGCCTCGACGAGGATGACGGACGTCTCCGGCGGCACGGTGAAGCCCGCCTGCTCCGCGATCCACGCGGGACTGCGCCCCACGACCGCGGGGTTCACCCTCGGCGCACCTCCGGCGGAGGGGCCGGCCGGGAACAGGAACTCCTCCAGCAGCCGCTTCTCCTCGGCGCCGGCCAGATGGGCGTGCAGCCGGCGGAACTCCCCGATCGCCTGCTCGTAGATCTCGGTGTCCAGGATGACCGCCTGTTCCGAGGCGCAGATCATGCCGTTGTCGAAGGACTTCGACAGCACCAGGTCGTTGACCGCCCGCCGCACGTCGGCGCTGTGGTGCACGTACGCGGGGACGTTCCCGGCGCCGACGCCGATGGCCGGCTTGCCCGCCGAGTAGGCGGCCTTGACCATGCTGTTGCCGCCGGTGGCGAGGATCAGCGCGACGCCCTTGTGGCGCATCAGCAGCCCTGTGGCCTCCATCGACGGCGTCTCGATCCACTGGACGCAGTGCTCCGGCGCCCCGGCCGCGACGGCCGCGTCGCGGACGATGCGCGCCGCCTCGGCGCTGCACTGCTGGGCGGTGGGGTGGAAGGCGAAGACCACCGGGTTACGGGTCTTGAGGGCCAGCAGCGCCTTGAAGACGGTGGTGGACGTGGGGTTGGTGACGGGTGTGATCGCGCAGACGACGCCGACGGGTTCGGCGATCTCGACCATGCCGTCGGTGTCGTCCCGGGAGATCACCCCGACCGTCCGCATCCGGGACATGCTGTCCGTCACGTGCTCGCAGGCGAACATGTTCTTCGCCGCCTTGTCCTCGAACACCCCGCGGCCGGTTTCCTCCACCGCCAGCCGCGCCAGGTGGGTGTGCTGGTCGAGCGCGGCCACCGATGCCTTGGCGACGATGTGGTCGACCTGTTCCTGGGTCAGGGAAGCGTAGTCGTCGAGCGCCTTCAGCCCGTTCGTGACCAGCCGGTCCACCGCTACGGCGGTGTCGGAGGGCGCGTCGGCGGTGGCGGTTCGGGGTCCGGCGTCGTGTCGGTTCATGGAAGGACTCCGTCGTGGTCAGTGCGCGGCCGGGATACCGGCGGCCTTACCGGGCGGCACTCCCACGGGCGCCGCTCGCACTCCACAGCCTTGCCCACGGCCCGCACCGCACCGAGGGTCCGAACGTCCTCGGCAAGGGCCCGGTGGTCCGCGGTCCGGCGGGCCCGGCGGGCCGACCGGCCCCGTTCCGGGAAGGGGCTTGCTGCGGGACCGGTCGGCCCCTGTGCGGAAGCGAACGGCGGGGCAGGCTGGAGGGGATCAGTGCCGCCCGGATCCGCGGCGGCCGGCGAACGCGTCCTGAAGGGACCGGCGAGAGAGGAGGGACCTTCCCATGCTGATGCTGACCGTCGGCGAGCTCATGACATCCCGTGTGGCTCGCGCCCGCCCCGGAACATCCTTCGAGGGCCTCGTACGGCTGCTGCGCCGGCGCCGCGTCAGCGGCGTGCCGGTGCTCGACGGGGACGACAAGGTCGTGGGGGTGGTTTCCGAGAAGGACCTGCGGAAGACCCGGGGGAACGCCGGGGCGCGCCGGGGCACGGCGGCGGAGCTGATGTCCAGCCCCGCGATCACCGTGCACCCCGAACAGCGGGCGGTCGACGCCGCCCGCGTCATGGACCGGCACGGCGTCAACCGGCTGCCCGTCGTGGACGAGGAGGACCGGCTCATCGGCATCGTCACCCGCGGCGACCTGCTGCGCCTCTTCCTGCGGACCGACGCCGCGATCCGCGCGGACATCGAGGACCGGGTGCTGCCCCGTACGGTGCGGGCTGCCGAGGGGGCCGTGCGCGTCGAGGTCCGCGACGGGGTCGTCATGCTCGACGGCCGGGTGCCGGCCACCGCCGACATTCCAGGAGCCGTGCGCCAGACCTGGCGGGTGGACGGTGTCACCGGCGTGGTCACCCGGCTGCGCACCGGCCACGACGGGAGGGCAACCGGCCAGGAACCGCCCGCGGAGCGCGAGCCGGCGGGCTGAGCGGGACGCCTGCCGCGCCCCGCCGGCGGCGGTCCGGCGACGCGAGAACCGGCGGCGGCCCGGTACCGTCCCGGCGTGGAGCCCGGCGTGGAGTCAGTCCGCGCGCAGCCCGTGCGCCCGGAACTGCTCCCGTACCCGCTGCACGAGCGCCGCGTCCGGAGTGGGGGTGTCCCGCAGGGGAAAGGGCAGGCCCAGCGCCTCGTACTTGACCGCGCCGAGCTTGTGGAACGGCAGCACGTCCACGCGCTCCACGCAATCCAGGCCCGCCACGAAGGCCGCCAGCCCCTCCACGTCCGCCTCTCCGTCCGTCCAGCCCGGTACGAGGACGTAGCGCACCCACACCCGCTTGCCCAGCGCGTCGAGGCGGTGGGCGAAGCGGAGCGTGGGCGCCAGCGCACCGCCGGTCAGCCGGCGGTAGGCGCGGCTGTCGAAGGACTTGATGTCGAGCAGCACCAGATCGGTGGCGCCGAGCAGCGCGTCGTCGGCCCGCGCACCGAGACGGCCCGAGGTGTCCAGGGCCGTGTGCAGGCCGAGCTCCTTGCAGCGGCGCAGCACCTCGCCGGTGAACACCGGCTGCAGCAGCGGCTCGCCGCCGCTGATCGTCACCCCGCCACCGGAGGCCGCCAGGAACGGCCGGCACGACTCGATCCGGGCCATGACCTCCTCGACGCCGACGGCCCGCCCGTCGCGCATGTGCCACGTGTCGGGGTTCTGGCAGTACAGACAGCGCAGGGGACAGCCGCTGGTGAACAGCACGAACCGGGTCCCGGGACCGTCGACCCCCGTCGACAGGTCCCAGGAGTGGACCCGGCCCGCCGGCCGGCCGGAGGCCGCCCGGCCCGGGCACCACGTCTGCTCCGCGGCGTTCACGCCGCTCCGTGGAAGGTGCGGCTGATGACGTCGCGCTGCTGCTCCTTGGTGAGCCGGACGAAGTTCACCGCGTAGCCGGAGACGCGGATGGTCAGGTCCGGGTACTTCTCCGGGTGTTCCATGGCGTCCTCGAGGACGGTCCGGTCGAGGACGTTGACGTTCATGTGGAAGCCGCCGGAGGCCGTGTAGCCGTCCAGCAGGCCGACCAGGTTGGTCACCTGGTCCTCGCGGCCCCGGCCGAGCCCCTGCGGAGTGATGGTGGACGTCAGCGAGATCCCGTCGAGGGCCTGGTCGTAGGGCAGCTTGGCGACCGAGAGGGCGGAGGCCGCCATGCCGTGCCGGTCGCGGCCGTTCATGGGGTTGGCGCCGGGCGCGAAGGGAGCTCCCGCGCGCCGCCCGTCGGGGGTGTTGCCGGTGTGCTTGCCGTAGACCACGTTGGAGGTGATGGTCAGCACCGACTGGGTGTGCTCGGCACCGCGGTAGGTGGGATGCCGGCGGATCTTGGCCATGAACGAGGTGACGAGGTCCGAGGCGATGGCGTCCGCGCGGTCGTCGTCGTTGCCGTAGGACGGATAGCCGCCTTCGGTCTCGTAGTCGACGGCAAGGCCCGTGGCGTCGCGGATCACCCTCACCCGGGCGTGCTTCACGGCCGAGAGGCTGTCGGCCGCCACCGACAGGCCGGCGACGCCGCAGGCCATGGTGCGCCGCACGGGATAGTCGTGCAGGGCCATCTCCAGCCGCTCGTACGCGTACTTGTCGTGCATGAAGTGGATGACGTTGAGCGTGTTGACGTACGTCCCCGCGAGCCAGTCCAGCATCCGGTCGTAGGCCGCGCGCAGCTGCTCGTAATCCAGGTACTCGCCGGTCAGCGGTGCGGAGACCGGGGCGATCTGCTCGCCGGTCATCTCGTCCCGGCCACCGTTGATCGCGTACAGCAGCGCCTTGGCGAGGTTGACCCGGGCGCCGAAGAACTGCATCTGCCGGCCCACCGTCATGGCCGACACGCAGCAGGCGATGGCGGTGTCGTCGCCCGTGCGCGGCCGCATCAGGTCGTCGGACTCGTACTGGATGGAGCTGGTGTCGATGGAGACCTGGGCGCAGTAGCGCTTGAAGCCCCCGGGCAGCGCCGGCGACCACAGAACGGTCAGGTTCGGCTCGGGGGCCGGGCCGAGGTTGTAGAGGGTGCGCAGGAAGCGGAAGGAGGTGCGGGTGACCAGCGGCCTGCCGTCGGTCCCGATGCCTCCGATCGACTCCGTCACCCAGGTGGGATCGCCGGAGAACAGTTCGTCGTACTCGGGAGTGCGCAGGAAGCGCACGATCCGCAGCTTGATGACGAAATCGTCGATCAGCTCCTGGGCGCGCGTCTCGTCGATGCGGCCCTCCGCCAGGTCCCGCTCGAGGTACACGTCGAGGAACGTCGACGTGCGGCCCAGGGACATGGCCGCGCCGTTCTGCTCCTTGACCGCCGCCAGATAGCCCAGGTACAGCCACTGCACGGCCTCATGGGCGGTGGCGGCGGGCCGGGAGACGTCGCAGCCGTAGCCGGCCGCCATGCGCGTGAGCTCCTCCAGGGCCCGCAGTTGTTCGGCGAGTTCCTCGCGGTCGCGGATCACGGCGTCGTCCGAGGGGACCTCGTCGAGCCGGGCCCGCTCGGCCCGCTTGGCCTCGATCAGCCGGTCCACTCCGTACAGCGCCACCCGGCGGTAGTCCCCGATGATGCGTCCGCGCCCGTAGGCGTCCGGGAGGCCGGTGATGATGCCCGCCTTGCGGGCCCGGCGCATGGCGGGGGTGTAGGCGTCGAAGACCCCGTCGTTGTGGGTCTTGCGGTACGTGCCGAAGACCTCGGTGACGAACGGGTCGGGCTCGTAGCCGTAGGCGCGCAGGCTGTTCTCCACCATGCGCAGGCCTCCGTTGGGCATGATCGCGCGCCGCAGCGGGGCGTCGGTCTGGAGACCGACGATCAGCTCGCGGTCGCGGTCGATGTAACCGGGCCGGTGCGAGGTGATGGTGGAAGGCGTCGAGGCGTCGACGTCGAGGACTCCCTTGCGCCGTTCCTCCGGGAACAGCGCGGTGACGCTGCCCCACACGGCGCGCGTCCGCTCGGTCGGGCCCGCGAGGAAGGAGGCGTCCCCCTCGTACGGGGTGAGGTTGGACTGGATGAAGTCCCTCACGTCGACCCGCTCCCGCCAGCCCAGCCCGGCGAACCCGCGCCAGGCGCCGGCGGGGGCGTCGGCCGCGCACTCGGTCACCATGGTCATCTCTGCCTCCGATCGTTCGCGACGCCGCTCGCGGGTCGGTTCCGCGGGGCGTCCCGCTGTCCGATCCTCGTCGCCGCCGGTGGTGACGAGCCAGGGACCTGAGGCGCACAGAGCCCCACCGACCGGCCCCTCTGCCCGCTGCCGCCGGGCCCGCTGGTCCCGGAGCGGACGGGGACCTTCGGCCTTCCGCGAGCACGGCGGCGAGAGGTGCGAGGGAGGCTCGGGGGTGAGGGGCAGCCCTGCGGGACGGGCGTCATGACCGGGGCCGTCACGTGGGCAGTCGCTTCGACCAGAGCGGTTCCACGACTTGCCACTCGGCGGCCCACTGCTCGTACCGTTTGCGGTCGATCGCAGCGATGAGCCCGCCCCGGGCACCGAAGAAGACGAGCAGCAGCGCCATGGCCGCCGCGGTGCCCGTGAAACAACCGGTGGCCAGGGCTTCCTGACGGGTCGCCGGAGGCTTGACGATCTTGTTTTCACGGTCCACCCACACCTGGACCGTTCCGCCCTTCGGGGTGTCGCCGGGAACGTCGGTGAAACCGAGGTGGGAGACGCCCCGGCCGTCGGTCCAGCGGACCGGTGCCCACTGGTTGCCGAACGCGGACGAGGTCCCCTGCACCTCGCCGGCCGAGTGCGCGGTGACCTGGTGCCGGGAGGCCGACTGCGCCACTGCCGTGCGCATCGTGGCGGCGTAGGTGATCCTGCCCACCAGGTAGGGGACGACGGCCAGGGCAAGGGCGAGAAGGAGCAGCAGACAGGCGCAGAGCCGGCCCTGGTACCGGTCGCAGTCGCGCCGCATGGGGCGGTGTCGGTGGGACGTGCGGTGCGATGTCATGGTGGGCCTCCGCGAGAGGGAATCCGTACGGCTCAGCGCGCTCCTCCTACCGTCGGATCCCTGGGGAGAAGGAGTCACGGGGGCGAAGGTCCCGCGGGGGCCGACGGACGCCGGTCCCGCAGGGGACCGAACGGGCCTCGGGCGAAGGGCGCCGCGGTTCCCGAAGCGGCGGTCGCTTCCCGGTGCCGTTCGGCCCTGGCGCCGGCTGCGCAAGACGGCCAGTGTCGGATGTCGTCGGCCCGGCGGCCGGAGCCGGGCCCGGGGAGGCCGTGATGACCGGATACGTTCCGTCCGACAACAGCCGCGCGATACGGGCCGGCGCGTCCACCGGGACCGGCACCCCGGCCGCGCGGCCGGCCGTACCCGCACCGCCCCGGCGGGTGCGGAGGGAGTGGGCCGCCCTGGCCGCCCCCACGGTGTCGCCGGCCCGGTTCGCCCCGCACATGACCGACGGCCTGCCGTCGCCCGTGAGGAGGTGGCTGGCCCACGCTGTCGCTCCGGGTGCGCCTTTGCTGCAAACGGTTGTGCTGGTCACGCACGGCGAGATCCGGATGGGCACCTGGCGGCGCTTCCGCGCCCACCAGGTTCTCGCGCCGCCGCGGGGGCTGGTCTGGGCGGCCGGGGCGCGCCTCGGGGGATTGCCCGTCAGCGGCTTCGACCGCTACAGCGGGGGTACCGGGGAGATGCGGTGGCGGCTGTTGCGCGCGGTGCCCGTCATGTCGGGCTCCGGCCCCGACGTCACCCGCAGTGCGGCCGGCCGCCTGGCCTGTGAGTTCCCCCTGGTGCCGCCGGTGGCGCTGGGGCCGGCCGTGTGCTGGGAGCCGGTCGACGACCGGCAGGCGGTGGCGCACGTCCGCATCGGGCAGGAGGAGTTCGCTGTCACCATGCGCGTGTCACCCTCCGGACGCCTCGAGTCGGTCGCCATGCTCCGGTGGGGGAATCCTGACAGGCACGGGTACGGGGAACACCCCTTCGGCGCCGTCTTCGAGGGGGAGAGCCGCTTCGGCGGTTTCACGTTGCCGCGCACCGTCCGTGCGGGCTGGTGGTTCGGCACCGGCCGGTGGCGCGAAGGGGAGTTCATCCGCTTCGCCCTTGACGAGGCCGCGCACCACTGACGGCGGAAGGCGCGGAGGGGGGAACGGCGGCGTTGCCGTTCCCCCCTCCGCGTGCGGGACCTTCACCCGGTGGCGTCCGCCAGCCACAGGTCGGGGCCGAAGACCTCGTACGTGATGTCGCGCGCCGGCACCCCGGCCCGCAGCAACTCCTCGCGTACCGCACGCATGAAGGGCAGCGGGCCGCACAGGTAGACGCTCGCGTCCTTCGGCACATCGATGTCGTCGAGACTCATGAAGCCGTCCAGAGCCGTCGGCTCCTCGGCACCGGCGTGCTCGTACCAGAACAGGGAGCGGGCTGTCGGCAGGGCGTCGACCAGCCGGTGGGTGTCGGCGCGCAGGGCGTGGTCGGCGGGCGAGCGGTCGGCGTGCAGGACGAGGACGGGGCGGGTGGAGCCGGTGGCCGCGAGGTGTTCGAGCATGCCCACCATGGGGGTGCAGCCGATGCCGGCCGAGACCAGCAGCAGCGGCCGGTCGCTCTCGTCCAGCACGACGTCGCCGAAGGGGGCCGAGAGGGTGAGCTCGTCGCCCGCCCGCACGGAGTCCAGCAGGAGGTCGGAGACTTCGCCGTCGGGAAGACCCTCGCCCCGGACCCGCTTGACGGTGATCCGCCGCGTCTCGTCCCCGGGAGCCGAGGAGATGCTGTACTGGCGCAGCTGGTGCACCCCGTCGGGCATGCGTACGCGCACGCTCACGTACTGTCCCGCCCGGGCCCGCGGCGCCGGGGCACCGTCGGCCGGACGCAGCAGGAAGGACGCCGCCTCGGAGGTCTCGTCGCGGCGCTCGACGACGGTCCAGCGGCGCCAGGGGTGATCCGGCCGCACCTGGGCCTCGAGGTAGAGCTTGGTCTCCTGGGCGATCAGGGCGCCGGCCATGAGCCAGTACACCTCGTCCCAGGCCGCCGCCACCTCGGGCGTGACGGCGTCGCCGAGGACGTCGGCGATGGCGGCGAAGAGGTACTTGTGCACGATCGTGTACTGGTCGTCGGTGACGCCGACCGCCGCGTGCTTGTGGGCGATGCGGCCGAGGAGCACGTCCGGGCGGGTGCGGGGGTCGGCCAGCAGCGCTCCCGCGAACGCGGCGATCGAGCCGGCCAGCGCACGGCGCTGGTGACCACTGGCCTGGTTGCCGCGGTTGAACATGCCGTCGAGCAGTTCGGGATGCTCGGCGAACATGGTCGCGTAGAAGCGGGTGGTGATCTCGTCCAGGGCGCCGCCCACGGCGGGAAGCGTGGCCCGGATCACCGAGGCCGACTCAGGGGAAAGCATGGGTACTCCTACGAAACTATGGCCGGGGGCCTGGGAGCCAGGGAAACGGCTTCCTCGATTGCTCACAGCTTGCGAGAGGACGCTGCTGTGACGCGTGGGGCCAAAGGCCTCCTCACGGGGCCGGACGGTCCCCGGAGCTTCCGGGCGGACCGGGACCACAGGTCCCGGCCGCGGGAGGCGTCACCCGAGTGAGGGGTGCTCCTCTCCGCCGGAACCGCCCCCGCCTCCGGACGTGAGCGCGCGTGCCACGGACTCGGCCCAGTCGTCGATTTCCGTCCAGTCGCGGTGGTCGCCGAAGTGCCCGCCCATCGCCCTCACGGCGAGCCGGCCCGCGAGCGGCAGGTGCTCGGCGGTCACCACCCCCGCGAAATCGTGGTGATCCCGTGGGTGAACCGCATTCCGCAACTGCCTCAGCTCGCCCGACCGCTGTTGTTCCCGGGCCACCCGTATGCGTTGTGCGGCGGCGGCGCCGAAGGCTCCGCTCCGCTCGCCCTGCGAGCCGACGCTGTACAGCCACACCGGGTGCGACGCCAGCAGGGTGCCGTGCCGGCGTATGAAGTCCGAACCCGTCGGCAGCCACCGCCCGTTGTGCACCGCGCTGCCGAGGACGGCCGCGTCGTAACCCACGGGAGGCCCCGCCTCGTCGAGCGACTCGACGTCGGGGGCATGCCCGTGGCGTGCCAGGACGCCGGCGATGCGTTCCGCGACCGTGCGGGTCGATCCGTGTGCGGTGGCGTACCCGACCAGGATGCGCATGACACTTCCTCTTCTTGGGGGTCTCCCCGGGAACACCGGGACGTGGCGCCACGTCCGTCCGCCAGGGGGTCAGGGAAGCCCTGGCGGACGAACGGCGGGACCGGGCGAAGGCGTCGTGCACCAGGTCCGCCCGGGTGGGTGATGAGGGGGACAGGACCGGGCGGACGCCGGTCGGAGACCTGCACGACGGCCTTCGAACGGCCGTGCCCTAGTGTGCTCTCCCCGCCCGGTGGCGGGCCGTGGCCGATCGGCCCTTTCGCCCGGGGCCGACCGGCCCGGATCCGTACCGCCGCAGTACTCCGCCGGCCACCTGGACCGGGTCCGACGGGCCGCCGAGGGGCCGCCGAGGGGCCGTCAGGCCCTAACGGTGCGGCCGAAAGAGCTCCAGAATTGAAGAGTTCTTCAATCCATGAGTTTCGATGATGATCGAGGCAGTTGTCCGGAGGTCCAGTGGACGGGTTCGTCGAAGCGGCGCGCATGCGGGTGAGCCGCGCCAGGGGTGCGCTGGGGGCCGAGCCGGGGGAGGCGGGGTGAAGCGGCGTCTCAGGCAAGCGCCCTCAGCCGCGCACGGAAGCGAACCCTCGCCCGTGTGGCGGCGCATCCTGACCCTGCCGCTGGTCCCGGAGGCCGTGCGGCAGACACGGCGCGACACCGCCGCGGCCCTCTCGGAGCAGGCGATCCCCGCGAACTCCGTCTTCGCCGGCGCCGTCCTGCTGGTGGTGAGCGAACTGGTCGCCAACGCTGTCCGCCATGCCGCCGATCGTTCCCCGACCGCCGATGTCACCATCGCCGTGGGAGCGGGTCAGCTGGTGATCGGTGTGACCGACCAGGACCCCCGCCTGCCCGACCTGTCCCCGGAAGCGATGGGTGACGGCCTGCGGACCGTCGCCGACCTGGCAGCTGCCTACAGCGGCTCACTCAGTGTGGAACACTCCGCGCACGGCTGCGGGAAGGTGGTGCTGACCCGCTTTCTCATCCCCGAGGACATGGGCCCGGCCGCCGGGAGGCTCGCCGGTACCCGCGCGCTGTGAGCTCACGCGTGACGCACGGATCCGGAAGGGACGCTCGGCGCTGTGAGCGAAGCGGAAGCCGGTCACGGTCTGCGGGTGGACCCACGGGAGTGTGCCGTGGGTCCGCGGGCGCGGCCTTGTCCGCACAGTGCCCCGGTGGCCCCGCGATAAGGGCCGATCGGCCCTAGGCGGAGGCGATCGACGATCACCTACTGTCGAACTGTCGAATGACAGCGGCGCGAACACGAGAACGGAGGTGCCGCGTGAGCAGCGATACCGACCGGCGGGCCTCCGAGGACCGCCCCCGGGACCGGGCCGCCCCGGATTCCGCCGGGCCGCGGCGCACGGTCGGCCTGGACCGGTTCGAGGCGCTGCGTCTCCTCGGCAGCGTCTCCTTCGGCAGGGTCGTCTTCACCCGGCGCGCGCTGCCGGCCATCCGGCCGGTCAACCACGTCATGGACGGCGAGGACATCGTCATCCGCACCCACGAGGCCGCGGCCCTGGTCTCGTACACCCAGGAGGCGGACCTCGGCGTCGTCGTGGCCTACGAGGCCGACGTCATCGACCCCGTGACGCACCTGGGCTGGAGCGTGGTGGTCACCGGCTACGCCCGCGTGGTCACCGACCCCGCGGACCTCGCCCGCTACCGGGCCGCGCTGCGCCCGTGGGTGGACCGGACCATGGACTTCACGGTGCGCATCCACCCGGAGGAGATCACCGCCATGCGCCTCGTCCCCTGCGACGGATAAGCGTCCCCGGGGACGCGGGGCCCGGCCGTCCCCTCGGCTTCGCGCACCCGTTCCCGGTACGCCTGCAAGGACGGTTACCGTGAGTCCTTGCAGGGCCTCCCGGCCCCGCGACGCATGAGGAGGGTGCCGGTGGACGGGGACGAGAAGGAGTCGCGCATGCCGCGGCTGCGCCTGGATGAGCTGCTGGACGAGCTGCAGGCGCGGATCGACGACGCACGCGGCACCCGGGACCGGGTGCACAGCCTGCTGGAGGCGGTGCTGTCCGTGGGGCGGGAGCTGGATCTCACGCATGTGCTGCGGAGCATCGTCGAGGCGGCGGCCGTGCTGGTGGACGCGCAGTACGCGGCGCTGGGCGTGATCGGCCCGGACGGCCGCACCCTGTCGCAGTTCCTGACCGTGGGCCTCTCGCAGGAGGAGATCGACGAGATCGGCCCGTTCCCTTCCGGCCACGGCATCCTCGGGGAGCTGATCCGCAAGCCCGAGCCGCTGCGCCTGAAGGACCTCGGCACGCACCACGCCTCCTACGGCTTTCCCGCCCATCATCCGCCGATGCACACGTTCCTGGGTGTGCCCATCCGGGTGCGCGAGGAGGTCTTCGGCAATCTCTACCTCACCGACAAGCGCGGCGGAGCGGAGTTCGACGCCGAGGACGAGGCGGTCCTCACGACGCTGTCCGTCGCCGCCGGCGTGGCCATCGACAACGCCCGCCTGTACGAGGCGTCCCAGCGGCAGCACCAGTGGCTTCAGGTCGCCGGGGAAATCACCAACAGCCTGTTGTCGGGCACGGCGCGCCAGGACGTTCTGGAACTGATCGCCGTCCGGGCCCGGGAGATCACCGGGGCGGTGCTGGCGGACATCTGCGTGCCCGTGTCGGACACGGAACTCCAGGTCGAGCTGGCGATCGGGATGGGAACCGAGGAGCGCGCCGGGCTCGTGGCCCCGGTGGCGGGCACCCTGTCGGGGCAGGCCTACGGCTCGCGAGCCCCGGCGGTCACCGCCGATCTCGTGGGTGACGCACGGTTCGCTTCCGGTCCCAGGTGCTTCGAGGGCTTGGGGCCGGCGGTCGCGGTGCCGCTGGGTACGGGTGCCGGGGCGGCGCGGGGCGTGCTGCTGCTGGCCCGCACCGCCGACCGGCCGGCGTTCACCGAGGACGAGATCCGGCCGCTGGAGGTCTTCGCCGGGCAGGCGGCCCTCGCGCTGGAGCTGGCCGACCGGCGGCGGGACGCCGAGCAGCTGGCGCTGCTGGAGGACCGCGACCGCATCGCCCGCGATCTGCACGACCTGGCGATCCAGCGGCTCTTCGCCACGGGCATGACCCTGCAGAGCGCCGCCCGGTTCATCGACCACTCCGGCGCCGCCGAACGCGTCACGCGAGCCGTGGGCGATCTGGACGACACCATCAAAATCATCCGCTCGACCATCTTCGGGCTGCGGGCCAAGGACTCCGAGCCCAGCCCGCTGCTGCGCGCCCGCGCCGCCCGCGCCGTGGGCGAGGCCGCCGCTCACCTCGGTTTCCCGCCACGCCTGAGCATGGAGGGGCTGCTGGACACCGACGTGCCCGCGCAAGTGGCCGACCACGTCGTCGCGGTGCTCGTCGAGGCCCTGAGCAACGTCGCCCGGCACGCCCGCGCCACACGAGTGGAGGTGGGACTGCAGGCCACGGCCGACCGGGTGCTGCTGACCGTGGCCGACGACGGCGTCGGCATCCCCGGGGGCGGGCGCCGCAGCGGGCTGCGCAACCTCGCCGAACGGGCCGAGTCGGTCGGCGGCGGCCTGGAGATCCAGTCTCCCCCCGAGGGCGGCAGCCGCCTGGTGTGGACGGCGCCGCTGGGCCGTCCGTAGGCCCGGCGGCGGCGGTGTCAGCCCTGGGCCCCGTGCCCGGGGCGCTGGGGCTGCTGATGTTCGGTGGCCAGCGCCTCGGTGGCGATCACGGCGGCCTGTACGCGCCGTTCGACCCCCAGCTTGGCCAGCAGCCGGGAGATGTGGTTCTTGACCGTCTTCTCCGCCAGATACAGCTTCTGACCGATCTGACGGTTGGTCAGCCCCTCGCCGATGAGGCCGAGGATCTCGCGTTCGCGGTCGGTCAGGCCCGCCAGGGCCTGCGGCTGCTGCTTGCCCGTCTCCTCGCCTCGCAGACGGGCCATCAGCCGGGTCGCGGCTCCGGGGTCGAGCATCGACTGTCCGGAGGCCACCGTGCGGACCGCCGTGACCAGGTCGGTGCCGCTGATCTGCTTGAGGACGTAGCCGGCCGCTCCGGCCATGATGGCGTCGAGCAGGGCTTCCTCGTCGTCGAAGGAGGTCAGCATCAGGCAGGCGAGCCCGGGCATGCGGGAGCGCAGCTCCCGGCAGACCGCCACGCCGTCTCCGTCGGGCAGCCGCACGTCCAGCACCGCCACGTCCGGGCGCAGCGCCGGGATCCGGGCCAGGGCCTGTTCCGCGGTGCCCGCCTCGCCGACCACCGTCAGGCCGGGTTCGGCGTCCAGCAGGTCGTGGACCCCGCGTCGCACCACTTCGTGGTCGTCGAGCAGGAAGACCCTGGTCGTCTTCGCCTGCTCCGTGGCACTGTCCGGCATTGCCAACACTCTCCATCACACTCGTTCCGCCGGGTCATCCCCGACAGGTCCCGTCGTGCAGCGTGCCCCGGACCGGGGTCGTTCGGACAGGGCCTAACGGCCCCATGAACCCCGCGTACAGGCCCCATCCTGGCACTTCGGTCCCGGGGGCGGGGGCGGATGCCGTCCTCGGCATGCCTGTGGGGCCCGGCCGGAGCCGGGCCCCACAGGCCGCGCGGCCTTCATCCGAGGGCCGCTCCGAGGACCATGAAGCCCGTGACCGCGACCAGCAGCATGCCCATGAGCGGGGCCACGAACCGCAGGTACCGGTCGTAGCGGACCTTCGCCAGGGCGAGGCCGCCCATCACCACGGCCGACGTGGGGGTGATCAGGTTGATCCACCCCGATGCCGACTGGTAGGCGGTGACCACCACGGACCGGCTCACCCCGGCGAAGTCGGCGAGCGGCGCGAGGATGGGCATCGCCAGGGCCGCGTGGCCCGAGGACGACGGCACGAAGAACGCCAGCGGCAGGTTGACCAGGAACATCAGCACCGCGAAGAACCCCGAGGACGTGCCCGAGACGACGCTGTGCAGTGCGTGGAGGACGGTGTCCGTCACGCTGGCGTTGTTCATGATGACCGTGACGCCGCGAGCCAGCATGATGATCACGGCTGCCCCGATGAAGTCCCCGGCACCCGCCACCACGGCCTCCGCCGTGCCCTTCTCGCCCAGGCCGGCCAGGAGGCCGACCGCCACGGCCGCCACGATGAACAGCGCGGCCAGCTCCGGGAAGTACCAGCCCAGGGTGGGCAGGAAGCCGATCCCGAGGTCGGCCCAGGGAATCACCGCGAAGATCATGAAGAGGAAGGTCGCCGCGAACAGGGCCAGCACGACCCGCTGCCGTACGGTCAGCGGTCCGGCCGCCGCCTCCTGCCGCCGCAGTTCCTCGTCCTCGGGCAGCTCCTCCACCAGTGAGCGCCCGGGGTCCTTCCGGACGCGGTTCGCGTAGCGCACCAGGTACCAGGCGGCCAGCGCGGTGAGGGCGACCCACATCAGCAGGCGCAGGACGATGCCGTCGCCGGTGCCGATGCCGGCGCTGTCGGACGCCACGCCGGTGGCGAACGGGTTCACCGTGGAGGCGAGGGTGCCCACCCCGGCGCCCACCATGATCACGGTGGCGCCGACCATCCGGTCGTAGCCCAGCTTCAGGACGAGCGGCACCATCAGGCCGTAGAAGCCGAGTGTCTCCTCGGCCATGCCGTAGGTGGTCCCGCCCAGGGAGAACAGCGCCGTCAGGACGACCAGCAGCAGCGTCCGGTGCCCGCGCAGCCGCTCGGCCAGCCGGGCGACCCCGGAGGTGAGGGCGCCGGACCGCAGGGTGACGGTGATGAAGGCGCCGACGGCCAGGACGAAGAGGAACACCCCCGCCGCTCCGAAGAACGCTCCGTCACCGCCGGGCGCGGTCAGGGCGGAATCCGCGTTCGTGACGCCGTACAGGCCGTTGACGGGGGCGAGGAAGAGGTCCTTGAGCCGGCCCGCGAACCCCGTGGTGAGGTCGACCGCATGGTAGGTGTCCGGAACCGGAGCACCGTCCTTGGTGTCGTAGCGCCCGGCCGGCACGACGAAGGTCAGGCCCCAGACGATGACGGTGACGGCGACGAGCACGGTGAAGGCGGACGGGAAGTGCAGCTTCCTTCTGCGGGAACCGTCGTCCTGCTCCGGGGCGCCCTGCGGCCCCGGGGCGGTGCGTGGCGTGGTGCCGGTGCTCATGACCGCACCAGCCCTTCACCGGCGACCGGTTCCAGCGGGCGCCCAGCGGGGGTGACCACCGTTCCGGCGGTGCCGTCGAGGAGGGCTCCGGCGTCGGCGAGCGAGCCGATGGCGGCCATGCCGCCGGTGAGCTCGACGAACCGGCACACCGCCTCCACCTTCGGGCCCATGGACCCCGCCGGGAAGTCCTCGGCCCGCAACCGCCCGGGCGTGGTGTGCCCGATGGGTTCGGCCTCCGGCGTGCCCCAGCCGCGCATGACCTGCGGCACGTCGGTGAGCAGGAGCAGTGCGTCGGCGTCGAGGGCCTCGGCGAGCAGGGCCGCGGTGAGGTCCTTGTCCACCACGGCCTCGACCCCGGTGAGCTGCCCGGCTTCGTCACGGATGACCGGGACGCCACCGCCTCCGGCGCACACGGCGACCGCGCCGGAGGACAGCAGCAGCCGGATGAGCCGGGTCTCGACGACGCGCTGCGGGTCCGGCGACGGTACGACCCGGCGCCAGTGGCCGCCGTCCTGCCGTACGGTCCACCCGCGCTCGGCCGCCAGCCGCTCGGCCATCTCCTTGCCGTACACGGGCCCCACGAACTTGGTGGGGCTGTCGAAGGCCGGGTCGGCGCTGGAGACGAGGGTCTGGTTGAGCAGGGCGCACACCTGCCGGCCGGGAAGGGCGTTCTGCAGCGACTGCAGCAGCCAGTAGCCGATCATGCCCTGGGTCTCGGCGCCCAGGACGTCGAAGGGGTACGGGGAGCTGAGGCTGCGATCGGCGGCGCTCTGGAGGGCGAGCAGGCCGACCTGGGGCCCGTTCCCGTGGGTGATCACCAGCTCGTGCCGGTGGGCGAGGGGGGCCAGGGCGGCCACGGCCGCCCTGACGTTGGCGAGCTGCACGGCTGCGTCCGGCCGGTCTCCCCTGCGCAGCAGGGCGTTCCCTCCGAGCGCGACGACGACGCGCATGGCTTCTCCTGTGGAGTGGTGGGTGAGGGGGCGTCAGTCGCCGAGGGTGGCGACGAGGACGGCCTTGATGGTGTGCAGCCGGTTCTCCGCCTGGTCGAAGACGACGGAGTGCGAGGACTCGAAGACCTCGTCGGTGACCTCCAGGGCCGTCATCCCGGTGCGGGCCAGGACCTCGGCGCCCACGGTGGTCCCGTCGTCGTGGAAGGCGGGCAGGCAGTGCAGGAACTTCACGCGGGGGTTGCCCGTCGCCCTGAGCACGTCCATGGTCACCTGGTAGGGCTTGAGGAGCGCGACGCGCTCGTCCCATATCTCCTTGGGCTCGCCCATCGACACCCACACGTCGGTGTAGAGGAAGTCCGCTCCCGCCACGCCCTGCGCCACGTCCTCGGTGAGGGTGATCCGGGCGCCGGTGGACTCGGCGGTGCGCAGCGCCTCCTTGACCACGTCGGGTGCGTTGCGCAGGCTCTTCGGGCCGACCATGCGCACGTCCATGCCGAGCATCGCGCCGGTGATCAGCAGCGAGTTGCCGACGTTGTTGCGGGCGTCGCCGAGATAGGCGAAGGAGATCTCGTGCAACGGCTTGTCGGTGTTCTCCCACATGGTCAGCGCGTCGGCGAGGGACTGGGTGGGGTGCCATGCGTCGGTGAGGCCGTTCCACACCGGGACGCCGGAGAAGTCGGCGAGTTCCTCGACGACGCTCTGGCTGCTGCCGCGGTACTCGATGCCGTCGTAGAAGCGCCCGAGGACGCGGGCGGTGTCCTTGATGGATTCCTTGTGGCCGATCTGCGACCCGCTGGGCTCGAGGTAGGTGACCCGGGCGCCCTGCTGGTGCGCGGCCGTCTCGAAGGCGCAGCGGGTGCGGGTGGAGGTCTTCTCGAAGATGAGGGCGATGTTCTTCCCGCGCAGCCGCTGCTGTTCGGTGCCCGCGTACCGGGCGGCCTTCAGCCGGGCGGACAGGTCCAGCAGGAAGCGGAACTCCGCGGGGGTGCAGTCGAGTTCCTTGAGGAAGCTGCGGTGACGGAGGTTGAGAGCCATGGCCGGTGTCTCCTTCGGGGTAGGGGTGGGTGGATCAGACGGCGTCGCGCTCGACGGGGCAGCTCATGCAGCGCGGGCCGCCGCGACCGCGGCCGAGCTCGCTGCCGCGGATGGTGATGACCTCGATGCCGCTGCGGCGCAGGTGCGTGTTGGTGGTGACGTTGCGTTCGTAGGCGACGACGACGCCCGGCTCGACGGCCAGGACGTTGCAACCGTCGTCCCACTGCTCCCGCTCGGCGGAGTGGACGTCCTGGGTCGCGGTGAGGACGTGGATCGAGGACAGGCCCAGGGCGTCGGCGATCGCGTGGTGCATCTCCTGCGGGGCGTGGTCGGTGATGCGGAGCTTCTCGCCCTCCCCGCCCGGCTCGATGGTGACCGAGGGGAGCATGCCCAGACCGGCGTACTGGGTGAAGGTGTCGCCGCTGACCATGGTCATCACGGTGTCGAGGTGCATGAAGCTGCGCTTCTTCGGCATCTCCAGGGCCACCACCCGGCGGGCGGAGCCGGCCGCGAACATCCGCAGCGCCAGCTGCTCGACGGCCTGCGGGGTGGTGCGCTCGCTCATCCCGACCAGGACCGCCCCGTTGCCGATGACCAGGACGTCGCCCCCCTCGATGGTGGACGGGTGGTCGGTCTGGCCGCCGGACCACCGCTGGAACTCCTGCTTCTCGAAGAGCGGGTGGTGCTCGTAGACCGCCTCGAAGTGCACGGTCTCGCGCCGGCGGGCGCTCTTCTTCATCGGGTTGACGCTCACGCCGTCGTACACCCAGCAGGAGGTGTCGCGGGTGAAGAGGTGGTTGGGCAGCGGCGCCAGGACGAAGTCGTCGGGGGCCATGGTGTGCAGGCGGACGCTGGAGACGGTGCCGAGGCGGCTCATCAGCTCGCGCTTGGTCACGCCGCCGATGAGGTTCCGTGCGAGCTCGGCCGGGGCCATCGCGTCGAAGGCGGCCCGCATGCGGTCGGTGGCCAGGGGGCCGAACTCCCGCTCGTCGAAGACCCGGTCGTGCACCAGAGCGCGGGCGGCGGGCCGGGAGAGGGCCTCGGTGAGCAGGTCCGTCAGGTAGTGCACGGTCACCCCGCGGTCCCGCAGGGCGTCGGCGAACGCGTCGTGCTCTTCCCGGGCGCGCTTGACCCACAGCACGTCGTCGAAGAGCAACTCGTCCTTGTTCGTGGGGGTGAGACGCTTCAGTTCCAGGTCCGGGCGGTGGAGGATGACCCGCCGCAGCCGGCCGGTTTCGGAATCAACGTGGAAGTTCATGACTCTCCAGAGACGGGAGCGGCGATCTGCCGGCCATGGGCCGGGAACGGGCCGCTCTCCGGGAGCCGGTGGCCCGGTGTTCCGGGCTTCCGGTCGAACAACGCAACCGTGTCACGTCGACACCACCGCCCTCGGCTGCCACTGGACCTCAACGCAGGCCCACTGGTCCCGGCTTGAACAGGTCCCCTGCCTGCCCGGCGGCAGGGACCAATGGCCCCTGCCCGCGCTCCGGCCGCACCGCTGGAAAGGGCCTGATTCCGGCCACGAGGGACCCCTGGCCCGTGCACACGCCGGCCGTTCGCGGCCCAGGCTGGGACGTGCACAAGAACCGGCCCCGTACGGAGGGGACCAGGAGAAAGGACGGATCCGATGTCCGCACCGGAAGTCGGCGCGCACGCCCTCGAAACCCTGGTGGCCGCGGCTGCCGCCGCGCCGTCGATGCACAACTCCCAGCCGTGGCGGTTCCGTACGGACCCCGCCTCCCGCACCATCGGGATCCGGACCGTCGCCGGCCGGGCCACCCCCCTCTCGGACCCGAGGCGGCGGGCGCAGCATCTGGCCATCGGCGCAGCGGTGTTCAACCTGCGGGTGGCCGCGGCCGAGGCGGGCTGGGAGCCGGTGGTGGAACTGCTGCCGGATCCCTGCGACCCCGGGCTGCTGGCCACGGTCGCCCTGCACCCCGGGCCCGCGGACCGCTCCCGCCACCCGCGGCTGTACGACGCCATCGCACAGCGGCGCAGCAGCCGGCTGCCCTTCACCGGCCGGCCCGTGCCGGAAGCGATCGTGGCCGAAATGGCCTCCGGCGCGCGGGCCGAAGGGGCCGGGCTGTACCTGCCGGACATCGTGGGCACCCGCCGGCTGCTCGCCGTGACGGCGGAGGCCGAGCGGCGCAACCACCTCGACGAGGCGCGCACCCGTGAGAGCCGGTCCTGGATCGTTCCCCCGGGCACCGGACCGTACGGGATCCCCGTCACCGCCCTGGGCCCGCGGGACGCCCGGGAGCGCATGCCGCTGCGGGACTTCACCGGCGCCTCGCGCACCCGGCCCGTCCCCGCCCTGCCCTTCGAGCGCCACGCACAGCTGGCCTTGGTGTGCACCGGCCACGACCGGCCGGCGGACTGGCTGCGCGCCGGACAGGCCCTGGAACGCGTACTGCTCCTGGCCACCGCGCACGGCGTGCGGACCTCCGCCCTTTACCAGGCCCTGGAGTGGCCGGACCTGCGCGGTGCCCTGCTGCGCGGCCGGCCGGGACATGCGCAGTTCCTCATCCGCTTCGGCTACGGTCCCCAGGGCCCGCCCACGCCCCGCGCCGCCGTCGCGGAGGTCACCTGGAAGTGAAGGAACACAGAGAAAAGGGGCGTTGCCCATCTTACCCCCCGCCGGGGGTTGATGGGCCCCCCGGGTTGTAAC
>NZ_JBMMMZ010000001.1:90146-274652 GCF_049725035.1 Streptomyces sp. XH2 | reverse complement strand
GCGTTGCCCTTCTACCACCGCTCGGTGGTTGAAGGGCAACGCCTGTTGCTACCCGGAGCGTTCAGCGACCGGCCTCGGGGGAGGAGGGGCTGCGTTGCGTGCGTCGTGACGACGCGATCCGCACGCACGCCATCGGCCGGGCACTCTCCCCGTCGGCGGGCGGTCGCCTGTCAGTGTCGCCGCCGGCAGCCGGCATCCACCGCGGCGGGTCCACGGGGATGCTTTGGTACGCGGGCGGGGCCCATGGGCGGCTGCTGCTACGGGTGGGGGACCACCGCGACGGGGCACTGCGCGTGATGCAGTGCGGCATGGGTGACCGAACCGATCAGCGGCAGATCGCCGAGTTCGGGAAGGCGGCGCCCCACGACGATGAGGGACGCCCGGTCGGCGTGGGTGAGCAGGACCTCCGCCGCGCTGCCGAGCTCCGTGTGCTCGACGACCGCGACCTGAGGGTACTTCTCGCGCCAGGGGCGCAGCGCCTCGGCCAGCCGTTCGCGCTCCAGGGGTTCGAGGCCGCCGGCCTCGTCGGCCAGGTACATCGATCCCGGGCTCCAGGCGAAGACCGGCGGGACGCTCCAGGCCCGCACGGCCCGCACGCGCGCCCCGCGCGCCGCCGCCGTCGCGAAGGCGAACTCCAGGACGGGCGCGGCGGCCTCGTCCGTGTCCTGGACGCCCACCACCACCTCGCCCCACTCCGGCCGGGGTTCCTGCCCACGAGAGGTGCGCACCAGGACCAGCGGCGCGTCCACGCGGCGCAGCACCTTGAGCGCCACCGAGCCGATCAGGAAGCCGACCACCGCGCCGTGGCCGCGCGAACCGAGCACCAGCATCTCGGACACGGACGCCGCGGCGATCAGCGCGGGCACCGGGTCCTCCGGCAGCAGCTGGGTGGTGACCGTCAGATCAGGCGCGGACGCCGTGACCCGTTCCTCCGCCTCGCGCAGCACGTCCACGGCCCACCGCCGTTGCACCTCGGCGTCCGAGGCGACGGGAAAGTCCGAGGGGCGCCACACCCAGGCGAACACCAGGCTCAGTGCCATGCCGCGGCGCCGGGCTTCGGCGGCCGCCCAGTCCGCGGCAGCCAGGCTGTGTTCGGTACCGTCCAGGCCGACGGTGATGATGCCGGGCATCGAAGCCTCCAGGAAGACGGGAAGGGACGAAGCGGCCGAAGCCGCTCTGTGCATACTGTTCCCCGGCCCTCCACCGCCCGGTGAGGGACCGAAGGTCCCCGGCTGCGAGACGAGAGTCCCTGGAGGGAACCGACGGGCCGGAGGCGGACGTCAGGTCGGCAGCCTCTTCGACCACTGCGGCTCGACGATCTCCCACTGCGCCGCCCAGTGCGCATACCGCCGGCGGTCGTACGCCACCGTGACCGCCGCCCTGACGCCCAGAAAGGCCAGGATCAGGAGCGCGGCGGTCACGGCGCCGGTGAACCACCCCGCCTCCACGGCGGCTCCGCGCTCCAGCGGGGGCCGCGCCGGCTCACCTGCGGCGTCCACCCAGATCCGCACCCTCTCGCCCCGGACCGTGCCCGAGGGGACGTCGGCGAAGTCCATGCGGGAGGCGCCCTGGCCGTCCGTCCACCGGACCGGCGCCGTCCGGGTGCCGGAGCGGGATACGGCCCCGTACGCGTCCCCAGCCGACCGGACGGTGATCTGATGCCTCGATGCCGACTGCTCCCGCACCGTGCGCATTTGAGCGTCGTAGGCGCTCCGGCCGGCCAGGTACGGCACGCATGCCAGCGCTGCCGCGAGCAGCACCAGCAAGCACGCGCGGTGCCGGCGCTCGTGGCGGTCGCAGGGTCGCCGGGGAGGAAGGGCCCGCCGGCGGCCCGGCCGGCGGCCCATGGGAAGGGACGGCCTGCGCGGGCGCGGGGTGCGATCCGTGGTCATGGTGCGCCTCCTGGGGACAGGAGCCGTCCGGCTCGTCTTTCCCCAACCATCGGACCACCGCCGGAAGGGGGGCACGGGGCCGAAGGTCCCGTGGCGCGGACGTATGGCCCGGGCCTGTGATTACTCGGATCCGAGTAGTAGGATCCAAGTGATCGCGATTCCGAGCCCGACCATGGAGTGAGATGACCGTCAAACGACCCGTCAACCCCCTGGCTCTCGCAGTGCTGGGCTTGCTGCTGGAGCAGCCCATGCACCCCCACGCCATGGCGACCGCCCTTCGGGAACGGCAGATGGACCGGGCCTTCAAACTGACCACCGGGTCGCTGTACGACACGGTGCGGGCCCTGGCCCGGGACGGCTGGATCGAGGCGGCCGACACCGAGCGGGTCGGCGGCCGCCCGGCGCGCACCGTCTACCGGCACACCCGCGAGGGGCAGCAGAACTTCACCGAATGGCTGGACGAGATCGTCCGCGAGCCCTCCCGGGAGTACCCGAAGTTCCTGTCCGCCGTCAGCTACCTGGGCGTACTGGGGCAGCAGCGGGCAGCGCAGGCGCTGCGGGAACGGGCGGCGGCCTTGAAGACCCGGATCTCCGAGGGCGAGCAGGCGTACCGGACCGCCAGGGAGCAGCACAAGGCGCCCCGGCTGTTCGTGATCGAGGCGGAGTACGCCCAGGCGATGCTGCAAGCGGAAATGCAGTGGGTGCTGCGCACCGCCGAGGAGATCGAGCAGGGCACCCTGGAATGGCCGGCGGTCTCCCCTGATGCCTGACACGACCGCGCCCGTGACAGCACGGGCCGAGCAGCACCCACCCAACGCGCCGACATCCGGCAACCCACCGACCGCCTTGCGGTCCCCGGCACCACAGCTGCCGGCAGGCGCACCGGACGGCGACGCCGACGTCCTGGTGGTGGGAGCAGGGCCCGCCGGGTTGATGCTGGCCTGCGAGCTGGGGCTGGGCAAGGTGCGCACCGTGCTGCTTGAACGGCATCCCGCACCGCCGGGCTTCTGCCGTGGCTTCAACCTCAACGCCCGCAGCCTGGAACTGCTCGACCGCCGCGGCCTCGCCGATCGCTTCCTCGCCGAGGGCCCCACCGTGCCGACCACCGCGTTCACCGGAGCGGCCCGGCTCGACCTGGCCGCCATGCGCACCAAGCACCCCTACGTGCTGGGCATCGCGCAGACCAGAGTGGAGGAGCTCCTCACCGAGCGGGCCATGGAACTGGGCGTGCGCATCCTGCGCGGTCACCGGCTGACCGGGCTGCGCCAGGACGACAGCGGGGTGTGCGCCGAGGTCGACTCCCCGGACGGGCGGATGCTGCTGCGCTCAGGCTGGCTGGCCGGCTGCGACGGCGGCCGCAGCACGGTGCGCAAGCTGGCCGGCATCGGTTTTCCCGGCACCCCCGCACGCCGCTTCGCCCTGCTCGGGGACGTGGTCCTGGCGGACCCGCAGGCGATCCCCTTCGGGATGACGGCCGGCGCGAACGGCACGGTCTTCGCCATCCCCAGGCCCGGCTACGTACGGCTGATCACCGATGACCCCCGGCCGCCGGACAACCGGGACGAGCCGGTGACACTGCCCGGCTTCCAGGACGTACTGGACCGGGCGCTGGGGCGGCACGTGGAGATAGCCGAAGCGCACTGGCTGACCCGGTTCGGGGACGCGGCCCGGCTGGCCGAACGGCTGCGACACGGCCGCGTACTGCTGGTGGGCGACGCCGCGCACATCCACCCCCCTGCCGGCGCCATCGGCGTCAACGCGGCCATCGACGACGCGATGAATCTCGGCTGGAAGCTCGGTCTGACGGCGCGCGGGCAAGCCCCCGACAGCCTCCTGGACACCTACCACACCGAGCGGCACGCGGCCGGTGCCAGGCTGCTGCGCAACACCCAGGCACAGATGCTGGTCGCCGCGGAGGGCGAGCGGCTGGCACCGGTGCGCGAGCTGCTCGCCGAGCTGGCGCACGCCGAGGAGACGGCCGGATACCTTGCCGAGGAGATCACCGGCGTCGGCACCCGTTACCCGGTGCACCACGGCTCCGGCCATCCCTGGGAGGGAAAGATGGTGCCGGACGTCCCGCTGGAACGAGACGGCCTGCTGCCACTGCTGGCCCGTACGGGTGGCGGAGCACTGCTGGTGGACGAGAGCACAGGCACGGACGCGCTGCGCGAGGCGGCCGGGCCGTGGGCGGACCGGGTGACCGTGGCGTCGGCGCGGCCTGACGGCCTGGCAGGTGCGCCCGCGATACTCGTCCGCCCGGACGGTCACGCCGCCTGGGCAGGCACGCCCCCGGCACCCCGCCGCACCACCGCCCAGCAGTTGCGCGAAGCCCTGCACCACTGGTTCGGGCCCCCGGTGGGGGTTACGGGGCCGGGAACGTCCGCTGCTTAACGGCCGAAGCCGGAGACCCTCTGCGCAGTCACCCGGACGATCAGCCGGAGGACGTCGTCCGACTCGGCAGGCGGGTCCTCGCCGAGGTACTTCTGCGAGAGCTCGCGCGGGAGCGACTTGTCCGGGTCCTCGATCAGTTCGGCGGTTCCGCGGATGTCCACGGAGTGGTACGGGTTCTCGGTGTCGTAGACGGTGAGGCTGATCCGAGGGTCCCGGGCGAGGTTTCGGGCCTTCTGCCGCCCTGCCGTGGTGGAGAACAGCACCGCGTCTCCGTCCCTCGCTATCCAGACCACCGAGGTCTGCGGCCCGCCGTCCTGGTTCAGCGTCGCGACGGTGGCGAAGTTCGCCCCGTCCAGAAGTTTGCGCGTTCCCTCGTTGAACACTACTGACACGGTTTCACCCTTCTGATCAGCGTTCCGTATGTTCACTGTTCGTGCGGAACGAATGCGAGGGCCGGGTTCTTCCCGATGTGGCATTGCGGCATCAACGAGCTGCCGGCGGCGGCCCGGCTCACGCCGCGCAGAACTCGTTGCCTTCCGGGTCCTGCATGACCCACCAGTGCCCGGCGGGCCCCTTGTCGACCTCGCTGACGCGGGTCGCCCCCAGGGCCTCCAGCCGGGCCACCAGCTCATCCAAGCCACCGGGCTCGCTGTGGATGTCCAGGTGCAGACGGTTCTTGCCCGCCTTGCCCTCGGGCACGTCCTGGAAGAGCAGCCGTCGGCCGCGGCCGATGCCGCTCGTCTGATCGAAGGGGTCTTCGGGGTGGCGGATCGCCGCGTAGCCGCGGAAGTTCTTGCGGCCGCGATGCTCGGTGACCGCCTCCTCGCCGATGTGGCCGGCGGCCAGCAGCTGCTCGATGAGCGCGCTGGGGTCTTCCACCTCGTACTCAAGGGCCGCCGCCCAGAAGTCCGCGAGGGCGGGTGCGTTCGTGCTGTCGATGACCAGTTTCCAACTCAATGCCATGTAACCAGTTATATTGGTTACATGGACACCTCCGCAACCAAGGGACTGACGCTGCACTCCCGCACCGGCGTCGCCTACCGGTTCGACCCCGGCGCGCTGTGCCTGGAACTGCTGCCCACCGGCGGCCCCGGCCCCTACCGCCGGTACGAGGTCCTGCACGAGCCCACCGACCTCGCGGCCTGGGCCGAACGGTCACGTCTGACACCGACGCCCGCGCTGGAAATCTCCCGAGCCGAGGTGGCCGACGCGCGAAGGCTGCGCGATGCACTGTTCCGGGTGGCCGTCGCCCACACACACGGCGAACCGCACCCGCCCGGCGACCTGGAAGTCATCAATGAGGCGGCCGCCCGGCCGGCCCTGGCACCCGCCATCGCACCGAACGGGCGGCGCCAGTGGGCCGGAACCCCCAGTGGCACACACCTGCTGGCCACCGTCGCCCGGGATGCCGTCGACCTGCTGACCGGCTCCTTCGTGCACCGCATCCGCACGTGCGCCGCCGAGGACTGCCACCTCATCTACGTCGACACCTCACGCCCCGGCCGCCGCCGCTGGTGCTCCATGGAGCACTGCGGCAACCGCCACAAGGTCAGGGCACTACGCGCCCGCCACACCGAGGAAGGGTGACCACGACGCCCACAGGGCTCACCAGCGACGCCGGCTAGCGGATCGGCGTGTCGCGCACGCTGACCCACCCCGCGCCCGTCGCCCGGGACTTCATCAGCGGCCCCGAAGGACCCGCCCTCCGGCTCGGCCCCGGCGCGCCCTCGCACTTGCCAGACAGGAAAGTACTTGCCATTCTGGAAAGAGGAAGTGAGCGGGAGCGAGGGGGAGTCATGCACAGGGTCACTGGTGCCGAGGTGGCGTTGGGCCGGGCGGCTGATGCAGAGAAGGCGGCGCGGGCCCGGAGCGGCTGGTACGCGCGCTATCTCTGGGTCTTCGCCGCAGGGCAGCTGATCCTCGTCCCGATTGCCGTCCTGTGGCACGGCTTCGCCTCGGCCTTGGTGTTCGGGCTCGCCAACACGTTCCTCGTGACGGGATTGAGCCTGTACGCCGCACGACAGCGCGTGGTGCGCCGCCGTTTCGGCGTCAAGCACGGCGTGATCGTGGGATCCTGGGCCATCGTCTTTGTTCTGACGGTCACGCTCGGGAACGCGATGTTTGCGAACAGCCCCGCCTTCGCGGCAGCGGCTGCGTCGGCGTGCGCGCTGCCGCTCGCGACGGGCGCCTGGCTTGAGATGCGGCGGTCGTCGTGACGGAAGGCAGGGCCGCGGGAGAGACCGCGGGAGAGACCGGGGGAGAGGGGACTCCCGCCGGACCGCGGGGCAGCCACCCTCGCCACGCCCTCGCACCCCTGCTCAACGCACCCGTGCGCCTGTCGGTAGTGGCAGCCCTGGCCCCGATCGAGAAGGCCGAATTCGGCTTTGTGCGCGACCTGGTGGAGGTCACTGACTCGGTCCTCTCCAAGCAGGTGTCGGCGCTGGAAGAGGCGGGCTGGGTGGCCGTCGCAAAGGGACGGGTGGGCCGGCGCCCGCGGACCTGGCTCTCCCTGACCACTGAGGGGCGTGCTGTCTACCAGCGGCATTTGGCGGCGCTGAGAGCCATCGCCGAAGGCTAGGGGGCCGTCGGGCATCGCGCCGTATGCCCCGGGAGCCCGTCGGCCGACTTCGCTGAAGGTGCCCGGGACCGAGTCGTCACGGTGGTTGGGGACGTGATGAGCGCCGCCTGCGCGATCCGCCGGGGGACGGGCGAGCGCAGATCCGCCGAGTACCTGCTGGGCCCCGGACCCGGGCAGAACGGAGCATTCTCCGAGAGGGGAACCGGCCGTGCGAGTGAGCCGTCGTTTCCGGGAACGAAACTGATCGTTTTCGTGGATAGACAGCAGCTTCCCGTGTTCCTCTCGACGAATGGGGCCCCACCGTGCGTCGTTCCTGGTGTCCTCGGGTCCGGCGGAAGATCACCGCCGGTATCACCTCGGTCGGCCTGATGTGCTTGCTCCACACTCCTGCCGCCGCAGTGTCCCGCGACCACCGTGAGATCTCCGATTGCCTGGGACAGGAGGACGGCTACGACCGCAACCTCCTGCTGGACAACAAGGAATGGGCGCGTGCGGAGAACCGCAGCCTGGGATACCCCAGATACGCGACATGCCGTTTCGTCATCAAGCACGACTCCAGGTACGTCGACTTCGGCCAACGGGCCGTGTCGGACACCTTCGGCGCCTGCAAGGGGCCCGCTTGGGCCGTTGAGCTGCTGGTCAACGAGTCTGTGGCGAGGTCGAAGGCGACGACACGGGAGAGGGAGAGGACCGGGAAGCAGGAGCGGTCCATCGAAAGGAACGTCTCAAGGGCGATCTCAGCAGCCATCGCGGACGTCCTGAATGTCAGCCTCGGCCGCAATGCCACCGTAGGTCAACGGGAAGAACACGAGCACAGGGAGATGCTGGGAGAGACCACGGCGTGGACCGATACCAAGACCGCGGAGAAGAAGAACATCGTCGGTATTCCCGAAGGGAAGAGGGTGTACCTCCAGTCCGCCCCGTGGCTCCAGAAGAGCTCCGGGTACCTGGAGATGAGCTACTGGGAGGGTGAGTCCAGCAGTCGCAGCAGACGCGTGAAGAAAATCGACCTGACGACGCACACCCCGGTCCTGGGGGAGGACAAGAAGCCGCGTATGGACTACCAGACCAGGTGGATGGAGTGCCCCAAGAAGAAGTAGCCCCCGGTCGGCGCGGTGACCATCGATGACATCGGCAGTCCCACCGGCGAGGCCCTGACGGCGGCCGGTGCCACGTCACTGCTGGACCGTGACGCCGGCTGTGCTCCCACCCGACCCGGGACGTTCCGCGAACAGGTGACGGCAGGCTTGGGCCCGGCACCGACAAGGTCAGCCGCCGGAGACGACCACCATGACGGTGCCTTTCATCCTCGGATGGATGCGGCAGTGGTACGGGCCGGCACCCTCCGGCGCCGTTCGCTCGACCTGTGCGATCAGGTCGCCGGCGGCCGGTCAGGCGGTGACGTCGGCCAGCCACAGGTCGGGGCCGAAGACCTCGTAGTGGATGTTGCGAGCAGCGATGCCGTCACGGAGCAGCTGCGACCTGATCTCCCTCATGAAGGGCAACGGGCCGCACAGGTACACGCACCCGTCGGTCGCCAGGTCGAGCTCGTCGAGGTCCATCAGCCCCGCCCGGGAGCCGGGCTCCTCCGCCGCGGACCGTTCGTACCAGAACGTGGACCGTGCGCGGGGCAGCGCATCGACCAGCCGGTGCATGTCACTGCGCAGCGCGTGTTCGCCGGGGGAGCGGTCGGCGTGCAGGACCGTGACGGAACGGGGGGACGCGGTGCTGGCGAGGTGTTCCAGCATGCCGACCATCGGGGTGCAGCCGATGCCGGCGGAGACCAGCACCAGCGGCGCGTCGCTGTCGGTCAGCACCACATCGCCGAAGGGCGCCGAGAGGGTGAGTTCGTCGCCCGCCCGCAGGGTGCGGTGCAGCAGGTTCGATACTTCGCCCTCGGGAGCGCCGTCCCCGTGGACGCGCTTGATGGTGATCCGACGGGTCTGATCACCAGGAGCCGAGGAGAGGCTGTACTGGCGCAACTGGTGAACGCCATCGGGCATCTTGACCCGCACGCTGACGTACTGCCCCGCGCGGGCCCGCGGCGCCGGGGCGCCGTCGGCCGGCCGCAGGAGGAAGGAGGCGGTGTCGGCGGTCTCCTGCCGCCGTTCCAGGACGGTCCACTGCCGCCAGGGGTGCCCCGGCCGCACCTGCGCTTCGAGGTAGAGGCGGGCTTCCTGGGCGATGAGGGCCCCCGCCATCAGCCAGTACACCTCGTCCCAGGCGGCCGCCACGTCGGGGGTGACCGCCTCGCCGAGCACCTCCGCGATGGCGGCGAACAGATACTTGTGCACGATCGTGTACTGGTCGTCGGTGACGCCGACGGCCACGTGCTTGTGCGCGATGCGCGCGAGCAGCGTGTCGGGGCGGGCGCCGGGGTCGGCTGCCAGCGCGCCGGCGAAGGCGGCGACGGCCCCCGCCAGCGCCCGCCGTTGCGCACCGCTCGCCTGGTTGCCGCGGTTGAACATGCCGTCCAGCAGCTCGGGGTGCTCGGCGAACATCGTCGCGTAGAAGCGGGTGGTGATCTCGTCCAATGCCCCACCCACAGCAGGCAGGGTGGCCCGGATCACCGAGGCCGATTCGGCAGACAGCATGGCGCTCCTGAGGGAAACAAGAGGGGGATACGGGGGACAACCGGCCCTGCGCAATCGCGGGCACCCTCAGGTTTAGCAGCCGAGCAGCAGGTCAGCCCGGGCGCGCGGAAGATTCGGGACCAATGTTCGGCAGTCGGGGCCGACCGGTCCTTCACGGGTCCCGCAGACCGGGACCAGCGGCCCATGGGCATGCGCCGGCGAACCGGGTAGTGGGGCCGCGCGGGTTGGCCGGGGTCGGAGGCCGCCACGCAGCGGCTTAGGACGGAGGGCCGTCCGGCCGCGCGCCGGGGTTTGACCACGCGCCGGGGGCCTGGATGACGCCCTGCATCAGTGACGCCGCCTCTCGCAAGGGATTTCCGCGGCTCATGCCGTGTTTGGATGGGAGCCTGCCTTTGTGAGGGGAAACGTTGATACGTACGACGCCGCCGCGCCCGCTGGACGTGACTGCGGAACTTCCCGTGCCGGCGGACCTGGCCAGAACAGCCACTCGCCTGCACCCGCGGCCCGGTGCCCCCACGGTTCATGACAGCTCGGTGGGCGGTCCGCTGCTGTGGCCGGCGGGCGAGCCGTGGCCGGTGTACGAGCCGGTGTACGGGGCCTACGGGCCGCTGACCACGCCGGCGGACGTTCGCACACTGCGGGGGATCGTCACGCAGGCGCGGTCACGGCCGCGGAGGCCCGGCACGGACTCGCTGACCGAGCGGGAGACAGCAGTCGTCGACCGGATCAGGGCCGGGTACGCGCTGGAGCTGCTGCCGGAAGGGCCGCTGCCGCTGATTCCCCTCGCGCAGCTCTACGCCCGCGACGTACCCGGACTTCCGTGCCCCGAGGGGACGGACATGCTTCAAGTGCTGTGGACGCCTTTCGACGAGATCGAAGGGGCCTCCGGTGCCGTGCAGCTGCGATGGCGGTTGTCCTCGGCCGTGCAGGAGGTCCTGGCCGAGCCGCCCGAGCCCGCCTACATCGACATGAGCGACCACGTGCCGGCGCCTTGTGTGCTGCATCCGGAACAGGTTCGGGAGTTCCCGCCGGTGCACCTCCTCACGGAGGAGCAGAAGCAGCGCGTGGACACCTGGACGAAGCAGCGCTCGATCGGCCACCAGCCCCACCAGCACGTGGATTACGAGGGGGACCTGTCCATCGCCCCTGGCTGGAAGCTCGGTGGCTGGCCCGCACACTTCACCCACCGCCATCCGGCGGGCCCCGACGAGCTCCGGTGCGGCGAGTGCGGCGGCCCACTGGAGGCGCTGCTGACCGTTGCCGGCAGCGAGTGGGACGAAAAGAGCCGCAGCTGGTGTCCGGTCGAGGACGTGGACGGAGATCCGTACCACAACCGCACCCCCACGGTCGTGACGGTCGGGCGCGGCTCCACCCTGCAGATCTACACCTGCATCAGCACACCGTCTCACCTACCACGGACGATCATGCAGTAGTGCAGAGGTGGGGGAGAGGCGAAATCCGCCGGCCACTGCACCCGGCTCCCGCGCCCAGGGCCCGATGTCCCGGGCGCGCATGGGCTCGGGATCTGCTGTTGGGCGATGGCCACGCGCGCCCGCCCAAGGCGGGTCCGGGACCTCCAGCTAACCTGACGCGATGGGAACGATCCTGGTCAGCGCATGTCTGCGCGGAGTGCCGTGCCGTTTCGACGGGCAGCACAAGGCGTCGTCGGAGATCAACGAGACACTGGACGGTCACGACGTCGTGTCCTTCTGCCCGGAGGTGGCGGGCGGGCTCACGACCCCGCGGCGGCCCGCTGAGCTGTCGGGCGGTGACGGGCACGACGTGCTCGACGGGACCGCGCGGGTCGTCGAGGACACCGGGCGGGACGTGACAGCGGAGTTCGTGGACGGGGCGCGGCGCGCGCTCGCCGCGGCACAGCACGCGGGCTGCACGGAGGCCTTGTTGATGCCGCGCAGCCCGTCATGCGGGAGGGGCGCGGTGTACGACGGGTCCTTCACCGGGGAACTGGTGCCGGGCGACGGGGTGACCGCGGCGCTGCTCAGCCGGAACGGTATCGCGGTACGGCCCGCCCCCGGGACATGAGCTTGCATCCCAGGTAGCAGTATTCGGGCGGTCGGTCGGACGGGTGGACGAGCGGGTGGGGCGACGGACGGGGGGCGGACATTGCGGCCCCGTGCTCCGGGCACCGCGCCCGTACGCTTCAGCGGCTTGCCCAGCACCGCCGCCTTCGCGGCGCTCCTCCGCTCAGGCCGCCTGGTTCTGCCACGCGGTGATCCGCCTGATGATGAGGACGATGAGTATGCCGGCCGCCAGGTAGAGCGCCGTGAGCAGGGTGGACATGTCGGCGTTGGCCAGCGCGTCCCGCTCGGTCTCCAACTGTTCGGTCGCCAACTGTGAAGCCAGTCGCCATGGGACGGGCTTCACGAGCGTGGCGGCCACCAGCAGCGCCCACCAAGCGTTGACCAGGGCCACGTGCCTGACCTCGACGCCGCATTCACGGCTGCGTACAGGGTCCTTGTTCCCGGCGGCTTCCTGGTCTTCACGATCCCGCACCCCTGTTTCGAGGCGCCCCATGCCACCTGGGCGGAAGCCGAGGACGGAACCGTGCGGAGAGTCGTCGGCGACTACCTCACCGAAGGCTTCTGGCGTTCCGGTAACCCCAAGGGCGCCCGCCGGGCGGGAAACCAGCACCGGACCCTTTCCACCTATCTCACCGCACTGGCACGTCATGGCTTCACCGTCGAAGCCTTCGACGAGCCGGCACCGGATGCCCGCGTTGCTGCCGCGCAGCCTTGGCGCGCGGGGCTGCCGCCCTTCATGGTCCTCCGCACACGCCGAGCGTGATCGCAGCACGACCGGTAGGGGACGGAGTGTCCCGCCGTCTGTTCGTTTTGTTGGATCGCCAAGGGAATCGGGGTGCGTTTGACAGCCGCGGCAGGCAACATGGCCGGATGCCGGATCTGCTGTGGGATGACGTCAGGAACTTCTTCGACCCTGACATGATGGGTGCTCTGCCGGACGTGTCTGTGCAGGGCAGCTCGGTGGGGGACTGGCAGAGGGTGTTCGATCTCGTCCGGTCGAGCGGTTGGGCGTGGGAGTACTCGGAAGGCGGCGTCGCCGGGCCCCTGCCTCCTGCGGTGGAGGTGCTGACGCGTCCGGCTGATGCCGAGACGGTCGATCTGCGGGTCCGGCCGGTTCCGGGCGTGCTGGTGATCTTCCGTCCGATGTCTGCCGAGGAGATCGACTTCGATGTCGACCTCCGGGAACTGCAGGGCCAGGAAGGAGTGAACGTCCTGTGCGAGTTCCTGGCCGCGCTCGGCCGGCGGCTGGGCAAGGCGGTGACCATGTCCGCCGAAGGTGACTACGGGAACCCGGTGCTCGGGTTCGATCCCGGCGCACACCGTGTGGTGCTGATGGCTGACCCGGAGTCGGTTGAGCTCACCGCTGGGGCGGGCCGGGACGTGTAGGAAGACCCGCCGCAGGGCACGGCGCACGGCGCCCGGGGATGTGACGCAGGGCAGACATGCTCAGTCACCTACAGACGCGTCTTGCTCCCTGGACGGGTTCATGCCGTGAAGACACTCGGGGAAGCCCTTGAGCTCCGGGGTGACCGCTGAAGGAACAGAGGAGAGCTGCGAGGGAAGCCGGACGAACAGCGTCGGCCCGAAGGCATTGCAGGTCACGCTGACGGCCTGCTCGACGACCGGCGCGCGCGGCGGTTCCGGCAGAGCAGGGGCAGGGGCAGGGGCAGTGAGTGCGGCAGCGGGAGCGGCCGACGCGGCCATCGTGAGGAGGCCGACGCCGGCGACGGCAAGCAGGCGGCTCGGCAGCCGGAGGGGCGAGGTCATGGAGCAGAGCATGCAGCCCGTGGCCGACGCGCAGCAGTAAGGACACAGCCCCACCCCTCGAGTGAGTGACGGCCTGTCACCCGAGCCGGCACGATGCCGGCACCGTGGCGGGTGTTCGGCGCATATGAGCACACCGGGCGCTTGAGGTGGTGCCTCCGACGTCTCCTCGTTTCCGCCACCAGACGGTGACGGACCTGCCGTACGGTTGCGGTTTCGAGGACGGCGCACGCGGGTGGGGTGATGGGGACTTCCCCGGCGGTCGGGCTGGTGGCAACCGGTACCTGGTGCTCGGCCTCGGCCTCGTCCGGCCGCCGACCTCACCGTGCCGCCCGACCGGGACGAGCTGATCGCGTTCGGACTGCTGCTGTCCGGCGACGGCGCCACTCGGCTGGGAACGACGGCGCTGGTACGGGCCCCCGACCGGGTCACGGCACGTGCTGCCTTGCCCCCGGACCGGTACGCGGAGACAGAGGTCCACGACTGGGAGTTCGCAGGGCGGCGGTGATGGTCAGGCGCACAGCGAGCCGACGACATCTGCGCGTGCGTCTACGGATTGACTGCGGGGCAGCCCACCAAGGCCCCTTTTGGACATTAGATCCGCATTTCGCATAATGTACTGAATTTGGGGGTGCATCTGCTCGGTGTCACACACGATGCGGTTCGCCGCCCGTCCCAGCACCACCCGGTGCGGGAGCGCCAGCGACGAAAGCATCACTGTGACAGCCATCTCACCCCACCCCACCGTGCCTGTCATACCCGGCGAGTTCGCCGCCCATGTCCCCTGGAAGCGTGCGGCCGGGTGGGCGCCGTCGATCCTTGCGCTCGTCCTTGGAGTGTGGGGGAACACGAACCCCTCCGCGTGGACCGACGAAATCGTCACCATCGACGTAGCGCGGCGGTCCTGGCCGCAGATGATGGAGCTGCTGGGGCAGGTCGACGCGGTGCACGGCCTGCACTACGTGCTGATGTACCTGGTCGGGCAGGTGAACGGTGGGCTCAACGAGTTCACCGCCCGGGTGCCCTCCGCAATGGCGGTGGCCGTCGCGGCGGCCGGCGTCACCTGGCTGGGACGGCTGCTCGGCGGTCTGCGACTCGGGATGTGCGCCGGGCTGCTGCTCGCTGTTCTTCCGACCGCGTCGCGGTACGCGCAGGAAGCCCGCTCGTTCGCCTTCGTCATGGCGGTGGCGGTGCTGGCCACGGGGGCCCTGGTGAAAGCCTTGCCCAGCCAGGCCCGAGGCCGGTGGCCGGCCTGCTATGCCGTGCTGATAGCCCTACTGGGCTGGTTCAACCTGCTGGGACTGCTGCTGGTGGCCGCCCACGCGATCACCGTGGCCCTGCGGCGCCCCGGCCGCCGCGTCATCGTGCGCCTGCTGCTGGCCCAGGCCGCGGGCATCGCCGCCGTCGTCCCGCTGCTGATCCTCGGCTCCGCCCAGAGCTCCGCCGTGGGCGAAGCCGCGCCGGTCACCGCGGGCACACCGTTCGGCTACTTCACCTGGCTCCTCACCCCCGGCCAGGACACCCTCCCCACCGCACTGAAACTCCTGCTCACCCTCACCGCTCTCACCGCCCTTGCCCTCCTCGTGATCCGTCGGCACAAGGCCCCGCCTCTGGCCCTCGCGGTCGGCGTGCCCTGGCTGACCGTCCCCCCGCTGCTCCTCATGGCCGTCTCCCTCGGCCACCCGATCTTCGCCTACCGCTACCTGCTGTTCTGCCTGCCGGCCCTGGCCCTGCTGCTCGCGACGGCCGCCACTGTCGTCCCCCTGCGTCTGCGGCTGCTGGCCGTGCTCCTGGCGGCGGTCCCCATCGCGACGTCCCACTACGCCATACGCCAGGAGGACAGCCGCCAGTGGGACACCCGCGCCGTGATCAGAACCCTGCGCATCCACGACGCTCCCGGCGACGCCGTCCTCTTCAACGGTGCCCGGTGCGGCCTGATCGCCACCGCCTTCAAGGAGGCATTCACCGGCCGCCCCGCCCTGGGCAGGGCCCAGACGGCTGCCGAGCTCGGCTCCCTGGACAACCTGCCCGCCGACCCGGCCGTTCTGCAGCAGCGTCTGACCCGTACATCCCGCGTCTGGCACATCACCTGCAACCACCTCTCCGCCGGCGCCCGCCAGGCCGCCGCCCGCACCGCCGCGGCCCAGGAGCAGGCCCTCATCCGCGCAGGCTTCTCCCCGGCCTTCCACCACAGCGCCCGCGGCGTCGACATCACCCTCGAACAACGACCCGCCGCCGGGCGGCCCGCCCACTGACCCCGGAACGGACACACGCGGCCCAGCATTCGGAGAGCCGCCTTCACGCCCCGGCACAGGCAGAGCCCAAAAGGTACTGAAGGGCGCACAGCGGAGCCGGCGATGTCTGTGGCCGGGTTCGGCGCATCGCGGCATGCGATGCGTCCTGAGGCACCACTTCTCCCGGCGCCGCGCTGCTCCGCCACGGCGACCAGGTCCTCCTCGTGGTAGCGATCGGAGGCCAACCTACGCCTCTCAGAGCCGGCGCTGAGGGTCCGGGCTTGCTGTGGTGGCGTCCGGTACGGGTGATGCGATAGGGGAATGCGGCGTGGGGCGACGCGCCGCCGTGGGGGCGCATCGGCATTGTTCGGACGCCGGCGCCCGGAGACTGGTGGCGGTGAGGTTGCGGAAGGGCGGCACGGTGGCGCCGGCACGGGCTTGTCCTGCCCGCCGCACGGGCAGGGGTGGCCCGGGGGTACGGGTTCGGTGTGGCGGGGCCGGCCTGGTCCCCCTGGCCCCCGCACCGGCCGGCGGGGTCCCGGTCGACCGCGCCCGGCGTTTCCGTGGCCTGCATCGGGTCGTGGGCCGCTGTCACGGCCCCGACTGCCTACGCTGCGCTGCTGGAGCCGCTGGGCATGTGCGGGGAGGCTTCGGGAAGCGCTCGGCCCACAACCTGATGCAACATGGCTCAAACCAATTCGGGTTGTGATTCCGGTTGCCGCGCCGGTGCGGTCTTCGATACCCGCTTATCCCACTGTTTGGTGGTCCGTACGTAGCTGTAGATCACCGAGATCATCGCCAGGATGAGAAGCGGTCCGAACACCCACGGATGTTCGGCCATCTCCATCGGCAGATAGCGATACGAGACCAGCAGTGCGGCGAAGACCGTCGCGCCGTAGGCGACCAGCTGGATTCCCGACCGGTCCCAGCCGCGTTCCTGCGAGCGCAACGCTGCCTCGATCGTGAGCGTGAACACCACACCAGCGATGATGTCCGTGCCGTAGTGGTAGCCGAATCCCAGCGTTGCGCCGAGCGTGGAAATCAGCCAGAACGCGCCGAAGAATTGCAGAATGCGTGGACCCTTGCGGGAATGAATGAAGATCGCGGTAGCCCACGCCGTGTGCAGGCTGGGCATGCAGTTGCGTGGAGTGATCTCGTCGAACGGCATGAGGTGCGGCGCGTCGAGCGGCGGCGGTGTGTTCGGCCACAGGTCGGCCACCGCCCAGTGCGTGCCGTCGGCGCCATAGGCGAAGATCGGCCCGACCACCGGGAAGATCATGTAGATGCCCGGGCCGAGGAGGCCGATCGTCAGAAAGGTGCGCACCAGGTGATGGCGGGGGAAGCGGCGCTCGGCCGCCACGTTGCGCAGCTGGTACAGCGCGACGATGACTGCGGCCACCGCGAGCTGAATGTAGACGTAGTCGAGGATGTGGTCGCCGATCGTGCCGGTGGCCTTGACGATCTGGCCTGCCACCCACGACGGGTTGCCCAGAGCGTGGTCGGCGACTGCCACGTACTGGTCGAGCACCGTCGGGCGGGTCTTCGACGTGATGAGCAGCCAGGTGTCGCCGGTCTTGCGGCCGGCGACCAGCAGGAGGCCCAGCCCGACGCCCTTCAGCAGCAGGATGCGTTCCCGGCCGGTGCGGCGTGTGACGGCGATGACCGCGTAGCCCAAAGTCACCCACAACGCGCCGTTGCCGAACATCATCTTGGCGTCGATCGCCCACCGCACCAGAAAAAAGATGACGTCGATGCCGACCGCGACACCAGCCGCGATGAACCGTTCCCGCCAGGTGAGCACCACCATCATCAGCGCCATACCGGCGTAGAGCAGCGGCCCTGATTTGGGGGCGAGTATCACCTCTTTCGCCTGGTTGGTCATCGGCCCCGGCAGGCCGTAGTGACGCGCGGCGATCTCCAGGGCTATGAGGAATCCGAGGGCTACCACACTCGCCGCGACCCACAGCATTACTCGTGGTTGACGCCACGCGGCGAACGTGGTTTTGCTGTCTATTCGCGAAGACTCTCGCGAGGTTTCAGATATCAATTGTTTGGCCGATTTGTTAGTTTTGAGGTAAATGGGTCAATTTGTGTTGGGTGGCGTGATTTCCGGTGAAGGGCGGGCGATCGGGGCGATCACCACGAGGTCGAACATGCTATCGGAGTGGGTCTGGGTGGGTTTCGCTGGTCGTGGGTGGTGTGAAGGAAGGCCGTTCGATCGCGGGTTGCCAATGGTTCTACCGGGGTTGCCCTCGTGTTGTCGCGAGTGCCGGCGCGCGGCGGTCGTCGCGGTGCGACGTGGGCGTGCGGGCATTCGCGGGGCGATGGACTGACTGCCGCCGTCACGGAGGCGGGTCCGCTTCGAGACTGACCTCCGTGGGGCCTGTGCCCAGGCTGGTTGCCGGCAGGTGGGCTGCCTGCCTCCTGCGCGCGCAGGGGTGCGGCCCCAGCTCGCCGGGCTCACTGCAGGCCCGGCAGGGGCAAGGGCTCGCGCAGGCGATTCTACCGGCGGTAGAATCGCCGGTGTGGGTAAACCGACGAGCATCAAGACCACGGAAGAAGTCCGTGACCGACTGCGGATTCTTGCGGCTGAGCGTGGCACCACCATCACGGAGTTGCTGGAGGAGCTTGCGGCCCGTGAGCTGACGCAGGCCGAGCGGGAGGAGCGCGCTCTGCGGGCCGCCCGGGAGCTCGGGGTCGAATACACCGATCAAGTACAGCAGGCGGGTCGGCAGGCCTGGGCGAAGATCCGTGCTCATCAGGGCGGCGCCGCCGGATGAGCACGGCGGCTGTCCTGGATCACACTGCTCTGGCTGCCCTGTACCGGACGGACTCGTTCTTCACGAGCCTGTACGTCGAAGCCTCCCGCGGCACCGGCCGCGTCCTGATCCCGTCACTGGCCGCGCTCGCCGCGGAGCGGGAGGATCCTGGTGCGGGCCGGCACGCAATCTCCTTGCGGTTCGCCGAAAGCATCCCCTTCACGACGGCGCACGCCGCAGCAGCGATGCGCTGGCCGGGCGCCGACTGGCCCGTGGCGCACACGGCTGCCATCGCCTGGCAGGCGGCCGGGGCGGGAGAGCCCGTCACCGTTCTGTCGCTGGAACCCGGGCTGTACGCGGGAACCGGTCTCACCCCGCTGAACCCCCTCTGATCACGCTGCTGCGGACCGTCTCCGACGACGAAGACGGCGAGTATGACGACGTCAACGATCTGCTCGGCTCCGGCGACTGAGGCCAGGCACTGTAAAAGCGCTGAAAGCGCCCCTCATTTCTCGCCGTCCGGGAACGGTTCTCGTTGCCTCGTGTTGCCTTGCCGGTCACCACGGACGCCAGGAGACTGGTGATATCAGCGTGACCGCGCCACTGGAAACGGCGACCGTGTGACGGTCCTTGAGCAGTCGGACGCCGCGATGACCCCCGCGTTCGCGGCCTTGCTCACTTGGCTCAAGAAGCACTTCGCGCAGCAGTGACACGTGACGGGCCAGGTTGTCGGCCGGCGTCCAACAACACAGCCGAGCCGTCGTGGGCGGAGCGACGGAGTGGCGGAGGACTCCGGGTATCGAAGGCGGCGCCGCGCCCCGGCGTCTTCGTTACGAAGGAAAGAAATCGATCTTGCCTTCGATGGTGCGGCGGCTCCGTGGGTGCTCACCTCATGGGTGAGCCCTTGCACGACAGCAGGCAGCGGTTCTCAGGCGCCGCGGCGTACCCGCGCCGCCCTGCGGGCTTCGGCGAGTTTGCGGGCCTCGGCGGCCTTGCGGGATTTGCCGCCGGTGCCGCGGGAGACGTCCTTGCTGGTGCCCAGGCCCCGGAAGGGAGCGTTGGTGTTCTTGGCCCGGGGCATGGCGGGCCCGCCGTCCAGCGGGGTGCCGGAGGGGGCCTTGGCCCCGGTGATCCGGCTCAGCTCCGCTTCGCCCGAGCGCACCTTGGTGATCGTCGGTTCGATGCCGGCCTCGGTCATCAGCCGGCTCGTCTCGCGGCGCTGGCCCGGCAGCACCAGCGTGACGACGCGGCCGGACTCACCGGCCCGCGCAGTGCGGCCCGCGCGGTGCAGGTAGTCCTTGGGATCGGTGGGCGGATCGACATTGACCACGAGATCGAGGTCGTCGACGTGCAGACCACGGGCCGCGACATTGGTCGCCACCAGGACGGTGATCTGGCCGTTCTTGAACTGGGCAAGGGTCCGTGTGCGCTGCGGCTGGGATTTGCCGCTGTGCAGGGCCGCGGCGTGCACTCCGCAGGCCCGCAGATGCCGGGTGAGCTGGTCGACGCCGTGTTTGGTGTCCAGGAACAGCAGGACGCGGCCGTCGCGGGCGGCGATCTCCGTGGTGACGGCGTACCGGTCGGGACCGTGGACGACCAGCACGTGGTGGTCCATCGTCGTGACCGCGCCCGCGGAAGGGTCGACCGAGTGGACGACGGGGTCGTGGAGGTAGCGGCGGACCAGCTGATCGACATCGCGGTCCAGGGTGGCCGAGAACAGCATTCGCTGGCCGTCGGGGTGGACCTGGTCGAGCACCTCGGTGACCTGCGGCAGGAAGCCCATGTCGCACATCTGGTCGGCCTCGTCGAGCACGGTGATCCGTACCCGTCCCAGGCGACAGGCCTTGCGCTCGATGAGGTCGTGCAGGCGGCCGGGAGTGGCGACGACGACCTCGGCACCGTCACGCAGCGCAGCGGCCTGCCGGCCGATCGACATGCCGCCGACGACCGTGGCCGTCCTCAGCCGGAGGGCGTCGGCGTACGGCGCGAGCGCCTCGGTGACCTGCTGGGCCAGCTCCCGGGTCGGCACCAGGATCAGGGCGAGGGGCTGCTTCGGCTCCGCGCGCCGCCCGGCCGTCCGGGCGAGCAGCGGCAGGCCGAAGGCGAGCGTCTTGCCGGATCCGGTGCGCCCGCGCCCCAGGACATCGTGGCCCGCGAGGGAGTGCGGCAACGTGGCTGCCTGGATCGGGAAGGGCTGGTGCAGACCGAGTCCGGTGAGCGTGCGGAGCACCTCGGCCGGCAATGCCAGGTCGGCGAAGGAAGCGATCGGGTCCACCGCCGGGGTGGGGGTCAGCGGCTGGGTGGGGTCGCCGTGCGAGGTGCCGGGGCGGTCCGGGTGGTTCACGAAGAGCCTTCCGTAGGGGGAACGTACCGAGGAAGGCCCGGCAGGAACGAGTAGCCCGATGAACGAGGGGACCGGACGGGCAGGATCGCATCGCCGACCGGTACGGTCGTTCAAACGTTTGAGGTTAACACGCGGTGGCAGTCCGACCCGGCGTCGCGATGCTGATCGCTCTGCCTCCGCCGGCTGCATCTGCGGCCCCGGGGCGGGAGCGCCTGCACCGGATGTCGATCCCGCTGCGGTGTGCTCGTCGCGTCGTCCGGCGGACCTGCCGCTTCGAGGGCCGTCTCAACGGCTCTGCCGGCCATTTCCGGGGAGCGGGCGCCGGCCGCCGGTGGGCTGGCGGCCGATGCCGGAAACCCGCCAGCGCTCCCTGCCTTTTCCAGCGCCCGTGACGCCATCGGCGGAGATGCCTCGTGGCGCGGCCTGGATCCCGCACGGCTACCACCTGGACGCCCACTCCCACACCCACGGTCAGCTGGTGTACGCCGCCGCCGGAGCCTTCGCCACCACGACCGAACGCGGGACCTGGATCGCCCCGGCGAACCGGGTGACGTGGACGCCGCCCGGATTCGGCCACTCCCATCGCTTCTCCGGCCGAACCGACGTCCGCCTGCTCGGCATCCCCCTCGACATGTGCGACGAACTCACCGCGTACCCCGGCGTGTTCGAGGTGAGCCCGCAGCTGAGGGAGGCGCTCCTGGCATGGACCGACCGGCCGGAGTTCCGCCCCGGGGCCGACCGGCGGCTGCTCACGGTGGTGGTCGATGAGCTTGCCGAGGCTCCCGAACCGTCCCTGCACCTGCCCGAACCGCGCGACGACCGGCTGCGAGCCGTCACCGCCCTCCTGCACGCCGATCCCGGCCGGACCGCGACCCTGGCCGCGTCCCCGCCGGCGCGCTCACCCGTCACTCCCATGAGTACGCGTACGCCTGGCTGAGCGTCCTGGCCGACGTGCCGGCCGATCCCGCAGCCATGGCGATACACTCCCGCGGCCTGGCCGGGCTGATCCCCCGCGGCGCGAACGCCGGCCGGCTCCACCTCCAGTGCTCGACCGGCGACACCCTCGCGCAATGGCTGGACGAGCGCATCTGGAGCGAACTCGAAGCCCGCTTCGGCACCCCCGTCCCGACCGGCCCGATCGTCGACAAGCGGATCGTGCCGTTGCGGAGCGTGGTGTACAGCCCCATGAGCCACGGCAGGTTGTACCTGCTCGGAGACGCGGCGCACATCGTCCCTCCGATGAGCGCGAAAGGGATCAACCTCGCCCTCCACGACACCGACGTGTTCGCCCGCGCCGTCATCCGCCGGATCCGGGAGAGCGATTCGACCCTGCTCGATCACTACTCGGAGACTTGTCTGCGCCACGTCTGGAACTACCAGGCGTTCGCGGTCTGGATCACCGAGATGATGCACAACGCCGGAGACGCCTCCTACGAAGGGGAGTTCCGCAAGCGGATCGCCCGAGCGGAACTGGAGCGTGCGTTCACCTCGCCGACGGCGAAACGCCTGTTCGGCGAGCTCACCGCGGGTGTGAACCAGCCTGCCGCATCAGGCAACGCTCATCGCCCTGCTGACGCGCTCGCGCAGGCGCTGACCGGCGGCGTGGTTGTTCCGCCGGATGATGTGGCGGCGGATCGTTACGGGCCCTGGGGCCGGAGCTACGGCCTGCTCCGTCGACGGCAGCGGGACGGCACCTGGCACAGGGGCCTCACCAGGCTCCGGTCCCTGGCCGGTGCGGAGGGGGTGGTCACGTGGGAGCTGGGCGTTGACTCCACGGCGCGCCGTGCCCATCGGCCTGCACCTGGCCGTCAAGCAGGGCCGGAAGCGCACGTCGATCGTGGCGAAGGCCGGGCAGCACAGCGACTTGCGAGCACCACGCGGTCGAGTGCGGGATCGACCGTCTCGAGAGGCACCGCGCCGTCGCCACGCGGCTGTGGTTCCACCCTGCGTCCGATCCCCGCGTCCCGGTTCGCGACGTCCCACCACGTCATGAGCGCGTACAGCAGACTTGCCCACCCGTGGGCGGCGCCGGTGTGGTGGAGAGCCGCGCCTTCGCCCCGTAGGGCATGGTGGAGCACATGATCGGCGAACGAGTCGGCGCGGCCTGTTCTTCAGCTCATCGAGGAGGGACGCCGTGGCCTCACCCCGGTGCTCAAGTTCTCGCACGCTCTTCACAAGGTCGCAACATCTCCCGCGAGTCCCACGAGCTTTTGGAAGCCTCGCCGAGCGGCTGCTGAAGGTGATCGCGTGATGCGCGCGCGAGGATCTCGACGATGCGCGTGCCCCACGGGTCATCCGGCTGCCTGTCACCTCGTGCGCTGCCGGGGCCCAGGTGTGAGCGTGGTGCAGTACACCGAAAAGCCGAATGCCGGAGGAGGTGACCGCCGTGGCCGGACCGGTCTGGTCGGGGGTTCTCACATCCGGCCTGGTCAGCGAGTCGGTGAGCCTGTACGGCGCCGTGGACGGGCACACGAGCCTCCAAGGGAGGCATAAGCGGCCGTTCCCCCATGAACCGCGACCGGCTGATCAAGGCCTTGACGAAGAAGAGCGGCAAGTGCGAGGCACCGTGACCCACCGGCCCCGGGCCTCTCCCACGGGCTGCGTCCACTCCCGCAGCTGGACAGATCACGTGGTCATACCCATGCGATGACCGTTGAATCCCCTCACCCTCCCCCCACCATGGCCTCGGAGGCACCTCATGCCCGAGCACCACCCCGGCCCGGGCCGCCCGCATCCCCCCACAGCGGTGGCCATCCTCCTCTCCCTGCTGACCGTACTCACCCTGCTCGTCACTCTCCCCGGAACCGCCGCCGCGGTCGAAGGAGACAAGAGCCGTCCGGCCCACCCCGAACAGGACTGGATGGGCTCGACCATTCGCGCCCACGAGGGCGAACGCGACCTGTCCGCCAAGGACCCCTCGCGGCGCGACCGCTCCCTGCCGGGCTCCGCGCTGAGCGGCTCGGTCGATGGTGTGGACGTCAGCAGCCACAACGGCAACGTCTCCTGGTCCAAGCTCTGGCGCAAGGGCGTCAGGTTCGCCTACGCCAAGGCGACCGAGGGCACCAGCTACACCAACCCCAACTTCGCCCAGCAGTACAACGGCCCGTACGACGTGGGCATGATCCGGGGCGCGTACCACTTCGCGCTGCCGGGCAACTCCAGCGGCGGCGCACAGGCCGACTACTTCGTCCACCACGGCGGCGGCTGGACGGACGACGGCTGGACGCTGCCGGGCGTGCTCGACATGGAGTACAACCCCTACGGCAGTGCCTGCTACGGGCTGAGCAAGGGCCGGATGATCGACTGGATCGAGGACTTCCTCGACGCCTACCGGGACCACACCGGGCGTGACGCGGCGATCTACACCTCGACCGCGTGGTGGAAGAAGTGCACCGGCAACCACGGCGGATTCGGCCGGTACAACCCGCTGTGGGTGCCGCACTACGGCTCCTCCTCCGGCGAGCTTCCGAACGGCTGGGAGTTCTACACCTTCTGGCAGCACACGAGCACCGGACCCACCGTCGGTGACCACGACCGTTTCAACGGCTCCTACAACAGGCTCGAGGCGCTCGCCTACGGCTGACCGGGGCCGCGGCATGAACGACGGCGGACCCCGTACATCGGCGCCGGGGGCCCGCCGTAAGTTCTCCGGGGTTCATCCGAATCGCACCCGGGCGGCATCTGCCTGCCCACGGGGCCCGGGGAGTCTGCCCACGGGGCGCGGGGCACGCGCGCCTTCTTCCCGCGCCGCGCAACCCGTGTGATCGTCATGGCCAGTGCCCGAAGCGACGATGCAGGGAGCCGCCCGTGTCAGCCGTGCTCTCCGTGGTGTTCGCCCTGCTGGCGGCCGCCGGCAACGCTTCGGGGACGGTGCTGCAGAGAATCGCCGCGGTGACGGTGCCGCACGGGGACGCTTTCAGCGTCCGTCTGGTCGGGCACCTCCTGCGGCGCCCCGTGTGGCTCGCCGGCATCGCCGTGATCGTCGGCGCCGCGGCCTGCCAGGCGCTGGCCCTGAACCTCGGCTCCTTGTCCCTCGTGCAGCCCATCCTGGTGATTGAGCTCCCGTTCACCCTCCTCATCGCCGCCGCCCATTCCCGCCGGCCGCTCCCGGCCGCGGGCTGGGCGGCCTCGGTCATGGTCGCCGGGGGACTCGGCCTCGCTCTCGCAGCGGCGGCTCCCTCCGGCGGGCACAGCCAGGTCGCCGGCGGCCTGTGGGCCCTGACCCTGGCATGCACGACAGGGGCCATGGCCGTTTGTGTCCTGGCCGCACTGCCCCGACCCCGCGGACGGCTCCGTGCCGCCCTGTTCGGCTCCGCCTCGGCCATCGGCTACGCCCTCACCGCCGCCCTCATGACTGCCGCCACCGATGTCTTCGCCCGGGACGGCGGCGCGGCCTTCCTCACTGCCTGGCAGTTCTACGGCTTCGTCGCCGGCGGCGCCTGCGCGCTCTTCCTCCTGGCCAATGCCATGGAGTCCGGCCCGCTGATCGCCTCCCAGCCCGCCCTCACCCTGGGCGAGGCCCTGGTCAGCCTCGCCCTCGGCATGCTCGTCTACGGGGAACGGGCCCGCACCGGGTGGTGGCTGCTACCGGAGGCCGTGGGGGCGGTACTGGTCACGTGGGGCGTCCTCATCCTGCCCCGGGTCGATACGGAGACCCCGCGCAAGCTCTGACCCGTCCGCGGGCGATCCGGCACCGATCCTGTCCGGCCCCCTAGAAGATCTTTTCGGCCCACCATTCGAGGCCGGCGATCGCCGCGGCCCCGCAGGCGTACGCGGCACCGCGTACAACGCTGAACACGGCGGTTCGAGCCAGACGGCGGAGGGTGGTCTGCGTCGATCTCCTGTGCATGGCGGCTCCTCACGATTCGGCTGCTGTGCTGTGCTCGTGACCACCTTCGGCGCGGCAGTACCCGGGGCCGATGGAGCGGGCCGGCACGGGCTGTGACAGGCAAGAAGTCGCCATGGTGTGACGCAAGTTGAGGTCACGTGAGAACATCGCTGAACGCAGTTGAACGGACGCGGATGGAGGTGCACGGTGGGGCGGGCCGGACGTCTGAGCAAGCCGGACATTCCGCACAGGATGCACCGGGCGCTGAACGACGCCCTGCACGAGCTCCACCTGGTGGCCAAGTGCCCCTCGCTGACGACGATGGTGAAGGGGCTCAAGAACGTGCCGGGGGCTTCCCGGACCACGATCTACAACGCGTTCTCCAGCAAGCGACTGCCCATGTCCGGCGTGGTGGACGCGCTGGTCGTCTACCTGGCCGAGCGGGTGCGGAACGTCTCCTCGGCACAGGTCGATGCCGTGTCCAACCACTTCGACAACCTCTGGTACCTGGCCGAAGCCGAAGCCCGCTCTCACGCCGCCTCGGCACCCGCTCCGCCACGCTCCCAGCCCGAGGAATCGGCAGCAGAGGCCGTGGTCTTGAGCATCCCGGCGCTCGATACGCCGCGGCAGCGCCTCGCTCTGGAGCCGGTCAGGCTGCGGTCGCGCCTCGACTCCCTCCGGGAGGCGTTCGGTGACGCGGAGGTCGACGAGGCCGTGATCGCCGGCGTGGCCGAGGCGATCTCGGCCCTTCCGGGACAGCATGGCGACCGCGCCGGGGCCGCGTCGGCACTGCGGGCGACCGGCGCGACCGGCGTCCACGGCGACGTCCAGGCCGCCGCCGAGTCATAGGCGCGTCCTGCTTCGAGAAGACCGTCCACTCGATGGGGCCCTCCCCGGACGCCACCGCCCAGTGCGCATTGGCGAACGTTCCGCCGAACTGGTTTCAGTCCTCGCGCAGTGCCACCGGCAAGCCCGTCTCAGCGCAGGAACGCCACCGTCCCCCTGCCGTGGAGCGCGCGCAGCCCGCCCAGCACGCAGCCGCTGACATCACTGGTGGGTGTGGCGCTCCCGGAGACGCGCGCGCCCGCCAGCGTGCCCCGGGCGACGGTTCCCGCCAGCAGGGCATCGCCGGGGTTGTAACTGGTGATGTGGTGGAGGGACGGCTTCAGGGTCGAGGAGCCGATGGTGCGCCCGCCCGCGCCGTACCAGGTGACCAGGCCCTGACCGGCGACGGCCTGTGCCCCGGTGCAGACGGCCTGGGCGCTGCCGTGGAAGGTGAAGAGGCCCGAGCGCACGCCCGCCACGGACCTGTCGTGCGCCGCACAGTCGGTCAGCGCCATCGCGCCGCTCACGGTGACCGTGCGCGGGATCTGGCTCAGGGGAGGGGTGAAGGTCACCGGGTGATCCCGAAGGGTGCTGACGGCGCAGGTCAAGGCGGCCGGCCGCTGGTGCTGTTCGGGCAGGCGGGCCCGGGGGCCGGCGCCGTCCGCGGACTGTGTGGTCAGCAGCAGGTGGGCCGTGGCCACGACCGCGGCGGTGGCGACCGCCACCGGCGTACGCCAGGGCCTGCGGGTGAGACCGGTGAGACCGGCCGGAACGCGAAAGGTCATCCTTGCTCCTCTGTGAGTGCCCCTGTCCGTGACGCGTGGTTCGTGCGGGGAGAGACGAGGGGGAAGGCCGCGGAGTCCGGGAACACGTGCGCTCCGGTGCGTCTCGGGGCGGGGAGCAGGCGTGTCAGCCCGTGCGGGAGCCACCAGTTGCGGTGGCCGAGCAGCCGCATGAGGGAGGGCACCAGGACGATGCGGATGACGGTGACGTCGATGGCGATGGCGGCGGCGACGGTCAGGCCCATCTGCTGGAAGTCCTGGCGGTGGGTGGTGAGCAGGCCTGCGAACGTGACCACCATGACCGCTGCGGCGAGCGTGATGGTCCGCGCCGTGTGCTGCAACCCGTGGGCGACTGCACGGGCGTTGTCGCCGCTGCGGTGGTAGTGCTCGGCGATGCGGTGGACGAGGAAGACCTCGTAGTCCATGGACAGGCCGAAGACCAGGGCGAAGGCCAGCAGCGGGATCAGGACGTTGACCCCGCCGCCTGCGATCCCGTCCCCTGCCGTCCCGCTCCCCGTGCCCCCGCCCCCCGCCGGCGTCCCTCCGGACACCAGGGTGAGCACACCGAACGCGGCGCCGACGGCCAGGACGTTCATGGCGATCGCTTTGAGGGGGATCAGTACGCTCCGGAAGACGACCAGGAGCAGGACGAACGAGGCGGCCAGGACGATTCCGATCACCTGCCACAGGCCGGTGACCGCCGCGCTCTTGAGATCGGCGAGCGCGGCGGTGGGCCCGGCGACGAGCACGCGCTGCCCCGCGGGGAGCAGCCGCGGCGCGAGCCGGTGGATGTCGTTCAGCAGGGAGGTGGAGGCCGTGCTGTCGGGGGCGTTGCGTTCCCCGACCGCGAGCACGGTGAGGTCCTTGCCGTTGTCCAGCGCGCTGGCCAGAGCGACGCGTGGGTCGGCGTGCAGTGCGGTGGCCAGGGCCGTGGTGTCCACGGGGGGAGCACCCGGCGGGTGGGGGAGGGCGAGGACGGTCACGCTGGCCAGGTGGTCGTGCTCCATCCGGAGCAGGCCCTGGCCCGTCGTGGTGTGCGCGAGGGCCGTGCGGTCGTAGTGCAGTCCCAGGCGGATGCCCAGGACGGGGGTGGCGGCCAGGACCAGCACGGTGAGGGCCGAGAGGAGGTAGGGCCACGGCCGTCGCATCAGATGCAGCGTCCAGCGGGTCCACCACCCGTCCGTGCCGGTCCGCGCCTCCGCACCGGTCGTCTTCGCTCCCGTCCCGGGATGCGCCGGCGGCCCGGCCGTTCCCCGTACCCCGGGCTTCGGCGCATGCGAGGGCCCGTTCCGCCGCCGCAGACGGCCCCGGTCCAGCCAGGGGTCGAGGCGCGGCAGCAGGGCGGGCAGCAAGGTCAGTGCGGCGCAGAGCGTGATGCCGGTGGCGATCATCGCGCCGAGGGCCAGCAGGCGCACGTTCCGCGCCGGAATGATCAGAAGGGCCGCGCTGGTGGTCACGACCACCAGCGCGCACCAGGAGACGGTGGTGCCTGCCGTGGCGGTGGCACGGGCGGTCGCTTCGAGAGGAGTCCGGCCGCGCGAGCGGGCCTGCCGGTAGCGCAGCAGGATCAGCAGGGCGTAGTCGAGCCCGAGACCCAGGCCGACGCTCGACGCCAGGGTCAGCATCGTCGTGTCGACCTGTGTCACCAGGCTCATCGCCATCAGCGCGCCCGTGCTCACCAGGATGGTCGACACGGCGACCACGAGGGGCACCACGGCGGCCCCCAGCGACCCGAGGCCGAAGGCGAGGAGCAGCACGGCCGTGGGTACGGTGACGATCTCCACGAACCGCAGGTCCCGCACATCGGCGTGGATCAGTTCGGCCAGTACGGGCGTGAGTCCCACGACGGCCACGGTGACGCGGCCGCCGGACGCTTCGCGTGCCGTGCGGTAGGCCACGTCCTGCACGTGCGGAAGCCGCCGCTGGCGCACGGATTCGTCCCCCGTGACACCGATGGACACATAGACGTGATGGGAGTTCTGCCCGGTGACCGTGGGCACCGGCAACACCGTGCCCACCCCTGCCCGGTCGACGAGCGCGCGGGCGGTCGAGGACACCGCCTTTTGATAGGCGGGGTCGGTGCTCTGCCACCGCGGTGAGTCGAAGGCCAGCATCATCTGCTCGGAGCCCAGCCGCGGAAATCCCCGGGTAATCAATTCGGCGGCCCGCAGGGCGGGGGAATCCCCCATGGCGGTGGACGGAATGCTCAGCCGGCCCAGCTGCAGGGGCAGAAGAACGGCCGACGCCGCGATGAGCGCGACCCATACCCACATCACCAGCCGGCCGTGCCGGGCGGCCGTGGCGCCGATCCGCCCCGTCGGGCCGTATTCCCTCGCCGTGGTGTTCGTGGAGGCTGGCATGTGCTTCACCGTTCAGACGTCGGGCAGCAGCACCGGGTATCCCGTATCCGGTTTCCGGTTTCTTCGTATGACGCGCGGCTGGCGCGTGGCTGATGTGCGGTTGATGCACGGTTGATGCGGGGTCACCGGGCCCGCGCGTCGCCCGGATTGCCGTCCGTGAAACACAGGACAGAATGGCACGCCGAATCGGGATGAGTTGATCCGAAACGCTCACGCTTCTGAATCGTTGACTTCTCTACGAGAGTGAGCCGGGATAACCCGATTTACCTCCGGGCGCTCTCCGGACATCTCATGCGCACCCTCGGCGAGGAGTTTTCCATGACGCACTTCGACACGTCCGGCGCCATCGCCGTAGTGGGCGCCGCATGCCGGCTGCCGGGCGGGATCACCAATTTGGACGGGTTGTGGTCCGCGCTCACCGAAGGGCGGGACCTGGTCGCGGAACTCCCTGCCGACCGGTTCGATCCGGGCCGGTGGTTCGACCCGGTGCCCTGGCGTCCGGCGAAGACCTACACCCTCGCGGGCGGATTCCTCGACGACATCCACGGGTTCGACGCCGCCTACTTCGGAATGTCGCCCCGTGAAGCATCCCGCACGGACCCCCAGCAACGGATCTTCCTGGAAATGGCGGTGGAGGCCCTGGACGACGCGGGCATCGCGGCCGCGTCGCTCGCCGGATCCGGCACCGCCGTCTACGCAGGCGTCTCCAGCCCGTCCTTCGCGGTGCTGCAGGGGCTGGAGGAGCGGTCCACCGACGCCTACACCATGACGGGTGGTGCCACGTCGAACGTCGCCAACCGCGTCTCGCACTTCCTGGACCTGCGCGGCCCCAGCCTCGCGGTGGACACGGCCTGTTCCTCGGCCCTCGTCGCCCTGCACCACGCCTGCGAGTCACTGCGCACCGGCCGGTGCGACACGGCCCTGGCCGGCGGTGTTCACGCCCTGCTGAGCCCCTTCGAGTACGTCGGGTTCGCCAAGGCGTCGATGCTCTCTCCCACCGGGCGCTGCCGCACGTTCTCCGCCGCGGCGGACGGGTACGCGCGGGCGGAGGGCGGAGGCCTGGTGGTCCTCAAGGGGCTGTCCCGCGCCGTGGCGGACGGCGACCGGGTGCACGCGGTCATCCTGGGGAGCGGCGTCAACACCGACGGCCGCACCCCCGGCCTGGCACAGCCCAGTGCGGACGCCCAGGAAGCGCTGCTGCGCGAGGTGTACGAGCGGGCGCGCGTCGACGCCGACGACGTCGCCTATCTGGAGCTGCACGGCACCGGCACCCCCATCGGGGATCCCGCGGAGTGCCGGGCCGTCGGGCGGGCCCTGGGCACCCGGCGCGCTCCGGGCCGGCCGCTGCCCGTGGGATCGGTCAAGAGCAACATGGGCCACCTGGAACCCGCATCGGGCATGGCGGGACTGTTCAAGGCCATGCTGGTCCTCCGGCACGGCCGGGTCCCGGCGAACCTGCACGCTCTCCCGCTCAACCCCGCGATCGACTTCGACGGACTGCAGCTGGCCCCCGCCACCGAGCACCGTGTGCTGGAGCAGCCCCCCAGCGGACGGGCCGTGGCCGGCGTGAACTCCTTCGGCTTCGGCGGCGCCAACGCGCACGTCATCGTCACCACGCTGCCCGGACAGCGCGAAGGCGGGCAGGAGACCGTACGCGAACGGGAAGGCGCGCGGGAGACCGTACGCGAAGGCGCGCAGGAGACCGCAACCGTACGGGAAGGGGTGCAGGACGGCGTACGGGAAGACGCGCCGGCTACGAGCCCCCTGCCGGTCGTCGTGTCCGCCCGTACCCCCGAAGCGGCCGCCGCCGCGGCCGAGCGCATGGCACAGCGGCTCGACACCTGCACGGACCGGGACTTCTACGACCTGGCCTACACCGCCGCCTGCCGGCGCGGCCACCACGCCCACCGCGCGGCCGTCCTGGCCGGCACCCCCGCCGAGGCGGCATCCCTGCTGCGCGGCCTGGTGACCGGAGAGCAGCACTTCGCCGGCGCCACGGCGACCGCCGCCGAGCGGGGGAGCGTCGCGCTGGCCTTCTCCGGCAACGGCGCGCAATGGGCGGGCATGGGCGCGGACCTGCTGGCGGCCGAGCCCGTCTTCCGGGCCGCGGTGGCCGAGGCGGACGACGCGCTGCGCCCGCTCCTCGGCTGGTCCGTGGGGGAGGAACTGGCCCGGGGAGGGCCGCCCGACCGCACGGACGTCGCCCAGCCGCTGATGTTCGCCGTGCAGGTGGGGCTGGTCGAGCTGCTGCGGGCGTGCGGCGTCCGTCCGGCCGGAGTCGTCGGGCACAGCTCCGGCGAGATGGCGGCGGCCTGGGCCGCGGGCGTGCTCGAACTGGACGACGCGGCGCAGGTGGTGGTGGAGCGCTCGCGCGCACAGCAGTCGACGGCCGGCGACTGGGGCATGGCGGCGGTCGGCGCGGACGAGCGCAGCGCCGGGCGGCTGCTGGAGCCGTACGCCGGGCGGCTGGAGATCGCGGGGGTCAACACCGCGCGGGACGTGACCGTCAGCGGCGACAAGACCGCCCTGGCCGAGCTGGGGCGGGAACTGACGCAGCAGGGGATCTTCTTCCAGGACCTGGGCCTGGACTACGCCTTCCACAGCCATGCCATGGACGGGCTCGCGGACCGGCTGGTGACGGCCCTGGCCGGGGTCAAGGCGCACCGGGCGCACACCCCGTACGCGTCGGCCACCACGGGCACCGTGCTGACCGGCACCGAGATGGACGCCGACTACTGGTGGCAGAACCTGCGCAGGACCGTGCAGTTCGCGCCGGCCGTCGCCCACCTGAGGGACGGGGGGTGGGAGGTCTTCGTCGTGGTCGCCCCCCCCCCCGTGCTCCGCGGCTACCTCCGGCGGCGGGGGGCCGGCCCCCGGCCCACCGTCGTGCCCACCCTGAGCCGGCAGGCCCCCGGCCCGTCCGCGATGCGCGCCGCCCTCAGCCACCTGGTGGCGGCGGGGACCGGCACGGAGGCGTCCTTCTTCCCCCGGCCCGGCCGGGTGGTGGACCTGCCGGCCTACCCCTGGGAGCGCGAGCGCCACTGGAACGGCGAACCCGGCGCCTGGGCCCGCCGCTGCGGCGACGGCTCCGCCGACCATCCGCTGCTGGGCGAGCGCGCGGACCTGGCCGACCCCTCCTGGCACGGCCTCTTCGACCCCGCACGCGCCCCCTGGCTCGAAGGCCACCGCATCGCCGGCGCCGTGCTCATGCCCGCGACGGGCTTCACGGAGATGGCGCTGGCAGCCGGGCGGCGGGCCTGGGACAGCGCCGTGGAGGTCACCGACCTCACCATCCCCCGTGCGCTGGTCCTGCCGTTCGAGAACGACCGCGAGCTGCGGATCCAGACGACGCTGTCGGCGGACGACGGCCTGATCCGCATCGCCGGCCGCGGCGAGGGCGGCGACGCCTGGCAGGAGCACGCGCGCGGACGCGTCCGCCGGCTCCTCGAACCCCGCCCGGAACCGGTCGACATCGGCCGCGTCGCCGCCCGCCTGCCGGACCGGTGGACCGCCGAGGAGTTCTACCGGATGATCGAACGCGTCGGCGTCTCCTACGGCCCCGACTTCCTGGTGCTCGGCGAGGACCTGCACATCGGCCCGGACGAGTCCCTGACCCGCTACACCACCCGCGCCGACCTGTCCGGCTACGAGGCGCACCCCGCCCTGCTGGACGGAGCGGTCCAGACCGGCCTCGTCCTGCTGGAGGACCTGGCCGTCCAGGGCGAGCCCTGCCTGCCCGCGTCCCTCGACCGCGTACGCGCCTGGCGGCCGCTGCCCGCCGAAGGACACTTCCACGCCCGCCTCCGGGCCCGCTCCGCGCGCGAATCGCTCCTCGACCTCACCGTCCTCGACCCCGACGGCCAGGTCTGCCTGTCCCTGGAAGGCGTGCGGCTGCGCCGCTTCGACCGGCCGGGGGCCACCGGCGCCCGGCACCACCTCACCGTCATGAGGGCGGCCTGCCGCCCCGGCCAGGACCTCGGCCCCAGCCCGCTGCCCGGCCCCGCCGCCGTCGCCGACGCGTGCCGCGACCTCCTGCACGATGCGGACGGGACCGCCCATGTCTTCGACGCGGCCAGGGAACTGACGGCGCACTTCGGGGCGGCCGCCGTCGAGGGCCTGCTTCCCGGACCCGGTGCCTTCACCAAGACCGAGCTCCTCGACGCGGGCGTGATCGCCCCCTGCGCGAAGCTGCTCGACACGCTGCTGGACACGGCGTGCGCCCACGGCCTGGCCGCGCCCGTGGCGTCACCGGGCACCGAGGAAGACCGGTGGCGCATCGTGCGCACCCCGGCCCCGCAGGAACGCGTCCGCGAACTCGGCCGCCGTCACCCCGGCCTCGCCGTGGAGATCGCCCTGCTCGGCACGTGCGGCTCACGGCTGCCCGACGTGCTGCGCGGGCGCCTCGACGCCGCGGACGTCCTCCACACGGCGACCCACCGGCCGCTGCTGGAAGAACTCCACGCCGGGGGAGGCATGGTGCGCTTCGGGCTCCAGGCCCTGCGCGCGGCCCTGGAGAGCGTCGTCGCCGGCTGGCCCGCCGACCGGCCGCTGCGCGTCCTGGAGGTCGGCGCCGGCAGCGGCGGCACCACCGCGTCCCTCTTGCCCCTCCTCCCGCCCGACCGCACGCAGTACGTCTGCACCGACGTCTCCGACACCTTCTTCCCCCGCGCCCAACGGCACTTCCGCCCCCACGACTTCGTCACCTACCGGACGCTGGACCTCGACCAGGACCCCCTGGAGCAAGGACTGCCCGAAGCCGGCTTCGACCTCGTGATCGCCGGACACGCCCTGCACACCGCGAGCGACCTGCGCCGCTCACTCGCCCACCTCGGCACGCTCCTCGCCGACGACGGCCACCTCCTCGCGACCGAGACCCACGACCCCGCCGCATGGGCCCTGCTCTACGGCCTCCTGCCCGGCTTCTGGACCCGCCACGACACCGGCCTGCGCCCCTCGGGACCACTGCTGGCCCCCGGCGCGTGGAAGAAGGTCCTTTCGGAAGCCGGATACGCCCACCCCCTCACCATCGGACACGGCGACTCCTTCCTGCTCCTCGCCCAGCGGCCGCACCGCCCCCAACCGGCCCCCGCAGCCGTGCCCGCCCAGCCGTCCGGCTCCTGGATCGTCGCCGCCGAATCCGACGGCGACCCGCTCGCCGACGCCCTCGCCTCGCAGCTCGGGGCCCGCCGTGCCGCGCCCGCCACGGAACCGGCCCACTGGTCGGCCCTGCTCGACGAGCACCCCGGTGACCTCGGGGTCGTCCTGCTCCTCGACGCCGAAGGCCCCGGCACAGACGGCACGGAACCCGCCCCCCTGGACACCGGCCGTGCCGTGCACCGTCTCGCGGCGCTGCGCGCCCTGGTCACCTCCGCCGCCCGGCGCAGCGACATCGCCCTGTGGCTGGCCACACCCCCGACCGGAGCCCTGCCGGCCCCCGAACGCCCCCTCGCCCCGCAGGCCGCGACGCTGTGGGGAGCGGCCCGCTGCATCGGCAGCGAACACCCGCAACTGGCCGTACGCCGCATCTCCCTCGAACGCGGCGGCAACCCCGAGGCGGACGCCGCCCGCCTGGCCGCGGAACTCGCCGACCCCACCACCGAGGACGAGATCCTGCTCACCCCCTCCGGACGCTTCGTGCCCCGGATCCACGCCCGCCCCGCCCTCACCACCACCGCACCCGCACCCCGGGGAACCTCCTTCGCCCTGCGGCTGCGCGCACCGGGCCGCCACTACCGCCTGGCCTGGGTTCCCGCCCGGGCGCCCCGGCCCGGACCGGACGAGGTACTCGTCTCCGTACGGGCCGCCGCGCTCAACTACCGGGACGTCCTGCAGTCCCTCGACCTCATCCCGCTGAGCACCCCGCGCGCCGGCGAGGCGCGCGGCAAGGAGCCGGGCCTCGGCCTGGAGTGCGCGGGTGTGGTCACGGCCGTCGGATCCCGCGTCACCCGGTTCGCGGTCGGGGACCGCGTCTTCGGCTTCGGCGCCGACATGCTGGCCTCGCACGCCACCGTCCAGGAACACCTCACCGGCCGCATGCCCGACGGCATGGACTTCTGCCAGGCCGCCACGCTGCCCGGCGTCTACCTCACCGTCCACCACAGCCTGCACCGCCTCGCCCGCCTCGAACCCGGCGAGACCGTCCTCGTGCACGGCGCGGCCGGCGGCGTCGGCCTGGCCACCCTGCAGTACGCCGCCCACGCCGGCGCCCACGTCATCGCCACCGCCGGCACCCCCGCCAAGCGGGACCTGCTCCGCCTGCTCGGCGTCCGGCACGTCCTGGACTCGCGGTCCCTGGACTTCGCCCACCAGGTGAAGGACCTCACCGGCGGCCGGGGAGTCGACGTCGTCCTCAACTCGCTCGCCGGCGAGGCCATCAGCCGCGGACTGGAATCCCTGCGCAGCGGCGGCCGCTTCATCGAGCTCGGCAAACGCGACCTCTACGGCAACACCCCGCTGCTGCTGCGACCCTTCCTCAACAACCTCACGCTGTCGGCGGTCGGCGACATCCACGAACTCCTCACCCAGCACCCGGAGATCGCCGCAGTCGAGGGCCCGGAGATCGCGCGGCGGGTGCGCGAGGGCGTCTACGGGCCCATCCTGCACCACGTCTACCCCGCCGACCGGATCACCGACGCCTTCGAGACCCTCCAGCACTCACGCCACATCGGCAAGGTCGTCATCTCCCTGGAGTCCGCCCCGCAGGTCGAGCAGCAGCCCGAGCCGCCCGCGCTGGACCCGGAGGCGACCTACCTCGTCACCGGCGGCCTGGCCGGCTTCGGCGCGGCCACGGCCCAGTGGCTGGCCCGGCACGGAGCACGCCGTCTGGCACTGACCGGCCGGCGCGGGGCCGGCACCCCCGAGGCGCCCGCACTCCTCGACACACTGCACCGGCAGGGCGTGCACGTCACCACGCACGCCGCGGACGCCGCCGACGCCGATGCGATGCGCGCGGTCCTGGCCGAGGCCGACACCCGCGAACACCCCTTGCGCGGCGTCGTCCACGCGGCGGCGGTCTACGACGACGGACCCCTGATGGACCTCACCGACGAGAGCCTGCGCCACGTCCTGGCCCCCAAGGCGGCGGGCGCGTCCGTACTGGACGAGCTGACCCGCGACCGCGACCTCACCCTGTTCCTGCTGCACTCCTCCGTCACCGGGCTCACCGGCAACCTCCATCAGAGCAACTACGCGGCCGCCAACGTCTACCTGGAAGCCCTGGCCAGAGCCCGCCGCCGGGCCGGGCGGCCGGCCCTGGCCGTCGGCTGGGGCGCGGTCGCCGACACCGGCCACGCCGCCCGCAACGACATGACCGCCTACCTCAGCACGATCGGCCTGCCCCCCGTACCGGCCGCCGAACTCCTCGAACCGCTGGGCACCCTCCTGACCCGGGGCGACGACGTGGCCGTCCTCGCCGACATCGACTGGGACCGGGCACGGCAACTGGTGCCGGCCGCCGCCCGCTTCAGCACCGTCCTGCCCGCGGACCACGGCACCTGCGACGGCGACGAGACCCTCGCCCGCCGGCTGGCCGAGGCCACCCCCGAGACCGCCCTCGCCCTGATCACCGACGTCCTCACCCACACCCTCGCCGACATCCTCCAGACGTCCCCCGACCGGCTGGCCCTCGACCGCTCCCTGACGGAGCTGGGCGTGGACTCCCTCATGGGCGCCGAACTCATGACGGCCCTCCAGAAGCGGCTCGGCTGCACCCTGCCCATGCTGGAGATCGTCAACAGCACCTCGGTCACCGACCTCGCCCGCCGCTGCCTGCACTGGCTGAAGTGAACGGTCCCGCCATGTCCTTCACCCGACGCCGCACCGCTGCCGCCACGGACCGGGGCGGTGACGCCGGCGGCCGCCGGGGCATCCCCGTGCCCATGGCGGACAACACCGTCCTCCCCACCGACCACTACCACCCCTCCAGGAGCGGCCCGGCCCCGACCGTCCTCGTCCGCTCACCCGTCGGACGCATCCCCATGGGCCTGATCTACGGCCAGTACTTCGCCCGCCGCGGCTTCCACGTCATCGTCCAGGAGACCCGCGACGTGGCCCACGGCTACTCCGTCCAGGACCCCGCGAGCGAACGGGAGGACGGGCTGTCCACGGTGGCCTGGCTGCGCGAACAGCCCTGGTTCGACGGCACCTTCGTCATGTACGGAGCCAGCGCCACGGGCTACGTGCAGTGGGCCCTGGCCCACGGCGTGCCCGAGTGCAAGGCCATGTCCGTGCAGATCTCCGCCTCCTCCCTCGCCGACGCCGTCTACCCCGGAGGAGCCTTCGCCCTGGAGTCGAGCCTCTACTGGTGCGCCAGCCGCGACCGCTCCCGCCTCCTGACACTGCCCCGCCGCGTACAGCGCGCCCTGGACTCCGGACGCCCCGTCCACGAACTCGACACCGTGGTCAGCGGCATGCCCATGCCCTTCTTCCAGGAACTCCTCGCGAACGGCGAACCCGGCAGCCCCCTGCGCGCCCGGCTCGACGCCCGCCACCACCTCGGCCGCACCACCCTGCCCGTCCACTTCCTGGCCGGCTGGCACGACGTCTTCCTCCCCGGCCAGCTCCGCGACTACCAGGCTCTGCGCGCCGCCGGCCACCGGCCCCACCTCACCATCGGCCCCTGGTACCACTGCGACCGGCGCCTGCTCCCCGTCGCCCTGCGCGAAGCCGCGGAATTCTTCCGCTCCCACCTCACCGGCGCCCCGCCCCTGCGCGGGCAGCCCGTACGGATCCACGTCACCGGGGCCAAGGAATGGCGCGAGTACCCCGACTGGCCACCACCCGGGACGTCGGCACGGCCCTGGTACCTGCACGCCGACGGGGGCCTGCGCCCCGTGCCGCCCGCGCACGGCGAGCCGCGCCGCTACCGCTACGACCCCGCCGATCCCACGCCCGTCCCGCGCGGACCGGTGATCTTCGGCGACTCCCGGCCCGAGGACTGCAGGCCGCTGGAGAAACGCGCCGACGTCCTCACCTACACCAGCGACCCGCTGCCCGCCCCCATGGAGCTCATCGGACCGGTGACGGCCGACATCCACCTGCGCTCCTCCCGGACCCACACCGACTGCGGAGTACGGATCTGCGACGTCCATCCCGACGGCGCTTCCATGAACGTCTGCGAAGGCATCCGCCGCGTCTCACCCGGCGCCGGCAGCCCCTGCGACGCGGACGGGGTGACGAAGGTGTCCGTCGACCTGTGGCCGACGGCACACCGGTTCCCCGCCGGGCACCGGCTGCGGGTCCACGTCTGCAGCGGCGGCCATCCCCGCGTCGCACGGCACACCGGAAGCGCCGCACTGCTGGACACCGGCGGGATCCTGCTGGCAGCCGAACAGGAGATCTTCCACGACGCGATCCGGCACTCCGTGATCCACCTCCCCGTCAGCCCCCTTCCCGGCGACGGAGCCCTGGCCCGCCCGGCCGGTGAAGAGGACGAAGGGGAGACGGAACCGGGGGAGTGGGCGCCGGACTTCCTCCGGCCGGAACCCGGGACCTGGTGAGCGGCCCCGGCCGCCGTCCGCGTCAGCCCCGGGGCCGGGGCACGGGAAGCGGCCGGTCCACGGGCGCCTCCGCCATCCGGCGCAGCAGCGTCGTGCCGATGCTCCGGATCGACCCGTCGCTGTGCAGCAGGTCCATCGCGGCCAGTTCGCACGGGAACCGTCCGCGCAGCTCGGCCAGCAGCTCCATGTTCATCAGCGAATCGAGGCCGTACTCCTGGAGGGGCCTGGCCCGGTCGAGGCTGTCCACCGGCATGTGCAGGATGCCGGCGGTCGCGGTGGCGATGGCCTGCTCCAGACGCTCGGCCGCCTCGTCGGGACGGGTCGCCGCGAGCTGCACCAGGAGCTCGTCCAGCCGGTGATCCGCTTCCGCAGTGCCCGACGGCATCACCTGCCGGAAGCGGGGAGCGGTCAGCGACGGCATGATCATCGCCATGCGGGCCCAGTCGCACCGCCCGAAACCGGCCACCTCCGTACCCCAGGAGTGGAAGGTGTCGAGCGCCGCGCACGCCTCGCCGGGCGTGACCGGGCGCAGGCCGGCCTTCGCCAGCGCCGGATTGAGCCCGTGGCGGGCGGCGTAGCCCGTCTCACCGATGGCGCCCCACGCCACCGCACGGGCGGGTTCACCGGCCTGGAGCCGGGTGCGGGCCAGCGCTTCGAGGAAGAGGTTCCCGGCCGAGTAACCGGCCTGCTGGATGCTGCCCGCCCAGACGTTCAGGGAGGAGTAGGCGAGGAAGCCGGCGTCGCGCCCCCGGGTGAGACGGTCCAGGACCAGGGCGCCGCCCAGCTTCGGGGCCAGGACCGCACGGATGCGCTCGTCGTCGAGCCCGGTCAGCTTGTCGTCCTCCAGGTGCATCGCCGCGTGGACCACCCCGCGCAGGGGCCGGCCGCCGGCGTCGAGATCCCGGACGAGCGCCCCCATGGCTCCGGCGTCGGTGACGTCGACGCCGTACGCGCCCGCGGTCACCCCCTGCGCGGCGAGGCGCGCCAGGAGCGCGGCGGCTCCCGGCGTCGCGCTGCCCCGGCGCCCGGTCAGCGCGAGGTGCCGGGCGCCGCGTTCGGCGAGCCAGAGCGCGGTGGAGGCCCCCAGCCCGCTGAGGCCGCCGGTGACGAGGTAGGTGCCCTCGGGGTCCAGGCGGTGCGGCTCGCAGGCGGGCCGCACCGGGACGGGTTCCCCGAAGGCGACCACGACCTTGCCGATGTGCCGCGAGTGCTGCATCGAACGGAAGGCCTCGTCGATGCGGTGGGCGGGGAAGACCTGGTGCAGCAGCGGCCGGTACTCGCCGCGCTCCGCCCGCCGTGCCACCGTGCCGAACGCGGCCGAGGCCGCCCCGGAGCCCGAGGCCGTCATCTGCGCGACGTCCACGACGAAGAAGGAGGTGTTCCCGGCCAGCGGGCGCAGCAGGGCACGGCGGTTGGCGTACACGTCCTGCTTGCCCAGTTCGACGAACCTCCCGCCCCGGGCGAGGACCTCCATGCCCCGGGCCATGGCCTGACCGCTGAGGGAATTGAGGACGACGTCGGCCCCGTGCCCGCCCGTCAGCTGCCGGACCCGGTCGGCGAAGTCCGCACCGCGCGAATCCAGGACGTGGTCGGCGCCGAGCACGCGCAGCAGGTCCCTCTTGGCGGGGGAACCGGCGGTGGCGACGACCCGCGCCCCGACGCGCCGGGCGTACTGCAGAGCGGCCAGCCCCACCCCTCCCGCCCCGCCGTGCACCAGCAGGAGCTCACCGCGGCGAAGCCGGGCCAGGTGTTCGAGACTGTGCTGGACGGTCAGGAAGACCGTCGGCAGGGTGACGGCCTCGGTGAAGGCCAGCCGCCCGGGGATCCGCCGCACCATCGAGGCGCGGGCACGGACGTGACCGGCGAAGGCCCCCGCCGCCGTCCCGAAGACCCGGTCACCGACCGAGAGACCCTCCACGTCCGGACCCACCGCGGTGACCACTCCCGCGCACTCCAGACCGAGGAGCTGCTCGGAGGGGACGGCGTCCTCGGCGACCGCGGGCAGCAGACCGGTGACGACCATCACGTCCCGGTAGTTCAGCGCCGCGGCCCGGACGGCGACCACGACCTCGCCTGCCTGCGGCCGGGGCACGGCAACCTCGTCCCAGTGGAGCCGGTAACCAAGTCCGAGGCCGGCCACCGACAGGCGGTAGCTGGAATCCGTACGGGCCGGGGACGGGACCACGGGTGCGGACGCCCGCACCACCCGGGGCACGAACCGGCCGCCGCGGGTGAGAGCGACCTCGTCCTCCCCGGGCGCCTGCGCGAGCAACTCCTCGGCCAGCCTGCGGGCGTCCCGCTCCGGCTGCGCACCGCGCTCCAGTGAGACGCGCCGCACGGGCAGGTGCGTCACTTCGTTGGCGAGGGACCGCGCGGCACCCCACGCAGCCGCCTGGCCGGGGCACGTGGCGCGCTCCGGGGACGGGAGGGCGCCGGTCGGGTGGGTGACGAGCGTCAGCTGCCGCAGCGCGCTTTGGCCGTGCCCGGGGCAGGCACGCGCGAGCTCCCGCAGGGTGGCGACCCGGCGCACCGCGAGGCCGACCGCGGCGCCGGGGTCGTCGGATGCGGCCCGGTCCTGCTGCTCGCTCAGGACGAGCACGGCGTCGGCCCCCGCAGGCCCGAGGGCGTGCAGGCCCTCGCGCACTTCTCCGGCGGTGACGGTGCGTACGGACCCGGGCGCGTCGGACAGCTGAGCGGCCAGGGAGGAGATCAGGGCCGGTTCGGAGCCGTCCTCGACGATCACGAGCCAGTGAGCGTTCGGCGTTCCTTGGAACGGCGTCTCCGGGATCGGCGTCTCCTGGACAGGTACCTCCTGGGCCGGTGTCTCCTGGCCCCGGATCCCGGCCGGTGCTCCGCCGTCCTCGCGCGGCGGACAAGCATCCCGGCGGGCCAGAAAGACGGAGAACCGGTCGCCTGCCGGGCTGTGCGCCGGTCCGGCCTGTGCAGGCGTGCCGAATCCGTTCGCCTGGAGGACGGCCGACCACTGGGAGCGGGACAGCAGTACGGAGCCGGTTCGCCGGCCGGGGCCCGCAGCGCGCCAGAAATCCGGCAGCATCGCGGTGCTGAGCGCGAAGGCCTCGGGGTCGTGGGCCTCCACGGCCAGCAGGCTCCCGCCGGGAGCGAGGAGCCGCGCCAGCCGCCGCACCCCGGCGGCCACGTCACGCGCCGCGTGGAGGGAATGCCCGGCAACGATCAGGTCGAAGCTCTCCGCCGGCATCCCCTGTGCGTTCCCGGCGGGGTCGTTCCCGGCGTGGTCGCAGAGGCCGGGGCCGTGGTCGAGGTCGAGGTCGAGGTCGAAGGTGCGGTAGTCGACGAAGTCGTACGCGGTGAAGCGCTCTTGTGCCGCGGAGAAGTGCGCCCCGGAAACGTCCGTATACACGTACTCCGTGCGCTCCGGCGGCAGCAGCGGCAGCAGCCGGGCGGTGAGTCCGCCGCCCCCGGCTCCCACTTCCAGCACCCGCAGCGGACCGTCCTCGGGCGCCGCCCGGACGAGGGACCTCACCACGGCCGCAGCGATCCGGTACTGCACCGCACAGGCCGGTTCGGTGTCGTGGAACTGCCGCATCAGCGGCGGGCCGTTGTCCTGGAACAGCAGCTCCGCGGGATCGCGGCGACCGGTCAGGACATCGGCGAGGTGCAGCCCGCCCCGGCCGTGGAGGGCCGCCGTGGCCGGGTAGGCCGGGTGCTCCCGCAGCACGTCCCGCAGGGCGCCCTTGAAGTCCCCCGGACGCAGCAACGTCCAGCGCCGGCCGCCGGACTCCTGGGCGCCGGACTCCTCCAGCAACCCGTACCGCTGTGCCATGCGCGCCAGCATGCCCACGTAGGAGCGGTAGCCGGGCAGGACGCCGGCGGCCGCCAGGTCGCCGAAGCCGAAGGCGACGGGCGACCGCTCCGGCAGGATCGCGGCGAAGGCCTCCGCGGCGCCGTGCGCCGCGGCACGGGCGAGCGCGTCCGTGCACTGCGCGTGCCGCCGGCCGTCCCAGGACCCGAGGATCGTGCCGATGTCCGGACGTGCCGCGGCCAGGACCGCCGGGGGAGGGGGCGCCGAGGCGGGCAGTGCGCGCCGCCCCGGCAGGGTCGCCGCCCGCATGACCGTGGCGTACTCCCGCGGGAGGTCGTCGTGCAGGGCCGAGCGGTGCAGGCGGCAGCCTTCCAGCTCGACCGAGACCCGGCCCCCGGCGTCCGTGACCGTGATGTCGCACACGACCTCGCGCGGCGTCCTGGAGCGCTCGCGGACGTGCACCAGACCGGCGGGGTCCGGCGTGCGCCACATCCGCAGCCGGCCGACGGCCGCCGGCAGATAGGTGTCCGTGGTCCCGGGCAGGAGGAAGATCCCGGCTTGCAGGGCGCCGTCGAGGAGCGCGGGGTGGACGACGTAGCCGCCGTACCCGCCGCGGGCGTCATACCCCTCGTCCGGTACCTCGTGGTGGTAGGAGGCCAGGATCTCGCCGTCGCCCACCCGCAGTTCACGCAGCACCCGGAACGCCGGCCCGTAGTCCAGCCCTCTGCGCTCCGCCGCCGCGTAGTGCTCGGACCCGGGAACCGCCCGGGCCGTACGCTCGCGCGTCCGCGCGACGTCCAGGGCGGGCGGCGCGGCCCCGGCGAGCCGGCGGGAGCGGCCGCGGGCGTGCAGCCGCCAACCGTCGGTGTCCGCGGCCCGGCTGGCCACCCGGAAGACGCCGTCCTCGTCCGACAGGGAGGTCTGCAGCCGGATGCCCTTCGCGTCCCAGTCCAGGGGAAGCATCCGGCTGATGTCCACGCAGTCGAGCTCGACGGCGTCGCCGAACACCTCGCGGCCGGCCGCCAGCGCCATCTCCAGATACGCGGCGGCGGGCATCACCGCGGCACCGCCCACGCGATGGCAGGCCAGCCAGGGGCACCGGGTCCGTTCGAGCGTGGTGTGCCAGGTGGGTTCGAGGACCGGGGCCCGCTCGCCCAGGAGCGGGTGGACGACGATGCCGTCACCGCTGGTACGGATCCAGTGCTCCGGCGTGCCGGACCAGTGCCGCTTCCGCTGCCAGGCGTAGGCAGGAAGGTCCACGACGCGTCCGGGCCGGGGGAACCACCGGCCCCAGTCCGTGCCCACGTCGGCGGCGGCCAGCCGGGCCACGGCCCGGCGCACCGCGTCGACGCCCCCGCACCCCCGGCCGAGCGTCGGCACGACGGGGAAGGCCCTTCCCCCGTACTCGGCGGCGATCCGCGCCAGCGCGCCGCGCAGGCTCGGCTGCGGCCCGATCTCGACGACCGCGCCGAGCCCGCCGCCCTCCTCGGCCATCCGGCGCACTGCCGCGTCGAACCGTACGGGGCGGCGCACGTTGTCCCACCAGTACGCTGCGCCGAGCTGTCCCCGCCGCACGCTCCGGGCGGTGACGGTGGAGTACATGGGCACCCGGGGCCCGGCCGACGACAGCCCCGCCAGCGCCTCACGCAGCGGCCCCTCGATCCCGTCCATGGCCGAACTGTGGAAGGCGTGGTCGACGTCCAGCTCGCGGAAGGGAATCCCCCGGCCGGCGAGGCGCTCACCCAGCTCGCGCAACGACCGCGTGTCCCCGGAGACCGTCACGTCCCGGCCGCTGTTGACGGCACCGATCTCCAGCAGCCCCGCGTACGGGGCGATCTCCTTCTCCGCCTCCTGCGGCGTCAGGGCCGCCACGGCCATCCGGCCCTTCCCGGCCGTGGCAGCCTGGGCCGTGCTCCGCTCGGCCACGACCCTGGCCGCGGCGGGCAGGTCCAGCGCCCCGCAGGCGTACGCGGCGGCCACCTCCCCCACGCTGTGCCCCACGACGGCCTGCGGCCGCACCCCGTAATGAGCCAGCAGGACCACCAGGCCGGTCTGGACGGCGAAGAGCGCGGGCTGGGCGTAGCGGGTGTCGGCCATCCGCGAGACGTGACCGGACTCCTGCGCCCCGGCCGCGAGCAGTCCGGCCACCGACCAGCCCAGCCGCGGCGTGAGATGGGCGTCCACTTCCTCGACGGCCGCCCGGAACACCGGCTCCGCGGCCATCAGGTCGGCGGCCATGCCGGGCCACTGGCTCCCGTTGCCGGAGAACACGAAGGCCACGCGGCCACCGTCCACCGCCCCGTCCGGCGCGCGCAGTTCCCCTTCGTGCAGTGCCGGCTCCGTCAGCTGCCGGGCCGCATCCTCCGGCGTACCGGCCAGCACAGCGGCACGGTACGGGTGCCGCGCCCGCCGCCTGCAGGCCGTCCAGCACAGGTCGTAGAAATCCTCCGAGGAGACGGCGGCGAGCCGGTCCGCCAGAGCGCGGGCGGTCTCCGCCAGTGCCCGCCGGCTGCGCGCGCTGATCACGAGCGGCAGAAGACCCGGCATCCGGTCCGGCAGCAGATCCGGCCGGGCACGGTCCGCACGGTCCGGCGGCGGAACCGGCGCGGGAGCCCCTGCGAGCACCACATGCGCGTTGGCGCCGCCGAACCCGAAGCTGTTCACCCCCACGAAACCCCCGCAGCGGGCCACCGGGCGCATCGCGCCGACCGGTTCGAGATTCAGCCCCCGGAAATCGATCGCCGGGTTGGGCGGAACACTGTGCAAAGTGGCGGGAATCCGGCCGTGCCGCAGCACGAGCATGGCCTTGAACAGGCCGGCCATGCCGGAAGCGGGCTCGGAATGCCCGAGATTGGACTTCACCGACCCGATGGGAAGCGGACCGCTGCTGCGCCGCGCGGCCACGGCCTGCCCGATGGCCAGGCACTCCAGCGGGTCACCGACAGGGGTCCCCGTACCGTGCGCCTCGAAGTACACCAGGTCGTCCGCACCCGCACCGGCCCGCGCGTGCACGTCCGCCAGCAACTGCCGTTGCATTTCCGCACTCGGCACCGGCAGGTGCGGCGTCCGCCCGTCGGCGTTCGTACCGCTCGCCGCGATGACGGCGTGCACACGGTCCCCGTCGGCCAGCGCGTCCGACAGCCGCTTGAGCAGGACGACGCCACCGCCCTCGGAGCGCACGTACCCGTCCGCCGCGGCGGAGAAGGCGGCGCAACGCCCGCGCGGCGAGAGCATGCTCGCGCGGGAGAACCCCACATAAGCCTGCGGACTGATCAGCAGGCTGACCCCGCCCGCCACCGCCACCCGGCTGCGCCCCGCACGCAGCCCCTCGCACGCCTGATGCACCGCGACGAGGGACGACGAGCACGCGGTGTCCACCGCCATGCTCGGCCCGCGCAGGTCGAAGGCGTACGACAGCCGGTTCGCGGCGATCGAGGCCGCCCCGCCCGTCATCGTGTGCGGATCGATGTCCTCGGACCGGAGCATCTGCAGCACCCCGTACGACGTGTCGGCCACCCCGACGAACACCGCCGTGTCGGAACCGGCCAGCCCCGCCGGGTCGATGCCCGCGTCATCGAACGCCTCGGCCGTCATCTCCAGCAGCAACCGCTGCTGCGGATCCATGCGCTGGGCCTCACGCGGAGAGATCCCGAAGTACTCCGCGTCGAAATCCGTCACATTATCGAGATATCCGCCGGCGAAGGTGTAACTCTTCCCGGGAAACGCCGGATCCGGGTCGAAAAACCGCCCCACGTCGAACCGCCCGTCAGGCGGCGCAGCCGACACCAGATCCCGCCCGCCGGCCAGCGCATCCCACAATCCGCCCAGATCGCGGATCCCACCCGGCAGACGGCAGGCGGCCCCCACGACGGCAATCGCGCCGGAAGGCAGGGACGGCACGGCCGGCACGGACGGCATGGTGCAACGGTCACCCACGGCAACTCCTCTTGACGACCGCCCATCGTGGCACTCGAGACCCGCCGGATGTCCTCGGCCGGCGTGCGCGGCGCCCGGTGCCTCCCCATCGCCACCCGAAGGGACGAAAGAAACGGGGTATTCCCCTCGGCCTGTCAGTGAGCCGCGGGCTGCTCACCCGTCGAGACAGCAGTCACGGCGCGAGCCGCTGCGGTGATGACGGCAACGGCGATGTGCCCGAGCACGAGGCCTCCGGGGTCTCGGTGGGGTGGATCACCTGCAGCACAGCACCCGGAGACCGACAAACGATCAACGCCTGATTTCGCGACGGGTCTGCCGGTGTGAGGCGCCCGAGATCCTCAGGGCGAGGTTTTCGCTCCCGTCTCCCGGATCACTCTCGCAGGCGTGCGATAAGTTGCCCGCCATGACTGGACCCGGACCCGTCGCCTGGCCACCTGCCCCGATCAGGACCGAACGGCTCGCCCTCCGCGAGTCCGAGGCCCGGGACCGTGCGGCGTTCATCGAGCTGTTCGCATCACCGGAGGTGGGCACCTATATCGGCGGCCCTCGATCGCGTGATGAACTCGAGGACGGGGTGCCTGAGATACCCGGGCGGCGCCCCGGCCTGTTCGTGATCGATCTCCACGGAGCGATGATCGGCATGGTCACGCTCGACCGGCGCGGTGCGGAGCGTCCGGGCCACGTCCGTCCGGAGGGCGGGGAGGCCGAGCTCGGTTACATGGTCCTGCCGGAAGCGTGGGGACGCGGGTACGCCGCCGAGGCGTGCGCAGCGGCACTCGACTGGTTCGCCGGCGTACTCCCCGGTGAGCCGGTGGTGCTCTGCACCCGGACCGCCAACGACCGCGCGATGCGCCTCGCGGCGAAGCTGGGGTTCACCGAGGTGGAGCGGTTCGAGGAGTACGGCGCCGAGCAGTGGTTCGGCGCATGGTCCTCGGACGAAGCACCGTGTGTGTAGAGCACCCGCGCGACGGCCACGAGCCCCGGGCCGCGCCGACTGCGCGGCCCGTCGACCGTCCGGCTCGGCCCGGCCCCTGGGCCGCCGTGGGTCAGATCGTGTCCCACGCCGCGGCTTCGTACAGCCGCTTCAGCGTGCGCACGGGCTCCGCCTCCGGGGGGAACCGCACGTCGTCGATCAGCGGTACGGGCGAGACGCCCACGGAATTGCAGACGAAGGCCGCGTCGAAGCGCGCCACCTCGTCCAGCCGCACCGCCTGCCGCCGCCACGGCAGGCCCGCCCGGTCCAGCTCCCGCTGCAGCACCAGCATGGTGATGCCGTCCAGGGCGGGGGCCGACGGCCAGACCACCGTGCCGCCTTCGAGGAAGCCCACGTTGGTGATGGCACCCTCGGCCACCGTGCCGTCCGGCTCCACCAGCAGCGCCTCGTCGAAGCCCGCCGCCTTCACCTGCCGCAGGTGGTAGGCCTGCCCGAAGACCCCCACGTGCTTGAGGTGGGCGGTGGGCCGGACGTACGGAACGCTGCGCAGCCGCTGCGGGCCGGGTTCCGGCACGGCAGGCCGCAGGATCACCGCGGTCACCGTCCGGTCGCCCGGCTCCGGCGCGTACACGTAGACCCGCGCCGACGCATCGCGCACTCCCGCCGCGTCCAGGGCGCTCCGGATCCGCTCCCGCACCAGCTCGCCGTCCAGCCCCTCGCCGAAGAGCTCCTTGGTGGCCGTGTCCAGCCGGGTGAGATGGAAGTCCAGGCCGCGCACCCGGCCGTCCCGGATCTGCATGGCGGTCATGTGGCCGTAGCCGCCCATCAAGGCGAGGAACAGCGGATCGGCGTCGACGGCACGGCCGTCGACCTGGACGTACGGGGCAGCAAGATCGTTCATGCTGCCCACGGTACGTCGCCGGAGCGGGGGAGAGGGCGGCGGCAGCCGCCCGTCGAGCTCAGTGAGCGGCCGTGCGCACGACCCGGGCAGCGTCGTGCGCGGCCCCGGTCAGCCACGCCTCGGTGTCGGCGATCAGCAGGACCGCGGCAGGATCCGCGTCCGGCCCGCGCTCCTGCACCTGCGCGACCGCACAACGCAACGGCGCCGACTCCGCCGCCGGAATACGGTCCGGAGAGCTCCGGCACGTCCGCCCCGGCCGAGCGGACGACATCGGTGGCCCGCAGGCAGTCGTCCGCCACGCGATCGGCCAGGGTCATGAGCAGGGCGGTCGCCTCCGCGGGCACGTCCGGCCCCTCCCCGTCCGGCCCCTCCCCGTCCCGGCGGGCCGCGAAGAGCAGCCCGCCGCCACTGACGGTGTGGTGACCGGGCTGCATGGCCGTCTCCCAGGGAGGAGTCGCACGGTCCAGCAGATGCGCGGCGCCGGGGTCCGGCCCCTCGGCACCGGCGAGCAGCCGGTCCCCAGGAACGAGGCCGTGAGACCCAGCACGAACAGGCCGCAGGCCGCACTCCACGAGTGCGCTGCGAGCAGCGTGCCCGCGGTGACCAGGACCCAGCCGGCGGGCAGCACCGCGAGGAACGTCCGCGTCCGCTGCCTTGCAGGCCCTGGGACCTGCGCGAACAACGTCAGCGGCAGCGCACCGAACAGGGCGTAGAGGGCCATGTCGGGCGCGCCGAGCCCGTAGCGCAGGGTGTAGAAGCCGGTGAGCCCGGCGGCGGTGGCCCAGATCGCGCGCCGGAGGTGCTCGATACCCGCTGCGCCAGCGGTTCAGGAAAGCCAGTCGGCGTAGCGGGTGGGGGCGAGATGGGCGTTTTTGTCGGTGAGGACGTCGCCGTTGACGGCGGCGAACATGCCGGCGGTGGGGTCGGTGACAACGGTGCGGGCGTCGGCCTTGTGGGACAGGGTGAGGCGGCCGAGCTCGTCCAGGGCGAAGATCTCGGGGCCCGCGATGCTGTGAATGCCATGGAGCGGGGTGCCCGCGGCGACTTGCGCCACCGCGTCGGCCACGTCCTTGGCGGCGATCGGCTGGATCGGCGTGGCGGGCAGGCGGACGGTGTCGCTGTCGGCGGTCCAGGACAGGATCGCGTCGACGAACTCCATGAACTGCGTCGCGCGGACGATCGAGTAAGGGATCGGTCCGGCCGTGAGGATGTCCTCCTGGAGCGCCTTGGCCTTGTAGTAGTCCAGCTCGGGTACCTGGTCCACGCCGACGATCGAGAGGATGACGAAGTGCCGGACACCACCCTTCCGGCCCGCGGCCAGAAGATTGTCCATCGAGGTCTGGAAGAAGGCGCGGGACGCCTCGTCGAAGGTCGGGGAGTTCGTCAGGTTCACGAGGACGTCGGCCCCCGCCACCGCCTCGTCCAGTCCCTGGCCGGTGATGACGTCGATTCCGGTGGACTGCGAATGCGGTACGGCTTCGTGCCCGGAGGCATTCAGCTTGTCGACGACTTGCGATCCGATCAGCCCGGTACCGCCGATGACCGCGAACTTCATGACACGCCTTTCGTCAGGAGGCACAACTAGGAGGCACAACTGAAATCTGACACATGGCCACTATGCGGCAGGCCCTGGATTCCGCACGTCCAGAACCGGACATGTGTGCGGATGGGTGTGGGGTCGCCCGGAGGTCGGCCTCGCGAAGGCCTTATGGCACCCCTGCCGCGCTGAATCGCCATTCGCCCCCGGGCTTCGTCCGTGACCCGCCCGGCAGTCCTCAGGGGGTGGTTTCCCGGGGCGGCGACGGTGCCATGGCCGCCTTGAAGGAGCGGTCGCCCGCAAGTGCGCCGAGCAGGAACCCGGCGTATCCGGCCAGCAGGAGCAGCAGGATGCGTCCGCTACCGCCCTCGTCGGTCCGTGGGTAGAGTCCGTCGGCGGCCAGGACGAGGGCGACGTCGAGGAGTTGCCCGACGATCACGACGGCGATGCCGAGACGTATCCCGCGTCCGGTCGGGAGCAGCCGGCCGGCGAGGACGCCGATGCCCGTGAAGGCGGTCGCGACCGCCGCTGCAGCCGGTGCGGTCGGAGCGTCCGCGAGGGCGGGCGCCAGGGCCGTGACCCCTGCTGAGGCGACCACCCAGATCACGAAAGCCCCTGCAGTCTCAGGCCACACGTCCACGAGCCGTCGTTTTCCCATCGAGCCGCACCGCCGTTCACCTAGTATGTAGCGTATGTAGCGATCGCTACATACGCTACACGGCACCCGAGGAGAAGACACGTGTCCCGTCGCGAGGAGTTGCTGAACGCGGCCATGCCCTACGTAGGGGAACACGGCCTCGCAACGCTCACCCTGCGGCCCCTCGCGGCCGCCTTGGGCACCAGTGACCGGATGCTCGTGTACCACTTCGGCAGTCGCGAGGGGCTGGTGGTGGCACTGCTGGACCGGGCGTTCGCGGACTTGGCCGTCATGTGGCGGGGGCAGCGGGTCACCAAGCCGTCCGACCTGGTACGCGCCCTGTGGCAGGCCCTCGCGGAACCAGGGGCCCGCGTGGCCATGCGGCTGTACCTGGAAGCGGCCTCACTGGCCGAAGCGGACGAGCTGTGGCGCGAACGGTTGGTGCCGGCCACGTCGTCCTACCTCCGCACTGCGGAGCAGTGGCTTGTCGGTGCCGGAATGTCTCCCGCCGTCGCCCCGGGCGCCGCCCGCCTCGCATCAGCCGCCCTGGACGGCGTGCTGCTGCAACTGGGTATCGACGGGGACCGGGCCGCGGCAACGGAAACCGTGGAGCTGCTGGCCCGCCAACTTGACCAGCTGGCCGGCTGAGTTCGCCTGAACCGGGAACGTGCGACGTCGCGGCCGCCGGTGGCTCGACCATCACGCGCGGTTCCCCGCCGCGATGACCCACTGTCGATCAGCCTGTGTGCGGGCGGCGGGCGGCGGGCGGGCGCGCTGTCCTCCGGCCGAGCAGGTGGTTCGCCGAGCCCGCTTGCAAGAAGCTCCAGCGCGGCGTCCACCGCTCGGCCACTGCCGACGCACCAACGACCCAGGTCACCAAGGCCGGCGCCGCGGCGACCTCGCTTCACGACGCGATCGGGGGCGTTCGCGGCGCGGGTCAGATGGTGAGAGCGGGCCAGGGGACGTCGGTTTCGACGGCGGCGGTGTAGTCGACGCCGGGGACGGAGAAGCCGTAGAGGCGGCGGACCTCGTCGCTGAACCAGTCGAGGTCGGCGAGTTCGGTGATGGTGTCGCTGGTGGCGGTGCTCCAGCGTTCGGCGATGGCGTCCTGCACGGCGGGGTCGAGTTCCCAGGTGTCGAGGCGGACCCGTCCCTCGTCGTCGAGGTCGAGGGGGCGGGCGCCGGTCAGCTGGTCCCACAGCTCCACCAGTTGACCGATCGGGGCCACCATGGCGTCGCCGAGGACGCCGCGCAGCAGCCCGACGTACAGGGCTATGCCGGGGATGGCGGTGGAGGACTGGGTGACGGCAGCGGCATTGACCGAGGTTACGGCCCGGCCGCCCAGGGCCTTGCCGAGGCGCTCGTCCAACCTGCGTGCGGTGGCTTCCAGATGGGCCTTTGCGGCGCCGATGGTGCCCCGGCGGTAGATCGCCGCGGTGAGCGGCGAGCCGATGTAGGACAGGGCGGCGGTGGTGAAGCCGTCGGCGAGCAGGGACCGGTCCGCCAGGAACGTGATCCACCGCTCCCAGTCGGCGCCGCCCATCACCGCAACGGTCTGCTCGATGTCGTCGCCCTCGGCCGGCGCGGTGGTGACCTCCTTCACCTCCGGGGCGCCGTGCTCGTCGAAGACGAGGGTCTTGGTGGTCGACGGCGAGCCGATCGGCTTGAGGACCGAGGCATGCACGTCGCCGGTGTCCGGGTCGGTGCGGCGAGGCGCGGCCACCGAGTAGATCAGGAAGTCGAGCCGTCCCCCGAACCGCTCGGCGAGGAGGTCGGCGACCTGCTCCTTCACCGTGTCGCTGAACGCATCGCCATTGAGGAAGACCATGTCCCGCCCGTGCTGCCGGGCGAGTCGGGCAGTGGCGGCGGTGCGGTACCAGCCGGCCGTGCCGGTGCGCCGGGCGGGCGCCTTCTCGAAGCACACGCCGACGCCACGGATACCGATGTGTGCCAGGCCCGCGATCGTAGCGGCCAGGCCGTACCCGGCGGACGAACCGATGACCAGAGCCACCGGCCCTTCGCCTACGGCGGTGACCGGGGCGGGGACGGCCTGCCACATCTCGTCGACCTGCTGCCGGCAGCCGCCGGGATGGGAGTCGAGGAACAGGAAGCCCCGGCTCTTGGGCGCAATGACGCGTTCGCTCACGGTGTTGTGTCCCAGGTGTCGTCACGGACAAGGAAGCGGCGGCCGTCTCGGCCGCCGCTTCCTGCAAGTCTGCGGCGGTGCGGATGAACACGGTGATCTTGGTGGACACAATGATGTCCAGCCGGGCTTGGAGGGTTTCCCACTAGCTCTTACGGGTGGGCAGTTGGCGGGCCCGAGTCCTCCTCCGCGGGGCAGGAGCGAACCTGCCGACCGGCAGGAGCGTCTCGACAGACCCCTATTCGTCGTCGGCGAGTTGCGCACGCGTCACACCGAACCGTGGCCGTACGGACGGCACTCAAGGTTTCACTACGACGACCATGACCTTCTCGGTCCGTCGACCGCCCCGGGGGGACTCCGGTCCTGCCCGGGCCCTGCAGGGAGGGGGCGTGTCACTGCCCTGGACGGATGCGAGCGGTCCGTTCGCTGGCTGCGCCCGGACCATGTAAAAAGGCGCGGCACCCGCGAGGGTGCCGCGCCCTTTTACATGTCATGCGCCATCTGTTGTGCGGGATGCGCACTCTGCGCTGTCGGAACCCGGTCAGTACGCGGAGTTGACGTTGTCCATGGAGCCGTACTTGTCGGCGGCGTAGTTGCAGGACGCGGTGATGTTGGCGACCGGGTCGTAGATGTCCCAGGAGGTGCCGTCGACGTGGTACGCCTTGAAGGTCGGGTCGATGATCTGCAGCAGGCCCTTGGAGGGGACACCGTTGACGGCGTTGACGTCCCAGTCGTTGATCGCACGCGGGTTGCCGGTCGACTCGCGCATGATGTTGCGCTTGATGCCGTCGTAGGAGGCCGGGATGCCCTTGGCGCGCAGGATGTCCAGGGACTCCTGGATCCAGCCGTCCAGGTTGTCGGCGTAAGCCTTCTTCGCCGGAGCTGCCGGAGCGGCGGGCTTGAGGGCCTTGCGCTCGGTGGAACGGTTCGCACGCTCAGCATCGGCCTTCGCCTTGGCGGCGGTCTTCGTGGCGGCCTTGGCGTCGGCACGGGCCTTGTCGGCGGCCTTGGCCAGCTCGCCGTCCTGCGTCACGCCGAACTCCTGGGCACTCTGCGCGACGGGCTTCACACCGACGCTGGAGACGTCAGCGGCGGAAGCCTGCGGCACCAGCGCGAACGTCAGAGCGGCGGCACCGGCGACGGTGACGAGACCGGCGGCGGAGAACTTGTGAGCCTTGGGCAGAGCGGTATAGCCGGAGATGGTGGAACGCATGGCTGAGCAGAACCTCTTCCAGTCGGGGACGTCGCACCGGGCCTCTTCGGCACGGAAAAAGCGCCGCGTCTCGAACGACGGCGCCCTGCGACTCAGCCATTGTTAGCGGCGCGAAACCCGCCTGACAAAGGGTGTGACCTACGAGGTAACGCCGTAAAACACCCCCAGCTAATGGCTGGAATGCCCCATTTTGCACCTCTGGTGCTACGATCCGGCATCGTATGTGATCGGGCCCACGTGCGGACCCTCACCCTCCGGGCCCCCGGCGTCAACTCACTGTGATCAGACAATTACACGCGCGGGGCGTTCGATGGGGTGGCGCATTCACGGACCGTGCGCGCATAGTGCCAGTGCAAATACGCGCCGTCACGCGGCGCCTGCCCGCCGCCGGGTCCCGCCCCGATCGGGGGATCGTGGACCAGCTGTCCGAGGAAGAGGAACGCGTTCTCGTCAACGCCCGGGAAACTGACCGTGGACGCCCTGCTGCTGGCTGCAGGAGGAGTTGTGAGATCCCACGGCGTAGTGCACGTACTGGCGGTGCAGGCGGAATCCGGTGGTGGCGGCGAGCCGGCGGCTGGGTTCGTTGTGGCGCGAGCAGGTCCAGGTCGGGAGGGTGCCCCGGGCGGTGATGTCCGCGCACAGGCTGCGTACGCAGGCGGTGGCGAGTCCGCGGCCGCGTTCCTCGGGGCGGGTGGCGACGGCGATGTCCTCGTAGCTGCTGCCGCGGAAGTAGGTGCAGGCCAGCGAGAGCAGCCGCCCGTCGCGAAAGGCGCCCCAGCCGTGGCCCGACGCGGCGAGCCCGTGCGGTCCGCCCCAGGTGTCCGCGATCCAGCTCAGCTCCGGGCCGAGCCCATGGACGGCTGCGGCGTCCGCGCTTGTCAGCCGGCGGACGGTGATGTTCATGCCCGTCACCGATGGAGGCGTCAGCGCGTCGTCGCCGCGGACCCAGAGCATCCGTTCCCAGGGCACGATCCGTTCGAAGGCTTCTCCCAGCAGGGGCAGGAACCGGTCCGGCACCGCGAAGTAGCCGTACGCCAGCGGGGCCAGTGCCCCCGGAGGAACGGCGCGCGGGTCGCCGCCCATCAGGGTGTACCCCGCGCAGGAGACCGCCGCGGCCCGGGGCGCGGACGGACGGTCGGCCCACCAGCGCCCGGTCCGGGTGAACCGCGCGTGGTCGGGCATCGCCCCCAGACCGGGCATGCCCGCTGGGAACCAAGCCATCCACTTTCCCGCACCGGTCGCGGCGCGCCGGCGCGCAAGCTCTTTGATCACAGACAACCACTCCGTAGACACACGAGGCAGACCTGCGAGGGCGGGCGGTGTGAAGCCGTCCCCCGGCTCCGCACCGCCCGCCTGCCAGGGGCATCAGGCCGTCAGGCCGTCAGCTGCAGGCCTTCTTGCCGTGGTTGGCGCCCTTCTTACGGCGGGCTCGTTTCTTGCGGGCTCGCTTCGACATCGGTGGTTCTCCTTTCGCTTGCTGGTGCGGGGGGTGGGGGCGGATGGTCAGACGTGGTCAGACGTGCTGGGCGACCAGCTGGTCGGCGAGCTTGCACAGTCGGCGGACCGTACGCTCCTCCAGCACCACCGGCGCGGCGGGTGAGGGCGCAGTGCGGTCGTAGTACGCGCCGGACTCGACCTCGGTGGCCGGGTCGCACAGCCGCGCCACGTGCGCCGCCCCCTCGGCCGCGGAGTCGCCCTCGTGGGCGTAGAGCGGCAGCAGTTCGGTGTCGCACACGCCCGGGTGGACGCTGACCGACGTCCAGGGAGCGCTCTCGCGCGTGAAGATCGTCAAGGCGAGCTGCGACTGTGCGTAGGCGGCGAGGCGGGAGTAGCGCTTGGCGCGGTGGGGGTCGTTCCAGGCGATGGAGGCGGTGCGGTGCATGGAGGAGGTGACGTTGACGACGCGGCTGCCGGGGCGGGCGCTGAGCGGGCCGGAGAGCTCGTGGGTGAGGAGGTAGGCGGCGAGGAAGTTGACCTGGAGGGACAGCTCGTTGCCGTCGGCGGTGAGGGTGCGGCGTTCGGGGGCGGCGACGGCCGCGTTGTTGACGAGGACGTCCAGCACGGGGTGCCGGTCGGCGATGCGGGCGGCCATGGCCCGCACCTCGTCCAGCCGGGAGAAGTCCGCGGTGGCGAGCTCCAGCCGCCCGGAGTCGATGCCGGACGCCACGAGGCGGGCGATCGCGTCCTGGCCCGACGCCTGGTCCGGCGCGTGCACGATGACGGTGACCGCGTCGCCGCGTTCGGCGAGCAATCGCGCGGTCTCCCAGCCGATGCCCGAGCTGGCACCGGTGACCAGCACCGTCAGGGAGGCGGGCGAGACAGCAGAAGACATAGTGATCCACTCCGGGATTGGGAAAGGCGGCAGCGGCCCGCCGGAGGCGGGACTGCCGTGCGAACGAATGCGCTGTTCACCGGCTCCGGCTCTGGCTCGAAGAGCGCGCATGAGCTGATGAAAGGGGTGCGCAAAAGAGGACGCAGCCCGGTGTCGGAGGGCTGCGCCGAGTGCTTCGGGCGTGCGTGCTTACAGCACGGGAAGCGAACAGCGCGCAGAACTCGGCGACGCCGTATGAGGCGGCCGGTCGTTATGGCGCGGAGAGCTGTTCACGTCATTCATCCAAGGGGACGCCGCGCCCCCGTACAACCGGTGTGCCGTTTTCCTGACGCCGCCCTGATACGGGCCACCCGTGTCTCCGTTACGCCTGTTTCTCTCGTGACGGGTGTGTACGCGGGTCAGGGTGGTGATCATGTCCGCCGGCAAGGAAGACAAGGCCGGGCCGGGGCCGCGCCCGGCGCCCGGGCGCCTGCCGGGCCCGGTGGATTTCCGGGCTGCCGAGCGGTCCGCCCAGCAGCCCAGCGCGTTGACTCGATCGCGCTCTTGTGAGTAATGGGGCGCGTGCATAGCGTCATGATCGTTGTGGAACGGTTCCCGCGCAGCGATGTGGAGGCGATTTCGCCATGCCCGAAATGCCCGAGCGTACCGGCCCCATCGACCCCATCGAGCCCTCGGCCGCGGTCGCCGAGGCGAACCGGAAGTCCGCGCAGGCCGTCGTGGCCGCCGACGAGAAGGAGGGCCAGGACTTCGCCGACGCCATGCGGCAGATGATCGCCCCGCCCGACACCACGGCGATCCGGTCCCGCAAAGACCCGGACAGGATGGTCTGGGACTTCACCGCGTACGACTTCCTCGACCCCGGCATGCGCACGGAAATGCCGACGGTCAACGGCAGCCTGCAGCGGCAGGGCCGGCTGACCGCCGTTGCCGGACTGTTCCTGGTCCACAGCTGTACGGAGTACCGGATCTACCAGGTGCGCGGCTACGACCTGTCCAACATGACGATCGTCGAGAGCACCGAGGGCCTGATCGTCATCGACCCGCTGGCCTGTTACGAGACCGCGCAGGCGGCCCTGCGGCTGTTCCGGGACAAGGCGCAGTGCGGCAAGGAGGAGCGGCCCGTCAGGGGCCTGATCTACACCCACTCCCACGTCGACCACTTCGGCGGCTCCCGCGGCCTCTTCCACGAGCTGGGCGACCCTCTGGAGCCGAAGGACGTGCACGTCGTCGCGCCCGAGGGATTCCTCGAGCACGCGGTCAGCGAGAACATCTACGCGGGTCCGGCGATGGCGCGGCGCGCGCAGTACATGTACGCGGCGCAGCTGGACAAGAGCCCGACGGGGCAGGTCGGTTCGGGCCTGGGCGCGACCATATCCACCGGCGAGGTGACCCTGATCCCGCCGACCACGTACATCGGCGGACTGGACCGGGCGCCGGTCCCGGAGGACGGCTGGAACCAGAGCGCGTACGTCATCCCGTGGCGGCCGGGCCTGTACCAGCTCAAGCTGGCCGGCGTTCAGCTGATCTTCCAGCTCACGCCGGGCACAGAGGCGCCGGCGGAGATGAACATCTACTTCCCCGATGCGAGGGCCCTGTGCATCGCGGAGAACGCCACGCACACCATGCACAACATCCTCAGCCTGCGCGGCGCCCAGGTGCGGGACGCGCATGCCTGGTCGAAGTACCTCACCGAGGCGATCCAGACCTTCGGCAAGGACACCGACGTCCTCTTCGCCTCGCACCACTGGCCGATGTGGAGGGACGAGCGGGGCAATGAGCGCATCCTCGAATTCCTCGGCAAGCAGCGCGACATGTACAGCTACCTCAACGACCAGACGCTGCGGATGATCAACGCCGGCCACACGGGCATCGAGATCTCCGAACAGCTCCGGACCCTCCCGGCCGGCCTGAACGACCACTGGTACGACCAGGGCTACTACGGCTCGATGAGCCACAACCTCAAGGCGGTCTACCAGCGATACATGGGCTGGTACGACGGCAACCCGGCCCACCTGTGGGAGCTGCCGCCCACGAAGGCCGGCGCGGGCTACGTGGAGGCGATGGGCGGCGCCGAGGCCGTCGTCGACATGGCCCAGCGAGCCTATGACACCGACACCCCTGACGGTTTCCGCTGGGCCGCCGAGCTCCTCAACCACGTCATCTTCGCGGCCGCAGCCGAAGACGGCAGCACGCTCGCCGAGCCACAGGTCACGCGGGCCAGGGAGCTCCAGGCCAAGGTCCTCACCCAGCTCGGCTACGGCAGCGCGAACGGCACCTGGCGCAATGCCTACCTCACCGGTGCCCAGGAGGTCGTGAGCGGTCCGCAGCCGCTGATCACCAGCCAGACCTCCGCCGACCTGATCCGCAGCACGACCCTGGAGCAGTACTTCTCCGCGCTCGCCCGCAGCGTGGACGGGCCGGCGGCCGCCGCGCAGCACACCGGCCCGATCGCGCTCAACTGGGTCTTCATCGACGACAACACCGGTGCCGAGACCGGCGACAAGTGCACCACGACGCTCCGCAACGGTGTGCTGGTGTTCGTGGAGGGCGGTGACCGTCTCCTGGAGGCACCGCACGCCACCATCAAGCTGAGCCGCCGGACACTGAACGAGCTGGCCGAGACCCCCGGCTTCAAGAGGAACTTCGATCAGGCGGTGGAGAGCAAGACGATCACGCTGGAGGGCGAGAACGCCCAGGCGGCTGCGGACGCCGTCTTCGGCACGCTGACCCTCCCCGACCCGAAGTTCCCGATCGTCACCCCGTAGCCCCGTAGCCCCGTAGCCCCGTAGCCCCGGAACCGACGCCGTCCCTCGGGCCGGCTTCACGGCGCCGTCCGTAAGCCGGTCCGAGTCGCCGACCGCGCGGCCGGGGCCCCGGCATTCCCGCCAGGGCCCCACTCGACCGCGCCCGCCCGTCACACGTCACGCGCCACACGTCACACGAAGGCGCTGTGCCCGGTGACGGCCTTTCCGACGATGAGGGTGTTCATCTCGCGGGAGCCCTCGAACGAATAGACGGCCTCGGCGTCCGCGAAGAACTTGGCGATCTCGTAGTCGAGGACGATGCCGTTTCCGCCGAAGAGCTCACGGGCCCAGGCGACGCATTCGCGCATACGGGCGGTGGTGAACGCCTTGGCGAGCGCTGCCTGTTCGGCGCCGCCCCGGCCTGCGGCGACCAGCTGGTTGAGGCGGACGACCATGCCGAACATCGCGGTGATGTTGCCGAGCATCTTCACCAGGAGGTCCTGGATCAGCTGGAAGGAGCCGATGGGCCGGCCGAACTGTACGCGCGTGACGGCGTACTCCCGCGCGAGCTCGTAGGCGCGCACCGCGATCCCCAGCGCCTGCCAGGCCACCCCGCCCCGCGTGTGCGCCAGGACGGCGGCCGTGTCGCGGAAGCTGCCGATGCGCTGCAGGCGGTCGGATTCGGGAACCCGTACCCCGTCGAGGACGATGTCGGCGTTCTGCACGGCCCGCAGCGCGATCTTGCCCTCGATCTTCGTGGCGGTGAGACCGGGGGTGCCCCGCTCCACCACGAATCCCTTGACGTTGCCGTCGGCGACGTCGCGCGCCCAGACCACGACGAGATCGGCGAAGGTGCCGTTGCCGATCCACCGCTTGGCACCGTCGAGCACCCAGGTGTCGCCCGCGCGCCGGGCGGTGGTGCGCATGCCGCCCGCGACGTCGGAGCCGCCCTCGGGCTCGGTCAGGGCGAACGCACCGATCTTGTTCATCGCGGCCATGTCCGGCAGCCAGCGCTCGCGCTGCTCGGGGCTTCCGCCGCCGTGGATGCTGCCCATCGCCAGACCGGTGTGGACGCCGGAGAACACCGCCAGTGACGGGTCGACGCGGTTGAGTTCGAGGTTGAGGAAGCCGGAGAAGAGCTCGCTGCGCGGGCGGCCGTCGCCGAATTCGGGGTAGGCGTAACCGGCCAGCCGGAGCTTGGCCATCTTCCCGACCGCCTCGAAGGGGAATTCCGCCCGGTCCCAGGCGTCCTGGGCCAGCGGCTTGATCTCGCTCTCCAGATAATCCCGGATGGTGGCCAGTTCGGCCCGCTCGGCATCGCTGAGCAGGTCGGCGAAGCCGAAGAAGTCGGGAGTGGGGTTGGCGGGCTTGGGCATCGGTGTCTCCTCGTCAGGAATTCAGCCGTGGTCGGCGCGGCGCAGCGCGGCGGTCAGGGCGAGCTGTTTGCGGTCGCGGAGCAGGGCGCGTGCCCGGTACGCCTCGGGGCCGTGTCCGTACGCGGCCTCGGTCTGGCGGACGATCGTGGCGACGGCGTCGTCGTCCAGTTCCGGGCGGCCGAGGCGTTGCCAGCCCTCGGCGAGACCGGGGCCCAGGTGCCGCATCATGTGGCGGATGCCGCCGGGGCCGCCGCCCAGGTGGAAGCTTTCGAAGGGGCCGACGGCCGCGTAACGGCCGCCCAGCGACGCCCGCATCACGGTGTCGAGCTCCTCTGCGTCCACCACCCCGGCGAGGACGAGGTGGATCGCCTCCTGGAGCACTGCGCTCTGCAGCCGGTTCGCCGCGAATCCGGGGATCTCCTTGCGCAGCCGCACGGGCGCCTTGCCCAGGGCCCGGTAGAAGGCGGCGGCCGCCTCGACGACGTCCTCCGTGGTGCGCTCGCCCGGCACGATCTCCACGAGCGGTACGAGGTGCGGCGGGTTGAAGGGGTGCGCGACCAGCAACCGGGCGGCGACTTCGTCCGGCAGTCCGGCGGCGATCCGGGAGGCGACGATCCCGGAGCTGGAGGTGGCCAGCACCGCGTCGGCCGGGGCGTGCCGGGCGATGTCGGCGAACAACCGCTGCTTGAACTCCAGGTTCTCCGGGCCGTTCTCCTGGACGAGCCGCGCTCCGGACACGGCCTCGGCCAGGTCGTGGGTGGAGCGGATCCGGTCGCGCAGTCCGGTCGTGTCGCTGCCGGGCAGCCCGGCGGCGAGCATCGGCAGTGCGTCGTCGACGGCTTCGTCGAGGTCCTCGCGCGGATCGGTGACGGTCACCTCGATGCCGTACGAGGCGAACAGCGCGGCCCACGCGAGGCCGATGGTGCCGGCGCCGACGACGGTGACGGTCTTCCACTCTGGGGTCATGACGGGTCCTCCTCGGTGAGGTGGTCGAGGTGGTCGAGGTGGTCGAGGGGGGCGAGGGGGTCGAAGCGACCGATGCGGTCGAGGTAGTCGTGGACGGGAAGGACCTTGTCCAGCGTGAGGTCAGTGACGATGTGGCTGGCCGAGACGATCTCGCGCACCGGCAGGTCCGCCAGCGGCGCCAGTACGTGCGCGAAGAGCTGCAGTCGCGCGGGGCCGGTGTACGCCTCCTTGACCACCAGGTCGGTGATCCGTGTGCGGACCAGCTCGCAGACGCGCGGTGTGCCGTCGTAGCCGGGGACGACCTTGAGCATGTACGTGGGCACGGCGATCTGCTCGCGGGCGAGCTCGGGGTCGAGCGGCCGGTGCTTGTAGCCCATCGTCGCGGTGGCCACCCGCACACTGCCGTAGTCCAGTGTCCCGACCAGCGCGGCGTGCTCCGCGAACAGGGCCGGCGTGCCCATCGCCTTCGGATAGGCGCTCACCTCGCGGCCCGCGGCGGTGGCGGCGAAACTGTCCAGGTACATCGCGTGCAGGTACTCGCCGCGCTCGTCCCCGAACCGCACCGGGATCGCCTGCCCGGCCTCGACGTACGGGCCGTAGGCCGTGACGTCCCCCATCTTCATCACCTCGAACCGGACCAGCGGTTCGCCGGGGTCGACGCGCAGCGGCTCGGGCACCACGGCCCGCAGCGCCTCGGGGTCGGTGCGGTAGACGATGCTGAGGTACTCGCGATCGGTGAAGCGGGCCACGACCGGGGCGTAGGCGGGCGCCGTGACGGGGGTGGTGAGGGTCTTCAGGACGCGTGCGCGGTCCATCGTCGCGCGGGTGCGGTTCATCGTCCGCTCCACTGCGGGGCGCGCTTCTCGGTGAAGGCACGCACGCCTTCGGCGAAGTCGGCCGAGCGCAGCAGGGCTCCGGCCTCGGCGGCCTGAGCGGTGAACGCCTCCGGCTCCGGCGCGCCGTCGGAAAGCCGTACGGTCCTCTTCACCGCGGCCAGGGCCAGCGGCGCGTTGGCCGCGATCTCCTCGGCGAGCTCCAGCGCGGCCGGCAGGGCCCCGCCGTCCGGGGTGAGGCGGTTGACGACGCCGAACTCGCGGGCGCGTCCGGCGGTGACCGTACGGCCGGTCAGCAGCAGCTCCATCGCCAGGTGGTGGGGGACGCGCCGGGGGAGCCGTACGACCCCGCCGCCGGCGGCGATCAGCCCGCGCCGGACCTCGGGAAGGGCGAAGCGGGCGCCCTCGGCGGCGACCACCAGGTCGCAGGCCAGGGCGAGTTCGAAGCCGCCGCCCAGGGCGTGGCCCTCGACGGCCGCGATCAGCGGCTTGGTCGTGGGCGCCTCGGCGAGTCCTCCGAAGCCCTTGCCGGGCACGGTCACCTGCTCGCCGCGGGCGGCGGCCTCGAGGTCCATGCCCGCGCAGAAGGTACCGTCCGCGCCGGTGAGGACGCCCACCCGCGCCCCGGGGTCGGACTCCAGCCGGTCGACGGCAGCGGCGATGCCCAGGGCGACCTCGGCGTTCACGGCGTTGCGGACCCGAGGGCGGTCGATGGTGACGACGAGGGTGCCGCCGATGGTCTCGGTGCGGACGCCGCTCATCGCCGCACCTCACCGCGGTCGAGCTCGGCGAGCACTTCCTGCGTGTGCTGCCCGGGCAGCGGCGCGTGCCGGCGCACCGAGGCCGGCGTGGCGGAGAACGTCAGCGGTATGCCGACCACCCGGTACGCGCCCTCGCTGGGGTGCTCGGCGACGTCCAGCAGATGCCCCTCGCGGACGTACGGGTCCTCGGGGGCGTCGTCGAGCCGCAGGACGGGACCGACGGGGATGCTGTACTTGGTGCACACCTCCGTCCACTCCTCCGTGGTCAGCCGCGGCGTCACCGTCTCCAGCAGCGCGGCGAGGGCCTCGCCGTCCCGCTGCGTGTCGATGAACTCACCGTTCACGCGCGGATCCTCGGCCAGGTCGGGACGGCCCGCGGCGGCGAACAGGTCGCGGAAGTTCTGCGGGCTGTACGGGATGACCATGGCCAGGCCGTCCTTGGTGGGACGGGCCCGGTGCCCCTTGTTCATGGACAGCGGGAAACCGGTCGGGCCCATCGGCGGTTCGAAGGTGCGGCCCTGCAGGTGCTCGACCAGGTTGAACGCCAGCAGCGTGTCCACCATGGGCACCTCCACCCGCTGCCCCCGGCCGGTGGCCCGCTGGTGGACGAGGGCGGCCAGCGCCGCGTAGACGATGGTCAGTGCGGCGACCTTGTCGGCGATGATGCTCGGCAGCACCACCGGCGCGCCCACGTCGCCCGCGCGCTGCGCCAGATCCAGCAGCCCGGAGGCGGCCTGCACCGTCTCGTCGTACGCGGCCAGCCGGGCCCGGTCGGAGTCCGGGCGGAACCCCTGGGCGTGGACGTGCACGAGGCGGGGGTGTGCCGCGGCGAGGCTGTCGTAGTCCATGCCGAGGCGGCGCAGGGCGTCGATGCGCATGTTGGTGATCAGGATGTCGGCGGTGCCGATCAGCTCCAGCGCCCTGGCGTGTTCGCCCCCGTCCTTGAGGTTGAGGCTCACGCTGCGCTTGTTGCGGTTGACGTTGAGGTTCAGCGGCGTCATGCCGGGCGTGCGGTGCAGGGCGCCGACGCGGACGGTGTCGTTCGGCGACTCGATCTTGATGACGTCGGCGCCGAGGTCGCCGAGGATCTGCGCGGCGTAGGGCCCCATCACGACGGTGGCCATGTCGATGACGCGCACTCCGGCCAGCGGGCCGGCCGACGGCTCTGTCCCTGCCGCGGGCTCTGCGAATTCTGCTGATTCCATTACCACTCCACTACGGAAAACGGGACGGAAAGGGGAGACTCGCACCCTTGTGGGGTGTTGCCGCGCCCTGGGGAAAACGCTAGTCCGGCGGCGTGTCGGAACCCAAGCGGTCAGCGACACCAATACGCGAAAAACGGCGTGACCGCAGCGGTCACGCCGTTTTCTGGAACGGGCTTTCAGGATGTCGCTGGTTCTGAGGGGTAGCGAGTTTTCAGGCTGTCTCGGTGAACGCGGCTCCGGCCTCCGCCACCAGATCGTGCAGGTCACCGTCCGGCTCGGCGCGGTCCCGGCGCCAGATCAGCCCGGTCGCGAGGGCGGGGGAGAAGTCCCGAAAAGGCAGGACGATGCTGGCGCCCTTTCCCTTTCTCTTCCCGATTCCACTTCCGATTCCACTTCCACTTCCGCTTCCGATTTCGCCTTCGTCGTCCTTCGTGCTGAGCAGAGTGATGCCGAAAACTGAGCCGTTCGCCACGATCTCGCGGACGCTCGCGTAATCCCCGATGTTGAGAGTTATTTCCTTTCGGATGCCCGCGGCTTTCAGACGCACCCGGAGCTGGTCGAAATACGTCGGGAGCGTCCCGGTGGCCGAGGCCACGTAGGTGTGGTCCGTGAGCTCGCTCAGCGCCACCGAACTCCGCGCACCGAATTCGGCGGCCGGCAGCAGCGCGCCCAGCGGCTCGCGCAGCAGCTCCAGCACCTCGATCCCCTCGGCGTGCACCGGCAGGTGCACCAGAGCCATGGCGAGGTCGCCGCGCTGCACCGCCTTCACGAGGTTCGCGCTGTTGCCGGGCCAGCGCTTGACGTCGAACCCCTCGGCACAGCGCTCCTCGACGCGCTCCAGCCGTTCCCGCAGCCGCGGGTGCAGAGCAGGGACCACCCCCACGTACACCTTCTGCCGCTCGGACCCCAGGGCCCGGCGCAGCTGCCAGGGAATGTCGTCGAACCGGCCGAGGACGTCCTTCGCGACGGGCAGCAGCGCCGCGCCGGCACTGGTCAGGGCCACGTGGTGCGAATCCCGGTCGAACAGCCGCCGGCCGAGCTCGCGCTCCAGGTCCCTTATCCGCTGACTCAACGGCGAGGTGGCCATGTGCAGTTGGCGCGCGGCCCGGGAGAAGCTGAGGTTCTCGGCGACCGCCACGAAGTAGCGCAGATGGAAGATCTCCATCGCCGTACCCTAAACCTGTCCGGTGACGCCGTGACCAGGGGCTGGGGCGGCGAGGCCGGTCAGGGGGCGAGGACAATCGGCGGGCCGGAAGCCGCGTTGAGCCGGGCTCACCTGCAACAACGAGGCGCACCTGCACGAGCTGACCGCCTACGTCGGGGCCCGCCTGCGTCGGGGCCCGCCTGCGTCGGGGCCCGCCTGCGTCGGGGCCCGCCTGCGTCGGGGCCCGCCTGCGTGAGCGCGGCCCCGACCGTCCGACGATGGCGATGCTCGCCCGGCTGCCGGCGTGGATGAAGCGGGCCGAGAACCGCGACAAGGTCCTGGCCGGCCTGGAAGGACTCCGGGCCCTGGCCGAGCGGTCGTCCCCGGCGGACCGCTCCGACGCGGCGCACGAGCACGACGACCGTCCCGGAGCGCACCGCAGCATGTACTTCCGTGGCGGCGCGTACTGAGCCCGGCTCCCCGATCTCCGACCCCGCTTCAGCCGTTCGGGGTGGCCCGTCCTGCCCGCTTCAACGGATCAGCGCTCTTCACCGGCTCAGCGCTCGGCGGCGAGCCACTCAAGTGCCCTCAGGCCGGGCATGAAGCAGTACTCGCCGCCCCGCACGGCGACGAAGCTGGGAAGTCCTGTCAGGCGACGGCGTACCGGCCTGGCCGGAATGACATGGGTTCCCGTTCCGTCGTTGCTGCCGACGAACGGATCCTTGGTATGCCCCAGGCCGGCGAAATCGCCGTTGTTGATCCAGACCTGCGTGATGAACTCGAACTGGCGGGCGAGGTCCGCGCCCATGAAGATGAAGAACAGGCCCCGCTCGACCCCGTCGTCATCGATCAGGCCCTCAGGCAGGGGAGGGCCGTAGAGGGCGCCGCGCCGCACCATCCGGTGAATCTTGGTGTCGACGATGCCCCCGGTGAGGGAGTCACGCGGATTGACCCGGCGGATGTGCGCACCTTGCGGCACCCGAAGACCGTCGGGGTCACTCTCGTGATAGGCGAAGTCGTTGTTGCGCCGCGGGTCCGCGCCCAGTTCGGGGTCGTCCGCTTCCGGCGTCAGCGCGAGGGGCGCACCGCTGCGCCAGCGGCCGACCATCTTGGCCGCGAGCAGTTCCTCGTCGCCGGGGGAGCGGGCGTGTTCTCGCAGATAGCTGCGGAACGCCGCGACATCCGTGGCGAACTGGCGGAAGGCGACGTAGGTTCCGTTGCGCCCGAGGACCTCCGGGGACGGCATGGGGGAGGTCCGGCCCGACTCGTCCTCGTGGCCGAGGAGGAACTCGCCGGGCATCACGTGGTCCTGGCCGGGCAGGGGTTCGGTGCCGCTGCCGATGACGTACGGGCCGCCGATGCTCTCCCGGAAGCCGAAGTGCTCGCGGCCGCTGGACGGCATGTAGACATCGCGCTGATAGATCCGGGAGACGCCGGTGAGCCCGGCGGCGATGGCGAGCGGCTCTTCGAGCTCCTCCTCCGCCGTGGTGATGATCACGATGCCGATGTGCACGTCCTTGCTTCCCATCGGCCGCACCCAGGAGGCGGGATCACTGGCACCGGCATCGCCCAGAACGTCCTTGCGCGCGGCCATGCCGGCCCGGAACTCCTGCGGAAAGCTCGCCAGGGACTCTTCCGGAACGCCGAGCGCCGCCAGTCCGGTGTAGGTGAAGGCGATGTTGAAGGTGAAGGGGCGCGGCGCGTCCGAATCGGTGGCCGGGGTGACGGAGGGAATCACGTCGCGCAGTGCCTGCCGGGCCGCTGCGGGGTCGTCGATCCGGTACAGCTGGTACACCCCGTGGCACGCCCCCGGCGGAGGCCTCAGCACCGTCCCTTGGATGTCCCCGAGGTCAAGGCGGGGCGCCTGGCGCTCCTCCGGTGCGCTGTCGCTCATGCCTGCGCGGCGTCAAGAAGGTCGCCCAAGGCGGTCAGGGTCTTCTGCCCGCGGGCGATGTCCCGCACGGTGGCGTCTTCGTTGGACCCGTACCAGACACTGGCCTCGACCTGGTGCTTGGCGATGTAGGCGAGCGCATCCGGAGACTTCAGGCCCGGATAGCCCTCGGCGACGTCCGTGAACATGTGGTCGATCCACGGCGTCGCGAAGTTGATGACGTCCACCACGTACGGATTGAACTCGTCGCTGTACGTCGCGGCGAACAGGATCTGCGTGTCGTCGTTGATCAGGCAGACACGCAGATCGTGCACCGTACCCAGCCGGCCCTCCCAGTAGGCGGCCTCGACCTGGGCCTTCCCGACGCGCTCGCGGAAGATCTCCGCCCCGCCCGGCCGGATCGGCGCCACCAGCGTGAACTCGGCCTTGTTGCCGACCCGCAAGCCCATGCCGTCGGTCTGCCGGCGAGCGGGCTGCGTCCACTTGCCGATCTCCGCCGCCGTGACGTCGGGCGAGATCGGAACGTAGTCCGGCTCGGTCATGAGGATCCTCCTTCGTTCGGCGTTGCGTGCGCTGCGCCGGCGGGCGGCGCGAGCAGATCGGAGGCATCGGCCGGCTCGGCGCGGACCTGTCCGTTGAGGCGGTGCCGTTCGATGGACGACCGCCGGTAGACCTCCTTGCGGAGTCGCTGAATGCTCCCGACCGGGGCGTGCTCGGCAGCGCACCGCCACGGCGTGATCGAGATGCCGTCGGCTGCCGCAAGGTTGTCGTCACCGCCGATGTCCTGCTGCGGAAAGCGCAGACGGGCGACGGTGACGAAGGGCGACAGATGCTCGGGCCACTCGACGGTCAGGTCGTCGATCGGCATGTCTTCCAGGGACCTGCACAGCTGCACCTGGAAGTCGAACTCGCAACCGTGCCGGGCCAGCTCCCCGACCAGCGCGGGCCGGAACACCTCGGCATCGTCCGACGGGTTGAGGTCACGGAGCCCGATCGCGGCCGCGGACGCGTCGGTGGGTCTGATGCGCAGCTTGGCGATGTGGTCCCCGTGGCGCACGGCTCCCATCGACCAGAACGTCGACAGCAGCAGGTTCTGCCAGCGCGCCTGCATGCCGACGCGCAGCAGGGCGCCGAGCTCGTCCCACGCCCAGTCCTCCGGCGGGAGCGTTCCGTAACCGGTGACCCAGTCGTGGAACAACTGGTGGTTGCCCTTCTTCCCGCCCGCCCGGTACTTCGGAAGGTCGATGAACACCTTGGCCAGAAACCGGTAGTGCGCGGCGGTATTGCAGAAGAAGACCGGGGCGTTGATCATGTTGAAATCCATGGTCCTGGTCCGCGGCTCGTCCTCCAGCGCGGTTTCCGCCTCGATGCCGAAGACCTTGGTCGCCATGCCGACCACATTGCCCAGGCCGCCGTCGGATCCCAGGTGAGAGAGGCCATTGGAATACCGCACCAGGCAGTCGTGGGTCCCGGGGCGGGCGTAGACGCCCTGGGCGTACTCCGGCGGGATCCCGTCCAGAATGTCGAACACGCCCCTGACCAGCCCGTACGCCTTGGCGTGAGCGAAACGTACGGCGCGGTTCTCACCCTCTGAGCGCAGGGAGTTCCGCTCGAACTCCATGATGGTGTCGATGACTTCCTGCTGGCTTTCCTCGAATCGTGGCTCGGGAGGCTCGACATCGGGTGAATAGCTGACAGGACGCGCTAGTGTCATGTGCTTTCCCTAGTGCGTTGCGTGCACACACGCATAGCGCATACGTGCATATGTGTATACGGGCAGTACGCAGTAAATGCTGTGGATCGTAATGTGCGACATGGCCGGCGCGGCGGCGGACATCCTGCCGGTGCGTCAGAGGCGTCCCGGAACCACCCGGACGGCCCTCATGCGCTCCTGTGCTGTCTGTGTCATCTGCGCCAGCGGTGCCATCCCGAACGCCGGCAGGTGCACCACGCCGGTAGGTGCACCGCGGGGTGTCCGGCTCGCCCGTCACCCTGCGGCGCGGCTCTGTCACCGATCGGTCATGGACATGTCCTGAAATCGTCTCGGGGCGCTCTTCAAGATCATCTCGCTGATAGCTTTCCGTCTCGCCGAGTCCAAGATCATCTGCACTCGGCTCGACCATCATTGAGGAGCAACAAGTGAGTTCTGCATTTCGGGGGAAGAGCACGGGCAAGCGTGCCGGTGCCGTGGCGGGCTTGATGATCGCCGCGACGCTCGGTGGCGCGGCTCTGGCGGCGCCGGCGTACGCCGATGACGTCTACGGCCACTGCACGGGCGAGGGCGTGCGCATCCGCGCCGCCGCGAGCACGTCCAGCTCGGTCGTCGGCCTGTGCTACAGCGACCACCGCCTGGCGCACCGTGATGTCTCGGGCGACGGTCAGTGGGACAAGGTCTACGACGTGAACACCGGTGTGTCCGGCTGGATCTCGCACGGCTACTGGCGCTGGTAAACAGCGGCCGGGGGCCGCGGGGCCTTGCCCCGCGGCCCCCGGGGCCTTTCTCCGGGGATGAGACGGCGCTCACGGCACGCACGGGCAGAGCCCTCTGGGGCCCGACGGCCTGGGGGAGTGCGGCTGCGCGCCGGTCCGGCTGGCCCAGGGCAACGCCGATGGCGCTGCCTGCTGGACTCCGCCCACGCCGTCAGCGAGGCGCCGCCGGCACCCTCGATGTTCCCGGCGCCCGGTGGGCAAGCGCACCACCGAACCTTCTCCACCGGGCCGGTGTCCTCATGGCGTAGACGTAGGTGCGCAACCCACCCCACGCCGTGGCGGGGCCGGTTCGCCGGAATTTTCGCTCGGGATCCGGGGTCTGCGGTCTGCGGTCTGCGGTCTGCGGTCTGCGGTCTGCGGTCTGTGGTCTGTCGTTTGACGCCCTGTTGCTGCGGGCCTCCGGCCTTTAAGGATGGCGGAGGGCAAGGTTCCGTTCTTGGGGGCCGATGCGGGGGCCGGCCTGGTCTTCCTAGGGTCATGAACCAGGCGTCGCACGAGGATCAACCGCTCAAGGACAGCGCAGCCCAGGCCGGGCCGCCGGAACCGGTTCCGCCTCCTGGGCACCGTGCAGAGCGTCCTGAGCGCCGTCGCCGCCCCACTGGTCGGCCTCGGTGGAGAACACGCCCGGCCCATGTTCGCGGGCATGACCCCCTGACCAACATCATCCTCATCGTCGTCACGCCGACGATCTCTTCCGTTTGCCCAGAACGGCCCGTGTGCGAGATCCGCAGATCCGGCGATCATGGGGCGGAGCGCAGAATCAATTTCAGGGAAACCCGTCTCCGGGCGTGTCCGGTCGGCGGGCCGAAGCGCCCTGAGTCTCAAGTTCCTGGTGCAGCAGGTCCTTTGGTCGTCCGAAAGGGGGCCGGGACGGGCGCGCTTGCCGTTCATGGGCTGAAAAAGATCACAGCAGCAGCATGATCGAATGCCCCATTTATTGCATTTGTGGAGATTTTAAGGTGGTGGTCGATCGGCTTTCGAAGGGGTTTCCCGGGCGTGCGCCGATTGGGCAAAACCAGGCGAACGGCGTCAGCATGGAGCCCTTCCCCTCACCACCGGCCCTCAGGGTCATGGTGAGGGCTGTCCACCCTCCCCGCCCGGAAGGAACCCATGGGAGTCCACGCCCCCCGTGACCTGGCCGCACTGCCGTACGCGCAACACCTTGAGTCCTTCACCGGCGAGCTCGAACAGGCGGGCGCCTACGAATGGCTCCACTTCGACGGCTCCGCCTTCCAGGACGCGGAAGCAGGCAGTTCCCTCTTCAGCCAGTCGGCCTTCTCCTCGGCCACCTTCGACCGCGGCCGCCTGCGGCGCTCACGGTTCGACGAGGTATGGCTGCACACCGTCCGCCTGGTTGGCACCAACCTCGCCCAGACCACCTGGCTGGACAGTGAATGCATCGCCGGAGTCTTCGCCGGTACGGAGATCCACGGCAGCGAAATGCGCCGCGTCGTCTTCCATCAGTGCAAATTCGACTCGGTCAACCTGCGCGCGACCTCGCTGAAGGACGTCGTCTTCGTCGACTGCCTCCTGCGCGACGTGGACTTCGGCGGGGCGGAACTGGCCGACGTCAGCTTCCCCGGCTCGACCCTGGACCGGGCACGGTTCGACAAGGCCACGCTGACCAGGGTCGACCTGCGCGAAGCCACCGCGCTGGCCATCGCCTCCGGGATCGGTTCCCTGAACGGCGCGACGATCAGCACGGCCCAGCTGTTCGACCTGGCACCCGTCCTGGCACAGCACGTCGGCCTCACCGTGAAAGATCACTGAGCGCACCACCAAGGCCCTGCCCGCCGTCCTGCTCCGCGCGATTCCACCTACGAACAGGCCGCAGTCTGCCGCAGGCTCAGGAGTCAGCCGCGCCAGTAGCCGTTGGCGGCGGCGATGGTCCGGAACTCGATCGCGACAACCCGCGCGGCGTCGATGAGGCTGTCGATGGTGTGCCGAGCCGGCGTGAGCGCGAGAGCGCGGCCTTCCTCCGGGGTCCTGGTCATCAGGGAACCGCCGGGACGAGGACCATCTCGTCGTCGGGTACTCGATTCATACCGCATAGTGTCGCTGGGCTGCTGGGCTGCTGGGCTGCTGGGCTGCTGGGCTCTACGCCGGTTCAACACGGCCCCTGCCACGGGCCACACGGGCGACGGCGACGGTCGGCGCGGAGAGGCCCAGAGGCCCAGAGGCCCAGGCCAATCATCCTCGGGTCTTGCCGAGGGCGCCCCTCCGGGGCAAACGCCCGCCAGTCACCCGTACGCGGTCGCCGCGGGCCGTGAGGCCCATCTCTGCGAAGCGTTCCTTGAACTCGCCTGCGTGCGGATCTGTCGGCGAAGCCCGCGAGCCGTGTTGTTGAGGACTCCATCCAGGGGTGGTTCAGCGGCACAGGCCCGCTTTCACGGCTTCCTCAAGATGCCCCATGGCTTGGCCGGTCTTCGGTTCAAGGGTCATCGCGACACTGGCGGCGCGGCCGTCGTCGGTGGCCGCGGCCCAGGTCCCGTAGCCGGGGATGCCACCGCTGTGACCCCAGGCGATGCGGTTGTCGCCAGGGCGGCACGACAGGGGCATGCTGATGATTCCGAGGCCGGCGCCGTAGCCCTCCACCTTCATGTCAACGGTGGTGCGCATCTGCTTGAGCTGGTCCTCTTCGAGGAGGCGGTTGCCCTCGCCCTCGCCCTTCAGCAGCTCGGAGAAGAAGCGGTTGAGGTCGGAGGTGGTGGAGACCATAGCGCCTCCCGCCCACGACGCGGAGGGGTCGATCTCGGTGACGTCGCGCAGATCCGCGTCCGTGGTTCCCTGACGGTAGCCCCGGGGGTGGCGTTCACGGATGGTCGTCTCGCCGGGAGCGGGGAAGTAGGTGTTGCGCAGCCCGATGGGCTGGATGACGCGCTGGTCGATCTGCTCGGCGAGGGGCCGTCCGGTGACCTTCTGCACGATCAGCCCGGCCACCAGGTAGTTCGTGCTGCTGTATCCCCACTCGCCTTTCGTTCCGGGGGCGAAGACAGCTTCGTGTTTCAGGGCGACGTCCAGGGCGTCGCGGGGGGAGAGGTAGCGGCGTTCGAGGATGTCGTCGGTGACGTCCTCTTCGTAGTCGGGGAGTCCGCTGGTGTGCTGCAGGAGCTGACGCACCGTGATCTTCTGCCCGTCGATCCCCTTCCCGCGCACGAGGCCCGGCAGGTGGCTCTCGACCGAGTCACCGAGCCCGATCTTCCCCTCGCCGACCAGTTGCAGCACGACCACCGCGGTGAAGGTCTTGGTGATGCTGCCGATCCGCACCTGGCCGTCCCGGAGCACCGTCGCATGCGTGTCGCGGTCCCCGACCCCCGCGGTGTAGGTACGGACGTTTCCGTTACGGTCCATCATGCTCGCCAGCGCACCGGGTGCGTGATCGGAGCGCACCAGCGTCTCCAGTCCCTGCCGCACGGGGTCCGGCCGGGTGGCGGTCGCGGGTGCTGCCGCACCGGCGGTGACAGCGGTGACAGCGGTGACGGCGGTGGCCAGGGCGAGGGCGGTGAGGGCGAGGCGTTTACGCATCGAGGTTCCTCCAGCGCAGCGTTGACGGGTCCTGATGGCAAGGCCAACTCTGCTGGGGACGGCTTCCGTTGCTCATCCGTGATCGCCCCGACCGGACCCTGATCCAACCCTGAGCGGATGCCCAGTACCCGGCTACGGGAGCGTGCCGCTCACGACGTGAGGGATGCCGTGGGGACCGGTTGGTGCCGGGCCCCACGGCATCCCCGGGGCGTCACGAGCCGGAGAGCTCGACCATCTCGGTGATCTTGTTGCCCGGGCCGAGCGTCACGTTGTAGTAGTTCTGGCCGGCGCACCATTCCTTGTGGTCCGCCTTGCTCTGATTGTCGTACTGCTCGTGGTTGGGGTCCGCGCACTCCTTGACGTGGCCGATTCCGGAGAGGACCTTGTCGGTCGGCCGCGCCGGGCGGACCTCGGGGCCGTCCTGGCCGATGACGGTCACCTTCGCGTGGTCGTTGTCGAACGCGTAGGTGTTCGTCGCGCCCTCGGGGCGGTAGAAGGCGCCTTCGTCCATCTTCGTGTTGCAGGACACCTTGGCGTCCTGCGCGACGATGTTGTTCATCGCGCCTTCGACGACGTTCACCTTGATGAGCTTGTGGCCCTTGGGCAGCGGTGCGCACGGGTCCTTGTAGCCGTCCTTGCCCTTGTCGCCCTTGTCGCCCTTGCCCCCAGTGGGCTGCGACGGCGCCGCGCTCGCCGAACCCTTGGCGTCGTCCTTGCCGCCGTCCTCGGTGGGCCCGCAGGCGGTCAGTGCGAGTGCGCCGGAGACGACCAGTGCGGCCGCGACGACATGACGAATGGACATGGGGATCCCCTAGGGTGCTGCCCGGCATCGATCGCCGGGGTTGAACGGTGAACTACTTACGAACCGGCCGGAAGCCTATGAGCATGACCATGGCGAAAATCGGCCGTTTGCTCGACCATGATCAAACTGCGACCGAATGACGACGGAGCCGTGTCCGACCTGTGTCCGATTCTCGCCCGACCGTGCGGTGCTGTACCGCTTTCCACGCGTACGCCTGCGCACTTGCCTTCGCCGGCACGTGCGATCAGCTGAAGTACAGCTACTCAAGGCGCTACTGGCAGCATCTTCGGCGTCTGCCCCATGGGAGAGGACAGCTGGACCCAGTGGACGCAGCGTGCGCGGCAGAGCTCGTGGAAGGACGGGAAGCCGGCAGGGAGCTGAGGCTGCAGCAGGCATCCTCTTCCGGGCGTGCGGACGGGCGAACCCGGATCGGCGGCGGGGCGGCCGCTGACCCGGGTGAGGCCACCCACTGGGCGGCACGGGACCCTCGGATCTCCCGGAGTGCTACTTGCGGACCGCCCCTTCGGTGAGCTTGCCCGGTACGCCGCTGACCTTGGCGATTTCTGCGTTCGGAATCCGGGCCGGGCCGACGGCGCTGGAGGCGGCCCTGCCCGTCCCTCCATCCTGTCAGCTGCACATTGCGCCTGCGCTCGATACTCACGGCCCACACGGTAGGCCCGGGTCCTCGCCGGAGCCCGGGCAGCAACGGCGCCCGGCGTGGCCTCTGTGCCGTCCGGCAGCGGCGCCACGTGGCTTCCGCGGACGACCAGGGGGGCCGGGCGGGCTGGGAATCCGGCAGCCGCTGCGGTACGGCACGGCAGGGGGAGGTGGCGCCGCGTCAGGGCGTGGTGGTGAGGGCGGGCCAGAGGGTGGTGGCGGTGACGGATCGGGCCAGGCGGACGGCCCAGCTGTTTTCGTCGCCGTCCTCGTCGCGCCAGGACCACAGCCGTGTGGTGGCGAGGTGGAGCGGGCTGAGGCGCGTGATGCCGATGGCGCCGTGCAGCTGGTGGGCTATCCGGGCGATCTCGGCGGCGGAGGCGGATGCCTGGGTCTTGGCAGCGGCGACGGCGAATGTCGCGGCTGGGCCGCCGGTGTCCAGGGGCACGGCGGCGGCCTGGACGGCGGCGCTGACCAGGGCGGTCTCTTCGATCAGGCGAGCCTGCTCCTGTTTGACGGCCTGGAAACGGCTGAGCGGACGGCCGAACTGGGTGCGGGCGGTGGTGTGGGCGACGGTCAGTTCGGTGCAGCGTTCGGCGGCTCCGGCGATCAGGGCGGCCCGGGCCAGAGCCGCGCGGTGCTCGGCCTCGTCGAGCAGGTGCCGGGGGATCCGGCGGACCTGTGAGGCGGGGATCTCCAGGGCGGTGAGGTGCAGGTCGTCGCGGGGTTCGTCGGCGAGGTTGCCGCCGGGGGTGAGGACAGTCCGGTCCGGGTCGAGGGTGAACAGCACGGGGCCGGAGGGGGCGGTGGCCAGGACGATCACGGCGGTGGCGGCGCGGGCCCAGGGGACGCGGCGCAGGGTGCCGGTGACGAGCAGCGTGTCGTCCTCGCCGGAGCAGCCGGCCGAGCCGACGGCCGAAGCGGCCGGGCGGGCGTATCGGATCGTCAGCTCGGGGGCGATGGCGTAGGTGAGGGCGCCGCCGGGGACGGGGAGGCCGACACGGCGTAGGAGCGGGCGGGCGACCAGCGCGGTTTCGGCGAACGGTGCGGGGACGGCGCGGCGTCCTGCCTCCTGGACGGCGGCGAGGACATCGGCGGTGGAGGCGGTGGGGGAGGGGAGGGGTACGGCGTCCGGGGCGGTGGTGTGGGTGACGGTGGCGATGGTGTCCGGGGCCGCGTAGAAGGCGGTGGTGTCGTAGTCGTCGGCCGGGATGACGGGGGTGTCGGTGTGGATCGTGTGACTGTGGATGGTGTGGGTGTGGACCGTGTGGGTGTTCATCAGTGCCGCTCCAGACCGCGAGTGATGATGCCGCGAAGGATTTCGTTGGTGCCGCCGCGCAGGGTGTAGCCCGGGCTGTGGAGCAGGGCGAAGGCGAGGAGTTCGGAGTGGGTGCCGGGGGTGGCGTGCGGGTCGGCCGGGGTCGGCAGGACGCTGCGCACGGTGTCGACGAGCGCGCCCTCCAGCCGCGTGCCGAGGTCCTTGACCAGGGCGGCCCGGGTGTCGGGCGAGGCTCCGGCATCCAGCGCGGCGGCCACACCGAGGGACAGCCGGCGGACGCTGTGAAGGCGGGCCGTCAGGATGCCGACCTGACGGAGCTGTTCTGCGGTCGCTGCGCGCTGTTCGAGTTCGCGGAGCAGGGAAACCAGCAGTGGGAAGGTGGAGAGGTAGCGTTCCGGGCCGCTGCGTTCGAAGGCCAGTTCGCCGGTGACCTGCTTCCAGCCGTCGCCCTGCCGTCCGAGCAACATGCCGTCGGGGACGTCGGCGCCTTCGAGGTGGAGGGCGTTGAAGCGGTGCTCGCCGCTCATCAGACGGATCGGCTCGATGCGTACGCCCGGGGCACGCAGGTCGACGATGAACTGACTGAGGCCCGCGTGCTTCTCCCCGGTCTCGTCGGTGCGGGCCAGCACGATGGCGTAGTCGTTGACGTGGGCGCCGCCGGTCCACATCTTGGTGCCGGTCAACCGCCATCCCCCGGCGGTGCGTTCGGCGCGCGTGGCGACCGAGGCGAGGTCGGATCCGCTGCTCTTCTCGCTCATGCCGATGGAGAAGAAGCACTGCCCGGCGGCGATCCTCGGCAGGAAGAAGCGGCGCTGCTCCTCGGTGCCGTGCTGGAGGACAGAAGGTCCGGCCTGCCGGTCGGAGACCCAGTGCGCGCTGACCGGGGCGCCGGCGGCGAGCAGTTCCTCGATCACCACGTAGCGCTCCAGGAAGCCGCGGCCGGCGCCGCCGTACTCGGTGGGCAGGGCCATGCCGACCCAGCCGCGCCCGGCGAGGCGGCGGCTGAAGCCGTCATCCCAGCCGGCCAGCCAGGAGTCGGGGCGGCCGAGCACGGTGCCGCGGGCGTGCTCCTCGGCGAGAAAGGCACGGACCTCGCTGCGCAGAGAAAGGGCCGATTCGGGCAGGGTGACGTCGGGGAATACGAGAGGTGATGGCGTCGGAGAAGACATGGTTCATTCGCTCCCGGATTGGTGAATCAATGGTGAATTTCTTTTCCGTACGGAAAACCCGGTCAATTGGCGGGGCGTAGAAGGGAGGGGTCGAAGCCGGCTTCGCGGAGGACCTCGTCGGTGTGCTGGCCGATGCCCGGGCAGGGCCGCAGCTCCGGTTCCGGGTCGGCCGAGTAGCGGACCGGGCGGCCGATGACCCGGTAGCGGCCCTCGGTGGGGTGTTCGGCCTCCTGCAGGAGACCGCCCTCGCGCGCGTACGCGGTGGTGGCTGCGGCCTCCAGGTCGAGCACCGGGGCGGCGGCGATGCCCGCACGGTCGCAGAACTCCTGCCACTCGGCGCTGGTGCGGTGCGGGGTCAGCCCGGCCAGCAGCGGATAGAACTGGTCGGCGTTGCGGGCCCGGTCGGGACCGGTGGAGAAGCGCGGGTCGTCGGCCAGTTCGGGGCGGCCTACGAAGGCGGTGAAGTCCCGCCAGTTGCGGTCGCTGTGCGGCAGGATGCACATCCAGCCGTCGGCGGTGCGCTGGGCGCGGCGCTGCGGGCTGAGCGAGCGGGCCGAGCCGAACTCCCCGTCGGCCTCCAGGGCGGCCGCTCCCAGGTGCTCGACCAGGTTGAAGGCGAGCATGGTGTCGGCCATGGGGACCTCGATGTGCTGGCCGGTGCCGCCGTGCTCCCGGTAGTGCAGCGCGGCCAGTACCGACTGGGCGATCTGCATGCCGCAGATCTTGTCGGCCAGCACGGTGGGGACGTAGTGCGGTTGGCCGGAGACCTTGTGGTTGAGCCAGACCAGGCCGCTGGCCGCCTGGATGATGTCGTCGTAGGCGGCGTGGGTGCCGTAGCGGCTGTCGCTGCGGAATCCCTGGGCGCATGCGTAGATCAGCCGGGGGTTGACGGCCGCGACCTCGTCGTAGCCGAGGCGGAGCTTCTCCAGGGCCTGCGGGCGCAGGTTGGTGATGAAGACGTCGGCGGTGCGCAGCAGGGCGAGCAGGGCATCACGGCCGTGCGGGGCCTTGAGGTCGATGGCGGCGCTGCGCTTGTTGCGGTTCAGGTTCAGCGCCGGGCCGCCCATGCCGGGGTGGCGCCGCGGCGGGTAATGGCGCGTCATGTCGCCGGTGGGCGGCTCGACCTTGATGACGTCCGCGCCCAGGTCGCCGAGTTGCTGGGCGGCGTACGGGGCCATGATGACGCTGGCCAGTTCGATGACGCGTACTCCGGCGAGGAGTCCTCGGCCGGACGGGACGCTCGGCTTCTCGGACATCATTCGGTTCCTCCTGGGGGCGGGTGGCGGTGGCGGGCGGTAGGGGCGGGGCGTCGGGTCGGGTGATACGGGCAGCGGTGCGGTAAACGCAGCCGTGCGGTACGGATGGCTGGAGAGCCGTGCCGTACTGCCTCGTTCCGGCCTCCAGGAAATCCTTCGGGCGCCGGAGCCGTCCAATATTTGTTGGACGCCGTATCGATATGGCAGGGGATATAGCTCCGAGGCGCCGACTCGGCTCATATGGCTGGGGATATCGGTGATTCAGCGAACTGATATTGGACGTAATGAGTCGAGTTCGCTGTGCTGTTGGAGGCCGCCCGGCGAGGGCCGGCCGCCGCGCCCGTCGCGGCCCGTAGTCCCTTGAGGAGAGCCGATGAGGAAAGCTGACATGACCTTCGAACAGCAGCCGAGCGAACAGCAGCCGAGCAGCAGCACCGCGTACGGCGCCCTGGAGAGCCTGTACCGGGAGTTGGGCATCACGGCCCACGACACCGGCGGCACAGTGAAGATCACCGGTGCTGATCCCGTGACACCCTCGGTACACCGGATCGGCGACGCCGCAGCGGCCGCACTGGCCGCGCTGGGCACCGAAGCCGCGGCCGTCCACCGGCAGCGCGGCGGCGCAGCGCAGGACATCACGGTCTCCGTGGAGGCGGCAGTGCGCCAGCTGATGGCGGTGTTCTACACCCGGATGCGGGGCGTCCCGGTCACGCACATGCAGGACGACCCCAACCTGCTGGGCAACAGCGACTTCTACCGCGCCGCCGACGGCCGCTCCGTCTACGTACTGTTCTCCTACCCGCACCTGCGGGACATCGCCTGCCAGGTCCTCGACTGCCCGCCGGACCGGGAGCGGATCGCCGCTGCCGTCGCCCAGTGGGACGCGCTACACCTTGAGGAGGCGATCTGCGAGCGGGGCGGCACCGCGATCGCCGTACGGACCCAGGACGAGTGGCGCCGGCACCCGCAGGGGCGGCTGCTGGCCGACGAACCGCTGATCCGGATCGAGAAGCTGGGCGAGAGCGTGCCGGAGCCGTTCCCGGCGGCGGACGGCAGCCTGCCACTGGCCGGGGTCCGGGTGCTGGACAACACCCATGTGATCGCCGGCCCGATCGCCGCGCGGATCACCGCGGAACTGGGCGCCGACGTGCTGCACCTGTCCGCCCCCGGCCACCCGGACCCGGTCGGCATGATCGTCGAGACCGGCATAGGCAAGCGCGCCGCCTTCTGCGACCTGACCGACCCGGCCCAGGCCGCCGCCTTCTGGTCCACCCTGGCCGGCGCCGACCTCTACGTCAGCAACTACCTGAACCTGGACACCAAGGGTTTCGGCCCGAAGGCGCTGGCCGAGCGGCGGCCCGGGCTGGTCGTGCTGGACTTCCACGGCTGGGGCACCCGGGGCCCGTGGGCGCAGCGGGGCGGTTTCGATCAACTGGCCTCCGCCGCCACCGGTTTCGCCGCCGAAGAGGGTTCCTTCGACGCACCCCGGCTGCCCCCGACCTACTTGCTCAACGACTATCTCGCCGCCGTACTCGGGGCCACCGGAGCGCTGGAGGCACTGCGCCGCCGAGCCCGGGAAGGCGGCAGCTACCGGGTCCATGTCGACCTGGCGAGGGTGTGCATGTGGGTGCAGGACCTCGGGCTGCTGCCACGAGGACAAGCGGACGGACTGCCCGCCCCCGACCCCACACGACCCGGCACCGAGCTGGCCACCGTGCACGGCCCGTACGGCGAGGTCTGCTATCTGCCGACCCAGGTGGACTACTCCTCACTGGCACCGCGCCTGAATCGCACAGCGGAACCCCTGGGCGCCTCACCGCTCGCCTGGTGACTCACGGAACTGCCGCTGCCCGGCATCCCTACGGAAACGCCGCCTCCGGGAAGGACCGCGATGCACCTCTGCGGACCTTGCCCGGAGCGCTCACAGCGGGACCTTGCCCGGAGCGCCGCACCCGCGCACAGCGCTGAACGCCGCCGCCGCACCCCTCCGGGCCCGGAATCCCGGAATCGCAGCTGATCGTCTACCGCTCTGGTCCGGCGGCGCTGCATCGCGAGAACCCCGGCGCCGGTGCCGACCGGCTGCAGGAAGCGCTCGTCAAGGGGACGGCGCACCTGGTCACCGAGATGACAGGCGGAAGAACAGGAGCCGGGCGCCGGGCGGCTACCGGACGGTACGGGGACCGCGCGGATCAGAGAGGCCGGAGCGGTCGCCGGCCTCCTGACCACTCCCACCCGCCCCTTCCTGCAGCTCCTGCACGTGCGCTGCCCCGTCACCCTCGATCTCGGGGCGATGACGCTGCATCAGCTTCAGCAGGGTGGCGACAGCGGGGTCGGCGGCCGGGCGGCTGAGCGCCGCCACCCTGGTCACCAACCGGTCGGCACCGCTCTCGATCGGGATGAAGCGAACCATGGGGTGTCCGAGCGCCGCGATCCGCTCCGGGACGAAGCTCAAGCACACTCCGGCCGCGGTGTAGCCCAGCATGCTGGTCAGGTCCTCGGCCTGGGCGCGGCTGCGCGGGATGAAGCCGGCCTCCCGGCAGGCAGCCTGGATCACCTCGCGGATCTGGGGCATGGCCTGCGGGGCGGCCGTGACGAACTCCTCGTCACCGAGCCGGGAGAGCGGCACCGAGGCGGCCCCGGCGAGTGGATGGCCGAGCGGGACAGCCAGCACGGTACGCTCCTCGGCCACCTCCCGAACCTCCAAATCCGCCAGGTCCGTGACCGGCAGCCGGACCAGCGCCAGGTCCACCGACCCACCCCGGACCTGCTCGGCCAACTCGGCAGAGGCCCGCTGGCGGACGTGCAGCCGGAGGTCCGGCACCTCCCGGGCGGCCACCGCGAGCAGCCGGGGCAGATGCCAGTAGCCCAGGCTGCTCACACAGCCGAGCTGAACCGTGCCCTCGACGCCCCGGGATATGCGCCGGACCCGCGCCACGGCGGCGTGCTGCGCCTCCAGCATCCGCTCGGCATCCGCCGCGAAGGCCGCCCCCGCCGCCGTCAACTGCACGCCCCGGCTGGTGCGCTCCAGCAGCAGTACGCCAAGGCCGCGCTCCAGCCGCTGGATCGCCTGGCTGAGCGGCGGCTGGCTCATCGACAGCCGGCGGGCCGCATGCCCGAAGTGCTGCTCCTCGGCGAGCACCACGAACTGCTCGAGCAGGCGGGGGGTCAACTCCATGACCGGTAACCCTAAGGCGCTCTCCGAGAGCGGATCAAGAAGAAGTGGATTGAGACGGCCCGTCGTGCGCTTCGGCGTATTCGGCGGTGTGCCGCAGGTCGTCGAAGTCGGGCAGCGGCATGTCGCGCAGCCGCAGCACACCGCTGCTCCACGCCGGCGGGGAGCTCACTGCTGCCGACGGCGGGTCGACAGGGTGGTCACCTGGTCATTTCCAGGTGGCGAGGGTGTCGCTGCGACGTGTCCACTTCACCGTCGTTGGCGCTCCGGTGCTCTTGTCGGCGAGGAAGACCGCACATCCGTCGACGCTCTGCCCCTCGGCAGCCGCCTTGTACGCGGTGTCGTCGGCATCCTTGCACCGCTCGAAACGGCGGGTGACCAGAGGTTTGGACGGATCCCCCGTGGGGTCGAGGGTGGTGAGGACCATCAGCTCCGTCAGCTGCTTTCCACCGTCGTAGACCTCGAATTGTGACGAGGTGTCATCGTCGTTCCCCTCAGCGGTCTTCGTCAGCTTGAAGTGCACGTAGTACGGCGTCTTGTCCGCGTACTTCGACGCGTCCTTGAGCCCGGAGAGGTCGGCATTGCTGCCCTTCTCCACCTCTACGACGGTCACGCCGACGGTGCCGGCTCGTTCCCCCTTTACGGTTGCCGTCTCGCCGAACTTCACGGACTGGCCGGAGCCGGAACACGCTGTCAGGGCAAACAGTCCGACGGCAACGACACCAACAGCCCGGCGGCGATTCACAGGCCCTCCCCAGAACAAAGCCTTCCTTTTACCCCGGGGAGCCTACCTCGCATCTGATCATGACCCCGACAACGAGCTCTGAGGTCGGCAGCCGGACAGCCCGGCAGCCCGCTCCACCCTTGCACCGCCTTCTCGTTCCCGTGACCGACGGCAGGCCGGACCGCCGCCGGTACCGGTCGCCCGCCGTTCCAACCGCCGCCGCACTGAGGGGCACGCCCGGCCCGACGACATCGCGAGCAGCCCCGGCTCCCCGTGAACCGGGCGTCCTGGACGGTCAGTCGTGCGCCGCCGTCGCGGGGGTCATGCGGCGGCGCTTCAGTGCTGTGGGCGCGATCGGGTTGGGCGTCGCGGTGCATGCGTGCGACCCGGCCTGGGCAGCGCAGGCGGAAGAGTCGGAAGCCGCCTGCGCCGGCGCTCGATCAGGTCCTGCCGCGGGGGAGTCGGTTCTCGGGCGCGTCGAGCCAGGTGTGGTGCTCTCCGCCGGCGGTGACGGTCAGCCCGAACCGGGTGATCTCTGGGCGCCCGTGCTCGTCCCACCACGAGCGGGCCGTCAGGACCTCGCCCCACAGCGATCGCGGACCCTGCTCCAGGACACTGTCACCCTCGTCCCAGCCGTCACAGCACACGGACGCGAACGAGTCCGCACCGTCCCACAGCAGGATGCGGTGATCGCCCGCGCCGGTCGTGCGCTGCATCGTCAGCCCGGGAACCAGCTGGCCGATGGCAAAGTCCGCGTGCCAGTCGCCGTCAAGGACCTTGTCCGGGTCGGCGGGGGACGCACTCAGCCGCTCCTCCCCATCGCGTGGCGGACGCCCGCCCGGAGCCCGGTGCGCGCGCAGCCACATGTACGAGGCCGTGTGCACGAACCGTCCCTCCGCTGCGCCGTCCGGGCCGACCGCCAGGCGAAGAAGCCCGCTGCTGGAGAACAGCGACCCGTAAGGAGTCAGGATGATGCCGCCCGGCCGGACCTGCTCCCGCCACGCCCGGGGGATGCGTCGCGCGGCCGCGGTGCAGATCAACCGGTCGTACAGGGCCTCCTCGGCGAACCCCTTCTCGCCGTCGCCGCAGACGACCCGGGCGGTGTACCCGGCGGCGCGCAGGTTGCGCTCGGCCTGCTCGGCCAGGCCCTGGTCGACTTCGATCGTGACGACGTTTCCGGGGCCGGCGCGCTCTTCCAGCAGCGCGGTGTTCACGCCCGATCCGGCGCCGACGTCGAGTACCTTGTGGCCGGCCTCCAGGCCGAGGAAGCCGAGCTTGATGCAGACGATGTCCAGGGCGGAGACCGACGAGGTCGCGGCACCGCACACTGTGCCGGTCGTGGTGCGCGGGTCGTGCTCGCCGTCGTCGATCTGGGTGACGACTGCTTTGACGGGGTCGTAGACGGCCGCCGCCCACGCCTGCGGGTCAGCAGGGCAGGACACGGCGCGGTAGCCGCTGCCGGCCCACACCCAGATGTCGTGGGGAACGAACCGCTCGCGTTTGATCGTCAATACCGCCTCGCGGGCCCATGGGGCCCGGTCGAAGCAGCCCGCCGCGGCGAGCTTGTGCACCGCTGAGGTCCGGAGCGCGGTGAAGTCCGGGTCGGTCACTCCTCGTCGTCCTTGCGGTGGTTCCCGCCCCCGGGCGGGGTGCTGCCGTCCGAGGCGGGCTCGCCGTTGCCGCCGCCGTGCTTGTTCGGGTCCCAGTCCTCTTGGGACGCGTTCCCGCCGGAGTGCCTGCCCATGATCTGCGCCTCTTCCGTGCCGGTGAGTCCGGTGAACGGGCCGCAGTCTGCTGCATTCCAGCCAGACGCGGAAGACGGCCGGTGGGCACGGCGGCAGGCGCGCGGCAGCACGACCTCTGCCCAGCGGGTTTTCCAGTAACAGACGCCCCAGGAGCCGGACGAGCACTGCCGGGGCGGCCGGCCAAGGCCGCCCACCGCCCCGCCCCGTGCGGCAGTAGGCTGTGCCGGCCATGTACCTGCACACCGTCGACCAGGACGGCTTGCCGGATGACACGACGGGCGCCGAGTTTCACGAGGCGTGGAGGACCGGTCGCGTCGCCGGGCCGAGCAGGACCGGACCTCCATCGGCACGGACGGCTTCGGGTTCTCCGACACGCGGGAGGCGGTCCGGCACCGCTTCGGTGCCGGCGCCGAGTCGGTGACCCCGGCATCGCTCGGCGCCCTGGCGCCGCGGGGCGAGAGCAAGACCGAAACGGTACGAGAGGCCCCGCGGCGATACGCCCCGGAGCGCTGACCCGACCCTGCACGGGATGCCGGTGTCCGCCGGGCTTCCACCACATCCCGACGGGTGGGTTCAGGCGGCTCCGGAGGCCGTGGGCAGGGCCATGGACCGGACGATCGGGCTCCGTGTACCGCCGGAAACGGGGTCGGTGAAACCCGGTGGGGGAATTATGGCCTCCGTCACTGTGGAACCTCCTCCCGAACTGGTGAGGTGAGCCTTACCGGCCGGGTACGACATCGCCTCTCGCCAGGGGAGTTGAGGTACCGGCTGGATACGCATGCCGGAATTCCCGTGGAGCCGACTGCCGGAGGCCCCGCAGCCGGAAAGAACACCGTGATCCCTCGCGTTCCCTCTCACCGATGCCGGACCGCCGCTCGTGTCGAGGGACGTGTCCACCACACACCGGAGCAGCAGTGTTGAAGAAAAGAACCATCGCCGTCGTCGGAGGCGGTGCCGCGTGCACCGCGTTCCTCGCAGCGTACGCCCGGCAGTTGTCGGGCGACGTGGCCGGCGCGGCGGCGGATGTCATCGTCTTCGAACCAGGGAAGAGCTTCGGCCCCGGCATCGCCTATGCCGAGGACGCCGACACCGCTTTGCTCAACCGGCCCTATTCCGCCATGTCCGTGGACTACGGCGACCCGGGACAGTTCCGGCGCTGGCTCTACCGGCAGACCTCGGCCGGCCAGGCCGGCGACCCGGAGGCGCGGCACACGCCGCGTTCGCACTTCGTCTCCCGCACGCTGTTCGGACAGTACCTGGAGAACGTCTTCTCCCAGTCCCGGGAGGACCTGCGGCTGCTCGGGGCGCAGGTGACGCTCGTACCGTCGGCCGTCGTCGACCTGGCCGTGGAAGCGGTGGAAGCCGGGGGCACCGGGGGGACGGCGGGGGCCGGGGGAAGCGACACCTACCTCCTGACCACCGCCGACGGTGAGCGCTTCGTCGCCGACGAGGTCGTCCTCGCGATCGGCGCCATCGCACCGTCCGATGTCTACGGGCTCAACGGGTCCGCCGGCTTCGTCGCCCAGCCGTACCCCCTGGTCAGCTCGCTGGACGAGGTCGACCGGAGCGCGGAGGTCCTGGTGCTGGGGGCCGGGCTGACGGCGATCGACGTGGCCGTCGTCCTGGCGGACGCCGGGCAGGAGCGCCGGATCACCCTCGCCTCGCGGTCCGGGATGATCCCGGATGTCCGCACCGACCTCGGTACCGGCGAACTGCCGGAATTGCTGGCCGGTGTCCGCCGGTTATTCGCTCGCGGCACCGTCAGCCTGCGCGGCATTCACGAACTCGTCGACGCCACCCTCCGGCTGAGCGGGACAAGCATGCGCGAGGCGCTGTTCCCGTACACCGATTCCTGGTCCGCGCCCGACCTGATGCGCCACCGACTGGAGAACCCGCTTCCCGGCGGCCTGGCGCAGCGTTGCGTCGGTGCCCTCACGCCGTTCTACTCCGAGCTGTGGCGGGCTCTTCCCGAGGCGAGCCGCCGCCTCTTCCTGCGGGAGCACTACCGGACGTACAACTGCCTGCGCAATCCGATGCCGGTGACCAATGCGCACCGGCTGCTCGGCCTCCATGAGGCGGGCCGGCTCGACTTCGCCAGAGGCATCACCCACGTCAAGGCGACCGCGGGCGGCGGCTTCACCGCGACCTTCGCCGACGGGCGCACCGAGCACTTCGACGCGGTCGTCAACGCGGTGGGGCGCACGAACAACACGGCCGCCGCATCCGCCTCCTCGCTGACGTCGCGGCTCGTCCGCAACGGCACCTTCGTCTCCCACCCGCTGGGAGGCATCCGGGTCGACCCCGGGACCAACCAGGTGCGCGGGTCCGCGGGGACGGTGTTCCCCCGGCTCTACGTGCTCGGCGACCTGGCCTCGGGCGAGCACTTCCACGTGAGCTCGATGGAGCTGGTCGCGCGGCAGGCCGCCAAGGTGGCGGCGCAGCTCGTACCGGCCTCGGACCGGCTCCTGGTAGGGGCCGTCGCGTGAAGCAGGCCGGACTGCCGCGGGGGCTGGCCGTCTGCCTGATGTCACTGGTCTTCGTGCCGCAACTGGCCCTCGCCGCCTACGTTCCCGCCCTGCCCGCCATCGGCAAGTCCTTCGGGGTCGGTCCGGGCAGCACCAGCAGCTCACTCGTCGGCTACATGGCCGCGTACGCCGTGTGCATGATCCTCACCGGCAATCTGGCGGACCGCTACGGCTCCCGGCGGGTCCAGCTGACCGGCCTCGTCCTCTTCACCGGTGCGTCCGTGCTCTGCCTGCTGGCCCCCGTGTACGGGGTCTTCGTGGCGGGCCGGGTGCTGCAGGCACTCGGCGCCGGTACGGGCACGGTGATCTCCCGGTTGTGGGTGCAGCGGGCGCTGCCCAAGGAACAGCGGCTGTCCATGCTGACCGCACTCTCCACAGTGATCGCGGTGACCCCGGCCGCGTCGCCCCCGCTGGCGGGCATGGCCGTGGAACACACCTCCTGGCGCGTGCTGTTCGCCTTCATGGCCGTACTCGGGGCCGTCGCCGCCGTCGCGGTCGCCAAGCTCCTGCCGGCCGACGACACCGGCACCGCAACGGACGCCGAGGGGGCCCCGGCCGCTCCCGTGCGGCCGCAGGGAGGGCTCGCCGGGCTGGGCAGGGCGTACCGCACGGTCCTCGCCAACCGTGACTTCACGGTGTTCGCCACTGCCATCAGCCTCGCCTGGTGCACCTACTTCACCTTCACCACCTACTCCAGCGACCTCCTCCAGCTGCGGCTGGGCGCTTCGCCCACCCTCTACGGAGTGCTGTACACACTGGTGATCACGGGCTACGTCGCCGGCAGCACCACGGCGAAGAGGCTGGGCAGGACGCGGTCGCTGGAGTTCATCGCGCGCACCGCCGCCGCGGTGGCGGCGGGCACCGCCGCGCTGATGCCGGTCACGGTGCGCCTGTGGCCGCACAGCACGCTGAGCATCGTCGTGCCGATGGCCGTGTGCATGCTGGGCGTAGGAGCGCTGTTCCCCACCTGCCAGGCCGGGATGATGCGGTACGAGGGCGAGCACGCCGGCGCCGCTTCGGGGTTGTTCTTCTTCCTGCAGATGGCGTCGGGAGCCTGCTACACCGCCCTCACGGGCATCCCGGGATCCCCTGATGCCCCGATGCTCGCCCTGGCCATCGCCCTGCCCGCCCTGGCACTGCTCCTGCTCTGCCTCTTCGCACTGCGAAGCCGCCCCCGAGCCGATCAGGAGCTCTCGGCCGTCCGGAGCGCACGGCCTGTGAAATCGGGCAGCTCCTGATCGGCGGAGGGTTCCGGACCTGTCCATCGGCCGCCGCCTCGTGAGAAGTGGCGGCCGATGGACATGAGCACTCTCGCTCCGCCGGCAGCCCGCCCCGCCCCGTGCCGGCCGCCGCCCGGCCCTGCCGCACCACCGCGGTGGAGGACGTCCGTATTGATCCCGGGGCCGCGACGCGCCAAAACAGGCTGCCACGGTCGACGAGCTGGTGCTGGTCGCAAGTCTGCTGCCCACGTGTTCTCGTCGGTGGGGCGGATCGCAGCCTCAGCGACTGCGCGCACGCGCTCCCACGTAGGAGAGCTGCGCGCGCACCCATTCAAGGCTGGGGTTGACGTACGGCCGGCCCGCCACCACGACGGTCGGTACGGTCTCGTCGCCGTTGGCGGCTGCCCGCACCGCCGCCGCCCCGGCCGGGTCGCGCCAGATGTCGACCCAGTGCAGCCGACGGGCTTTGCGGCCCAATCCGATCCGCAGCCGCAGGCAGTACTTACATCCCGCCCGCCAATAGACGATCGGCCGGCCGTCCACCGCGCTGCGCTCTTGCGCCTCCTGCGCACCGATCGACCGCGGGAACGCCAGTGGCGAGTGCAGCCCCGCGAGCAGGACGAACACCACCAGCAGGGGTACGGCCACGCCGGGCGAGCCCCTGACGACCAGCATGGCCGCAACGAGCACGCCGCAACCCACGAGCAACGCCGGCAACATCCAAGAGCGTGTCATGACGACGCAGGCTACCGATGGCGCAGGCTCAGCTGATCGACGGCCCGCCCATCCGGACCGGGCGTCAAGCACGTAGACGAAACTCACTCCGACGGGATTCGACTCCGTCGGGGAACGGCTCCAGGATCCGGAGTACGAACCCCGACGGCACCTTCCACACTCTGATCGTCATCGCCGCATGCGCTCTCTCAAGTAAGGCCGCTGCATTCAGGCCCGCCCGTCGAACGGAGGCCCCAGCAGAACCTGGGCCCAGCGCGCCGGTCCCGGGCCGGGGCCGCTGACGCAGAACCAGAGCGTGCATGTCCCCGCCGGGTCGTCAAGCGTGGTGAATTCACCGGCCTGACCGTTCTTGGGGAGCTTGGGGCCGTGCTGGCGTTCGTTGACGAGGACCGCCTGGGGCGTGGTCGGCACACTCGGACCAAGGGGACCCAGCCGGCGGGGAGGGAGCCGCAATTGCGCCCCCTTCTCCGACTCGAACATCCCACCGTTGCCATTGCCGAGGCCGTTGCCCATCACGCCGGGAGAGCCCTCCCCGAAGACGCCGGCGGCCTGTTCGCTCGCACCGCGGACGCCGGAGGCGAGGATGCTTGTCCCTTCGACCCCGAAATTGTTCTCGCTCTCCCCGCGGACCCCACCGTCATCGCCTTTCCCGCGGACACCGATACCTGTGGCGCGCCCGCACACAGCCGACGGATCGGCTGCCTCCCAGGCGACGTCCCTGGCCGCGTCCTGCGAGTAGCCGACCACCCCGGGAGCGCCGCGGCCGAAGACCCCGGGCAAGGCAGTGGTGCCGGCACCGAGAATGCCCGCGTGCACTTGCTGCTCCTGCGGCTTGTCGCGGGGCGCGTCATGTACGTAGCCGACCACGCCGTTCGCTCCGACGGCGACGAGGCCGTTGCCCGGCGGAAGGGTACCCAGAGCCCCGCCGGTGGGCAGGGCGACGGTGCCTGCCGCGTGAACCGCGTCGACGCCCTCCGGAACGTCCCTGAGAACCCGGTCGTTCTCGATGGCCACACGCAGTACGTAGTCCTCGCTGTAGCCGTCTGCGTCACTGCCTTTGGCGACGAGGACGGTCCGCTTTTCGCTTTCGTTCGTCCGGCCCACGACCATGTCGTCACCGGCCTTGTCGGCTCCTGCACCCATAGGGGTCCCCCTCCTCAGGACGGCCTGGATTCGATGGTCCCATCCATCGCCCGGTGAGGACGGGCTGTCGCGTGGATGGGGTCCTCTACCCCATGCCGTTCCGGAAGGTGACCGGGGATACATCGATCAGAAGCGCCTGTCACAGGGGAGTTGCGGGCCCGGCCCCCGGACTACCGCATGGGGCGCGCTCTCACACAAGACGGCCCCGGCCGGAACAAGATCCACACGCCTGCTGTTTGCACTGGCATGACTATGACATCGCACTGGGTGGCAGGCTTCCGCTCCGCTCTGATCAGCCCTTACGAGAACTACCAGCTCTTCCCGTCACGGAACTTCACCGACCAGACCGTACGCCAGGTCCTGCGCCTGGACGGCGGTGGCGAAGCCGTTCGCATCCGTCTCAGCAATAGATACGGCAAGGCACCGCTGACCATCGGCGCCGCACGCCTGGCACGGCGCACCGAGGGTCACGGCACCGATCCGGAGACTTCGGCCCTGCTCACCTTCGGAGGGAAGAGCGAGTTCACCCTCGCGGCCGGTGAGGAAGGCGTGAGCGACCCGGTGCCGGGCCGGGTGTCCGCGGGAGAGGAGCTCGCCCTCAGCCTGTACTTCCCGCACGACACGGGGCTCGCGGCCTTCTCCGCGATCGCCTCCGAGACCGGCTTCGTCGCCCCGGGCGACGTGACTGCCGCCCGTTCCCTGGACGGCGCGGAAGAGCTGGTGCTCTCCCGCTACTTCGTCTCCGGCATCGATGTCCTCGCCCCCGAGGGCACTGCGGTCGCGGTGGCCTTCGGCGACTCGTGGATGGAGGGCGCGGGCACCACCCCCGGCTCCAACAGCCGCTTCCCCGACCAGCTCAACCGTCGCCTGGAGCGCGGCTGGGTCGTCAATCAGGGCATCTCCGGGAACCGGCTCCTGACCGACGAGATCGGTGAACACGCCTTCGCACGCCTGCAGCGCGATGTCATCGACGTCCCCGGTGCCACCCACGTCCTGCTCAACTTCGGCCTGAACGACCTCGGCCACCCCGGCTCCATCGACCCGCACTCCCCGCAGCCGCTGCCCACCGTCGATGAGCTCGTCGACGGGTACACCGAGTTGGCCCGCAGGCTGCACGAGGCCGGACTCACCGTCATCGCCCACACGATCGGCCCCTACGCAGGCACCGTCTTCGAGGGCTACGACACCGAGGAAGGCCGGGCCGTCCGACGCAAGGTCAACGACTGGATCCGCACGACCGACGTCTTCGACGCCGTGACGGACGTCGCCGCAGCGGTCGAGGACCCGGCCGACCCGGAGCGGATCCTCCCGGCCTACGACAGCGGCGACCACCTGCACCTCAACGACGAGGGAACGAAGGCGATGGCCGCCGCGGTCGATCTGGCACACCTGAAGCTCTGAACGATGGTGCGGCGCCGGTACGTTGCGGATGGCCGACCGAAGCGACGAGTGGGCCTCGGTATTTGTCCGGCGAACGTCTGACGCGAGCAGAAGCCTTCCGTGCGGGTGAACCGGCACACACGTAGCGACACCACGACGAACTCGCCGGCCGCCGGCAGGTCACGGGAACCGCAGGTGAGAGCCGTGCATTCGGCCCGACCAGTATCTGCATTGCGGGCCCGGCGGCGGCCGGGCCCCCGTCGGGGGCCGGGCCCGGGCCGGGGACGCCCGTCCGGCACGGGCCGGGCAGGCGGGGCCCGGGCAGCCTCGGACCGTCATGCCGGGCGTTGCTCGGGAGCCATGGGGGAGAGGGAGGAGTTCGTACGGCGCTTCCAGAAAGGGTGTGCGGGCCAGCGCCGTTCCTGGCCGTAGTAGTACGCGTGGTGGCCGAGGTAGGCGTCGGCGATGCCGTCGAGGAACGCGGTGTACTGGGTGAGGGCCTCGGCGACGGTGCCGCGCAGGCACAGGTCGGCGGTGCGGCCTGCGTGGGCCCCGGTGTGCAGGGCGGTGAGGATGCCCTGGGAGGAGAGCGGGTCGAAGGCGAGGGCGGCGTCCCCGGTGGCGAGCCACCCCGCCCCCGCAGGTGGCGAGAGGCGCAAGCCGTGAGCGGCGGTCCAGTGCGGAGCGGCCGGGGGAGGGGCATAGCCCTCCAGCCGGGTCCGCAGGTGCACGGTGCGAGCGGCGTGGGCCAGGAATCCGGTGGGCGTGCGCAGCGCGGGAGGGGCGAGGTCGGCGTCGGTCAGATGCGCCACGAGCCGGCCGGCGGGGATCCTGACGGTGTACCACCAGCCGCCGGGCACCGCCTCGACGAGCGTGCGCAGATCCTCGTCCGAGCCCCGGGCGTGCGGCATGCGGCGGTCGAAGAGGGCGTAGGCGGCGATGAGCCGGTCCTGGCGGTGCCGGGCGGCCCGGCGGCGGCCGATGATGCAGCGGCGGCCGGTCGCGTCGACGACCCAGTCGCAGAGCAGTTCCTCGACGGCGCCGCCCCGGCGCAGCAGGAGCTGCTGTTCGGATCCCCGGGCGTGGTGGCGTACGACGGCGGCCCGGCGGAACCCGGCGCCCGCGGCGAGGGCGGCACTGCGCAGCGAGGCGTCGAAACGGGCCCGGTCGAGATGGCGGCCGTGGCCGTTCGGGTCGAGGACGTCGCTGCGGTCGTAGAGCTCCGGCGATCCCCAGGAGGCGAGGATTCCGGTGGATCGCAGGTGCCGGTCGGCCGTGACGTGCGGCCACAGGCCCAGGTCGTGCAGGAGCGGCCGGGCCGCGGGCGGCAGTGTCTCCCCGATGGTGAACCGTGCGTTCGCCCCGGACGGGTCGGTCGCCCCGTTCGCCACGGACAGGTCGTTCGCCCCGGACGGGTCGGACGGGTCGGCGTGGTCGTCGACGAGGAGGACGCGGCGGCCGGCCCGGGCCAGGACCAGGGCTGCCACGGCGCCCGCGGGGCCGCCGCCGGCCACGACCACTTCGAAGCGCCCGCCCGTCGAGGGCGCGGTGCGGGTGTTCACCGCCGGTCCGGGTAGCGGACGATCTTCTCGTAGTAGCCCGCCAGCACCTCCTCGTCGGGGCGGTCCACCGTGCGCAGGGCGGCGTCCACCGCTTCGTCCCGGCGGGCGGGGTCGGCGGCCTCGGGCACGTGCAGGAACACCAGGTTTCGCCGGTCGGGCGGGGGCGTGCTCGGGGTGAAGCTCACTTCGGACTCCACCAGCATGGCCCGGGGCAGCTCCGGGTCGTCGGCCGGTCCCTCGCGCCGTTCGACGAGGCCGAGCTTGCCGAAGTCCTTGACCATGGCGTTCATCTGGGCGGCGGGGCTGGTGGCGGGCAGCCACCTGTCCCACACGGCGCGGTTCTCGAAGGCGGTCCGGCGCTCCTCGGGGGTGAGCGTGGTGTCGACGGCCGTCTTGTAGTCCGCCTCCGTGAGGACGTGGTTGGGCACTCGTGCCGGCCAGAAGGTCGGCAGGTAGAGGTCGTAGCGGTGGTTGTAGCCGGACCGGCAGCGGGCGGTGTCGGTCTGCCAGGGAACGGCCATCCACCGGGTGAGGTCTCCCGGCGCTTGTGCGTGCAGGGGGCCGTCGTCCGCGACTGCTTGCTGGGGCGTGAGGGTCGGCCCGTACGAGGGTTCGGGTTCGGCGGGGTCGCGGTGCCGCAGCCGGAAGGGGGCGGTGTACATGGTCAGGTGGCGCATCGGCCAGGTGAACTCGCAGCCCGGGTGGAAGGCGTCGGCCAGGCAGAAGGACAGGACGGCCCGGTCCAGCGCCCGGGGCCGCTCGGCCAGGGGCAGGTCGTCGAGGGACGCGGGCGGCGTGGCGGCCGGGTCGTAGTCGGCGTGGAAGTCCCCTGCGGCCCAGCGGTCGAGCAGCCGGTACTGCAGCGGAGTGAGGGCCAGGTGCTGCCGCGGCGAGGGAGGGCGCGTGCCCATGGCGTCCCCGTAGATCGCGGGCCAGGGAACGGGGGAGGCGGCGTCGCGGTCCATGTCGCGCATCGTCGCCCAGATCTGGTGGCGCAGTTCGGCGTTGCGGTCGCCCGGGTCGCCGGGGTGGTCGCTGGGGGCGGCCAGCCGGGCGAGCCGCTCGGGTGCGAGGAGGTGCTCGCGTCCGGCGTGTCCGAAGTGGGCCGCGAAGCCGTGGTTGACCCACTGGAGGTCGCACAGTCGCCGCAGCAGCGGCAGCACCTCGCGGGTGAAGGAGACCTCCTTCGGAGGTGCGAGGGTGCCCGCGGACACGAAGAGGTCGCGCAGGAGGTCGTACATCGTGCGTACCGACTTGAGCTCCGGCGCGTAGTTCGGGGGAGCGACCACGACCCAGGCGGGGCCGACCGGCACGGGGCGCCCGTCGATGCGGACCTCGGCGGTCACGGGACCGTCGGAGATGTCGTCGTGCCAGGTGTCGTTGTTGGCGAAGTGCCCTGCCGGGGTGTTGGTGATGGAGGCCGAGACCCCGCGGCCACCGAGGAAGAGCAGCCGGCCGGCGGTATCCGTGCGCAGCTCGCCCAGGTAGACCGGCCTGTCCATGAAGGTGCCGGTGTCGAAGACGTACTCGGGCTTGCCCGAGCGGTTGCTGCCGCGGATGGACCGGGGCCCGGGGTCGATGACGAGGCGGTGCCGTTCGGTTTGCGGGACGTCGGCGTTGCGCAGCGCGGTGGCGGGGGCCTGGGCCGCTTCCGGGATGTCCAGTGCCAGCTGGAACTGGTACCAGGCGGCCTTTTTGTTGGCCACGTGCACGGTCCACTTGAGGTCGGCGCTGTCCGAGGTGAGCTCGGCGACCACCTCGCCGGCGGCGTTGTAGCCGTACACGCGGAAGCGGGCCGCCTGGCGTTTGAGGGCGCCGGTCGCGTCCTTGTAGCTGCCGGTCGGCAGCGGAGGGACGTCTTCCACCTCAGGGCCGAGGAAGAACTCCTCGGCGCTGTCGCCGATCCGGGCCACTCCGATCGCGGGGTGGATCGCGGCCCGGACGATGCGGGTGTCACGGCCGGGCGCTTCGGTGGACGCCGGCCGCGCCGGGCCGGGCTCCACCACCGGAACCCCGTTCGCGTCGCGGCGGCGGGTGGCGGAGGCGGCGTAGACGATCTTGCGGGCCTCGCCGAGGCTGCCGACCGGCTGGTGCTCGGGCAGGCTGTGCCAGGGGTTGCAGGCGAAGTTGTCCCCGTAGGCCTCCTGGCCGCGGGCCGTGACCTCCTGCCGGTGCAGGGTCAGCCTCGCCACCTTCACCGGGGCGCTCAGCGATTCCTCCCAGCGTACGGTCGCGCGGTCCAGCGGCATGCTGTCCGGGTCCGTGCGGAACTGCAGCAGCAGATCGAAGGCGGCCTCGCCGGCGGCCAGCCGGTACTGCAGATCACCGCGGAGGAAGGAGGGGTTCTCGTCCGCCGGAGTGGCGTGCGGGTCGCCCTGCGCGCAGCCGGCCGGTACGAGCTTGTACTTCACGTGCCGGTCCGTGCCGAAGGCGTACGGGAGCACACCCCAGTACGTGGCGGTCAGTACGCTCTCCTCGGGCTTGCGCATCTCCCGCAGGATCCGGTCGGTGACAGGATGGTCGCGCCGGTAGGCCACGGGGTCCCGCTCGAACTCGCACATGTCCCGGACGGTGTCGACGAAGAAGACGTCGTGGTTCTGCAGGACCAGGTCCTGAGTGTCCGCCCGGCTCTCCTGCTCCATCAGCTTCGGGCCGGGCACACCGAACAGTTTGATGCCGACACCGGCGGTCCTGCGCAGGTCCGGCCGGTCCGGAAGGACGTCGCTGGAAAAGCGCACCCAGGCCGTGAGGCCCTTCTGCTCCTTCGCGGCCCGGAGGAATCCGATGCACAGACCGGGTGGGAGAGCGGGGTCGACGGTGAGCACGCCGCGGGCGGCACCGTGGAACTTGACGAAGACCGGCCGCAGGACCGGGTCCTGCCCCTGGGCGATCCTGCCTCCCATCCGCTTGTCCACGAACTCGGCCACCAGGGACGCGACGGGATCGGTGGCGCAGTCGGGGAGCGCCTCCGGGGAATCCCCGGGGGCGGCGGACGTCCCGCTCATGGTGTGGACCTCCTGTTGGTGGACTGGACTGGACTGGACTGGAGCGGAGTGGAGTGGAGCGGAGTGGAGTGGAGTGGAGTGGAGCGGAGTGGCATGGAATGGGCGACGCCCCTTCGCCCGCACGGCTGGCATATCACTGCCCGTTGCGTATCCGTCGTAATACGAAATGCGGATGACGAGTCCCTCGGATGGTGTCGGAGCATTTTCTCCGGAGGGCGGCACGCTATGGGCCGTGCGGGTGGCTTGCGGCATCCAAATGGATGCCGGCATCCCTACGTCAGAAACCGCTCTCATGGGTCAAGGTAAGGCTCGATGTGCGACCGGCAGGGTCTCCAAGGCATGAACGAGGAGCGCCGATGAGGGTTTACGAGGCCATCGTCAGGGGGCTGGAAGGCATCGGCGTACAGGCTGCCTTCGGCGGTGCGGGCGAGAACGCCGCCGGCCTGATGCTGGCGCTCAAACACTCGAAGCGGATCCGGCCGGTCATCACCCGGCACGAGCAGGCCGCGTCCTCGCCGCCTACGCGCGGGCGTGCGGCGCCGAGTCTTTCCGGGCGGCGCTGTCCTCCGGCCGGCCCACCCTCATCGACGCCAGGATCACGCGATGGGCGGTCCCGCACTACAGTCCTTCGCCCGACGGAGTGATCGCCGGCCTTGTCGAGACCGTCGAAGCACGCTTCCGTAGCCCGTAGCCCGTAGCCCGTAGCCCGTAGCCCGTAGCCCGTAGCCCGTAGCCCGTAGCCCGTAGCCGGTCGACCGGTCCCCGATTTCGTCCCGGTTACCGTCCCGGCTTCCCGTCCGTCAACGACCCGCATTCCGCATTCCGCGATCCGCAATCCATGCCCGTACCAGGGAGGACCCGGCCCATGCAGACATACGGCCACGCCGGCCTCGACGCCCTCATGGCCCGGCCGCTGCTCACCTCGGTCTGGCGTCGCCGCACCCACCGGGTCAGCCGTGGCAGTTCGGTCGAGGCCGGCTCGATGAGCTGGGCCTCCACACAGCCACGCACACCCCTGACAGAGCTCGAAGAGGCTCTCCTGATCGCCATGACGGGATGCACCGGCCTCACCATGCCGGACCGCCCGTTCGCCGACCCCCGCGACGGCAAGCCGATCATGGCCAAGCCGAATCTCAACATGGCCGGGCGGACCGCAGGCAGCCCCGACAACGCTCAGGGCACGCACTTCTTCCTGATCAACGACACCGGCACCTACTTCCTGCGCAAACTCCCTCCTCCTGCCGAGGGCTCACCGGCGGCGTTCGACACCGAGACCCTGTGCGCGCGTGCGGCCGAGGCGAAGGTACGACTGCTCGACCACCGCATCGACGTGCCGCACGGGAACCGGGACTTCCCGGCCTACCTCGACTCCAACCGGTTCCTGTCGAACCTGCCGGGCACCACCGTCCTGTTCCCGGTGGTCGACCTCTCCCGGCAGTACATCAACGGAATGATGTACCTGCTCACCCAGCCCGAGGGAGCACGGCCCACCATCGTCGACGACCGCAACTTCTACCGCCCCGCGGGTGTGAAGAAGTGGATGAAGTCGGGATTCCTGAACAAGGACATCAAGCTCCCCCTCGGCGCCATCTGGGCGATGCGCACACAGATCGAGGCGGACCTGCTGCTGCAGAACCTCATGCTCACCGCCGACGCCATGGGCCTCGGCGCGTGGATCCACGCATCGCTCGCCCCGCCGGTGATGCTGGGCGACCCCAAGTTCCGTAAGACCTACGGTGCGATGCTCGGCTTCGACTGGTCCACCCCTCGCTGGAAACCCGCGGACCTCCTGCGGTGGCACGTGCCCCTGCCCCGCTTCTCCGACCTGCGAGCGACCACCGTGGGCCTGCGCCACGACGGAGAGCACCTGATCAAGGCGATGTGCCCGCCGAACTACGCCTCGATGGCCGACGCGGTCGACGCCGTCGTGGCGGACAAGTTCGGGCCGAAGGGCATCTACTCCGACGAAGGGCTGTTCGCACGCATCTACCAGGGCGAGTTCGGGTCCCAGTACCTGAGCCAGGCCAGCAACTACTCCGCCGACGTCATCGCGTGCACACGCGACATCTGCACCTACATCTACGAGACCCATGGGCGGTTTCCCGCACACTGCGACACGATCCACGCCCCAGGGGTCTGGCTGCAGGCGCATCACGTCGAGAACGACTACTACGAGCACTTCTTCCGCAACGGGCTGACCGAGGACCACCGACTGCACGATCAGCGGTGGCACACGACCGGGTAGGCCGCGCACCGTCGCTGCCGACGACGGCCGAATCCGCCCCCTCCCTATTCGCTGCCGGGCCCGGAGTTGTTCCGGGCGGGCTCGACGGGGCGCCACGGCGCGAACGCGTTGGCCGAGCGGGGCAGGAAGCTCGCCAGCTCGGGGCAGTGCCGCAACAGGACGCTCGTCATGCCGTTGCGCTCGATCCAGTCCATGCCGAGCGGCGTGTACACCTCGGGGCGGAAGTCGACGGTGAGGAAGCGGTCGCTCTGCAGCCGCCTGCTGGCCATCACGATGAAGATGCGGAAGGCCGTGTCGCTGAAGCCGAAGCCCTCGGGCGGGTTCTCGGCGAAGAGGCCGACCATGGTGTCGATGTCGTCGACGGTGCGGTAGACGTCCTTCAGCCGTGCGAGGGTCTCCGGCTCGCTGGACAGCTCCTCGAACCGCTTGATGCGCGGCTTGTGCAGGCCGCTGCGGAAGTCGTTGTAACGAGGGACGCCGCGGCGCCGGGTGCGCACCAGATCGACCACGGACAGGTCGATCACCTCACCGTCCCGTTCGAAGGCCTGCAGGGCGCGAGGAAAGTTGTGCAGGGTGATCGCCCCGGGGTTGGCGATTCCGAGTGAGTACAGCGCGTTCGCCAGCCCGGTCTTGCGGATGAGGGGCTCCGCGGCGGAACCCTGCACGGCGTTGAAGTCCAGGGTGTCGATCCGGTGCCCGAACTTGTGGTCGACGATTTCGAAGTCGTCCGGGATCAGCGGGTGCATCCGGTAGACGGTGACGAAGTCCTCGGTGAGGGAGTACGGGGCGGCGTGGTGGTCGGGCAGGGTTTCGGGGATGCCGGTGAGCGAGTGCGCCTCGAACATCCACAGACCCAGCTGGGTGAGCCAGTTCTTCGGAGGGCCCTGCCAGTTGGTCCGCAAGGAGATCTCGATCGTCTCCGTCGCCAGGATCGCGGGGGTCCATTCCACGGTGTGGATCTTGGCGATGAGGGCGGAGACGATGAGGCGCGCCGTGTGGTACACCCGGTTCTGGTCCATGTGCGGGTATTCCCGCCGCAGTGCTTCGCACACGGTGTTGTGTTCGCGTGCGAAGACCGTGTGCATGGCACTGAGGCCGAGCCACCAGCTCTCCCTGAACCCGGTCAGCGGGATGCCGTCGGGGCCGAGTGGCAGGTGCCCGTCCTCCAGGCGCAGTGCCGCGCCGCCGCCCGGCTCGCGCAGCGACATCGCGGACTGCTGGTCGCCGCCGTAGACCTCCGAACCGTCCCACCAGTGGGAGGCGACATTGCCGAAGAGAGCCGGCGGCGCGAGGCCGCCGGGCGGCTGCACGCCCTTGTTCTCAGCGAACCGCATGACGTTCTCGGGCGGTCCGCCGGGAGAGTTGCGCCAGGTCATGCCGGGCGGGAGCGGCACTTCCACGCTCCGCGTGCCGGCGGGGTAGCGCTGGTGGTTGACCCAGTCGTGCACTTGGAACTGGATCCACGCGGCGGCCAGGATGTTCAGCGACCGGGCGGGGATGAAGGCGTCACGGTGGAGCAGCTGTCTGCTGACGGTGACGGGATTGGGGCTGTCGAACAGGTCGGGGCGGTAGACCGGTGCGAGGTTGCGGCCGAACGTGGCGCCGACGGCGCCCATCTTCGGAGCGGACAGGTCGTTGTACGTACCGTCGTAGCTGCGCTCCACCCGTAGCTGCTCCTCGACGGGCGGAGGCACCGGCTGCGTCTTCGGCGGAGCCTGGTGGACCTCAGCGTCGATCAGGTTCTCGCGGCGCAGGGTCTGGCGGAGCGCGACGAGGTTGAGCAGGCCGAGCCGGGTCGGCAGCCGGTACCAGGGAACGAACCGGTTGAGGGCGCGGAAGCCGGCGCGCAGCGGGACGCCGAGTACGGCGTTGCGGCGGGGTTCTTCGGTGACGAAGCGGTGCCCCAGGCGAAGGGCGCTGCTGGCCTCGTAGGCGGCTTTGCGGGCCCGGTTGAGGTTGCCCAAGGGGCGGAAGTCCTCGGTGGTGTTCCACGGGTTGAAGGCGAGCTGCTCGACCCGGGTGGCGGTGGCACGTGCCGGGGAGGCGTCCAGGTCCTGGCGCGGGACGGTCAGTGTCGCCACGGGGATCACCGGCGTTGCGGACTCCTTCCACTCGGCCGCGCCGTCCTCGACGGGTGTGAGCCTGCTGTCCACGTAGCGTTGCACGCACAGCTCGAAGACGATGTCCGCCGTGCGCAGGCGCTGGGCGAGCTCGTGCCGCAGGTGGTCGGGGTCGGTGCGGGAAGGGGGAGGTGCGGCTGCTGAGGGTGCGTCCGGGGCGGGGCGGAGCTGGTAGCGCACGGGCCCGGCGCCGCCCCAGAGGACGGCTCCACGGCTCCAGTACGTCTCGAATGCGAGGCTGCGCACGGTGTGCCGAGTTCCGGCGCGTACGTTGCGGCGCATGCGCCTGGCCGTGGGCCTGCCCACGGCCAGGGGCAGCTTGACGAACAGAGCGAAGGCCTTGCGGGGCATCGAGTCGGCCCCGGCCATGGCCTTCGCGAACGCCACGAACTCGTGGGCGTTGCGGGCGTGGGAGACCGGGAAACTGGTCATCAGGAGGTCGTGGGACTCCTCCGGCCCGGTCCGGATCCGCAGCGCCGCCCCTCGCAGGTCGGGGGCGTGGTCGGGTTGCCGTGCCCCGCTCGCGTTGGACAGCCGGACGGTGACGGGGTACTCCGCTCCGGGCTGTACGAAGCCGGCCCGCAGATCGCCGGGGAGGTCGTCGCGGATGGTCAGCCGGGCGTTCTCGACACCGAGGACCGCCTTCGCGTGGAAGGTCCGCGCGATGGCGGCGGCTCCGCTGCGCTTCTTGACCTTGATCTGCACCCGCATGAGGTCGTGGACGAGCCGCTCGACGAGGATGCGCTCGGCCTCGGGGGACCCACCGGCGTAGCGTTCGTACTGCCCGGCATCATGCATCGTTGCTTCTTTCCGAACGTGACGCCCCCTCGTGATGGGGGAGAGGGAGAGGGGCGGTCACGATCACGGCGCGGCTGCTCTGTCTGCAGACAGGTGCCCTATTGATCATTTTGGGTAATCTGTTCTATCTGTTCTATCTGTGACGATTTTGTACTCCGGTGGTAGGCGATGCCGAGCGCTGCGAGGCAGACGGGTGCATGGCGGGAACGGGGGTGGCACGGTTCGCGCCCCAGAGTTGCAAAGGTTCCTTGCAAATCCTCTTTGCAACTCGTAGCCTTCCGGCATGCCCGGACAACCGCCTGCCCAGGAGATCGCCGATGTCGACGCGCTGCGCGCCCTCGCGCACCCGATGCGGCAGAAGATCGAACAATGCCTGCGCCGGGGCCCCGCGAACTCGGCCGCGCTCGCCCGCGAGTTGGGTGAGAGCACGGGGCTGATCAGCTATCACTTGCGGCAGCTGGCCAAGCACGGCTTCGTCGAGGAGGTCCCGGACCTGGCGAAGGGGAGGGAGCGGTGGTGGCGGACAGTGCCGGGGGACCGGCGGTTCCCTCCGTACAGCCGGCAGACGCCGGAAATGCGTGAGGCGCTGACCGAGATGCACCGGCTGAACCTGGCCGAACTGATCGACTCCGCCCAGCGGTTCGAGGAGGCGCGCGACACCCTGGGGCCCTGGGCGGACGCGGCGCTCTTCTCGCGCGCCACGCTCCGGGTCGACCCCGATCAGCTGCGCGCGTTCTTCGAGGAGTACATCGCTCTCCTCTACCGGTACTCGGACCCGGAGGGAGGGGACGCGCCCGAGAAGCGGACCGTGCTCGTCCGGCTGCTCGGAATTCCCGAGACCGACTGACCGCGCGACCCCACCGACGACGAAGTGGCTCCACCTTCAATGAAGTAGCCCCACCGACAACGAAAGGGGACGCACGCCGTGCCGCTCCCGGCTACGTCCGCATCACTGATACGCCCCGTCATGGCAGTCCTGGCCGCGGTGCTGGCCGGCGCCCTCCTCCTGCCGGCCGCGCCAGGGGCCTACGCCGCAGGGGACGGGCTGGTCCGCCAGGAGGTCGCCTTCCGGGGCGGTGACGGGCTCGTCCTGCACGGCACCGTCCTCAGCAAGAACGGAGCACCCGGCCCAGGGCCCGGCATCGTGCTCGTCGGCGGCTCGGGCCCCGGGCCCCGGGAGGAGTACCGGCAGGAGGCCGAGGCGTTCGCCCGGGCCGGGATCACCACGCTCGTCTACGACAAGCGGACCGTCGGCTACTCCTTCCTCCACCGGGATTTCGGACTGCTGGCCGACGACGCGCTCGCCGGAGTGCAGTTGTTGCGGGCGAGGAGCGGAGTGAACCCACGCCAGGTCGGGATATGGGGGTTCAGTGAGGGCGGCTGGGTCGCGCCGTTGGCCGCGGCGCGCACGTCCGACGTCGCGTTCGTCGTCACCATCGGCGGGTCCGGCTACGACCCGCTGCGCACCCAGGCCTGGAACCTCACCACGCATCTGCACCACCAGGGGACGGGCGGACCGTTCCGTCGCACCATCGCCGGCCCCGCCACCCGATTCATGGGCGCCACCGGCCTGTTCCCCGCGGCCGGTCACGACCCCGTGCCGGTGCTCGAGCGACTCCACCGAACGCCGGTGCTGGCGCTGTGGGGCGAGCACGACACACAGGTGCCGCCCCAGGAGAGCGCACAGATCTTTCATGAGACCCTGGCCCGGTCGGGCAACCGGCACGCGGTCATCGGCTTCGTCACCGGCGGTGCGCACAACGGGCACCGCACGTCGGACGGGTTCGACCGGATCGGCGGCCCCCTCTTCCACGGCAAGAAGCTGGGAGAGCTGGCCCCGGGTTATGCACAGACCATGACCTCATGGGTGCGGGCCGTCGCCGCCGGCAACCCACCGGAATCGAGCACCGCCCCCGCCCCCGTACAGGCGCTCGCCACCACCCCTGTGCCGGGCCACGCCTGGTATGCCTGGCTCGCCCCGGCACTGCTGGTCCTCGGCTTCGCCGCCTATCCGGTGAGCGCCCTCCTGCGCCGAGGCCCGGTCCTTCGGCCGGTGCGATGGCTGGCCGGGCTCGGCCTGCTGGCGGTCATGGCGGCGGTAGCCTGCCCGCTCGCCGTCTTCGTCGTGGGGGACGGGGCGGCGGCGCCCGTTGTGCGGGGCCGTCCAGTGGTCTGGCTGATGGTGCAGGGGCTCGCTGCCGCCGTGGTGGTGTCCGCCTGCGTCTCGGCAGCCGCACTCAGCCGCCGACGGCCGGCACCGAGCCGGGCAGCCTGGCTGCGCCTGGCCCCCGTCGGGCTGGCCGCGGTCGCGTTCGTACCGTGGGCGGTCTGGTGGGGTATTGCCGCATGACGCTGACGGGCTGCGCTCCCATCGCGAGATACGGCGTCCTCGCCTGCCGCGCCGTCGAACGGCGCCGCGAAGGGAGCAGCGACACGCCGCATTACCAGATCCACCTCGTGGACAACACCGGCACGGACTACCGGGCCGCGGTCAACGTACTGTCCCGGCAAGCCCCCTCCGAACTGCTCTACCTGGCCGACGACGACTTCCGTCAGCACGGGCGAGGTGGCCCTTCCAGCACGACGCAGGTCCTCGGCGGGGGCCGGCGAGACAGCCTTCTCTGTCACCCTCCGGCCTCGACGTACCGGAATTCCGGCCCAAAAGCCAGCCCGCTGCCGTCCGGCAGCGGGATCTGCATCAGCTGCCGTGCCGGATCCTCCAGCTGGCGCATCTCCCCGACGGCTTTGCTCAGCAATTGTGCCGGTGTCGGCGTGCTCGACGGATCCGTCTGCCAGGCCTGTTCGAGGAGCCGAAGCATCGCACTGTAGTGGTGATTGAAGGCATCAAGGGGCTCGCGTGCTTCACTGGGGACCGGAACCCCTCCCTGTTCCCAGCCACCGCTGGGGACGGTGCCCATGCGGGAGGTCCGTGGCATGGGAATCTCGTCGCCCTGGAAGTCGAATTTCTGTGGGTCGCTTGACACCAGGATCAGTTTTCGGCCGTGGAAGATCTCCCGGAAGGAGTAGAAGTGGGCCAGCTCCCCCGGCTGCCCCGGGAACGGGTTGTCCGGCGACGCGGCAGTGCCTTCACCCTGTTCCTTGATGATGGTGATGGCAGCCTCTACTTCATCCAGTGATGTGAGTGCGACGACGTCGTTGCCCTTGCCGTGGGACGACATGTTCCTGGTGACCTGCTTGGTTCCCTTGATGAGCTGCGGCTGGTTCCGGAACGCTTCAAGGATTTGTGTGTAGAAGGCTCCGATGGACGTGTGGACTTCCGCGTCCTCGACGACGGGGTCGTCGGGCCTCTCGATCTGGGAGTACATGTCGACCGATTCCCTGGTCAGTCCGGTGAGGGAAACGGAGAGCTCGGGCCGTACACCGCCGGGCAGAGGCCCGGGGTACTTCGGCACCAGTGCCGCGTCGGCGATGCGGGGGGCGCCGCCGATGGTGGTGAGCATGTTGCAGACCAGGCCCATATGGGACATCTCATCAAAGATGATTTCCTTGATCGTTTCGGAGACGGCGCCGTCACGGTCCGGATCCTCGATCGACCAGAGGCCGCACAAGTAGGGAGGAAGCGTCGCCAGCTCGAGCAGGACCGCCTGCTGCAACGCGTTTTTGAGCCACAGCTCGTCGTGTTCCTCGGCGGGTGCCCGCATCAGTTCGACGATCGCATTGCTTCGGTAGTTGAGAACTGTGGACACAGCGCACTCCCTCTCGCTCGCGGGGATCCTGATTCATTGTGAAACACGGCGCGCGCCCGCTAGGAGTTCCCCTGTCAGCCGCTATCGCTTTCACCTGTTCGGCCGCGGCTCGTAGGAGTGCGAACCGAAGGGGGCAAGCCTTCGCGGAGGTGGCCGTAGAAGAGTGACGGCGCTCCTGGAGCTGCCTTCACTCGCAACACCGTCGGGCAGCTTCGTGGTCAGGTGGACGCAAGTCGGCAGTCGGGGTCGACTGAGGATGCGATAGCCAGGTCGCGCATCACCAAAGAATCCACCACGCTGGACGTCAGGTCCTGCACCGTCCACGACAGCCTTCTGCTGCCTCCGACTGATCCAGGTCAGACGGACTTCTTCGCGGTGAGAGCCTCCGTTCGGGCATCGGCCACCCCGCAGGCCGGCCCGCAAGACGTCACGCTCCAGACTCGATGAAAGGGGCCGGCATGCCCGTCGATCTCAAAAATCCCCTGTCGTGGAAGAACGCCACCGGCGATGCCGACACGATGCTGCAGAATCTGCAGGCAAATATCCTGAAGGGTCACGTGCGCGATCACCTTGGCATCCTGCTGCTGCAGTTCGACAAGGGGCCGGAAGACCCGACGGAAGCCCGGACGTTCCTGACCAGGCTGGCCCCGCTGATGAAGTCGGCCAAGACACATCTTCAGGAGGTGAAGGACCACAAGCAGAATGGGTCGAACGGTGCGTCAGACACAGACACATCACCCTATGTAGGGGTCGGGCTGACGAAGGACGGATACCTCCGGCTGGGCCTGTCCGAGCAAGCCATCGACGAGGCTTTCGAGGATGAGGCATTCAAAAGGGGGATGAAGGGGGCTCATCTGAAAGACCCGCCGACCACACAGTGGGAGGACGCCTATCAGAAGGAGATCCACGCCATCGTCCTGGTCGGCGGCGCCGACCCCGGCTCGGTGGACGCCAAACTCCAGGAGATCGAGGGTCTGCGGACGAGCTCGATCAGTGTGATCGGCAGGGAGACAGGCCTCGGCCTGCGCGATGCGGCCGGTCGTGGGATCGAGCACTTCGGCTATGTCGACGGCCGCAGCCAGCCGCTGTTCCTCAAAGAGGACCTGGAGGAAGAAGAGAGCCAGAAGGGCGGCACCTCCATATGGGATCCGAAGCAGCCGCTGGAACGCGTACTCGTCGAGGATCGGCTGGCTCCCAACAAAGTGACGGACTTCGGCAGCTACTTCGTGCTGCGCAAGCTGGAACAGAACGTCCGGGCGTTCAGGCAGGCAGAAGACGACCTCGCCAATGCGTTGAACCTCAAGGACGGCGACCGGGAGCGGGCCGGTGCGATGCTCGTCGGCCGCTTCAAGGACGGTACTCCGCTCACACTGGAGCCCGCGCCCGGAGCACACGTGCCGGTGACGAACAACTTCACCTACGCCGACGATGCCGGCGCCGACAAGTGTCCGTTCCAGGCGCACATTCGCAAGACCAACCCGCGCGGGTCCGGCGATTTCGAGTCAGACTCGGACGAGAGCACCCATCTGATGGCACGGCGCGGGCAAACCTACGGGGAGCGATCCGACGGCGATCTTCCCGAGAGCGGCGTCGGTCTGCTCTTCATGGCCTTCAACTCCAGCCTGCTCGATCAATTTGAGTTCACGCAGAAGAACTGGGTCAACTTCGCCGACTTCCCAGCGCACGGCAGCGAGCCGAGACCCGGCCTCGACCAGGTCATCGGGCAAGGCGATCGCCCCCCGGCGACCTGGCCACAGGTGTGGGGCGAGGAGGAGGGCAAGGAAGTCCCTGCCGTGGCTCAGGCGGTGACCATGAAGGGCGGCGAGTACTTCTTCATGCCCTCGCTCCCCTTCCTGCGGAGTCTGTGACCGGCACGCACCGACCACCACGAGCCGGAGGTCTCCTCGTAGCCCTTACGAACCCTGTCCACCCGGCCCGGCTCACCCGGCTCGGGAGACGAAGACAGGGCCGCGCAGCCCGGCGCAGGTGGCAAAACGCGCGACGAGTGCGGCACGCAACCGGGCCGACGGTAAGGCTGAGGAACGGGTGACAGCCGCCAGGGCGATCACACTCGGCCGGCCGAAGCGGCACAGGCGAGCCCAGGCCGAGAACGTGCCGCTACTACGTCCGCTCAGGCGAACGTCTCGCTAGTGGCAGGAGTGAGGGCGGACAGGTCAACGGGCTCGCCGGTTTCGAGGCCGGCCAGGGCGATGTCGGCATCTACGGCTTGCGCGGCGGCGTCGAACTGGGGCCGGCCGAGCTCGAAGGTGGGGCCGGCGAAGATGCCGAGCGCCGCCAGCGCCGGATCGGGGTGGGGGTTGTGGTGGAGCTGTTCGGCCCGGTCGCGCAGCTCCAGCATGGTGGGCACCGCCAGGGCCATCACGCGGGGCTTGCCGTTGAACGCACGGTCCAGGCAGGTGAGCAGGGCCGCGTACCGGGAGTTGAACTCCACGGCCTGGGCGTAGACGTCGCTGGTCGCGGCGAACCGCTCGTAGTCGGCAACCTTCGAGTCGCCGTGGATGGGATGGGTGTCCTCCCAGCTGACGTCGATCAGCGGTCCGCTGGGCAGGTCCTTGGGCCGGTCGTGCGGGCCGTAGCTGCGGCCCGTGTAGATCTCGTTGAAGCGGAAGTAGTGGGCGAGCGTCCGCTCCTCCTTGAAGATCAGATCGTTGCTGTCCCAGATGGTGTCGCTCACGCCCTCGCCCTGCTCGCTGATCACCCGCAGTGCCAGGAGGGCGGACTTGGTGTCGTGGACGGCGAAGACCTCGCCACCGGAGTTGTAGAAGTCGTCCGGGCCCACCTGGAGGTGCTCGCGGCCCGGAGGGAAGACCGTGTGCTCGCCTTCCCTGTCCACGATCTGCAGCAGGCCCTGCCGCAGGGCGTCGTAGAACTGGCCGATGGAGGTCCATCCGGAGCCCTCCTGCGGCGGAGGTGTCATCGAGCGGGGCTGCTCGATGCGCAGGAACGTCTTCAGCGCCTCGGGCGAGAAGTGCAGCAGCGGCACCGGGGGGAGGTCGTCGCTGCTGAAGGGGAGCTTGGCCGGGTACTTCCCTACGAACTCGGCGCGGCCCACCCGGGGACTGCCGCCGACTGCGTTGAGGAGGTTGGCGGCCAGCGTCATGTGCAGCATCTCCTCCATCAGGACGCTGCGGATGGCGAAGTAGGCGGTGCGGTTCGTGCCGGGGCGGATGGTGTACATCCCGGTCATGTAGACGGGGATGGTCAGGTGCTCGACTTCCATCGCGGCCTGGAGGAAGGTGCGCAGTTCGCCGAGGTCCCGCGGGACGCGGAAGCCCCTCTCGTGCAGTTCGGTCGCGGTGATCACGCCGTCGCCTCCGTCGTGTCGGGGGTGCGGATCACGAAGGGCCGGCGGGCGGCGGCCAGGGAGTCGTGGATCCGTTCGGCGCTGCGCAGGGCCAGCGCCATCATGGTGAGCGTGGGGTTGCTGGTGCCGACGGATGCCATGCTGCCGCAGCCCACGGCGTAGAGGTTGTCGAACTCGTGGGTCTTCTGGTCCGCGTCGACCACCGAGGTCGCCGGGTCGCTGCCCATGATGTGGGTACCGGCCCCGTGGCCTGCCCCGCTGTAGGCCAGGTCCGCACCCTTGTGGACGAAGTGCCCCAGCGGGGGGACACCGTCCCGTGGCGCATGGTTGGTGAAGTCGTCCGCTCCCATGCGGCGGAAGATCTCCCCGGCCACCGCCCGGGCGGCCAGTGCGCCATCGCGTACGTGCTCGCTGAGGTCATAGGTGATGACGGGGCGCGGGTTTCCCATGGCGTCGCGGCGCCGGGTATCGAGGGTGACACGGTTTCCGGGGTCGGCCGACTGCTCCACGGCGAGCTGCAACTGCAGCTGGCGGCCGACGCTGGAACCCAGCAGCCGGCGCAGCTCCGGGCCGAAGACACCGTCCGGCCGCACTTCGCCGTGCTCGTCGCCGCCGATGCCCAGGGCGGTGGCGACGTTGCTCATCGGCGCCCCGGTGGCCCAGCCCCAGCCCCAGTTGCCGATCTCGATGCGGAAAGGAGCCCGGCGCCGGCGCCCTTCGCCGAAACGGAAGACCTCCCAGCCGGAGGTGTGCCCCGGCCCCCGGAACGGCCCGACCGGCCCCTTCCCCTCCGCACCGAGGGCCCAGCTGAGCACGGTGGGGTGGTCCATGAGGTTCCGCCCCACCTGGCCGCTCCCGTTGGCCAGCTCCGAGAAGAGCAGCAGCCGGGCGTTCTCGATGGCGTGGGCGGCCAGCACCACCATGTCGGCCTCGACGACGTACGAGCGACTGACGGGCGAGGCCGGGTCGGCGTACGTGCGGTACTCCACCCCGGACACGCTGCGCACACCCGACCTGCGCACCCGGGTGACCACACAGCGGTTCGCCACCGTGACGGAGCCCGGGAAAGCCGCTTGGATACGCAGGGGAAGGGACTTCGCCTGGACGGGACAGATCGGTACGCAGCTGGCGTTGCCCACGCACCGCTCGCCGAAGTTCGGCAGACCGACCGCACCCTGGACCCGGTAGGGGGCATTGGGACGGTAGCGGGGGTTGGGCGTGGAGTTGCGGGCCTGCGGCAGGCCGTAGAGGCTCAGCACGTAGTCCCGCTCGGCCACCGGATCGGTGATGACCTCCCCCTCCACCGCCTCTTTGCAGTACCGGTCGATGTAGCTGCGCGGGATCTCCTGCATCGGGTACTCGTAGCGGGAGTCGTGGACGACGCCGAGGTCGTGCTGCTCCTGCCCGTTCCCGGCGACGCCCAGGAGCCGTTCGGCCTCGGCGTACCAGGGCTGGAGCTCCGCGGCGCTGATGGGCCAGTCGCGTCCGTACCCGTAGCGGGTGCGGGTCTCGAAGTCCTCGTCGCGCATGCGGGGGACGGCCCCCAGCCAGTGCATGGCGGTACCGCCCAGAGCGCGCAGGTAATCAGTGCCGTACGGCAGCGGCCCGTTCTGGACGAAGTAGCCGCCCGCGGTGAACTCCGGCTCTCCGGGGCGGGGGTTGCGCACCGGTGCGAGGTCCAGGACGTTGGGCGAGGGCGCGGCGGCGTTGGGGCGGTAGGCGGAGTTGGGCACCTTCGCGACGGCGGAGCGGAAGGTGGAGAGCGTGTCCAGGAAGCCGGGCCAGGTGTCGGTGTCGCCGTTTCCGGCCTCCAGGACAAGGACCTGCCAGCCCTTGTCGCCCAGCCGCTGGGCGAGCGCGCTGCCGGCCCAGCCGGCGCCGACGATGACGACGTCGTAGCGGCGGCGGGCCGCGGCGTCGGCAGTGACGTGCTCGGTCATGCCCTGCCCTCCTCGACGGTGCCGGGGGCCGTGGCCACGGGGACCTCGGACGGGGGGACATGACGCCCGGCCCGGAAGCCGGGCAGCAGGTGGGCGGGGATGTCCTCGGGCGAGACCTCGGCACCGAGGCCGGTGCGGTAGGCGACGTCGCGCACGCCGAGTCCGGTGCGCAGCTCCTGGACCTCGGGCGGTGCGGGCGGCCTGACTCCCCAGGTGCCGAAGCCGGGCGGTTTGGCGCCCGCGGGATGGCCGTGGAAGGTCCGCCACACCAGCCCCTCCACGTAGGCCTCAGGTGCCACGACGAACTCCGTGTTCGCCTTCTCGCGCCGCAGGTCGGCGTGGGCGGCGGGGGCCAGCCGGGGCCAGGCGCCGGTGTACCAGAGGTAGACCAGGGCGCGGGCCACCTCCCGGTGGGTGGGCGTCAGGTCCTGCGGCCCGCCGCCGTCCGTGACCGCCTGTTTCCACGCGGTCCAGAACGTCTCGAAGGGCCCCGGCCCCACCTGGCCGCGCGCGGTGTCCAAATACGCCCCGGCCATATCGGTCGCGTACAGATCGAATGCGGTGAAGCCGGTGAGTGGGACACAGAACTTCACAAAGTCCTGTACGTCTGCCGTCGCCGCCGGATCGGCCATCGCGCTCCTCCTGTCGGTAGGGCCCCGGTCCCGGGTCCCGTCCAACCCTGCCAGACCCTGCCAGGAGGACGGTCCGTCACGGCCGCCACCAACGGGTGAATACGGAGGGCGTATTTAAGCCAGTGTGGATAGGGCGCTGAACTGTGACGATGTGAGTTTCCTCGGTTGCAAAACGCTGTGGAAGCTGGCCGGATCGCGTGATGTGTTCGTCCCGCTTTCCCGAGGCAGGTGATCGGGGTACTGCCTGTCTGACGGATTGACGGATTGACGGATTGACGGATGCAGGTCCACCTGTCTCCGGCGGCTGCGAAGGCCGTCGTCGGGCTCGGATGGCATCTCCAGCAGGCTGTGAGCTGTGAGGCTCACAGCCTGTTTCCCCAGGTGGACAGGGTGACCGGTGAAGCTGCGAGCAGCCTTGGGCATCAAGAGCCCTCTGCTGGACGCCGACCACGATGCCGTCCGCATCGCCGACGCGTCTCGCAACAGTCCGCTGCGTCCGTGGCCCCCGTACAGCATCATCGGCTTCCACGTCACGGCGGACGGGGCGCGGTTGCCGTCGAAGCGCTGCCGCGTACGGTCGGCGCGATTGAGGAGGGGATGGTGCGGTCGGTGAGAGGTACTTGCCGGCCGGCTGGGACCGGCTACCGCTTGGGCTGGCCCAGACCGTCGCTCCGGTGGAGCCACAGGGTCGCGCCCGGGTCCACGTAGGGAGCCCGGTTCCGGTTGGTGTCGTGTCCGCACCGCAGGCTGACGGTCGTCGGGCCCGTACTGGAGAAGGCGCCCTGGGCGGAGACCGTGGCCGCGTACACCCCGCTGCCCGCGCCCGTGGAGGCGTTGCCGATCATGCTGGTCGCTCCGCCGACCGCGGTCTCGCCCGCGTAGAGCGTGCAGCGGGTGTAGTCGCTCGGTTCCCAGCTGACCAGCGTCGCGTTGGAGGACAGTACCCACGAACCGGCGGGCACCGTCTCCGAGATCACCGTCGTGGGCACCCCGCCCGTGATGCTGAGCAGCACCCCGGACGAGGTCTGTCTGACCACGTCCTGCGAGGTCGTGAGGTGCCGCTCGGCCACGACGGATGTGCCGCCCGGGCCCGCAGCCGCGGACGAGGCCGTCAGGAGGCTGCCGGCCATGAGGCCGCTGACGCCCAGCACCGTCATCAGCCAGGAGGACTTCTTCATCGTTCCTGCTTCCCTTCGCTCGGAGCGGGTGCGTGTCGTGCGTGCCTTGCAGGCCACAGGATGCTGGAGCGGAGGATGGAAGGACAGGGTGAGTCCGGCCGATCGCCGGAGGCAACGTTGTGTACCCGAAGCGCCGAACTTGCCGTGCTCCGTGGGCACTTCGCCCGGGGGTGGCCGCTCGGCACCGGACAGTGCGACGAGACGCGTACGCCGAGCAGGCGGACGACGCTCCGGAACCGGCGGCCGCAGAGGCAGTCGACAGCGCGACCCGAGTTTTTATGGGAGGCAGGCGTCCCATGAAGCCGCCGGCGTCCCACGGGAGCGCGCGAGGGTTGTCTCCAGGTATCGGATGACTCCACAACCCTCCGAACCTCAGTCACGGAGTCCGCGGGGCATCGTTGGTTGTCCGGACGGGCGAGGGTGCGGAGGCGAGTGCGGGTGCCTCGCTCGTGACGGGCGTCTCCACCGCGCGTTCGGTCTTGGTCCAGTGCCTGCGCCGAGCGAGGATCTGCCACAGAGCGCGCCAGCCGGCCGCGAAACCGAGGTACAGGCACACCATGACGGCGGGAGACCAGCAGACCGCCTTCCAGAAAGACAGGTCGTCGGTGCGGTACCAGTAGAGCAACGCTGAAACCAGGCAGGCAATGAACGGCAGCGACTGCAAGACCAGGACGTTCAGCCACACCGGGCCCGGCACGAAGCGGGGCATTCCGGCGCCGTTCCCGCACCACGCGCGAAGGAGCGCGTAATGCTGGACGACCGAGGCAGGGAGGACGACGAGGTACGGGACGAGCAGGTAGCCGGTGAGTTCGAGGCGGCCCCGGAGGCCGACGGCGGGACGGGCCCAGAGCTCCGGCAGGCGCCTGATGGCGCTCATGTGGCCGTGGTACCAGCGGGCGCGCTGACGCAGCAGGCGGCGCGGGCTGGTCAGGCCTTGCTGGGAGACGAAGGCCGTGGTGGTGGAGGTGACCGTCCATCCCCGGGTCGCGAGGCTGATGCCCAGGTCGAGGTCCTCGGTCAGGGAGTCCGACCAGGGGCGTGGCCCGATGCTGTCGAGGGCGGAGAGCCGGCTGAACTGGCCGTTGCCGCCCATGCTCACCGTGCCGGTGGCGATCCGGCCGAACTGGGTCAGCGCGCTCAGGGCCCAGAACTCGAGGTCCTGTAACCGCAGCACCCAGCGATGTCTGCCGCGGATGCGCACCGCCAACTGGGCCCCGCCCACCGCCGGGTCCGCGAACCGCTGCGTCACCCGGCTCGCGGCGCCCGGCGTCATCCGGCCGTCGGCATCCAGCACGCAGACGAGTACCCGGCTCGTATCCAGGCCTTCCTTCGCGGCGTGTTCGCGCACGGTGCGCAGTCCGGCGTTGAGGGCGGCGCCCTTGCCCTGCCGCGCGTCGGGCGACGTCCTGCGGACCAGGGTGACGCGGTTACCGCCGACGGCATGCACGATGCGGGAGGTGGCGTCGTTACTGCCGTCGTCGACGACGACGATGCGTACGCCCGGCTGTCCGTCGAGCAGGCAGCCCAGTGTGCTGGCGATGACGCGCTCCTCGTTCAGGCAGGGGACGAGGGCGAAGACGTTCCAGCCGGCGGGAAGCGCGACGGGCGGCTCGTGTGCCCGTCTCAGCTGTCCGCGCAGCGAGCCGTCGGTGCGGCGGGTGAGGGCGATACCCAAGGCGAGGAGCGAGGTGCTGTAGATGCCCGTGAATACGGCGATGACAGCGGTGAGATATCGGATGATCGTGTCCAGTGCGGCCACGGGAGCCTCCCTGTGGGCGCCGCCCAGCCTCGGAGCATGACCTCGCGGACGGCGCCGCTTTCCTCGCTTTCGCCCGTCCTATGGGCTACCCAGGCGAGTTGCCTGATCCACCCCGGTGAATTCCGGTTAGCGATGCTTGTGGACATCACCGACGCACTGGGTCACACCCCGGCTCACGATGCGCGCCCCGGGCACGGTGGCCTTGCCGTCTCAGCCGATCGCGAGACCGGCCGGCCGGGCGAACACGGCCGGTTCCCACGGTGCCCGGCGGCGGAGAGGGGAGGGCGAAACTCGCCCCGGTCGCCCTGGAACTGCCCCGGTGCGCATGGGCCGGGCCACTGATCATCACCACGTCGGTACGGAGCTGCGCAGGCCCGGCATCCACGCAGTCGTCGTCCAGGGCGCCCCCTCTTCCGCCCCCGCTGGCGTAATGGCGGGGTTCTTCTCCTCCGTCCCCGTGGGACGTCGAAGTCGGGCTGAGCTCAGGCGACCTGCGCAGCCTGTTCAAGGAACTCGCCCGCGCACGAGGGTCTACTCCTGTCGCCGCACAGGTGGTCCAGGCTGCGGCCCGTCACCCCGCTGTCCGACGGTGATCAGCATGGCCTGCCATGCAGCCGTGACTCCGGCCCGGTACGGACATGAAACGGTAGATGACCATGTCGATATCCCCAGTGCCTCCCGTGTCGTCCGAGTCGGATGCTTCCGGTCGCCCCGAACTGCTCCTGATCCACGAGGCCTGGCACGGGTCCTGGGGCTCGGTGACGGTGCGGTCTTCCCTCGATAATGCCCCGGAGCCGGCGGCTGCGGAGAACTCCGGCGACGCGGAGGCAGAAGGACACGACCGCGCACGCGCCAGGGAAGGGATCGGTGCCGCGCGGTACAACCATGTGGGGTTGCCGATCTGCTGGGAAGTTCTTGGACTTTGAGAAGACGGCTCCGGCCAGCTGGAGCCGATTCTCGGCTGACTTGCTCATGCGTCCTTGAGGTAGCGGCAGAACCCGCGGTCCCGTGCAGCCAGCCGTGACCGTGGGCCGGCCGCTCGCAGCACCACGTCGAGGGCGTGACCCGGATCCGATGCGTAGCAGTTGGCGAACCAAGCCATGTTGGCCTCGACCACGGCCCAGCCGTTGGTGCCACCGCCAGATGCCGACAGGAGACCCACGTCGAGTGCAACCGCGCTGGGCAGTGTGTGGCCGTGCGCGGCCAGCAGATTGTTTGCGAACTCTCTGACGACTTCCTCGTCAGGATGGCCGTGCAGCGGAGCCGAGTCCATGCGCCCGAAGGCTGCGTACTGACTTCCTGTACGGCATTCGCCGTCCAGCACAAAGAGGCGGAACTCTCTGACCCACGTGACGACATCACTGATCTGAACAGGAGTGTCTGACGGCAGCTCCGTTGTGCGGGGCAGCGTGCTGCCATCAGTATGGACTGCGGCTGGAAAGCTTTTGTCGCTCGGTGGCTTCACGAAGGCGGGCCGGGTCAGGCGCCGAGCCTCGCTCAATGTGGAGGACGCGATGTTCCGTAGGGTGTACTCATGTGGCAGGGACGACAGCCAGTCGTCTGTCGGCTCCAGTAGGGCGACTTCAAGTTCGTCAGCGATTCCGGCGGCGAACAGCGGCCCGCCGAAGTAGTGACCCCCTGTCTCCCTCTCAGCCCGCCTGCACCGCCACGGGTAGGGAGCACTTCCACATCCATGCCCCGTTGCCGCGCAGCGGCTGCAAGGAGCTCGCCAGTGGTTGAGTACTGCGGTGCGTGTGCCAGGAAGTCGGTTCTGCTCACAGCCGTCAACGATCCCATGTCCGAGATCCGACGGTCCATCGCCACAGCTGTCCGCGGCCAGGTACCGGATCGGTCCCCGGAACCGCCGGTACGGCTGCAGCTCCCGGACGAGCAGGTCGTCGCCTGCCGGCTACCCCTTCAGTGCCAGACCGCCGAGCGCACCTGGCTGTGTCCCGCTGTAGCTCCCCGCCCGGCTGTGTGACGTCAGCCGTGCCGCAGTGGGCGCATCATCACGGAGAACTTCGGTGAGTCCTCGAACGGCTGCTGCTTGCCGATCTCCTGATATCCCCAGCTTTCGTAGACGGCCTTGAGCTTGCCGCCGCCGGCGTCCGGGTTCACCAGCAGTGTGACACGCTCCTCAGCGTGCCCGGCGAGAAGCTCGTCGTGGAGACGGCGAGCGACGCCTCGTCCCCGCCAGGCCTTGCGCACACAGATTTCCTGGAACGCGAACGTCCTGGTGCCGGTCTCGGCGGTGTAGCCGTCGGGCAGCGGGGTGAGCATCGAGGTCCACCAGCCGGTGGCGGGTGCGAGCGGTGTGCCGAAGCAGAAGCCCACCGGCTCCCTGCCGGGAGTGCGGGCGACGACGGTCTCCCACCCGGGACGCTGGGCGTAGGCGAGCAGGCGCTCGTCGAACCGTTCGACCGTGTTGAACGGGCGGTCGAGGAGCCCGAAGTCCCCGCGGACTTCGACGTGGAGGTCGAGGATTGTCCGGCGGACGTCGTCCACGTCATGGCTACGGTGGAACTCGAGGCGGTCAAGCACAGAGGATGTCCTTCCGGTAGGCGGTCCACTCCTGGGTGTGGGAGCTGGCCGGGGCGGTGGCAATGAGGCGGGTGGTGAAGGTGCCCAGCAGGTGCGCGACCCGTCCGTGCACGGCGGCGGACGGCACGGACTTCGCCGTGGCGACCGCGAGCCCGGCTTCGCCCTGCCGTAGCTGAGCGCCCGCCAGGTAGGCAGTGGTCAGCGCCCGGTTGCGGACCATGTTGGGGCGCAGGAGCGCGAGCGCGTGATGGGCGCGGGCCTCGGCTTCCTGCCAGCGGCCCATCTCCGTGTGGGCCTGGAGGGCGAGCAGCTCGATCTCCGCGCCGTCGTAGAACCCGGTCCACCGGGGCCGGCGTTCGGCGTGGTCGGTACGGGAGAGGTCTTTGCGGGCCTGATCGAGGCTGCGCAGGACGTCGGTGCGGCTGCCGGTGTGGGCCTGGTGGAGGGACAGCCGTGCCCGTGTCATCGAGGCGTAGAACGGGTCGGTGCGGCAGAGGGGAACGGCGCGGGCGGCTTTGGCCGCGGCGGTGGAGTCGGTGTAGCGGCCCATCTGCCGGTACAGGGCGGCGGCGTGCCCCCACACGCGGATCTGTACGGCCTGGTCGCCGGAGAGGGAGGCGAGGGTGACGGCATGGTGGAGGTGGGCCTGGGCGGCGTCGGTACGGCGGTCGTCGATGGCGGCCCACATCGCCGAGTCGGTCAGAGAAGCGGCCAGCGCGTAGAGCCGGGAGCGGACCCGTCCGCCGGCACTGCCCTCCCGCTGCATCTCCAGGGCTTCCTCGGCGAGGGCGGCGCAGCGGCGCTCGGTGGCCTCGTTGCCGCCGGCCCGGTCATCGGCGTCGATGGCCTGGTCGTGCAGCTGCTCCAGGCGCTCGACGTCGGCCGCGCCGATCCGGTACGGGACGCTCTCCGGGCGTGGCGGGGTGACGCCTGCGGTGGCTGCGGCGGCTATGGGGGCGGCGACGAGGAAGGCGCGACGCTTCACGGGGTGCTCCAGGTGTTGCTGGTGGTGCCGGGCCGGCGGCACGAAGCCGAGGTCCGCGACGGGGCAGTCGAAGATGGTCTCCAGCGCGAGCGCGGTTCTCGACCGTGGCGTTCGGGTGCGGGTGAGCAGGTCGTGGATCGTGCGCTCGGAGAAGGTGCCGTGCCTGCCGGTGAGGTGCTTGAGCACCACGTTCATCTCGCGCGCCAACTCGGGCCTGGACAGGCCGAGGTCGGCCATGCGTTTCCGGAGGATCGCGTTCTCTCTCACTTGTCGAACGTAGCGAGGAACAGGTGAGCAGTCGATGTCACGGAAGGGTCAAAACTTCCTGATCGCCATCGGCAACGAGGCATGCCTTCTTCCTGCCCCTGCGGCCTGATCCGGCGGTTGACTCCCACATGCGGCGGACCGCCTCCTCTTCGGTGACGTGGACGGCGGCCCGCCGTCTCCTTCTCACAGCAGCCGTGCCTACATCGAGGAACCCACGCCGATGACCACCTCTCCCACCTCCGCCGCCAAGACGCCCGGGGACCGTCGCGTTCGTGCGGACGGCCCCGACGGACCCGTCACGCTGCATATCGAAGCGATTGAGCAGAGGATCGCCGCCGGTCTGCGCCCGGTGGTCGACGGCGGCAGCATCGACCCGGCCGAGATCGCCAGGGTCACCGCCAGCCTTGTCCGCGATGCCGAGACGCTGCTGTCGGTCGCCGAGGCCAGATACAAGGACCACGGCGGACAGGTGACGACGGGACTCGACTCCCTGCGCCGCCGCCTCGCCTACCGCCGCCCGGACCCGCGCCTCCACCCGCTGAACGCCGCGCTCTGCGTCGCGGACCTCGCCCGGAGCTGCCGGACACTCCTGAAACTGGTCACCGACCCTGTGGACCCGCACCGGGTGGTGCTGACGACCTGGTGAACGACCACCACGGCAGCATCCACCACTCGTTACGGGGGGTTCCCTGATCCTCTTGCTGACCGGCCGCCTGCTGGTCGCCGTCGCCGAGATGGCGCAAGGTCGTGCGGTGAGTGGCCACCGATGCGGGCGTTTGCAGGCGGTCCGGGATGCGATGGTGCCCGGCGGCTTCACCGGCCGCCGGGCAGCATCGAGGGCACCGCAGGTATCAGTCTCCCGTCTCGTCGGGTCCCGCGGAGGCGTCGAAGGGGGCGAAGAACCAGCGCTGGGAGGCGCGGCCGCTTTCGCACTGGGTGGTGTTGGCGATGTCCGTGCCGGTGTTGGCGGCCAACTGGTCCACATCCAGGCAGGGCTCAGAGCCGAGGACACGCCGGCCGTTGCGGAGCCGGAAGGTGTTCTCGGGGGCCGGTTCCACGTGCCAGGTCTGGGCGCGGGAGCCGTTGCAGGCTCGCAGGTCGAGGCCGAGGAGCCCGTCGTTCGGGACGTTCGCGTCCGTCTCGACGCAGAGGCCGGTCGCCGCGTCGCGCAGCCGCAGCCGGTTGGTGTCGACCCACTCGGGGATCCACTTCTCCTCGTTGGGCGTGGGCCGGGTGCGGTGCGGATAGGCGCGCACGCGGGTGCCGCTGAGCCCGCGGGGCTCGCCGGCCAGCATCCGGCCGGTGCGGACGTTCTCCAGCCCGAAGGGGTCGGGGTGGGCGATGCGCACGTCGCCGGAGAAGAAGTTGGTCTTGGGGGCGGAGTCGGCCGGGGGAGCGAGGAACCAGTGCTGGCTGTCCTTCGCCTTGCAGGGGTTCAGCTCCAGGCCGGAGAGGTCACGCGGGCTGGTCGCCCTGCCCGCGTCCAGGCACAGTCCGAGCGGGATGTTACGGATCTGGTACTGCTCGTTGCCGAACGAGAGCAGCCGCCAGGATTCGAGGCTGCCGCTCGAACCGCAGTCGAACATGAGGGGCTTGCCGTGCTCCCGGCGGTCCAGCAGGCTGCTGAGGCACCTGCCCTTGGGGAGCCGGACGCGGACGGTGTCGGTCCCGTTGAATTCGAGGTCCCAGCGCTGGCCGAACCCTCCGTTGCGCTGGTTGGTCACGGCGGGCAGCCCGTTGAACACGCCTCCGCCCAGAGCCTCCAGCGCCCCGCCGCTCTGCATGTTCTCGATGTGGCGGGGGCTGGTGAACAGGGGCTTCGGCTCGCCGCCCGCGCGCATGGCGCCGACGGCCACGGCGTAGTGGTCCGCGGAGGCGCCGTTGAGCCGCCGTCTCGGGTGGTCCGGGATATTGGCGGACGCCACGATGTAGTCCAGCTCGCGGCGGCCCTCGTGGGTGGGCTGACCGGTGTTGTAGATGTGGGCGCCGGGCGGCAGTGCGAAGCTGCCCGGCTCGGTGTTGAAGTCGGCCCCGACGGTCCACGACCGGCCGGGCACCTGGTTCACGAAGGCCGCGATGCGGGCGAGCATCACGTCCGACTCGTTGGTCGGGTTCTGCCTGCTGGTGGGCCGGGCGTGGAAGGTGAAGTACCAGTCGTCGCCGAACAGCACCCCGAGGGCGGCCCGCCCGCCGGTGACGGGGCTGGGTATGGCGGTCACCGCGTCCGGTGTGCGCTGTGTGACGACGGCGACGTTGTTGCGGCCGCCCTCGTAGCGCCCGGCCATGGTGTCGGTCTGCAGGAAATAGACCTCGTAGTCCGCGGACCTGTACTCCCAGCGGTGGTGCTGGACGTATCCCGCGCGGCCGACCTGTGGCAGTCCCGGAACGGGGATGGTGCCCTGGAACCTGCCGGGCGGCGTCGGACCTGCCTCCTGCAGGGTCACGATCTCGGCGGCCTGGATGTAATTGCCGATCGTGGTCGTCCACTTGCTGTCCTGGCCGCTTTTGGCGCCGAGCATGTTGTACGTGATGACCGGGGTGCTGCGGAGCGGTGACGCCTGCGCGGGCGCCGGCGGCAGGGCCGCGATGGCCGCCGACGCGACGACCGTCACCAGGGCGGTGAGCCCGGCGGCCGGCCGCCGGCGCGGCCTTCTCGCGGATCGTGCCGCCGGTTTCGCGCGCTGCTTCGAAAAGGGGCGGAGTAATCGCCTCATGTCTCTCCCGTGCATCGGGTGGCGCACTGTCGTGCGCCGAGCTTCTGGCGATCCAACTCACTTCTGTGAGGCGGAAGTTACTGGTTCCGGAAGTCTGTCTAGCGGATCTGGTGCTGGTGTTTCCAGGTGCCCGGTTGAAGAGAGAACGTGTCTTCGGTCACGCCCTGCCCTGTCCGGTCGGTGCCCTCCCATCGGAGGGGCGGGGGCTGCGGCACCGGTCGCCACCGGTCCGGCGTGCCGCTCCCACGCGCCGGAACTATCGTGGGGAGCGTGGGCCGGGGCGGCCCGTCCGGCTTCGGTTTTCCGGGAGGCCGGCATGGAGACCGAACGAGTCCGGGCCCGGCGTCCCGAGGCGCCGGCCGCGGACGCACACGTCACGCGCCTTGCGCGGGCCGGGAGCAGTCGCTGCCCGCAGCCTGCCTCCCTACGCCGGGAGCGAGGGGCCCGAAGCGGTGTGGGACGGTTGCTGTCGGGGCAGCAGGGGCGCCCGCTCGACACCGGCATCCGCAGGGACATGGAGAGGTGCCTGGGAGGTGACTTCTCCCGGGTGCGGGTCCACACGGGGCGGACGGCGCAGACGTCGGCGGCATTGCTGCAGGCCACGGCGTACACCGTCGGGCGTGACATCGCCTTCGCCCGCGGAGCCTACGACCCCGCTTCGGAGCGGGGCCGGAGCGTCCTCGCCCATGAGCTGGTGCACGTCATGCAGAACGGCGGCGGAGAAGCCGGTAGCGGCCGGGTGGGTGCGCTGCGGCTCAGCGACCCCGACGGGGCGGAGGAGCGGGAGGTCGACGAGGCCGTGCGGGCGGTGGCCGCCGGTACCGGGCCCCGGGTGACGCGCAGGTCCCCGCCGGGCCGGCTGGCGCGCTGCGGCGGTACGGTCCATCCCGGCTGCGCGTGTGCGGAGGACGAGCCTCCGGTGCACGTACAGCGGTTGCAGCCGCCTGCCGTGCGGCAGCCTCCTGTGCAGTTGCCTTCCGTCCGGACGGCCCCCGGCCGTCCGCCTGTACCGGGTGCTGCGTCGCCGGCCGTCGAGTACACGGATCCCGGCTACGGCGAGATGGGCGAGGCGCTGGAGTGGCAGGGGAGGCGGGACCGCACGGTCATCGAGGCGCGGAAACGACCCCGCGGCAACGCTGTACTGCCAGATGGTGACCGGGACCGAGAACGAGGTACGGGTGATGCCGCCCGGCGACCCGCGGGGAGTCGTCTACGACGCCATCAGGGGGAACACCGTCTACGAGTGCAAGTGCGGCTACGGCTCCCTGGCGAAGGGGCTGGACGAGGACAGGTTCTGGGCGAAGTGGCGCGCGGACGGACTCGACGAGCAGGTGCAGCGGCACCAGCGCGTGGCGCAGGAGTGCGGGCTCCCGTACCGGTACATGGTCTCCAACAAGAGATTCGCCGAGCTCCTGCGGCTGCGCTGGTTCGGTGTCCAGGTCGTTCACGAGCCCAGCGACCTGTGTGACTGACCGCGGCCGATCGGCCGCGTCGCGATCACCTGATCGTAGGAGGCGCCGGTGTGCGCGCCGACCGGGGAGCCGGGTTGGTCGCTTACGGTGATCTTCGGTGGCCGCCGCCCAGTGACGGCCCGCCCCTTGCGGCTGTTCCTTCGGCGCCGGAGAAAAGAGGCTCCCCTTGCCTGTGAACACCACGTACCCGGGCGTCTACATCCAAGAGGTCAAGAGTTCCGTTCGCACGATCACCGGGGTGCCCACGTCCATCGCCGCCTTTGTCGGCGGCGCGCCGCGCGGACCCGTCGACGAACCGGTGCGCATCACCAGCTGGGCCGACTACGAGACGTACTTCGGTGGGCTGGACCAAGGCAGCCCCATGAGCTACGCGGTCTACCAGTTCTACCAGAACGGGGGCAGCGAGGCCGAGATCGTGCGGTTGGTCGGGACCGGCGGGGCGAAGGCGACCCTCCCCCTCGGCGATGGCGGTGCCTCCGGGGGCGCCCAGGACCCTCGCAGAGTCGTGCAGGCCATCAGCCCCGGGGCTTGGGGAAACAACCTCCGGGCTCGTGTGGAAACCCCGAAGGGGGCACCCGAGGTCTTCAACCTGACCATCCTCGACACCGAAACGGGTACGGAGGAGCAGTACCTCAACGTCAGCACTGTTGACGGCGATCCGCGCAGCCTCGACAACCTTTTGAAGTCGTCGCGCCTCGTCACCGTGGTGCCCGCCACGAAGGATACGCCGGGGCCTCCGACTGCGAACGGCGATCCGCCGCCCAACACCGCACCCCTGGGGGATCAGCCCAAAGGCGACAAGCCGCCTCCGAAGGATTCCAAACCCTGGTTCACGCAGGCTCAGCACGGCCAGGACAGCACAGGTCCTCTGACAGCCTCGAACTACACAGGAGATGCGGCCGATAAGACGGGCATCCAGGCCCTTCGCAAGGCCGACATCTTCAACCTGCTGTGCCTCCCGAGTGCCGGGAACCTGCCGTCGGGGGTACTGGACGAAGCCGCCAAGTTCTGTGAGGACCGGCGCGCCGTGCTGCTGGTCGATCCTCAGTCGGACTGGACCGCGGGTGAGGGGGGAGCGCTGCCGAGGATCAGTGACCTCGCCAAGAAGGACCTGCCTGTACTGGGGGAACCCGCCCGCAACGCAGCGTTCTACTTCCCCCGCGTCGTCCTTCCCGACCCGCTGCTCAACGGTGCCGAGCGCCCGTTCCCGCCCTGTGGCGTCATGGCTGGCGTCATCGCCCGCACCGACGTGCAGCGGGGCGTCTGGAAGGCGCCGGCCGGCACGGACGCGTCGCTCAACGGCGTGCGGGGCCTGGAAGTGCCGATGTCGGACGGCGAGAACGGCATCCTCAACCCCCTCGGGGTGAACTGCCTGCGGCAGTTCCCCGCGGTGGGGCCCGTGGCCTGGGGCGCTCGCACCCTGCGCGGGGCCGATCAACTGGCCGACGAATGGAAGTACCTCCCGGTCCGCCGCCTCGCCCTCTTCATCGAGGAGAGCCTCTACCGGGGAACCCAGTGGGTGGTGTTCGAACCGAACGACGAACCGCTCTGGGCGTCCATCCGCCTCAACATCGGGGCCTTCATGAACTCCCTCTTCCGCGAGGGCGCGTTCCAGGGCCGTACGCCCGCCGAGGCCTACCTCGTCAAGTGCGACCGCGAGAACAACCCGCAGAACGACATCGACCGCGGGATCGTGCACATCCACGTCGGGTTCGCACCGCTCAAACCGGCGGAGTTCGTGATCATCGACATCCAGCAGCTGGCCGGCCAGGTCCAGGTCTAGACGGGGAGGAGGACCGATGCCGGAGATCACGCGCCGTGACCCCTTCAAGAACTTCCGCTTCCGCGTGAAGTTCAGCGGCACCACCGAATACATCGCCGGAATCAGCAAGGTCAGCGGTCTCAAGCGGACCACCGAGGTGATCAAGCACCGGGACGGGGGAGACCCCGGAACGAGCCACAAGCTGCCCGGCCGCACCGAGTACGAGGCCATCACCCTGGAGCGCGGCTGCACGGTGGACACCGTCTTCGAGGAGTGGGCCAACCGGGTCTGGAGCTTCCGTAACTCCTCCGGCGGCCTGGAGACCTCCCTGAAGGACTTCCGCCGCGACCTCGTCATCGACGTCTTCGACGAAGGCGGCCAGCAGGTGCTCTCGTACTCCGTGCACAAGTGCTGGGTCTCGGAGTACCAGGCGCTTCCCGACCTCGACGCCAACGCCAACGCGGTCGCGTTCGAGCACATCAAGCTGGAGCACCACGGCTGGGTGCGCGAGCGCACCAACCCGCCGCAGGATCCGCAGTTCACGGACACCGCGTCGGGGTGAGGCAAGGGGTGCACGAGCTCACCGAGGAGCGGCTCCTGGCGGTGTGGGAGGCCGGGAGCGGGCAGGACCCGCGCACCCGGGCCCTGCTGCTCGCCACGGCCGCGGCGCCGCCCGGGGAACCCGTCCCGGACCGCTCCCTGGCCGCCGTCCACGCCCTGCTCCTCGGCCTGGTGGAACGGTCCTTCGGCGGGAGCTTCCCGTGCGGCGCCGAGTGCCCCGCGTGCGCCGAGCCCCTCGACATCACGGTCGGCACGGCCGAGCTGCGGCCGCCGGAGCCGTCCGTACCGGCTGCCGCCCCGCCCCGCACCGGCCGGCTCCGGGCCGCCGGACACGAGGTGACCTACCGGGCGCTGACCCTGCGCGACCTGCTGGCCGTCGACCCCGCCGGCCCGGAGGCCCGCCGCGACCTGGTGAGCCGCTGCGTCGTCCGCGCGGTGCCCGACGTCCGGCCCCTCCCCGACGCCGTGGTCGAGGCCGTCGGCGGCAGGCTCGCCGACCTCGACCCGGGCGCCGACACCGTGCTGGACCTGACCTGCCCCTCCTGCCGGCACGCATGGCCCGCCGCGTTCGACATCGCCGAGCACCTGTGGGCAGCGGTCGAGAGGTACGCGCGCCGGCTCCTGCACGACGTGCACACGCTGGCTCACGCCTACGGCTGGACGGAACCGGACGTGCTCGCCGTCAGCCCGGCCCGGCGCCGCTTCTACCTGGAGGCGGCGGGATGAGCGACTTCGTCGGCCGCCTGCTCGGCGTGCCCGGGCCCGGTCTCCGGCCGAGGCTGCCGACGCTCTTCGACCCGGAGACGCCCCGGCTGCTGCGGCAGGAGAGCACGCTCGTACCCGCGCCGTACGACGAGCCGCCGCCCGGAACGGTCACGGTGGCGGGGGAGGAGCGATCCGCCCCGCCGGCCCCCGGCAGCCCGGTCACTCCCGGCGCGGGCCGTGCGCCCGGGGCTGTGGAGCCGCCGGCCCTGAGGGCGGAGCCCGTGCCGCACCGCGCCCTCGCGCGGCCCTACGACGAGACGGCGCGGAGCGGCAGAGCCGGGGCGGCAGCCACGCAGGGACGACGGGAGCCGAGGAGTCCTTCAACTCCACCCGCCGCACCGGAACCTGCCCCGCGGCATCCCGTCCGGGAAACCCTGCCCGACACCGGCCCGGAGCCCGTACGGCGTCGCTCCCCGCGGGGCGCCGCCGCAGCCGGCCCGTCACGTCCGGCGTCGGCCACCGTCCCCCCTGGCCCGCCGGAAGCGCGAGGGACGACGGAAGAGGGAGGGACGACGGAAGCGGGAGGGACGACGGGAACCGTCTCCGCCGCAGCCGACGCCGTCCACCCGGCGGGACCGCCGTTCCCGCACGCGCCGCACCGCCCCCCGACGGCCCACCCCGTACGCCCGTTCACGCCGGGCGCGCCGCCGGACCACCCGCAAACCCGGCCCCGGCAGACCGGGAAGACGGACACCCCTGGCAGGCCGGGCGCACGGGCCCGTGCAACGGCACCCGCCCCGGACCGCACCGCCGAAACCGTCGTGCACATCAGCATCGACCGGCTGGAGGTCCGCGCGACCGACCGGCCCCCGGCAGGCCCGGCCGCCGACCGGCGCCGACCCATGCTCAGCCTCGACGAATACCTGCGGGGCCGGGCATGAGCGACTCCGCCGTGGCAGCCGTCACCCACGCGCTGACGGTCGTCCTCCAGAGCGCCATCGGCAAGATCAACGGTGCCACGGTCACCATGAGCCCGCCCGACGAGGTGGCCGCCGACCGTCCCGCCGCCGCCCTCAACGTCTTCCTGTACCGCACGGCGGTCGACGGCAGCTGGCGCACCATGGACCCGCCCGGGACCAGGCCCGGCGAGACCGGCCGCCCGGCCCTGCCCCTGGTCCTGCACTACCTGCTCACCCCCTACACGAGCGGGGACGCCCGCGACGCGCTCGCCCACCGGATCCTCGGCGCCGCCATGGCGGCCCTCCACGACCACTGCGAACTGCGTCCGGCCGACCTCGACCACTTCCCCGCGCCCGGCGACCTCCAACGGCAGCCGGAACCGGTGCGCGTCACCCCGGTCAACCTGACCGTCGACGACATCTCCAAGCTCTGGAGCGCCTTCCAGAGCCAGTACCGCATGTCGGTCGCCTACGAGGCGCGCATCGTCCTCCTGGAGAGCGCCAAACCGCCCAGAACCCCCTTGCCCGTACTGCGCCGCGGCACCGACGACCGCGGAGCCGAGACCGCCGCCGACACCGCGGTGCCCGAGCCGGTGCTCTCCACGGTGACGCCGCCCGCGGCGCAGGCCGGTGCCACGCTCGTCCTCCACGGCAGCCGGCTCGACGACGGCGTTCCGGCCGTACACCTCACCCACCCGCTGTTCGGAAGCGTCATCCTGCCCACGCAGGCGAAGAACGGCGGCGAGGTGCACGCCACCCTCACGGGGCCCGGCATCGCCGCGGGCACGTGGTCGGCGGTGGTGGTGCTGACCGCGGACGACGGCACACGGCTGGTGACCGGGCCCGTCCCCCTCGCGATCGCGCCCCGTCCCGGCGGGCTGCCGCAGTCCGTGCAGCGCGACGGGCACGGGCGGGTACGGGTCACGGTCTCCTGCACACCTCCCGTGCTCGCCGGCCAGCGGGCCCAGTTGCTGGTCGGCGACACGCCCGTCGAGGCCGAGGCGTTCTCCGGCGACAGCGAGGAGACCCTGAAGTTCCGCTTCGTGCCGCCGCGCACCGGCCGGTTCGTGGTCCGGCTGCGCGTCGACGGCGTCGACAGCCCCGTCGCCGACCCGGCGGCCGCACCGCCCGGGTTCCTCGCCGACATGGCGGTGGAGGTGACATGACCGGGACCGGGCGGGAGGAGTGGGAAGCCCGCAACAACCAGTACTTGACCGCAGCCCTGCAGTGGCTGCGGCTCCTGCTCAGCCGCCGCGGCGCGGAGGGCGGCGGCGGACCCGGCGACCGCCGATCCGGCGCCGGGAGCCCGGACGGCGACACCGAACTCTCCGCGGCGCGGGAGGCGATGGAACGCGCGGCAGAGGCCGAACCGCCGCCCGCCCTGGTCGGCCTCGGCCGCCTGCTCGCCCTGTCGGCGTTCGAACAGCACACGCTCCTCCTGTGCGCGGCCCCGGAGCTGGACCCGGGCATCGCCGAGCTGTGCGCCCGGGCCCAGGGCGACCCGGCCCTTCCCTTCCCGACGTTCGCCCTGGCCCTGTCCCTCCTGCCCGGCCCGGCGTGGGACGTCCTCTCGCCCTACAGGGGCCTGCGCTACTGGCGGCTCGTGGAGGCCGACCGCTCGGCCGGACAAGCCCTCGTCACCAGCCCGCTGTGCGCCGACGAGCGGATCGTGAACCACCTCCGGGGACTCGACTACCTCGATGACCGCCTCGAACCCCTCGTCACCCTCGTCTCCCCGGATGCCGCCCCCGCCCCGGAAGACCCGCCCGCCTCCCGGCAGGCGGCGGTCGAAGAGACCGTGGCCCACTGGCGGCAGCCGGTGGAGCCGGGCGGGCGGCTCCCCGTCATCCAGCTCCTCGGCCCGGACCGGGAAGGAAAGCGGTCGGTCGCCGCCCGTGCGGCCGAGGCCACCGGGCACCTGCTGTACGGGCTGCCCGCCGCGCTGCTGCCCGAGGCCGCGGCGGACCTCGACACCGTCGCCCGGCTCTGGCAGCGCGAGGCGCTCCTGCTGCCCCTGGCGCTCCTCCTCGACATGGAGGACGAGACCGGGGAGGGAACCGCGGACACCACCGGGCGCCTGCGGCGCTTCCTCGACCGCAGCGGCGGACCGTGCATGGTCGCCACCCGGGAGAGCCGCCCGGAGCTGGCCGCCGTCACGGCCGGCGTGGACATCGCACCGCCCCCGCCCGGCGAACGCGCCGCGGCATGGCGCACGGCCTTCCCACCGGAGGAAGCGGACCGCCTGGCCGGTCAGTTCGCGCTGGACCTGCCCGCGATCCACGAGATCACGACCGTCCACGGTGCGGACGCCGAGGCGGCCTGGCACGCCTGCCGGGCCCGGACCCGGCCGCGCCTGGGCCCCCTGGCGCAGCGGCTCGAACCCCGGGTCGGCTGGGACGACATCGTGCTGCCCGCCCAGGAGACGGCGCTCCTGCGGCAGGTCGCGGACCAGGTCGCGCAGCGCAACACCGTCTACCACCGGTGGGGGTTCGGGGACCGGATCCGGCGGGGGCTCGGGATCAGCGTGCTCTTCACCGGTCCCAGCGGCACGGGCAAGACCATGGCCGCCGAGGTCCTGGCCCGGCACCTGCGCCTGGACCTGTACCGCGTCGACCTGTCGGCGGCCGTCAGCAAGTACATCGGCGAGACCGAGAAGAACCTGCGCCGGCTCTTCGACGCCGCCGAGCCCGGCGGTGCCATCCTGCTGTTCGACGAGGCGGACGCGCTCTTCGGCAAGCGCAGCGACGTCAAGGACTCCCACGACCGCTACGCCAACATCGAGGTCAGCTACCTGCTCCAGCGCATGGAGGCCTACCGGGGGCTGGCGATCCTGGCGACCAACCAGCGGCGGGCGCTCGACACCGCGTTCCTGCGCAGGCTGCGCTTCATCGTCCCGTTCGGCTTTCCCGGCCCCGACGAGCGCCGTGCCATGTGGGAGCGCGCGTTCCCCCGGCACGCCCCTGTGGACGGCCTGGACACCGACCGGCTGGCGGCCCTCCCCCTGAGCGGGGGCATGATCCGCAACATCGCCCTCAACGCCGCCTTCGCCGCCGCCTCGGCCGGAGGGCCGATCGGCATGCCCGCGGTCCTGGCCGCCGCCCGGACCGAACTGCGCAAGCTGGAGATGCCGTTGTCCGAGGCCGACTTCGCCTGGGACGGACAGCAGGGAGCGCCGGAGATGAGCGTATGAGGATCGAACTGCGCATCGGGCGGCTGGTGCTGGAGGGCGTCCACCGGCACGACGCCCCCGCCCTGCGCTCCGCGCTGGAGGAAGAGCTCGGCGCGCTGCTGTCCCGGGCGCCCGGCGCCCCGTACCGCAGCCGCCGGGCGCGCCGGGAAGGCGCGCCACCAGTACCGGCGGACGCCGATCCGGCCGTCTTCGGGCGGCGCATCGCCCGGGCGGTCCACAGCAGTCTCCGCGCGGCCGGGGAGCCCCGTACGGCGGGCGGGCGGAACCCCGCCCCGGACGGCGCCCCCGCCGCGGGCACACCCGGCCGGACGAAGGGGGCCGCCCGGTGACCACCCCCTCGACCCTCCGCGGCGGGTTCGTCTTCCTCGACCCCGAGCAGGGCCGCGTGCTGCGCGTGGCGCCGTTCCAGTACAACCCCGACACCCTCACGCGCACGCTCCAGCCCCGGGGCGTGGGGGAGGACGCCGGGGACCGGCTGGAGGCCCTGCGGCTCAAGGGCCCGCCACGCGAGACGTTCCGGTTCGACGCCGAGTTCGACGCGCTCGACCAGCCCGGGGCCGGCCGCCCGGACCCGGCCGGGCGGGACGGGCTCTCCGCCACGCTGGCTGCCCTGGAAACGGCCGTCTACCCGGCGAGCGCGCAGCTGATCCACGAGCGGGAGCTCGCCGGCCTCGGGATGATCGAGATCGCGCCGGTGGAGGCACCACTGCCGGTGCTGGTCCTGGGAACGCGCCGGGTCCTGCCGGTGCGGATCACCGAGTTCACCGTCACCGAGGAGGCGTACGACGGCGACCTGAACCCGATCCGGGCCAAGGTCGGCCTGTCCGCCCGCACCCTCACCACCGACGACGTCGCGTCCGGGCACAAGGCCGGGGCGCTCTACCTGCGCTACCACCAGGAGAAGGAACGTCTCGCGAGCCTCACCGGCAACGGGCCCGGAGCCGTCGGGCTCACCGGTGTCTGAGCGCCGGGAACCCCGAGGAAGGCAGTGATGTTCGATCCCACGAGCCGCTACCACGCCCTCCCCACCGCGACGTGGACCGCACCGGACGGACGTGTCGTCACCTACGTGCGGCGGCGCTTCCTGCCCCGGCCCGGCGAACTGGTCACCGTACGCGAACACGTCGTGCGGCCCGGCGACCGGCTCGACCGGATCGCCGCCCGCCACCTCGGGGACCCGGCACAGGCCTGGCTGATCGCCGACGCCCACCGCGTCCTGCGGCCGGAGGAGCTGACGGCGGTGCCCGGACGCCGCCTGCGCATCACCCTGCCCTCGGGCACCACCTCGTCGGGGCCGGTGGACGGACCGGCATGACCAGCAGCCTGCAGCTGATGCTGCTCGTGGGGGAGAAGGTGGCCGTGCCCGCCCCCGCGATCCTCACCGACGCCCTCCAGTCGGTGCAGGTGACCACGAGCAGCGACGCGGCCAGCGGTTTCCAGCTCACCCTCGCCGTCAGCAAGGACTCGCCCCTCACGCGCGTGCTGCTGCCGACGGGCCTCCTGGACCCCACGAAGCGAGTGATCGTCGTGGCGGTGGTCTCGGGCGTGCCCCACGTCCTCATGGACGGTGTGATCACCCGTCACGAGCTGGACCCCGGGACCGGGCCGGGCGGCGCCACCCTCACTCTTACGGGAGAAGACCTGTCGCTCCTGATGCGGCTGGAGCACCGGCGGGCCTCCTTCACGGGCCAGCCGCGCCACCTCCGCGTGTCCATGGTGTGCGCCCGGTACATCGAGTACGGGATCATCCCCGTGGCCGTCCCTCCGGTGATCGACGCCCTGCCCCTGCCCGGCGGCGAGGAACCCGTCCAGGCGGACACCGATCTGGCCTACCTCCAGAAACTCGCGAAGCAGTCCGGATACGTGTTCTTCATCGAACCGGGCCCCCTGCCGGGCGCCAACATCGCCTACTGGGGTCCCGAAGCGCGCACCGGCGTGCCCCAGCCGGCGCTCACCGTCAACAGCGACGCCGCCACCAACGTCGAATCCCTGAGGTTCGCCTACGACGGCCTGTCCGCCACGGAGTACACCGTCGACGTCACCCTGCCCGTCGTCAAGACCACCGTCCCGGTCCCCGTGCCCGACGTCTCCCTGCTCCGCCCGCCCCTCGCCGTGCGCCCCGCCCCCGCCCTCACCCGCAAGCCCCTGCCCGACCTGACCGGGCGATCGCTGCCGGACAAGCTCCTGCTCGGGCTCTCCCGCACCGCGGAGACCCGGGACGCCGTCACGGCCCAGGGCAGCCTCGACGTCCTGCGCTACGGGCACGTCCTGAAGGCCCGCGGGCTGGTGGGCGTGCGGGGCGCAGGCCCGGCCCACGACGGCCTGTACTACGTGCGCAGCGTGACCCACGAGATCAAACGCGGCGAGTACCGGCAGAGCTTCAGCCTCGTCCGCGAGGGGTTCGTCTCCAACACACCGGTGGTGATTCCATGACCGCTCCGGCCGCGCCCCGCTTCCACAGCCTCTACCAGGGCGTCGTCGAATCCAACGAGGACCCCCTGCAGCAGGGCCGGCTCTACGTCCGGGTGCCCGACGTGCTCGGCGACGTCACCGTGTGGGCCTCGCCCCTGACGCCCCTGGCGGGCACCGGCAGCGGGATGTACGTCGTCCCGCTGGTCCGCTCCGGGGTGTGGGTGCAGTTCCTGGAAGGGGACCCCGGCCGGCCCGTGTGGGTCGGGTTCTGGCGCGACGGGCCGCAGGACGTCCCCCTGGCAGCCGCCGCCACGCCCGCCGGCACCGCCCAGGTCGTCCTGTCGACACCGCAGCAGAACGCCCTCGTCCTCAGCGACGCCCCGACGGGCGGCGTCAAGCTGCAGTTCGGCCCGGTGGGCCCCTCCATCACCATCGACGCGACGGGCATCGAGCTCACCTGCGGCCCCGGGCAGGCGTCCATCACGCTGCGGGGCCCGCTGGTGAGCATCAACGGCGAAGCCCTGACGGTCCTGGTGTGAGGAGCGGCGGATGCCCGGACTGATCCTCCACTTCGGAGCGAGCGTGATGTGCGCCCACCCGCCGGGCACGGTGACCCTCCCGGTACCGGCCCAGCAGAAGGTGTGCACCGGCATGCAGCCGGTCGCCACGGCCCTGGACACCTGGCTCGTCGCGGGCTGCGCACTGGCCCCCACCGGCAACCCGTTCTGCACCACCGTGCAGTGGCAGCAGTTCTCGGCCAAGGTGCGCGTCTTCGGCCAGCCCGTCGTGCTCCAGCCGGCGCCGCCGCCGAGCCCCGGCGCCGGCACGGGGGTGCCCGCGCCGGGACCGCCGATGGTCCAGATGATGCAGCTCAAGGTGAAGGGTCTCTGAGCACCGATGAACATCGCCTTCCCCTACCGCGTCGACGACCGCGGCCGCACCGCCGCCGCCGACCACGCCGACCACGTCCGCGGCATGGTCGAGCAGGTCCTCTTCACCGCGCCCGGAGAGCGAGTGAACCGGCCGGACTTCGGCTGCGGCCTGCTCGACCTCGTCTTCGACCCGAACGGGCCCGAACTGACGGCGACCGTCCAGATGACCGCCCAGGCCGCCCTGCAACGCTGGCTCGGCGACCTGCTCACCGTCGAGTCGCTCACCGTCACGGCCGAAGAGTCCACCCTGCGCGTCTCGCTGAGCTACCGGCTCACCGCCACCGGCGAGCTCCGCGCCGTCCGCCTCGACGGCGGGACGGCCGCATGACCGGCATGCCGCTCTGCGACGACGCCCCCCGCCGGGCGCGGGCCCGCGCCCAGGGCCTCGCGGGCATCGACCACATCACGGCCGGCAGCGACCGCCGCAGCCTCACCGTCGAGTTCTTCGGCACCCCGCCCGGCGACCTGGACGCCCGCAGCTTCCGCATCGAAGGCGGCCTCCGCACGACCGGCATCCGGGTCGTCACCGTGTACCCCGCCGCAGACACCGGGGAAGAGCGCGGCAGCCGGCTGCACCTCACCCTCGACTACCCCGGCGACACCTCCCCCTACCGGCTGCACGTGACCGGCGACGGCATCGACCCCCGCTACGCCGCGCACACCTTCACCTTCCGGCTGCCGCAGGCGGACACCGCGGACTGCGGAAGCGGCCCGCCTCCCTGCCCACCGCCGGCCCCCACTGCCGGTCCGGCCATCGACTACCTGGCCAAGGACTACACGAGCTTCCGCCGCCTGCTGCTGGACCGGTTCGCGCTGACCATGCCCGACTGGTCCGAACAGCACGCCCCCGACCTCGGCCTCACCCTCGTCGAACTCCTCGCCTACGTCGGTGACCGGCTCAGCTACCAGCAGGACGCCGTCGCCACCGAGGCCTACCTCGACACCGCGCGCCTGCGCACCTCCGTACGCCGTCACGCCCGGCTCGTCGACTACGCCATGCACGAAGGATGCGCGGCCCGGACCTTCGTCTGCGTCGAGACGGACGAGGACCTCACCCTGTCCCCCCACGACGTGGCCTTCGCCGTCGTGCCGCCCGAGCGGCTCTCCGGAACCGGAGCCGTGATCCCCTCAAGGGAACTGGCCGCACAAGGCAGGGTCTGCTTCCGGCCCCTGCAGCAGACCCGACCCCTGCAGCAGACCCGGCCCATCCACCTGCGCCCGGGCCACAACCGCATCGAACTGTGGACGTGGGGAGGCGAAGAGTGCCGACTGCCCGCGGGCGCCACCGAAGCCACCCTCCGCGACCAATGGACCGGCAAGGACGGCACCGAACGCCTCCTGCGCCTCGTCCCCGGCGACGTCCTCGTCCTCGAAGAGGAACGCGGCCCCGCCACCGGGGCCGAAGCCGACGCCGACCCCGGGCACCGGCAGGCGGTCCGCCTCACCCGCGTCACGCCCGGCACCGACCCGCTCGGCGACATCCCCGTCGTCGAGGTCGCCTGGGCCGCCGAGGACGCCCTCGCCTTCCCCCTGTGCGTCAGCGCCCGCACGGCACCCGACTGCGAGGACCGCCCGGTGGCCGTGGCGCGCGGCAACACCGTCCTCGTCGAACACGGCCTCCTCAACACCTGGGAACCCGGCGCCGCAGGAGAGCGGTTCACCGCACCGCCCGGCCCCGCCGCCCCGCGCGACTGCACGCCTCCGGACTTCGGCTGCCCCGCCCCCGACCCGGCACCGGAGCCCGCCCCGGCGTTCGTCCACACCCTCGGCGGCAGGAACATCACCCGGTCCGCGCCCTTCCCCGCACCCGGCGCCGTCGCCGCCGCCCAGGCCCGGGCACTCGCGGCCCTGCCGGAACGGACCCGCCGCCGCATCCGCGCCCTCCGGAGCACTCCCGGCCCCCTCCCCGCGGACGACCGGGCCTTCCTGGAGACGCTGTTCGGCACCACCGCGACGAAGGGCCTGTCCACGGACCAGGACCCGGGCCGCGTCCTGGACGGGCTGCTCTCGCGCTTCGACCACCTCCTCGCCCCCCGGCTGAGCCGCCTGGACACACTGGTCCGGCAGGCCCGTTCCGGACGCGTCCTCGGCTCCGCGGACATCGGCTGGGAGATCCGCCAGACCTGGGGCGAAGAGGCGTGGAGGAGCATCGACCCCGACAGCCCCGCCCGGTACGGCCCCGCACGCCACGCCCTCCGCACCGCACCGCGCCGGGCCCTGCCCGTCCTGACCGTCCGCGCGGACGACCCCCAGCCGCAGCAGGCGGGCACCACGGACCCCCCGGGCACCGAGTGGACGCCCCGGCGCGACCTCCTGGCCAGCGGCCCCCGCGACCGTCACGTGGTCCCCGAGACCGACGACGACGGCGTCACCAGCCTGCGGTTCGGCGACGGCCGGACGGGCACCGCACCCCTGCCGGGCACCGCACTGACGGCCCACTACGGCACCGGCAACGGCCGCGCGGGCAACATCGGAGCCGAAGCCATCAACCGCGTCGCCTTCCGCACCGCCACCGCACCGCGCGTCCTGCGGGTCCGCAACCCCCTGCCCGCCACCGGCGGCACCGACCCCGAACCCGTCGACACCGTCCGCCGCCTGGCCCCCCGCGAACCCTTCCAGCAGCTCCGGCGAGCCGTCACCGCAGAGGACTACGCGGCCCTAGCCGGCGCACGGCCCGGCGTCCAGCGCACGGCGGCGACCCTCCGCTGGACGGGAAGCTGGTACGAGGCCGACATCGCCGTCGACGCCCTCGGCACCCCCGAAGCACCGTCCCACCTGCTCGACGACGTACGCCAGGCCATGCACCCCTACCGGCGCATCGGACACGACGTGGTCACCGGCCCCGCCGTCACCGTCCCCCTGGACCTGGACCTCACCGTCCAGGTGGACCCCTCCTTCGTCGCGGCCCACGTGGGGCAGGAAGTGCTGCGGACCCTGCGACCGGGACGCCGGCCCGACGGCCGCTCCGGATTCTTCGACCCCGACGCCCTGAGCTTCGGCACCCCCGTCCACATCAGCCGCCTGATCGCCGCCGTGCTCGCCGTACCCGGGGTCCGCTGCGCCGAGGTGACCCGGCTGCGCCGCCACGGCGACGACACGGGGAGGGACCTGCCCCCCTCCGGCTCCCTCTCCGTCCGGCCCCTGGAGATCGCCCGGCTGGACGACGACCCCGCCCACCCCGAGCACGGACGCCTCACCCTCACCCTGCAAGGAGGACGATGAGCGGCCCCACCTGCCCCTGCGGCTGCCGCGTCACCACTCCCGTCCGGGTCTGGAACCGGCCCGGACTGCCCGCCATCGCCTACCGCGCCGGCACCCACGGCCAGTTCCTCGACACCATGCTGGCCCGGCTCTCCGACGCCCGGCATCAGGCGCTCGCCGGCCTGACACACCGCACGCCGGACGACTTCTCGATCGCCCTGCTCGACGGCTGGGCCGTCATCGCCGACGTCCTCACCTTCTACCAGGAGCGCATCGCCAACGAGGCGTACCTGGCCACCGCCACCGAACCGGACTCCCTGACCCGGCTCGGGCGGCTCGTCGGCCACCGGCCCCGTCCCGCCCTGGCCGCCGGCACCTACCTCGCCTACACCCTCGACCCCGGCACCCGGACCACCATTCCCGCCGGATCCCAGGTGAAGAGCACACCCGCCCCCGGACAACTGCCCCAGACCTTCGAGACGTCGGAGGCGGTCGACGCCCGGGCCGAGTGGAACCGGCTCCCGGTGCGCCGCACCGCCGCGCCCGTCATCGACCCGGACACCGCCCTGAAGACACCGGCCGTGGAACTGGCCGGTATCCACCCCGGACTACGCCCCGGAGACCGCCTGCTCTTCCTCTTCGCCGCCACGGGACAGGGCAGCGTCCGCACGGTCTACAGCACGCAGCCCGACCCTGCGGCGAACCGCACCACCGTGATGCTCGAACTGCCGAGCACCATCCGCGACTACGCGGCCGTCTTCCAAGCCCTCCTCGACGCCACTGACGAAGCGGAGCGCAATCGCCCGAAGCCGGTTCCCGTCGCGCCCGTCCCGCCTGTCGCCCCCGTCCCGCCCATCGCCCCCGTTCCGCCGCCGCCCGACGAGGCGCCCCGCTTCGCCGCCCCCGGAGCCCCCGGCCTTCCGCCCCGCCCCGACTCCGAGGCACCGACGGTCATCACCCCCATCCCCGGGCCACCCCCCGACGACCGGTCACACGAGGTCGTCACCCCTGAACCGGATGAAACCCGGGAACCGGGCGGCACTCCCGGACCGGCCGTCCCCGAGGAACCGGCCCCACCGGCGCCCCCCGACGATCCCGGCGACGTCGCAGACCCGGACACGGTTCATTTCGACACCCTGCGCCACGCCGTGCTGCGCCACGCGGTGCTCGAGGCGAAGCACCACCACATCGACCGCAACAACCCCCCGCGCCCCGACAGCTTCCTCGACGACCTCTCCGGACCGCTCAACCGCATCGACGAACAACTGGCCGTCGCAGGCGCCGCCGGACGGAAACCGATCACTGACTGGCTCACCCCGGTCGCCGAAGCGGGCCGCCTCGTCCGGGACATGGCAGCCCGCGCCACCGGCTCGCCCGACCTCTTCGCCCTGCACGAGCTCACCGAAGGCCCTGCAGGCCGCACCGCACAAGGCGGCGACGAGACCGTTGCCGACGACGCCCTCCTCCGCCTCACCCCCGCGCTCGCCGCACTCAACCGCCCGCCCTCCCGGCCCCCGGCCGGCCCCCGCGACATCGCCACCCCCGTCGACGCCCTCCTCGGGCCCGGATCCGACGCCCTCCCCAGGCTCCTGGCCGCAACCCGGCCCCAGCTCGCCGGACAGCTCTACCAGGCCATGAGCACCGCCGACCTCACCGGGCCCCCGCCGCTCACAGGCATCCAGTGGCTCCGCGTCAAAGCCGCCCTGTGCGGCGCGACGCTCGCACCCCGGGCCAACCCCGAGGCTGGTGGGCCCGGCAAGCCCGAGTTCGAAATGCCCCTGCTCAACGTGGACGATCACGCCGCCGACCAGCTGACCCTCGACGCCGTGTACGACACGATCCTGCCCGGCAGCCGGATCGTGGTGGAGAAGGCCGGCGAGAACAGGGTGCACCTCCGCGACGTCAAAGATGTGGTTCAACTCTCCGTCGTGGACGGTGGCCTGGCCTTCAAGGTGACGCGCCTGACCCTCACCAAGAGCTTGTCCGGCGACTACCGGGTCGGGGAAGCCCGCCGCCTCGTGACCGTCTGGGCTGCGGGAGAGCCCCTGACCACCGCTGAAACCCCCCTGGACGACCGGGTCTCCGGGAAAAAGATCGAACTCGACGACACCTTCGAGGGCCTGAGCCCCGGTCGATGGCTGATCGTCTCGGGGGAGCGCACCGACGTGCCGCGCACCACCGGCGTACGGGGCACCGAGCTGGTCATGATCGCGGGAGTCCTCCAGGACACCCAGGACATGAAGCCCGGCGACCGGTTGTGCACCACGCTCGTCCTGACCACCGAACTCGCCTACACCTACCGGCGGGACACGGTCGTCGTCCACGGCAACGTCGTTCCCGCCACGGCGGGCGAAAGCTGCCGCGAGGTCCTGGGCAGCGGCGACGCGGCGCAGGCCGGACAGACGTTCGTCCTGCGCCGCTCGCCCCTCACCAGCCTTCCCGCCGCCACACCCACCGGTGCCGCCGACACTCTGACCGTCCGCGTGGGCGGCATCGCCTGGCCCCGGTGCGCCGACCTCGCCGACCTCGGACCCACCGGCACCGGCCACTACCTCCGCACAGGCCCCGACGGAGCCGCGTGCGTGCGCTTCGGGGACGGCAAGCACGGCAGGCGCATCCCGACGGGGAACGAGAACGTCACCGCCGAGTACCGCGTAGGCAGTGGCAGCGCCGGCAACGTCCCCGCCGGCGCGGTCAACCAGGTGGTCAGCAGACCCCTGGGTGTCAGCGCCGTCACCAACCCCCTGCCCGCGACCGGTGGCACCGACGCCGACGACGCCACGGCGGCACGGGCCCGTGTGCCGCTGCGCCTGCGCGCCCTCGACCGGCTGGTGTCCCTGCGTGACTACGAGGACTTCGCCCTCGCCTTCGCCGGCATCGGCAAGGCGTCGGCACAGCACCTCACCGGCGCAACGAGCCGGATCGTCCACGTCACCGTCGCCGCCGCCGGCGACGTCCCCCTCGACGCCGGATCACCCCTGACGGCCGCGCTCCGCACAGCCCTCCAGCAGTACGGGGAACCCGCCCTGCCCGTCCGCGTCGACCTCCGCGAGCGCGTCCTCCTCGCTCTGTGGGCAGGAGTGAGCGTCCTGCCCGGCTACCTGTGGGAGAACGTCGAACCTGCCGTGCGCCGCGCCTTGTACGACGCACTCGGCTTCGCGGCGGCCGAACTCGGCCGGCCCGTCCACGTGAGTGCGGCCGTCGCCGCGGCCCAGGCGGTCCCGGGCGTCGGACACGTGGCCGTCGACGTCTTCGGAGGCATCCCCGACGACATCGACACCGTCGCCCTGAGCGGCCTGGCGCGACAGCTCACCAACGCCACCGGCTGGGTCGCCGCCGAACCGGCCAGGCACGGCCCGAGCCTTCACACCGTCTCCCAGTCCGACACCCTCACCGCCGTCGCCCTGCGGCACGGGCTCACTCTTGAGGAGCTCATCGCCCTCAACCCCGGGGTACGGCCCGGCATCGGCCCGGAGGACCTCGGCCGGAGCCTGGTGGTACACCAGGGCCCGCGCGCCGCCCAGCTGGTCGTCCTCGACCCCGCCGTGCCCGAAACGCTCGTTCTGCGGAGGATCCCGTGAACCCCGATCAGCTGTACGACCTGCTGCCCGCCGTCCACCGGCGCCGCGATGCCGGCAACGGCGGGCAACTGCGCGCCCTGCTCTCGGTCATCGCCGAACAGGCCGGCGTCGTCGAAGCCGACATCGAGCGCATGTACGCCGACTGGTTCATCGAAACCTGCGCGGACTGGGTCGTCCCCTACCTCGGCGAACTCGTCGGCTACCGCCCGCCGCCCGGCGTCGCCGCCATGCCGCCCTCCGGAACGGAGGAAGCCCACCGCCTCCTCGCCTCCGCCGTTCCCCGCCGCGAAGTGGCCTCCACTGTGGCCAACCGCCGCCGCAAGGGCACCCTCGCCCTTCTGGAAGACCTGGCCCGCGACGTGGCCGACCTGCCCGCGCGCGCCGTCGAGTACCGCCGTCTCCTCGCCGTCACCCAGCCGGTCCGCCGGTACACGGCGGACGACGCGGCGGCCCGCCGCAGGCTGCGCCGCGGCGGCCTCGCGGACCTGCGCCGCACCGAGGCGCTCGACCGTCTCGGCGGGCCGTTCGACGACCTGGCGCGCACCGCCGAGGTGGCGCGCACCGGAGCGGCCCGCCGCTCCGGCCGCTACAACATCCCCGGGGTCGTCCTCCACGTGTGGCGGCTGAGCGCCCACTCCGTCACCCGGGCCCCCGCCCACTGCCTGGACCGGGCCCGCAACCGCTACACCTTCAGCGTGCTGGGCAACGACACCCGGCTCTTCACCCGCCCCGTCACCGAACCCTCGCCCTGCCACATCGCCGACGAGACCAACGTCCCCGCGCCCCTCGGCAGACGGACCCTGGCCGCCCGCCTCCACGACCACTACGGCCCCGGCAAGAGCCTGTGCCTGTGGGTGGGGGACCCGGACGGCGAACCCGTCCCCCTCCGCCGCATCGTGGCCGCCGACCTGTCCGGGTGGGCCCACCGGAGCACCCCCGGGCAGATCGCCGTCGACCCGGTCCTCGGCCGCATCGCCTTCGCCCCCCGCGACGCCCCCGAGAGCGGCCTCTGGGTGACGTACCACCACGGTTTCCCGGCCGACCTGGGCGGCGGCGAATACCCCCGGCCCGGCCCTCCGGCCGCCCCCGGCGCCCGCACCCCGTACCGTGTCGGCCCCGGCTGCGCACACGAGCGCATCACCGACGCACTCGAACAGCGCCGTGCCGACCTGGAACAGTGGCGCGACGACACCAGGCGCTGGGAGGAGCGCCGACGCCGTGCGGAGCGCCCGGTGCGGACCACGGCCCGCACACCGGCCCGCAAACGCCCGCCCGTCCCCGCCGACCCCCCGCCACCCCCCTCCGACACCATCGAGATCAACGGCAACGCTGTCCACCAGGACGTCCTGGAGATCCGGCTCGACCGGGGCGAGCACCTCGTCCTGCGGGCGGCGGACGGCTCCCGCCCCGTCCTGCGGCTCCTCGACTGGACCGGAAACCGCCCCGACGCCCTGCGCATCGTGGGCACCGGGGACGGCGACGGACCCCCGCCCCGGATCACCCTCGACGGGCTGCTCGTCACCGGCCGCAGCGTCCAGGTCCGGGGCGAGGTCGGACAGCTGACCCTCCGCCACTGCACCCTGGTGCCCGGCTGGGACCTGGACGAGCACTGCCGGCCGCAGGAACCGGAGGAACCCGGGCTCGAACTCATCGACACGCCCGCCTGCGTCCAGGCCGAGCACAGCATCCTCGGCACCGTCACGGTCACCCACGCCGAAGAGTCGGCCGAACCCAACCAGCTGTGGTTCTCCGACAGCGTGCTCGACGCCACGGACCGGGACCTGGCCGCCCTCACCGGACCCGAGGGCCGGCACGCCCACGCCGTCCTCCATGCCCGCCGCACCACCGTCATCGGGACCGTCCGCGTCCACGCGGCCGGCCTCGTCGAGGACTGCCTCCTCGACGGCGACGTCCACGTCGCCCGCCGCTCCGCAGGCTGCGTACGGTTCAGCTGGCTGCCCCCGGCCTCCCGCACACCGCAGCGCTTCCACTGCGAACCCGAACACTCCGGCGACCCGGCCGCCGCCTCCCTGCGCTTCACCAGCACCCGCTACGGAACCCCCGGCTACCTCCAGCTCGCCGACGGCTCTCCCGACTCCGTACGCCGCGGAGCCCAGGACGGAGCGGAACCCGGAGCCCTGCACGACCTCTTCCAGCCGCAGCGCGAGGACAACCTCCGCACGCGCCTCGCCGAATACACCCCCGCCGGTTGCGACGCCACCGTCCTGTTCGCCACCTGACCCACCGCCCCGCCACGGAGTCCACCACCATGCAAGGCGACTTCTCACGCGTCACCTTCGACGCGGCCCGCCGCTTCTCCGCCGTCCTCTCCCAGCAGGGGCGCGTCCAGCTCGACGCCGACATCAACGAGCAGACCGCCATCCTGCTGCATCACCTGCGCACCCTGGCCGCCGACATCTTCGGACCCGCCGCCTTCCCGGCCCCCGCCGACGGAAGCTCCCCGGGCGGCTTCTCCGTCTCCTTCGCCGGCGGCACATTCGCCGTCACGGGCGGCAACATGTACGTCGACGGCATCCTGTGCGAGTGCCCCAAGGGCACCGACTACTGGAACCAGCCCGACGGCCACCTCGATCCCGCCCGTGACACGCACAAGGCCCTGCCCGAGGAGACGTTCCTGGTCTACCTCCGCGTGTGGGAGCGCCTCGTCACGGCCGCCGACGTCCCCGCGATCCGCGAGGTCGCCCTGGGCCCCCACGGACCCGACACGGCCGTACGGACCAGAGTCGTCTGGCAGCTCGACTGGATGCCCCTGACCGGGGACTTCTTCACGGACGCAGCCGGCTCGCCCTTCTCTCCCGTCTCGTTCCTGAGGGGACGGCTGGCCGACAGGCTCGGGCCCCGCCCCCGCCTCGAGGCCAAGGCCGGGGAATCCCGGGCCGAGGACGGCGACCGCGGCCTTCCGCCCGGCCCCGGCTACCGGGGACCGGAGAACCAGCTCTACCGCGTCGAGATCCACCGCGGCGGCCCGGCCGGCACCGCGACCTTCAAATGGTCGCGTGAGAACGCCTCCGTCGCCCTCCCCGTCCTGTCCGTCAACGGATCCGTGGTCGAAGTCGGCACGCTCGGGCGCGACGGCGGCCTCGGACTGGACACCGGCGACATGGTCGAGATCGTCGACGACGCCGTGATCTGCCGCACCGCCGACGACACCGCCCCTGACGATGACGCCGCCCCGGGCCGCACACGCCTCTACCGGGTGACGGACATCGACCACACCGCCCGGCACGTGTTCCTGGACGCCGCCCCCGCCCAGGACCCGCAGTGGCCGGGCGCCGGCACCGACCCGGCGCTCCACCCGGTGCTGCGCAGATGGGACCACCGCCCGACGGAGGAGTCGCCGAACGGCACGGCCGCCGCGGCCGCCGCGGCCGGCAAGTCGGCGGAGACGGCCACGCCGACAGGGCAGGCGGAGGGAGGAAACGGAGCCCTCCCCGTCGTGGAGGGCACCTGGCTCACCCTGGAGGACGGGATCGCAGTGCGCTTCTCGCCGGAGGACCCCGCGAAGCCCTGCCGGTACCACAGCGGTGACTACTGGCTCATCCCCGCCCGCGTCGTCACCGGTGACGTGGAATGGCCGGCCGACCCCCAGGGCAACCCGTTGCCGAGGGAACCGCACGGCACCGACTACCACTACGCCCCTCTCGCCGTGGTCAAACCGGCCGGGGCCGGCGACGCGGCGGGCACCCGGCACACGGAGGACCTGCGCACCGCCTTCCCCCAGCCGCGTCCGCCCCGGCCCGGCCAGGCCTGACCGGAGGAGGACGCTTGCGCCCGCTCCCCGGCAGACCACCGGAACCCCGCCCCTGCGCCTCCGCCCGATCGCGGGGGCGGGGTTCCGGGGCTGTCCGAGAAGCGGCCGTCAGAAGGCCGAGTGAGTGAACCAGTGGGCGATCAGATCCTCATCGCCGAGCAACTGGAAGGCGTCGCTGTTGCGGTTCAGACGGCCGTAGAGGAGCAGGAGAAGGTCCGCGGCTGTCCCCCGGACGGTGGCGTCCGCCGCAGCCGTACGGGCCTGGGCATCGTCGGGCACCAGCCCGAATCCGTCGGGCTGCAGGCGGACCACCCAGTCCTCGTCGCCGTCCGTGCAGCTGAAGCGAATGGTCCGGTCAGGGCCGCGCAGTTCGGCGGTCCCGGGTGCGAAGAAGGAAGCGAACGGCAGGTTGGTGAGGAACTCGTCGATGCCGTCCGCCGCCAGTGCGTGGTCGATGTGCGGCGTGAGCCCGAGCGCGAGTTCGGCATCGGCTCGGTGCACGAGCGTTTCGAAGAGCATGCGGCGGACCCAGAACCGGGCGTGCTGGTCGCGCCCCCAGGCCCACATCGGTGCGTCCGGATCCGTGGCGGCGAACACCTGGGCGGCCTCCGCGGCACTTGCGACCAGCCAGTCCGGATAGGCGTCGGCCTGCTCCGGCAGGTGCAGGTCCACCTCGCGACTGGTCGGCGGCTGCTGGATGCGCCGGCTCAGCAGGACGGTGAACCAGCGGTGCACGCTGCCGGTGTGGCGTGTCAGGTCGGCCAGGGTCCAGCCGGGGCAGGACGCCACCGGGGTGGCGGGATCGGCTCCCCTCACCGTGGCGACGAATCTGGCGGTCTCGGTCGCGACGGCCGTGACGTGGTGGGCCGGGTTCATGTCGGATGTCCTTCTGGTAGGAGTGTCCCGAGTTGCGCAGGCGCGAGGGAAACGGAGAGGCGGAGAGGCGGGGGAGCGGGGGAGCGAGGGAGTGGGGTTCAGGCCGGCGGCTTGTCGAGTACGGCCTTGGTGTGACTGAAGGTCTCGATGGAGTACTCGCCGTGGTATCGGCCCATCCCGCTCTCGCCCACGCCGCCGAACGGCAGGTCGGGTACGGCAAGGTGGGAGACCGGCAGACCGAAGACCAGGGCGCCGGAGGAGGTCTCGTCGGCCAGCCGCTGCTTGGTTCGCGGCGAGTCGGTGAAGGCGTACAGGGCGAGGGGCTTGTCGCGCCCGTTGACGAAGGCGATCGCCGCGTCCAGGTCGGGCACGCCGATCACCGGCAGGATCGGCCCGAATATCTCCTCCCGCATCACCGGTGCCTCCGGGGAAACGTCCGCGAGCACGGTCGGGGCGAGGTAGCGGTCCGCCCGGTCGTGCCCTCCGCCGGTGACGATGCGGCCCTCGCCCAGAAGCCCGGTCAGCCTGTCGAAGTGCCGCTCGTTGACGATCCGCCCGTACTCCTCGTCGTTCGAGGGGTCCTGGCCGTATTGCGCTCGGACCGCTGCGGCCAGGTGCTCTTCGAGCGCGGTGGCGGTGTTGCCGATGGCCAGTACGTAGTCGGGCGCGACGCACGTCTGGCCCGCGTTGAGGAACTTGCCGCGGACGATCCGCTGGGCGGTGGCCTCCAGGTCGACGTCGGGCTCGACCAGCACGGGGCTCTTGCCGCCCAGTTCCAGGGTTACGGGAGTGAGGTTCCGGGCGGCTGCGGCCATCACGATGCGTCCGACCGTGCCGTTGCCGGTGTAGAAGATGTGGTCGAAACGCTCCTCCAGCAGCGCAGTGGTCTCCGGGACGGCGCCCTCCACGACGGCGACGGCCCGCGGGTCGAGGTACCGCGGCAGCAGCCGGGCCAGGGCTGCCGACGTCGCCGGCGCCAGTTCGCTGGGTTTGACCACGACCGCATTGCCCGCGGCGAGCGCACCCACCACCGGGGTCAGCGCGAGTTGCAGCGGATAGTTCCACGGTGCGATGACCAGCACCACACCGAGCGGATCACGGACCACTCGCGCTTCGGCCGGCTGGAAGGCCTCCGGTACGGGCGCCGGCCGTGGAGCGAGCCACTCCGCCAGGTGCGCGACGGTGTGGTCCAACTCGTTCAGCGTAAAGCCGATCTCGGTGCGGTACGCCTCCTTAGGGCCCTTGCCCAGGTCGGCACGGAGGGCGGCCAGGAGCACGTCGGTCTGTTCCGTGAGCAGTGCGCGCAGGCCGTGCAGCTGGCTGAGCCGCCAGGCGAGCGGCTTGGTACGACCGGTGGCGAACCCGTCCCGCAGCCGGGCAACCGTGGTGGCCGGATCCGTGGCCGGCACGACATCCGGTCCGGCGTTCGCTTCCAGGTTCGCTTCCGCATTCGCTTCCGCATTCGCTTCCGCATTCGCTTCCGCATTCGCTTTCGCGTTCTCTGCGGCGGCCCGCGCGGCGACCAAGGCGTGGGCGAGCTCTGCGGAAGAGGCCGGGTTCTGGCCCGTGTAGAGGTTGCGGTCGATGACGATGTGCGGGCTGAACGGCTCCGCGGCGACGAACTCGGCGCCGAGCTCCTTCAGGCGGTCCTCAAGCAGCCAGCGGGCTCGGTCGGCGAAGCCGGCCGCTATCTCCTCGGCATTGCTGAACGCAGTCATCCGGTATCCGGCGAATGGCCAGCTGCCGTCCTCACGGCGAGCGGCGAGCAACGCGGCAGGAGCATGGCAGACCACGGCGAGCGGTTTGCCCGAGTCGAGCGTACGGGTGAGGATCCGGCCGGAGACGGAGTCGAGCGCGAGGTCCTCCATCGGGCCGTGGCCCCCGGGGTAGAAGACGAGGTCGTAGTCGTCCGGATCGACATCCTCCAGCGCCGCCGGGGTGCCGAGGTCGTCCTTCATGGCGTCGAGATAGGCGGCGAGACGGCCGGCCCGCTCCCGGCCGCCGTTGGCTTCGGCGCTCAGGCCGGCCGGGTCGGCGGGAGCGGCGACGCCGCCGGGCGTCGCGACGGTGATCCGGTAGCCCGCCTCGCGGAAGATCCGATGGGGTTCGGCGAGCTCTTCCGCCCAGAATCCGGTCGGGTGCGGGGTGCCGTCAGCCAGCGTCCAGTGGTCGGCGCCGGTGACGACGAAAAGCGCGGAAGTCATGAAGGGCTCCAGAGGGCGAGCGCAACAATTTAAGGGCATGGATGGTTCATGCACTCAAGTAATGTGGTGAAGGTAAACCTCAATGGTTGACGTTGTCAACTGATCGCGGTGTGCTGCTCGCCGCAAGGCGGTGCATGGCGCGCCGCCGCGACGGCTGAGAATGCGCGCGCCGCCTACCTCCTACCTCGTACGGCGAGCGAAGCGGCTCGTGTACGACCCGGCTGGGTTTACCGGGCTGGCAGATCCCCTGGTCCCGGCACGGCTCTGCCGACCGCACGCCGTGTTGGCGTGCGGTCGGCAGACGTTGTCACCTTCGCGTCGCTGCATTTCCTGAGCGCGATGCCTCCCTGGGCGGTGAGGACCGCGTTGACAGCCGGCGTGTCACATACCGCGCGCGGGACTTCGGGTGTGCTCGGCAGCGGCTCGTCCGCAGCCGCGACCGGGGCTGCCAGGTCGATCAGCAGGGCCACGGGTGCCGCTGCCGCGACGAAGGCGTGGGTGCGGAGAGGGTTCATGGCGACCTTCACGAGGGGAGCAGATGTTCGGCAAGGCGGACATCTGGACCGACACTCGTACGGTGATCCCTCCTCTTCGGCATATCGGGTAGTCCATACGGGTGATGGCCGCCATGGCGAGCGGCATGGGCAGGCCGGTGATCTCGACTGAGAACCGGGGGGCGCTGCGGTTGACCGCGTGCTGTGCAATGCAGGCGGCGGGGAGTCGCGGCGCGTAATTGCCGGGGTATGGGAGCCGGACGCAGGTGTCACGACGGCGGTCGGGCGCCGCCTCGTGGGCTCCGGACGAAGCCGATGCGTTGGCCATAGCCATGCATTGCGGCATAGGGTCGCTGGACCCGATGGCAAGCTCTTCCCGTGCGTGCGAGGGACTGCCCGGTGCCTGCCCGGAGCCGTCGTCGGTGCAACCTGCCCCGGGCAGGCGAGGCTGGCGCGGCAGCCATCCGCCGTTCGGATGCGGCCCTTATCGGGCCGTGCAGTGCCCCAGGATTCGCCGGGCAGTGCATCGGGATGGACCCGCCTGCCCTGGTGTCGGTCTTGGTTTGTGATGTGAGGCGTCAGTACCGCACTGCGTTGCGGACTTCGGCGGTGATCGTGCCTGTCAGGTTCCTGTTGCTCCGGGCAGTGGCATGGGCGGTGCCGCCCGCGGCGGTCTCGGGGATGTCGAGGACGGTCATGTCGAGCAGGTTGCCTGACGGGTCATTGAAGTTGATCAGGATGGTGTAGCGCCTGGCCTTCGTGTCGTGGTTGGTGACGTTCACCGGGACCTCGGCATGGCCGCCGGAGCTGGACACGACGGTGCCGAGAGTGACGTCCGCCTTGGCGTTGAGGCCGCCCTTGACTTTCGCCAGGGCGGCCTCGGCGGCCGCCTCGGCGGAGGCGACTGCCGAGGAGACCGCGGAGGCTGCCGCACTGCTGGCGGCGGAGGCGACGGCGGACGCCCCCGACCTGGCTGCGGACGCGGCCGAGGACGCGGCGGAACCGGCAGGCTTGTTCGACGAGCACCCGGTCAGTCCGGCCCCGCCCAGCATGATGGCCAGCGCGGCAGAGGCACATCGGTTGACCTGACGTTTCATGGAATCTCCCGGCTCGAACGGTACTACCCGTCAAGCGTCGACCGGCCCGGCACGCCACGCCGGTAGGGCACGCGCGGCACCCGGGTGATCCCGCCGGGCATCAAGGCGTGACGACGACCGGGGCAAGGACGCGGGGAAACCTCGCGAGGCTTGCTCGGGCGCGATGGAGGGCGGTGTCCTCACGGTGTCGTGACTCGCGGCGCACGAGGTCCGCGCCGTGGACGGCTGGGGCCACGGCCCGCGCATGTTGCTGCCGAGGGCCGGTGCTGTCACAGTGAGCTACCGCTGGAACACCTACAGGGAGAACCTCATTAGATTGGCTTGTGAGCTGAGAGCCTGTGAGGGGGGACGGATGAGGCAGGGCGGTTTACTGTGCACGGCGGCCTGTGCTGCGCTGGCCGGGATGGTGATCGTGGCTACGGGATGTACGAGCCGCTCGGCTGATCCACCAGGTGCCGAGATGTCGCCCAGTGCACAGACCTACTTGTCGGAAGCGCTGAGCATCATGGAGAAGCATTCTCTTCTCCGTCACCAGGTTGACTGGGGGGACGTGCGCGGCCAAGCGTTCGCGCACGCCCACGGTGCACAGAAACCTGCGGACACCTATGGCGCCATCGACTGGGCTTTGTACTCCCTGGGCGATGGACACAGTCGTTTCTTGGAGCCGGAGCCGGAGCCGGATAAAAATAGTCCGGAACCTTCTGTGGTCTCTTTCGAAGGCCCGCAGGGCCGTTCACTGAAATCCGGCATCGGGTATGTTTCTCTCCCCGGGGTGCAGGGGTCTCAGAAGACGTACGACGAGTACGTACGGCAAGGCCGGGAGATCGTGGCGAAGGCGGATCGGACCGGCGTCTGCGGCTGGGTGGTGGATCTACGCTCGGACACAGGCGGCAACATGTGGCCGATGCTGGCCGTCGTGGGGCCTGTCCTGGGCGATGGCAAGGTCGGCATGTTCGTGGATGCCGACGGCAGGAAAACGGTTTGGTCGATCAAACGCGGCGCCCCGTACGCAGACGGCGAGCCGACCGGCTGGGGAGACAGCCGGCCTGTCACCCAAGGCGCCCCACCAGTTGCCGTCTTGACCAGTAACCGGACAGCCAGTGCGGGGGAAGCGGTCGCGGTGGCCTTCCGAGCACGCCCCCGTACACAATTCTTCGGTGAGCGCACCAATGGTGTCCCCACGGGAAACCAGACGTACCGCCTGTCCGACGGAGCCAGGCTGGTCCTCACGGAAGTCAAGGACGCCGACCGGACAGGTCGTACATACGACGCGGCGATTCCACCGGATAAAGAGATCGCCGCCGACCCACGCCCAGCGACAGGCAACCGGGACGAAGCCCTGGAAGCAGCTCAGAGCTGGCTGCTCGAGCAGGCCGCCGGCCGGCGGTAGTTCCGGGCGGGTCCGGCTTCCTGCAGCAGGCGGGTCAGGACCTGGTGGTCGAGGTGCTGGAGAGACCGCAACTGAAGTAGCGGTCCGGCCGGCGCCGAAGTTCAGAAGCTATGCCGAGGTGTGGTCGCTACGATCCCGATCATGGGTGCTCACCCCGCCGGCCTACGTTCGTGCTGGTTCACGGGTCCGGCTCCGGTTCGTCCATGTGGGCGCCGTCCAGCGGGAGCTGGCGTTGCTGGGGCACCGCAGCTCCGCCGTCGACCTGCCGGGCCACGGGTTCGACGCGCAGTACCCGGCGGCCTACCAGGCCCCCAGGATCTCGACGCCTGGGCGACCGAGCCGTCGACGTACAGCGGTCGGGCCCCGTCGAGTACGTGGGTGATCCGGCCGCACCCGGCCTCGGGCGGGCCAACTACCGCACTGCCGACCCCACCCTGCTCAGCGCCCACAAGGCGGCGATCATGGGGGACGGCACCGACGAACAGTTCCGTGCTTTCCTCAACATCCCCCAGCCCGACGAGTCCCTTGCCGTCATGACGGCCGATGCCCGGGGGCACGCCGACACCTGGGGAACGATCGCCCGCACCTGCATCCGCCTCACCGGCGACCGCACGCTTCCCGTGGCGACGCAGGACCGTCTGATCGCCGAGGCTGACGCGCTGACGCCTGAGAACCCGTATGACGTGCACACCATGGGCACCAGTCACGTGGGTTTCCTCCTGCGGCCGGCGGAGGTGGCCGGAATACTGGACCAGCTGATCGCCTAGGAAGCAGCTGCCGTGACCAGGGGGTACTTGCGTCCTGAGCCCGCCTCGCGAGCTCCCAAGGGTCTCGTCAGCAGACCGACCGTGCCGGGCTCCTTGCCGCTGGCGGATGTGCCCAGGCGCGGTGCGTATCGCGGTCGGGAAGCACCGGAGGAGCGGCCACTTGCGGCGCAAGCCGGACACCACGGCTGGAGCTGGAGCGATCATGCTTCAATACCGTCCGGACCGTCCACGGCTCGGTCCGTGGCGGCGACCTCGCCGCCGCCCGTGACCCGCTGTCGCGGGAGCAGCCGTACCCCATTCCCGAAGTCCCCGAAGTTCCCGAAGTCCCCGAAAGGCTCCTCCACCTCCTGTGCGCATGGCTTCCCCCGAACACCCGCTCCTCACGGCAGTCCGCAACGGCGATACCAAGGCAGTGGCCGCTCTGCTCCAGCAGGACTACGGCACCCCTCACGCGCGCGGTCCGCACGTCGCAGCCGCCCTGCGCCTGGCCGTGGACGCTCTCGACCACCAGGTCCTCGATGCCCTGCTGAAGCTGGCAGATCTCGACGCACTCGACCTGGACGGCATCGGCGCCGACGGTCGCACACCCCTGCTGCGCGCCGTCGACCGCGGCGCCCACGACATCGCCACCGCTCTGCACTTCGCCGGGGCTGACCCCAAGCTCGCAGACCGCGAGGGCCGCGACGCCCTCGCACTGGCCCGCCACTGGCACACGACCGGCACCCAAGCGGGGGTCTACCGGCGAACTGTTCGCGACGGCGACGGTGAGATCTGCCGCGAGCTGATGATCGGCGAGCAGATCGTCCGCGACGGCCACACCGCGATCCTCACCCACCTGGAATCGTGCCTCGGCATCGCCACGCCCTTCGCCGAACTGCTGGACCGCGCCATGGCCGAGCCCGAGGTCGACCACCCCGTGTGGGGAGCGGCCGTCGTCGCGGCTGCCGGACGCAAGGGCCCGGCATTGCCGCCCGTCTGGGACGCCGCAGCCGCTCTTCGCCACCACCCCGACCCGCTGGCGCGTTACTTCGGCGCGGAAGTGCTGCGTTGCATCAACCTTTACGACGAAAGCGGCGAGGACGAGGAACTTCCCTTCGACGCCCCGCTCGTCGACCTCTTCCTCCCCTGGGTGGAGCAGGAGGAGGACCCTCGCGTGATGCGGCCCCTCGCCGCCGGCCTGGCCGATGCCATGGACCCGCGCGCCGGGAAGCCTCTGCCCGCCCTCACCCGTCACCCTGATGCCAAGGTGCGGTCTTGGGCGGTCGGTGGCCTGGGCTGGCAGGTCCAGCAAGGGAACAGTGGCGCCCTGGCCGCCGTCATCGCCTGCACCCGGGACGCGGACGCCCGGGTCCGGGAGGTCGCTTGCCGGACCCTCCTGCGAGCCCGGGCCGGCGACCCCGCCCCCTGTGATGCCCTGGCCGCCTGCCTCTCCGACATTGAAGAGGCCGTACGGGTCACTGCCGCGGTGCAACTGGCTCTTCGCGACGACCACCGTGGTGACGCACTGCTGGACGCCCTCGACGCTACCGTCGACCAGACGTCGCCGTACTACTGGCCGCTGTACGAGGTGTGGCGGCACCGCCAGGACCGGTGAGCCGGGACCGGCGAGGGAGCACCGATCGCCGGCCACGGCAGGAGCTGGTCGCTAACGCGTCGTGCGCCGGTCAAGGCTCGGTGAACACCGGCCCTTGTGACGCTTGCCTGTCGGTCAACGCGTTCCGGGGGCGAAGTCGACGCCTTCGTCGTTGAGCTGGTGCCGGACCACGAAGGCTTCCACCGGGTCGGTCGGCCAGACCGACCCCTGCCTCCTCAGTGCTTCCAGATACTGCTGGTTCTGCGGCGCGTCGGTCAGGAGGATGTTCTGGCTATTCTTGGCCAGCCATGGGTTGTCCGACAGGCGTATCCGGTGTTCGAGGTTGAGCGGCTCGAATCCCTCTGTGCCGTCGGCGCGGAAGACCTTGATCTGCAGTGTGCCGGTCGGGTTGAGCCGCGCGTCGCCTGCAGCGGCGAGCTGGTTCTCCACGGCTTGAAGGGCCGGTTCCCTCCGCAGCCGACGCATCACCTTGCGCTGCAGGCCGCTGAAGTCCTCGCGTGCCAGATCACGAGCCTCGCGCAGGATGGTGTTGGCTCTGGCTCGCTGCTGCGGGGTCAGCGTGGGGGCGTCGCCGACCTCTGTGCGCAGCGCCCCGAAGTCTATGCCGAGCTCGGTGAGCCGTGCCCGGCCTGCAGTCGGGATGGGCCGTTCCGCGGCCAGGGTCTGGTTGATGACACCCGGCAGCTGTTCGTTGGCGAGCCGCTCGTAGCGGGCGACAAGTCCGGGATTCGAGACCCGGACGTAGCGGGATTGCGGAGCCGTGGTCACGGGACCGCCGGTGCTGCGAGCCCCTCGGGCCCCGGGGGCCGGCTTCACGAGACCTTCGGACGCACTGCCCGGCTTCATGCCGGCCAGCCCCGTGGCCATGCCGGAGACGAAGGTGTCCCTGACAGCCTGCTCGCCGGCAGCCTTGTCCGCATCGATCTTGGATGCGGGGCCGACCCTGCCTTCGCTGACGAACCGGTTCTCCTGATACGGGTGCGGGACGAGGACGTTGTCGATGACGACGGGCTCCTTGGTGTCCATCTCCACGTGGCGCAGGGTGCCCCTCCTCTCCAGCTCCTTCTCCAGATCGCGGGGGGAGATACGGCTGGGGTCCAGCGGGCCCCGGCCGAGTTCCAGGACGAGCTCGGCGAAGGTCTTGCCGGTCCGTTTTTCGAGTTCGCTGCGGATCTGGGAATCGGTCCGTCCGTCCCGCCCCGGCCTCTCCTGGCGTGCGACGATCACGCGGCCCGAAGCGTCGTACTGGACGACGTGAGCGAGTTCGTGCGCCAGGAGATGCCGGCCCGCAGTGCCGTGTACGGATTCTCCGCGGCCGAGAACGATGTCCCGCCCGAGGCTGTACGCCCGTGCCCCCAAGGCCTGGGCCAGCCCGGAAGCCTCATGCCCGCTGTGGACGCGTACACCGGTGAAGTCGTGCCCGAAGGCCCCTTCCATCTCCGTGCGCACCGGGAGATCCAGAGGCCGTCCACCGTTCGCCGGTACAACGCCCCTGTCCGGTACAACACCCCTGTCCGGTGCACGGCGTTCTACAGGACGTCCGGCCGATGCCCGTGCCCGCGCCGAACCCGCCCTGCCCAGCGCCGCCAAAGCGCGGTCGGCAAGCGCACGGGCTCCCCGCTCCGTCATGCCGCCGCGTCTGGTGATCGCCGGGCCGTGCATCGTCCACGTCCCCTCGCCTTGGCTCGCTGCGGAGGCCGGGACACGGTGAGCGCGCATGAACGAGGACACGGGAGCACCTCCCACTGCACGGTGCCGTTCACGGAAGGCAGCCGGTGGACGCAAGGAAGCTCACGGCCAGCGTAAGGCGGTTACGTCACTCGTGCCACATTCGATCGTCCCGTACGGGAAGCCGAAGGACCGTACTACAGGCGCTCGGCGGTCCCGGCAGGGACTCGGTGCACCAGCGACGCCGAGTGCGTACAGGTGCGGCCCGAGCGCCGTGCCCGGGTCGACGGGGTGGCCGCACGAGTGCCGGAGGTCTGTGGACAACTGCCGGTGCGGGAAGCCGCCCGAATCCGGTGCGCGGCGTGCAGAGTCGGCGCGCTCTTGCCGTCGCCGTTGCCGGCGGCGCGGCGAGCGACTCGCGCGTGTCGTGCGCCGTACCGGAGCGACCCGTGAAGTCCCCGCTGCAGCGGTGGAGTTGGAGGGGGCAGGGCGGCCGTCCGGCTCCCCGCCCTCAGGTCGGCGACCGGGTACGACGAGGCGAGGGCACCCCGCTTGTCCGCCCGGCCAACGGACCCGTACCCCGCGGACGGGTGGACAGCCTGAGCGCTGTTGCACCGGGGCGGGCGGACAGTTGTGCGCGCACTACCGGCTACCCCAAGCCTTCACCCGGGTGCGGTGGACGGATGGGGCCGGGGGACCGTGAACCGAAGGGGCACTCCGATGTGCGCCTTGTGCCGGTCGAGGACGCGGCGGAGGCGGTCAAGGGTGTTCGGCCTATTTATGAGGGGCTCCGCGCTGCTCTCGGCGAACTGCCCGACCCCTGCCCGACCGTTGCACTGCCGGCACGAAACCGTACGCCTCGGGGGAGACCGGCCGCGTTCAGTGCCTGCTCCAGTGACTGGCCCCCCGTCGTCCAGCCCGGCCACTGCCCGGCCTACGCCCAGCTCCGCCCAGCCCCGCCCCGAACCTGGTCTTCGTCACCGCCTACAGGTCCGGGTGATGGCAGCGCTACTGGTTGCCGGACCGTGTGCTTCCGAGATGACCGTGCCCGCTCGGCCACGATGTCAGGCCAGGTCAGTTGTCGGTCGGTTCTTCATACGGGTAGAGGCCCGGCCGCGCTGGAGGCCGTCGAGGAGGGCGTCCAGCGCGAGGTCGAAGCGGGCTTGGTGATCCTGGGGGGTGCCGAGTCCTGAGGCGACGGCGGCGGCCAGTACGGGGAAGGCCGCGAGGTCGGGTGTGTCCTCGGTGCTCTGCTCGGGGTGGCCGGGGGTGCCCGAGGCCTCGGCGAGGCAGTGTCCGGTCACCAGGGTCGCGACGGAGTTGATGACGCGCAGTGCGTCGAGGGGTGGGATTCCGGCGCGCCCGAGGGCTGCCGCGGTGTCCTCCACCGCTTGCAGCGCGGCAACGGAGCGGGCGGGGCGGGTGGCGACGAGCGGGATCACTCCGGGGTGGCGCAGGAGTTCGGCTCGGAGGGCGACGGCGAAGTTCCGCAGCCGCCGGGGCCACTGGTCGGCCGGTGAGTCGTTGTCCGGGCGCACGGCGGAGGTGACCAGCTCGACCAGGCCGTCCAGCAGGGCGGCCTTGTTCGGCAGGTAGTGGTAGAGCGACATCGCCTCGACGCCGAGTTCCGCACCGAGCCGGCGCATGGACAGCTTGTCGATGCCATCGCGGTCGGTGACGTCCAGGGCTGCACGCAGCACCTTCTCCCGGGTCAGTGCTGCGCGCTTGCCGGTCGGCTCCATTGCGGACTCTCCTTGACTTTCTTACGCCGTAAGGCAATAGTAACGGCCAACGCAGACTTACACCGTAAGGAAAGAGGTTCGGAGTGGACACGCAACGGAACAAGCAGCTGGTCGGCGACTTCTTCACCGCCCTCAACGAGGGCCGCCTCGCGGATCTCGGGGACTACCTGGCGGCCGATGTGGTCGACCACAACAAGGTCGTTCACGGCGAACCGGACGAGCCCGGTGCCGCATTCGCCGCCATCGCCGTGCAGCTCGAGGCGCTGAAGCCCTACCACGCCACGGTCGAGGAGCTCATCGCCGAGGGCGAGAAGGTCGTCGCCCGCATCACTCAGAGCGGCACCAGCTCCGGCACGCATCCGCGGATGCCCGTGCCCACCGGCCGCGCCTTCGAGAACGAGGCGATCTTCATCTTCACCGTCGTCGGCGGCCTCATCCAGGAGATGCGCTGCGTCTCCGACCGCCTCGGCCTCTTCCTCCAGCTCGGCTGGGACTGGCCCACCGCCGACTGAGCGGCCGGCCTCCCGACTCCACTCCGCCCCCCGCTCTGACCAGGACGCACCACAAGGACACGGAAGACGCCGGGCACGCAGCGAGACGACCCCGTTTGCCGCGGGGAGCATCTTGCCTACGGCGCCGACGCCCTGCGGTTCCCGAGCTAAGGTCAGCGGGACGAATGCGGCCCGCACTGAGTGATCAGTAATCCTGTCGCCCATTCGCCTGTCTCAGCGTACGGGCCCTCGGCTTCCTGCTGCTGCGTTTCGATGAGGTCGAGGAGGGCCGGGGAACTGCGGGCCAGGTCGACTGACCAGATCGCCGCGTTGAGCGGGTATGGGTACGGCGAGGGCCGCTGGTAGGCCAAGCGGCGCTGCAGGGCGTCGAAGTCCGCCGGGCGCAGGGGTCTCCGGCCTCGCCGCCGCAGACGTCCGTCTCGCTTGACCTCTTGCGCGTCAGTCCGGCAGCCAGTGCAGCTCGTGCGTCAGGGTTTTGGCTACGGCACGGATGCGGCGGTGTAGTGGTGACTGCTCGCGTGGGAGGACCAGGTGGAACGTCAGGCTGGGCGCGCCCCGCAGCGGTCGCCAGGTGAGACCGGCCGGTTGTGCCGTGGCTGCGGCTTTTCCGGCCGGGGCGAGGGTGACCCCGTCGCGCAGGTCGCGCTGAGACATGTCGAAAGAGACTGCGGGCGTGTGGAATCGGGGGTGTGGTCGGATGTCTCGGAACAGCGCGGACAGCTGATCGTGGATTACGGGGTTGGCCGCAGGGTCCGGTAGTCGCAGCGGATACGCGGCCGCGTCGGCGATCTCGATCTCCGGGCGTTCGGCCAGCGGATGGTGCTGCGCCAGCTGGACCCCGACGCGCGCACGCCGCAGCAGGAACCGGCGCACGCCACGGCCCGGCTGTTCACCGCGGGTGATCCCGGCGTCGATGCGGCCGTCGGCGACCGCGGGGGAGATCTCCGGTGTCGCCATCGGGACCGCGCTGACCTCGAGTCCGCTGTTGTCGCGATTCAGTCTGTCCACCAGGGCCGGTGCCGTCTCGGCCCCGGTGCTGAGGCTGTATCCGATGCGCAGCGTGCCCAGTTCACCGGCTGCCGCGCTCCGGGCGGTGTCCCACGCCCGGTCCAGCGCCGCCAGCGCGGGCGGCGCGGATTCCGCCAAAGCCGCACCGGCCGTGGTCAATGCGACGCTACGCGTGTCGCGGATCAGCAGGGCCGTACCGAGTTCCGCCTCCAATCGGCGCATCCGGGCGCTGAGTGCGGGCTGCGCGATACCGATCCGTGCGGCCGCGCGTGTGAAGTTCAACTCCTGTGCCAGCACCAGGAAGTACCGCAGACTCACCGTATCCGGCGCCACGTGCCCTCCCTGCCGATTGATAACGATCCGTTCTGAGTCTATCCCGTACCGGTCTTTCCCCCGACCGCACATCGAGCCCTAACCTGCGCATGCCGGGATCGATCGATCTGAGTGTCAATCCGAAGTCAGTCAGACGTGTCCGGCCGAACACAGGAGGTTTCCATGGCCAAGGGCTACTGGGCCAGTGTCTACCCCGCCATTTCCGACCCTGAGAGGCTGACTGCCTACGAAAGGCTGGCCGGTCCGGCTGTCCGGGCTGGGGGCGGGCGCACCCTGTCCCGTGGCGGTCGAGTCGTAGCCCACGAAGCCGGAATCACGCAACGCGTCGTTCTGGTCGAATTCGACAGCTTTGAACAAGCCGTCGCGGCATACGAGAGCGAGGCATACCAGAAGGCGCTCGTGGCCCTCCCCGACGGCGTCGAGCGTGACTTCCGCATCATCGAAGGCATCGACTGACCGGCGCGACCAGCCATCGCTGAGCATCCATCACCTGAAACGCACACGGTGCTGAACGACGACTCACGAGACGAGTTTGAAGCGATGCCCCGCGTCCCAGTTCGTCGTCGACGCCCTCGACGCCCTCGACGCCCTCGACGCCCTCGACGCCCTCGACGCCCTCGACGGCCCGACTTACCTGACACGGCGTTCAAGCTCTGACCTCCCACAACGGCGATTCACCCCAGATAAGGCGAGCGATGTCGGCCGGTGTCGCCCAGACCCAGGGCCAGCCCGGACGGGTGGACCAGTCGTCGCGGGCGCGACGGATCACCCGGTGCGCAAGGAGTTCGCCGGCGAGTACGGCGCGCACGAAGTCCGCCAGCCGCCCCGGGGTCCTGTTCTCGGCGGCAGGGCCCCAGCGGGACACCGAGAAGGTCCAGTGGCCGGCGAGCACGGGCCGGTCGGGGCCGGGCTGTGCCGCGGTCCAGACGGTGGGGACCGCACCCAGCTAGTGCTGTGACCGCATAGGTTCACCGGATTGGCGGGTGGCGCGGTTGGATGGGTGGTGACGTCCATTCCGACTGCTGGAGGTGTGGTGGCCGAGCCTGTGCGGGTCCGCAGACTGACCGATCAGGAAGGACAGAAGCTGCAGCAGATCGTCCGCCGGGGCAGCACCAGCTCGGTGCGCTACCGGCGGGCAATGATGTTGTTGGCGTCCGCCGGCGGGAACCGGGTGCCGGTGATCGCCCGGTTGGTCCAGGCCGACGAGGACACCGTGCGGGATGTGATCCACCGGTTCAACGAGATCGGTCTGGCCTGCCCGGACCCTCGATGGGCGGGAGGCCGTCCCCGCCTGCTCACCCCTGACGACGAGGACTTCGTCGTCCAGACGGCCACCACCCGCCCCGCCAAGCCCAGCCAGCCCTTCACCCGCTGGTCGGTACGCAAACTCGCCGACTACCTGCGGAAAGTACACGGACGCATCATCCGTATCGGCCGGGAGGCCTTACGCTGCCTGCTCCGGCGCCGCGGCATCACCTTCCAGCGCACCAAGACCTGGAAGGAGTCCCCCGACCCCGACCGCAACGCCAAGCTCGACCGGATCGAGCATGTTGTGGAACGCTTCCCGGACCGGGTCTTTGCCTTCGACGAGTTCGGACCCCTGGGGATCCGGCCCACCGCCGGCTCCTGCTGGGCGAAGCAGGGCAGGCCCGACCGGCTGCCGGCGACCTTCCGCCGCACCCACGGCATCACCTACTTCCACGGCTGCTACTCCGTCGGCGACGACACACTGTGGGGCGTCAACCGCCGCTGCAAGGGCACCGCCAACAGCCTGGCCGCACTGAAGTCGATCCGCGCCGCCCGGCCCGACGGCGCCCCGATCTACATCATTCTGGACAACCTCTCCGCCCACACCGGCGCGGACATCCGCCGCTGGGCGAAGAAGAACAAGGTCGAACTGTGCTTCACCCCGACCTACGCCTCCTGGGCCAACCCGATCGAGGCCCACTTCGGACCGCTGCGGCAGTTCACCATCGCCAACTCCCACCACCCCAACCACACGGTCCAGGCCCGGGCCCTGCATGCCTACCTCCGCTGGCGCAACGCCAACGCCCGCCACCGCGACGTCCTGGCCGCCGAACGTAAGGAACGCGCTCGCATCCGCAGCGAGAGAGGCATCCGCTGGGGCGGACGCCCACTCGCCACTGCGGCCCGAGCGAACCGGTGAACCTATGCGGTCAGAACAACTAGCGCTGACTGGGCATCGGCTCGGCAACCTCCGAGAAGGCGCCTGATAGGTGGTCCCGGTCAGCCAAAGTCACCTATCCATAGGGTATTTTGACTGGACTTCTATCTCAAACCGACTATCCAGGACGAATGAAAGGAGAGCACCATGAGCATCACCAGGACCGCACGTAGGACGCGGGCCAAGATGACCGTGTCCATCGCGGCCCTGGCCGCGGGCTCACTCATACTCACGGCCTGCAGCGGAAGCAGCGACAGCGCCAGCAAGCTCGACGGTACCTACTACGTCAAGGACGTCAACGGCACGTCCGACCTCGGCCAGCTGGTCGTCAAGGGCAACACTGTCTCGCATCATGAGTACAGCTGCGATGGTGTCTACGAGAAGCCGGGCGTGACCAGCACCGGCGAGTTCAACAAGGATCAGTCCCAGATCATCTGGACGGTCGCCGGAGACGACAGCCGCAACAAGCGGACCGGCAGCGAGTCCATCTCAAGCAGCGAAACCTCGATCAGCATCAGCGGTAGCGCGTACGTGCGTGACAACTCCGATGCCGGCAAGGCTCTGCTGGACGGCTTCAAGGTCAAGTGCGGGAAGTAACGTCGAGGTCCCGCCCGCTTGGCTGGTCAAGCCTCTGCCGCCTACTCCTGAAGTTGCTGCGCCTCCACGATCTCCTGCTGCTGGCGCCGGATCTCCTCCAGTTCCTCGAGGGCCTCTTCTTCGCCTTCGCGGCCATCCGCTTGCAGAACATCGTCGTCAGGTCCTCCCGGGCCCGCATCCGGGCCTTCGCCGCCAGGCAGGCAATCAGCGCGACCCGCCGGTCCGCGGTGTAGTCCTTGAGCGTGGCCGCGTCCTGGGCCTCCGCCTCGCCGGCGAAGTCCACGACCTTCCCGGTGGCCACCCCCTGGATCCACTTGCCGCTCTCGCCCAGTTCGTCGACCCACTCCAGGTGACTCTTCAACCGCTTGAAGTTCGACCAAGTTGCCCGGCCCGGGTTCTGCTTCAGCGCGTTGAACAGCGACTTGCCGTCCAACCCGACCACGTCGACCGGGCTCAACAGCCCGCACCGTTCGTCCTCACTCATCCGCTCCCGGATCCCGGCCAGGATCTCCTCGTTCACCCGGGCCCGTACCGCGGAGGCCATCGCGTCCAAGGGGGAGAACCGCGGGATCTCCAGTCCGGCCTCACCAGCTTCTCCAACGCGGCCTCCACCAGCTTCTCCAACGCGATGTTGATCAGGTCCGCCGGGTTGTTCTTCGCCGCCGCCCCGATCCGCATCGTCTCCTCGGCCAGAGCCCGGGCGGCCGGCCCGTCGTAGCGCGTCCCGCACTGCTCCCGCACCCACGAACGGTGCCGCTCGGCCGTACGGCCGGAGGCGTACGCAGGCAAGGTGTCCTCCGGGAGTTCCGTAGCCCGGCGCACGAACTCCGTAACCTGGTCCGGGATGTCGTGCGGCTTCGGGCAGCAGCCGATCCGCTGGTACGACTAACTTCAACGCCGGCAGCAGCGCGGGCTGATGCTCGTCGGAGTCCGTGACCTCCTCCGCCCAGGCCTGTTCCTTCTCGGGCGGTGAAGAACACATGCAGCTCGCGCACGGTGATCAGCCGTTTGAACCGCGGATACGGGGTCCGCTCGACCGAGGCCATCCCCACCCACCCGGTGTCCAGCCCCTGCGGTACGCGCCCACGCGGGATCATGCTGGGCGCCAGGCCTTGAGATGATCAGAACCCCGGACCATCCCCAGAACGCCGCCCGCCGTCACCACGCCCCACCCTCCCCGGTCGGCGCGCCCGAAGCCTTTCGTTCGGGGCGATGCCCAGCACACGCTCGACCGCGGCACGGAGCTGGGAAACACCCCAGCGCCCGCGATGCTGCCGCCGAGGCCCCGCCCGCCGAGAATGCGGCAACAGTGCAGAGGCTGCTTCCCCGCCCTGCCCCGCCTCCAGTACCACGTGCGCTGGCAGCTCCCCCGATCCCGCCCATGCCCAGGACACCGCCCCGACCGCCTCTACCCACTCCACCGGAGGACCCTCAGCAGCGCCGACCACCGAAGGCCGACAAGGGCAAGGCATCCTCCACCGCTGGCTTCGGCGCTGATGTACTGCTGATCCCAGGTGGAGCAAACCGGCCGGCGGCGGCGAAGCCGGAGGAAACTGGTGCCCGCAGACCGGGACGCTGTTATCCCCTGCGGCCGTCGTGCTGTCGGCCGGGACCGAGCCGGCGTCCCCCTCGTACGGGCGGCAGTGACCACGGCGGGCGGTCTGGCCATCCCTCCTGGGTTCGCGCGAGGCGCTTGAGCAGCGAGGCGGTCGAAGCCGTAATCGGGGCGCGGAGCCGTGCGGAGTGCAGGTCCACGGGAGAACGCGCCCTCCACGAGGGCGTAGATCGCCTCCACGGCATCCTCGATGGCGAGGGTGCTCAACCCATGGGGTGCGCGGCCCCGGTGAAACGGCAAGCCGCCTCCGCCGCGGCATCGGAGTGTTCCTCCACGCCCGATGCGGCCCCGGGTGGCTCGGTGGTGGGGGTGATGAGGGTGCGAAGTCCTTGGCCGAGGGTGCAAGGCGGCCGGGCTGTGGTCGCGGCAGGAGTCTGCCGAGTCTGCCGTACGGGCCGGCGGGGCGGGTCCGAGGGCCTCCAGCGCGAACGATCCGGCGCACAGCCGCGCGGTGACCGGGTGACGCCGGCCCGGCTCGAGGATCCATCCGGACGGCCTCCACGAGCGCTATGACTCCCCATCGGGCCTCGTCGCCGGGCAACTGCGCCACGACCTCGACTTCGAGCTCCTCCACCACGCCGTATCGCACCCCGCACACCCCCCATGTGATCGACTTGAGTAACAGGGTACGAAGGAACCGCCGATCACGTCCCGGCCTGTGGATAACCTCGATCGGGGACGCTCAGGAACTGTCCGCGGCGCGGGTACGCCGCTTCGACAGAGCCGTGCCGCTCAGCCTTCCGAAGCGGAGCGACTTGGCCGTTCCCAGGCTGACGAGCGACTGCCGGACCCCCCCATCCAGGGGAGGGGGTCCGGCAGTCACCGTTCGTGGGCGCGTCACGGGCTGGTGAGGATGTCGTGCCCGCCGATACGTCGCCAGACGACGTGCTGCGCGCCCGTATCCGCTCCGACCCGTACGACCAGGTCGCACGCCCGCGCCCGGACCGGGTGAGCTCGTCGGTGACGGCTGCTTGACTGAGCGCCACACCCTTCCCGCCCTCCGGTCAGGAGGTCTTCTGCAGCAGCCAAGCGTTCGGCGTGAAGGAGGAGTTGACGAAGACGACGCAGCCGCCGCTGTAGTAGGTCTGGACCTTGGTCCAGCCCTTCGGCGGTTGCGCGCTGGCGCAGGCGTTGACCTGGGTGCCGACGGGGAGACCGTCCAATTGCTTGATCATCTTGATGTTCGAGCCGCCCATCACGCGGCACGAGGCGCTGGTGCCCCAGTTCACATCGACCCAGCCGTCCGGGGTCATCGAATCGGCGCACACCGTGCGGGTCTCGCCCGGCGACGCCTGGGCCGGGCTCGCCGTGACGGAGGCGACGAGCGTCGCGCCGAGAAGTGCCAGACCCGCGGTGCGGAGTCGTCTCATGGGGTGTCTCCCAAATGTGAAGAGTGCACTGATGCGTTGATGAGTGATCAGTGTTGGTCACGGGCATTCAATGGCCTGTGTGAAGGTCTTGTGGAGAGTATTTTTGGCCATGAAAGGCCGAGAAGAGCCTTCTCGGGGTCTTCTCAAGCCCTTGAGGAAGTCGTGAGGAAGCCGCTGTGCCGCATAGGCGCGGGCCCGTGCGGCACAGCCGTGGGCGGCGGTAGACGCCCGGCGCGCACCGGATGCGCTCGTGCGAAGGCCCGCTCGATGGCCAGGCCAGGCCAGGCCAGGCCAGGCCAGTGCGGGCGGTGGTCGCGGCGATGCTGTTCACGATGACCCAGCCGGTGTTGGCGGCGATGTCGTGGAAGCTGTACGGGATTTGCCCAGCCCGGCCCCTGCCGGTCGAGGAAGTCATGGGTTCTGACCTCGACCGGCTGGCCTGCGGGCCGCCATTCGCGGCCGCCGTTTTTGTAGTCGCCGACCAACTCCTTCTTCTCGGTGTCCACGCTGATCACCGGGTCGCCGGCGGTGATGTGGTCCTTGGCCGGGTTGTTGATGTAGCGGACCTGGGCGTCCCGGTCCACGTGTAGGGCGCCCTCGAGGACATTGGAGGGGCCTGCAGACTGAAGCCCTCCTTACGTAGCAGGTCACCGGCGACGTCGGCACCTATCCGGGCGTCCCTGCCGGGTCAGCTCTTCGGCGAGCTTCCCGGTGGACTTCGCCGTCCAGCACGACGGTGACATCAGGTCGCCCCACATATCCGGTTCAACCAGCTTGCGCATGCCCTTGCGGGCCGTGGCTTCACTCATCCCGGCCGCGGATGCGACGACCCGGATCCCGCCGCGTCCCAGCAACCGGGCCTCGGCTCCCACCAGCAGACGCCGCTGCCGCTCGTCCAGGTGCGCAAACAACACCGCGAACTTCGCGGCGAGTTGATCCAAGACCGCACTTGATATGCCAATATCAGATCAACGAACCGCAGGACCGGAAACCACACCTCGTTCTTTGGCAAGCCCTTATCCAGGTGGGACACCTCGGCTTGCCCTCGGGTGCGACCAGGACGACATGGTGGCGCTGACACCTCCGGTGGAACCGATGCTCGCCCAGGCGCGCGACGAGCGTCCGGGGCCCGGTGTGCCGCCGGGTGGCCCGGCTTTCGAGCCTGCACTCGGCGGATACGGGTGCCTCGTCTTCACCCTTCGCCAGGCCGGCGGCGCCGTACTGCTGCAGTCGCGGCGCGCTGCGGTGCGCTCATCCAGTCCCGCTTCCCCGACCTGGTCGCCGCAACCCAGTAGCTGCCCCAGGCCCTGGCCGCGGACGGGGAACTGGTGGTGTGGGTCGCTGGCGCACTGTCCTTCGAGGCGCTGCAAGGCCGCGCGGTCGGCGCGGTCGCTGGCCGACGCGACGTGCCCCGGCTCGCTCGCGGAACCCCTGCCCGCGCACTGCATCGTCTTCGACGTGACGATCCTGTTCGCACGAGGTGCGGTACCCGGCCGGTCTTGAGGGACGCGATGGCGCGGTGCCGTACGCCGATGTGTGGAGACCCTTCTTCACTGGGGGCTGCGCGGTACGACCGCTGAAGGCTCTCGCGTCGGCTCGCTCAGGGATTCCTGACGGACCATTTCCGCGCTGGTCCGGCTCCTGGCCGCTGAAGGCGCAGGATGTCCCCGGGGCCGATGTCCAGGGTCTGTCCGGAGGCCTTGAGAGTCAGTGTGTAGGTGCTGCCGTCGGCAGCCACCCGCCACTGCTGGGTATCGGTTCCGGCGCACGGCTGTTGGGTGATCCCGCCCGCGGGTGAGGTGGCGTCGGCCTGGAGGCATTTGGCGGAGTGGACGGCCGTGATACGGACGTAGCCGCCACCTGCTTCGGTGAGGGTCCATCGCTGGTTGGGGTTGCCGGTGGGCTGGTAGGCGATGACTACCGCGCCGTTGTCGCGGGAGGCCGCCGTGACGTCCGCGGCCTTGCCGGTGTCGCTGATCAGCATGTACGGCCCGCCCAGGAGTACGGCGGCGGGCGGGCTGGGGGCTGCCGAAGGAGCGTTCGACGGGGAGGGAGCGGCGGAGCCGGGCGTGGCCGGGACGGCGGGTTCTGGTGACCGCGCCGCGGGAGCCGCCCCCTGTTCTTCATCGCCGAGTACCAGTGCGCCGACCGCGAGACCGGCGGCCGCGCAAGCCGCGATGGCTGCGACGGGTATCCACACTCGTCGGGGCCGGCGAGCCGGCTGGCCGGGCTCGCGGGGCTGCGCCGGTCCGGGGTCGATGCGCGGCAACGGCTTGGTCGTGCCGGCCAGGTCCTCGGGCGGCACGTGGCCGTACTGCTGCCAGGCTCCCGGGGAGAGGACCTCGGTCGCGTCCGGGTCGAACGCCGAGGGGCGGTAGGGCGGCGGCGTCGCAGGCTGCTGCGGGTGGTTCACTACGGCTCCGGCTGTCGAGTCCTGGCCAAACAGCTGCGACCCTACCCGCCGTCAGTTTGCCGACCGGGCCCGGGCCTTGCTGCTGCGGCCTTGCCCGTGGATCTTCGCCAGGCGGGGTGCCCTGCCTGAGCAGGTGACGGCGGCTGAGGTCAGTTGCTCCCGTGGAACCGATGAGGTACCTAATCAGCGTCAGGTTCCCGCCCCCGGGTGTGACGCCGTGTGTCCAGCGGTGCCGGCCGCGGCCGGCACCGCCGCCAAGAGACGGTCATCGCATGCGCGCTCCGGCTCCACGAATGTCCGGTCCCAGGTCATGGCCTGACCAGCCGGCGGCGCTGTTGCGCCGGTGGTCGCGACGACGGAGCAAGCGCGTGGGGGTTCAGGGGAGAGGCCGGGTGTCCCCTGCGAAGACGATGATCTGGTCGATGAGGTTGCGCCGCAGGTGGACGACGTCGGTTCCGGCGAGGCGGGGGCCGCCGTCAGGGGTGGTGAAGGCCCACTGGTACCGAGCCCACTCATCGGGCATGTCCACTTCTGAGCAGCGAGTCATCGTGCCGGTTCCTGCTGGATGGCGCCGGATGTCCAGGACGAAGCGCTCGACTGCCGCGATGCCTTCACTGCGTCCCAGCGGCCCCCAAAGGATCACGTCCGAGGTCAGGGCCTGGGCCAGCAGACTGGTCACGTACTTGTCGTCCGAGGCGTTGAACGAGGAGATGAACGTGTCGATCGCGCCCTGTGCGGTCTCTTCCTGCATGTATCAGTAATACCAGTCATCTTGCGGGAGGTGGCCCTCGGCAGGGGCAAGGGGCAAGGGGCAAGGGGCAGCGCCCGTCCCGTACCGGCGCTCGTGTTGCACTGCATCTTGGCCGAAACAGGGGGTGCGTGCTGGGCCGGTCCGCCCTCGATCACGGGGTTGGAGTGGTTGAGGGTCTCGTTCATTGCGCTACGGCACTGCTCGCGGTGGCTGCTCGCTGTAGCAGTGCCTGGACCGGCGGGATTCGGGCCTGTCACGGGGGACCGTGATGGGGCGCCGGGCTGGGCGGGTGTCTGGTCTGGGTGGTCCGGCAGTCACGAGGCGCTCGTGGGCCGGCCCAGTGCCGGGCGCAGCTGATCCGGGCCTGGCTGCGGAGGGGAGTGCTGGAGGGCAGGGTTACCTCCGCGACAAGGGGGGCGGGAACCGCTTGGGGCTCACCGGTCCGCGCCCTGCTGGCCGACATTGCCTTGTACGTCCTTGAGGAGGCGTGACGGGACGAGAACCGCCGACTGGGGCAGCGGAGCAAGAGCGTGACGCACGGCAGTCCGGTGCCGTCGACGGTGAGGTCGGCCTCGGCATCGGGCGGCGCTCATCGACACAGGCTCTGGGTGATGCGCCACAGGCGACGAGGCAGATCACCCTCCTCGAACGCGTAGACGTCATGGTCGGTCGCGCCCCTTGCCGTGTCCGCAGGGCAGCCTGGAGGGTGCTGATCAGGCCGCGGCACAGCCGGCCGGTCGTGGGCGCGCCCGACATGCAGTACGCGCGTTCCGTTGCTGGTTGTGGGAAGCGACGAATCGGCGACGATGGTGGGCGGGTGCCGCGGCGCAGGCGGTGCACTGGCCGGCACGCGGGCCATACGGTCCGGCCCCTGGTTCGTCGCGAGCGTTCCGCGTTGCCGTCTTGGGCGGAGCTGCGGTGGCCCACAGACCGGAGGGAGGTCGGCTTCGGTTCCACCCGCGTGGCGGTCCAGTCTTTTTTCCCCCCCCCCCCCCCGGTCCTGGACGCCTGATGCCCCTCCGCGACAGTGCCGGATCTGTCGCGAGACATCCCGGAGCGGTCGTGCCGAGCCCGGGCACATCGGACGGGTTTGCCAGGCACGGCCATGCCGGTCTGGGGTGCGGCGCTCGCGCCGCGGCGGACGGTGAGGCGCGGTTGCGCTGTTGGTCAGTCGGCGGACTTGCTCTCTGCTTCGAAGTAGGAGTCGAGCACAGTGTCCAGTTCCGTCACCCACTGCTTGAGCAGGTTCCGGTTGGGTGCCTCGATGCGGACGTTGTAGCTGTGGTGGTTGGTGGTGTGGACGGTGACGGTGATCTGCCGGCCGAACCGGGGGGTGTTCGTCTCCACCGCGCCGATCTCCGCCCAGTCGAACTCGGCCGTTTCCCCGTCCAACTGGAGCGTGACGCCGGTGCTGTCGACGGTGATCGAGCCGCGTCGGTCGGACACCTCGAAGGCCGGACCGTCGGCCGCCGGCCGGGGTTCCTCTTCGGCGGCAGTCGCCTCCGCTGCTTCGGGTGCCTCCGTTTCTGCTTGCGGCTCTGGTGCGGTGCCGGCACCTGGTACGGCGTCTGCCGGTACCGGCAGACGCTCCTTCGCTTCGGCAGGGCGCGGCGGCGTCAGGCCGGGGATGAACGCCGGATCGGTTCCGGCGGCGTACGCGGGTGGGGTGTTCTGGCCTATGCGGTGGTCCACGGCGGGCAGTATGGCCGATGGAGCTGTGTGAGTGGTAGCCGGGTCCGGCCCACTCGGTGTCTGTTCGATTACTTCACCACGACAGCGATGAGGCGATCGCCGGCACTCCAGCGATGCGTCAGGCGAGGCGCCGGGGGCCGGCCGGGCGCTCGCAACAGTCCGTGTGGTGACGGCCGCGGTGACAAGAAGGTCGCGGCAGGGGAGGGTGCCACTGATTCTGCGATTCCACGGCGGTTCTGCGATGCGGCGTCGAACCGGAGCCTTGCGGTCGGTCAGCGTGGCGCAACCAGAGCCGCGGGTACGGAGGGGGCGCTGAGGCGTGCACCGCGGGTTACACCGGTTCAGGGTTGCACCGGCACCACCGCTGACCTGCGAAAGCGAACTGATGGTGGTTCAGCGATCACGCGATTGACCAGGCCCGGGACTGCGTCAAGGATCGCCTTGCGCCACGTGGCGCGGCAGGTGCCCCTTCGAGCGGGCGGGTGGATCAGGGTGCTGGAGGAGGGCCTTTGGGGGAGTAGGGGAGTAGGGGGGAGTATCGGGACGGGGCGGGAGTGGTGAGGAGCCGGGACAGCAGCCACTCCGCCCTTCTCGCGCCGGCCGGTGACCCCTTTAAATAAGCGTTGTCTTATATAAGAAATGGCTTGCATGATATGAGTCATGCAGGCATTTGATGTGCTGGGGGACCCGATCCGGCGTCGCATCCTGGAACTGCTGGCCGAAGGCGAGCGGACCTCCGGGGCGGTGACCGCTTCGATCCGGGAAGAGTTCGCGATATCCCAGCCGGCCGTCTCCCAGCATCTGCGGGTCCTGCGTGAGAGCGGGTTCACGACAGTACGCGCTGAGGGTGCGCGTCGGCTCTACACGATCGATGCAGCGCCGCTGCGCGAGGTGGACGTCTGGCTTGAGCGCTTCCGCGGTTTCTGGGAACAGCGCCTCGACGCGCTCGGCTCCGAACTCGCCAGGGGTAAGCGGGCCCGGCGGCCGCATGACGGCACACAAGGGGGCGGCGATCGCAGTGCGGGGGATCGTACTGCCGGAAAAGAGAAAACTGCCGGAAAAGAGAAAGAGGAGACCCTAGATGGCTGACGTCATCGACCTGATCAACGCCATGCACCGCCAGGTGCGGGACACCGAGACCCCCAAGGGCACAGGCCGCAGCATCGTCATGCGGCGCACCTACGACGCCGCCGTCCACGACGTCTGGGAGGCATGCACCGACCCGGAGCGCCTCGGACGCTGGTTCCTGCCCGTCACGGGTGAGCTCAAGCCCGGCGGCCGGTACCAGTTGGAGGGGAACGCGGGCGGCGAGGTGCTGCGCTGCGAGCCACCCCGGCTGCTGCGGGTCAGCTGGATCTTCGGAGAGCCCAAGGAGGGCGACCTCAGCGAGGTCGAGGTGCGCCTGACGCCCGAGGGCGAGGAGCGCACTCTCCTCGAACTGGAGCACACGGCCATCGTCGACCCTGCGTTCTGGGACACCTACGGGCCCGGCGCCACCGGTGTCGGCTGGGACCTGGGCCTCGTCAGCCTCTCGATGTACCTCACCGAGGGCGAAGCGTTCGACCGCGAGGCGACGCAGGCATGGAGCGAGTCCGAGGAGGCACGCTTGTTCCTGGCCGCCAGCAGCGAGGCCTGGGGAAAGGCGAACGCGGACTACGGCACGCCCGCCGGAACCGTCGCGGCGATGACATCCGCCACCACGGACTTCTACGTGCCGAAGCCGTCCTCCGATTCCTGAGCCAAGGTGGGGTGGGCGACCGGACGGCCCGCCGCCGGCCGGTCCCTCGCGCACGTCACGGATCGCTTTGCTCCGTGTGGGCGTCGCTTGAAGAGTGGACCGGGACGGCGCAGGCTTCTGCGCCCTCCCGGAAAACGCGCGCTGCAAGCTGAGCGTGTGGTCGGAAGCGAGTGGCACGGTGCCACCGGTGAACCGAGCCGGACTCCCGATGCCGACAGCTGACAGCCGACAGTGCGCTGACCGCCCTGTGGACGCCGGTGTTCGAGCCTGCCCCGGGCCGGGTAGCTGCCCCGCGCCATCTGACCGCACCATGTTCTGACCGGCCGCGTGGGATGCCACCCTCACAGTCGCCGGACAGCGACCACGTACCCGGCAGAGGTCTTGGACGGCGGTGGTGAGGCCGGCGCCCTGGACGCGACATCGGGGCCCGCGTAAGCGTGGCTGTGGAAAGCGGCGGCCGGTCCAAGATCGGCGACGTCATGCTGCGGGCCTGGTCCGGAGGTGTGGCAGGAGAGCCGATCGGTGTAGCGAGTGCCGGAGTGAGGTGGGCGTTCTTGCCATTGAGGGCTTCACCGCCGGCGGCAGCGAACATGCCGGTGGTGGGGTCGGTGACGACCGTAGCCGAGCCCGGGCGCCTGGCCATGGCACGGCCGGGGCACGAACACGTGGGTGGTCACGGAGACGGCGAACGCCTCGCGTGTCGCGGTGATCCACCGACACGCGGCACCGGTACGCGACACCAACACGCGACACGTATCCAGCCACTGGCGATGTGGGGTGACAGGTGGGACCTTGCGCGGCCGCCGCATCCGGAGCACTCCCCGGTGGCGCCAGCCCGTCCTGCTCCTTACGGTGAGGGCCGAAGGCTTGAGGCTTCCCGAGCCGGCAGCGAGGGCGGAGACATGATCAGTGGCGCGCACGTCGTCGTGTTCAGCCAGGATGCCGAGGCCGACCGGGCCTTCCTCCGGGACGTGCTCGGCTTCCTGTGCGTCGACGCCGGCCGCGGGTGGCTGATCTTCGAGCTGCCGCCCGCCGAGGCCGCGGTACACCCGTCCGACGCATCCGGTGGCCACGAGCTGTTCCTGATGTGCGACGACATCCGGCGGACCGTGGAAGAGCTGTCCGCGCGGGGTGTGGACTTCACCCAGCCGGTCAGCGACGAAGGGTGGGGGCTGCTCACCACCCTCCGCCTCCCGGGTGGGGGCGAGCTACGTCTGTACGAGCCGCGACACCCGCTCGCGCGCGGCCTCCGCTGAGGACGACCGGCGGCTGGGTAGGGGCGTGGCCTTCTTCCGGATCGTACGAGAGGTCCCGCTGCCGGCCGGGACCGCCTGGGAACGACTCACACACTGGGAGGGGCACGCCGCCCACGTGCCGTTCACCACCGTCGAGGTGATCACTCCGCCATCCGCCCGTTCGGGAACGCGGTTCGTCGCCCGCACCCGTCTCGGCCCCGTCGCCTTCGACGACCCCATGGAGGTCGTGCGATGGGAGCCGCCCCGGTCCCGCGCCGTTCCCGGCTACTGCCGGGTGGAGAAGCGAGGGCGTGTGGTCCAGGGCTGGGCCGAGATCGCACTGCGGCCAGTTACCGGAGAGGCGGGCGCACGATGGTGCCGCGTCGTGTGGTCCGCCGATGTGCGCTTGCGTGGAGTGCCCCGATTTTTCGACGGTCTTACGGGAAAGGCTGCACGCCTCATGTACGAGCGGATCCTTGATGGCCTGCTGCTGGGAACGGGCCGGGAAGGCGGCCGCGGCAACCATGACCGCACGCGACAAGGGGTCTGAGCCTATCCATCGCCTCTACTCCGCGAGTAGACCTCGGTTTCGAACTCGTCCGTACGGTGAGGGAAGTGGAAAGGCATCGAGAAGGTCAGGGAGAGCGTGCGCCCTGAGGGGGAGAACTGACAGGCCGTCCGGCCGACCTGGCAGCCGAACACGTGGTGCCGGGCGTACAAGTGACGAAGTGGCGGTTCTCGCCGACCGCGAGATCACCGAGGCGGCGGCCGGTGTGCTCAGTACGAGTGGCCAGGTGGTGACCCGGCCGACTCGGTGTTCCAGATCGGTCGGATCACCCTGGCAAGGACCGCGACGTCGGTGCTCCAGCTCGTGGACACGGGCTTGTGGAGCTCGACGCTCCGGTGCGCCGGTATTTTGCCCGGCTTCCGCGTGAGAGATGGCGGCCGCCGCTGCGATCACCGTCCAGCAGCTGCTGAGCCACACCTCGGGCATTGAATCGGGCATTGAATCGGGCATTGAAGGGGACCCGTTCCTGGGCACCGGCTTCTGCGGACGACGTCGTGCCGCTCTCAGGCCGTCAGGAAGACGACCTGCAGTAACAACTGTTCCGTTGTTCCGCGCGCCGGAGCCCGCGGCGCGCGCAACTCCGTTTTGTTGCGGGCGATAACCGAATCCCGCCTCGCTTGACACCACTCCCGTCACAGGGCGCACCATGAGAGCAGAGACCCAGCGAGGGGTGTGAGGCCATGCCCTCCGACGAGAACCACCACGACAAGAACTACCAAGACAAAATCCTTCGTGTCCGCGTGAACGCGAAGGATGAGGAGACGCTCCGCGCCGTCCTCCGCGACGAGCGCCCCGATGTCGGGGGCCGCCCCCGCACCCATGCGGACGGCAGTGTCGGCATCGACGCCTACGTGAGCGCGCGGAAGGCCGAGGCGCTGGAGCAGCCGGGAGTGACCGTGACGGTGGTGGGCGACGCCACCGCCGTGGGCAAGGCCCGCCAGGCCGAGGTCGGGGAGGGCGACCGGTTCGCCGACCCGTCGGCCGTTCCGCGCGGGCTCGGCGACAAGGTCGAGGACTGATCCGGTGAGGTTCCCATGCCGGCCAACACGAAGTACTTCAACACTACCGAGGTCGATTCGGCCGTGGTCCGCCTGGCAGGCGCGTACCCGGAGCTGAGCCGGCTCGTCACGCTCCCTGAGCGGTCGGTCGAGGGCGTGACGTGTCACGCCCTCGAAGTCGGTTCCACCCCTGACGGAGGCAAGGACTGTGTCGTCCTGACGGGCGGGGTGCATGCTCGTGAATGGGGCAGCTGCGAAGTCCTCATCCACTTGGCGGCCGATCTCCTGGAGGCGTACGACCGCGGCACCGGGCTCGCCTACGGCGGCGCGCGGTTCGACGCGGCGCAGGTCCGGTCCCTGCTGGACGGGCTGTCTGTCGTCGTCTTCCCGCTCGTCAACCCCGACGGCCGCCACTACAGCCAGACCGCCGACCCGATGTGGCGGAAGAACCGCAACCGGGCCCACGCGAGCGGCGGTCCGGCCTGCATCGGCGTCGACATCAACCGCAACTTCGACTTCCTTTTCGATTTCGCCACCGCGTTCGCCCCGGCCGCCGTTCTCCGGGTCTCCGACGACCCGTGCGACTATCAGACGTACCAGGGCCCGCACCCGTTCTCCGAACCCGAGACGCGCAACGTCCGCTGGCTGCTGGACACCTACCCGGGTACCCGGTGGTTCGTCGACGTGCACAGCTACTCCGAGGACATGCTCTACATCTGGGGCGACGACGAGAACCAGTCGGTCGACCCCGACCAGAACTTCCGCAACCCCCACTACAACGGGAAGCGCGGCCTGCCCCACGACACCGCGTACGCGGAGTACATCCCGAAGAACGACGAGGAGACCGCCCTCGAACTGGCCAAGGAATTCTGCGCGGGGCTGCACCGCGTCCGTGCCGCCACATACAAGCCGATGTCCGGCTTCCACCTGTACGCGACCTGTGGGACCAGCGACGACTACGCGTATTCCCGGCACATCGTCGACGACAGCAAGGGCAAGGTCCTTGCCTTCACCATCGAGTGGGGCAAGGAGGACCCCGCTTCGGAGGCCGCGAGCTTCCACCCGCCGTGGGCGGAGATGAAGAGAATCATCAAGGACGTCGACGCCGGGCTGGTCCAGTTCTGCCTGGCCGCGCTGAAGACCTGAACCGGCAGCTGAAGAGCTGAACCGGCAAGAGCGTGTGTGTCCAAGAGCGTGTGCCGAGAAGGTGCTGCGCACATGAGCTCGACCAAGACCGTGGCCGCGAGCTCTACCGCCATGCGGCACAAGGGGTACACGGACGCGGCCTGACGTCGGTACGTGACGCCCTCACCGGGCTGGTCGAAGCCGATCGGGAACGCGACGCCGACACCACTGTCGACGACCTCGGCAGGTGGACGACATGGCCCGGCACAATGCTCCGGCGGTGACGGATCCGGCCGATGCGCGGCAGAACAAGGACGCCGCCGACGCCCGTCTGCCGCGCGGCCGTCCCCGACTACCTCATGCTCCTGGGGAGCCGCGACATCATCCCGCACCAGCAGCTGAAGAACCGTGTCACTCACGACGCCCTGCTCGTCCCCAGCAACTTCGAAGCGCTGTGGGCTGTGGCCGTGCCGGGGACAGCAGGCCCCGGCCGCCCTCCACGAAGGAGAGCGGCCGGGGCTGCTATGAGTCCGGGAGCGACTCTGCTGCGCAATTCCCGTTGATCATCTGCGGATCGCACGGTGAGACTGTGTCACTCCGGGAGCGCTCGGTCACTCACACGGGTTTGAGCAGCCGCACTCGTGTACGTGTCATGCCGCGGGCTTCTGCAGCCAGTCTGCTTCGGTGGTCCAGAACATCTGGCGCGCACCGAGGTAGTCGTGGGCGAAGTCCGTGAACCGTTCGCGGGTGTACGGCTTATCTGTTTTGGGGTCCTTGGCGTTGATGTCGGGTTCCTGGACGGCCATCGCGACGAGGGGGAGGGTGTCCTTGTATTCGTGGAGGAACTTGTAGGAGTTCTCCATCTGGTACTTCCGGTCCGGCAGGGTGTCCGGTCCTCCGATGCCGATCTTCTTGTCCCTGGCGAGGTCGAACATCTCCTTCATGCGCTTGTGGTCGTCGTCATCCGGCAGGAAGTTGATGTACTGGATGAACTGCGTCTTGGCGAAGACCTTCTTGCCGTAGCGCATGTTGTCGATCTCGGCATCGATGTAGGACTTCGAGGTGTACTTGGTCCGATCCGTCTTGGTGTCCACCTCGACCGCGGTCTCCGGAAGGTTCACGCCGGCGAGCTTGCCGTCGAACTTCTGCGCCATCGCCTTCAGCATGGCCTGGAAGTCTGCTCGCACCTCCTTGTTCCACTGCGCGACCATGGCGCCGCGGGTGGTGGGGTTGTCAGGGTTTTCATCGATCGTCGGCGCGACCCCACCCTCATCCTTCACATACTGGGGGACATTGGCGTCCTTCATGGCTACGTCGAAGAACCGGTCCTGGACCTGGACGAACAGCTTCTTGTGACGTTCCTGGAGATACGTCAGGGCATTGTCCAGCCGCGACCACTTGTACTCACCCTTCTTCCCCTCAAGGGCCTTCCAGGGCACCACCACCTGCACGCCGCCGATGTCCGAACGGTCAATCATGGCCTTGACCTTCGGGTTCTCGCCGGACGCGGCATCCTCGAAATCGCCGAGCGACATGTACAGATTGTCCGTGACCTTGCCATCGGACACGGCGGCGGCCTTGGCGGGGGCGGGAGCCGCGGCGGCGACCCCGGCGCCGGCCGTCAGGGCGACGGCCGTGAGGACAACAGATCCGACTGCACCACGTTGCGTCATCATGAACGAGACGCTAGGGGGTGGTTCTTAGTGAAATATAAGAGTGTCCATCAATGGCTGTGGGCACCTTCGGCTTCAGGCTGGACAGGTCGGGGAGCGGCTTCATCTTCACGCGGTGAGGTGGAAGCTGCGGCCGGTGGGGCGTCTGAACCGTGAGGGCCGCGAGACCCGGGTGGAGCCCCACCCTCTCGATCAGCCCCAGGCGCCGAGGCCGTTGCGGCGGGTGGTGGACTACCGGTCGATGAACACGTGCGCCGCTGGGACCGCATCGTCGGCTCCTGGGCGGTTGGCGACTATCAGGTCCTTGACTTTGCCTGGGACGAAACGATCGTGGACCTGGGCAGTCGGCAGGCTGCTTACGAGTACTGCGCCAACGTCGACTTCGCTGCCTAGCGCTCCAGTTGCAGATCGCTATCGCTGCTGGTCAGGAGCCTGTTTTTGAGTGTAGTCGGCTGATGGACCGTCATGTGTTGGGAGTTCGTGCGGGTGGCGGCCTGAGCTGGTACCGCTTCGACGAGATCTCCGTCTCCGACTGGCAGCCCGGTTCCGCCTGGGCCCACCGCCGCCTGGACGAGTCCGGCATCGACGACGTCATCGGCACCGTCGTCGAGATCGAGGCGCTGCGCCGCCTGGTACTGACCTGGACCGGCCCCGACGAGGAACGCCCCCACGGCCCGTCCCGGGTCACCTTCGAACTCAAGCCGTACGGCGAGACCGTCCAGCTCACCGTGACGCACGTCAACCTGTGCGACGAGCAGGAGCTGCGCCAGATCACGGGCGGCTGGAACTTCGTCCTGTCCAACCTCAAGTCGTACATCGAAACGGGCAAGACTCTGTCGGTCCCTTCCTGGCGCCCCTGAGGCCGGCACCTGTCTGGCGCCCCTGAGTCCGGCGGGCCGGGACCACATGAGCTGCGGCCCCGGCCCGCCCGGCAGCCCGGGTAACCGAGCGGCGCTTGACGCCGAGGCCGTCGAACCTTCCTGGCATCGATCGACGGGGTGGAGCGGCTGCGCCCGAAGTCCAGCCGGTCCAGCGCTTGGGAGGGCGCCGACTCGCGTTCGCGTCCGACGTCACCACCCCGAATGGCTACGGCCAGGCCCCGCTCGCCGCCCGTCCCGAGATGCCGGACATCGAAACACCCGCCGGCATCGAGACCCCGTGCCACGGCGTCCAACTGCGGGCCCCCGCGAGCCTGCTGTCCTTCGACCTCGCGTCCGGGGCACTGGAGCACACCACCTGGTGGCACCTGGAGCCCTGCGAGTCCTGGCTGACCGACGTGAGTCGGTGAGGAGTGCGGAACGCTGGGACGATCTCACAGCCCGGCTTCGCCGTACTGGTCGTAGTGGTTCTTTCCTTTGGGAGGCAGGCGCGGGAGACGCCGGCCTCGGCGGCGACGTGGGAATGGGACGGGTACGGCATTGTTCGACGAGCCTTCGGTGTCCGTCGATGTTCAAGGGCGCGTTCGTGTGCGTCATTGGAGCACCTCGGTGCTCGAGCAGGCCGTGATCACCGCGCGGAAGGGGAATGCGATGAGGAGCGCAATGGCGATCAGGAATCCGCTCGACCACAGCGGCCCGAGGTTCCCGGCTCCGGAATTGAGGGTGGTCGCGGCGATGAGGGGGCCGACGGAGGCGCCGACGTTGAGTGCCGCGGTCGCATACGAACCGGCCATGGTGGAGGCTCCCGCGGCCTCGTAAAGGACCCGCGTGATCAGGGTGCTGCCCAGCGCGAACGACAGGACACCCTGGACGAACACGAGGGCAAGCAGAGCAACCGGCTCATCGGCCGGCACGGCCAGGGCCGGCCACCCGATCAGCAGCAGCGGACCACTGACCGCGATGACCGCGCCGGGGTTCTTGTCGGACAAGCGACCGGCGACGGTGACTCCGACGAAAGAACCGATACCGAAGAGCACCAAGGCGATAGAGACCCACAGCTCACTCAGCCCGGCGGTGCCGGTCACGACGGGGGCGAGGAAAGTGAAACGGGCGAAGGTGGCTGCATTCACCAGCGTGCCCAGCAACATCACCAGGATCAACCGCGGCATTGCCAACTGGGCGAGCTCCGCTCGCAAGGCCGGCCCGCGAGTCGCCTGTTCCTTTACGTGTTCTGCCGGGATGCCCTGCAGGATGCCGAGAGCTGCGGGCAGACAGAGAGCGGCAACAGCCCAGAATGTGGCCCGCCATCCGAGCAAGGCGCCGAGCACAGAACCACCAGGGACACCGGCGATCGTGGCCACCGTCGTGCCTGACAGCAGCACGGCCGGCGCACGTCCCTTCTTGTCGGGCGAGACCAACGCGGCGGCAGCCGTCAGAGCGACAGCGAGGAACCCTGCGTTCGCGAGCGCGGCAACGACCCGGGTAGCGAACAGGAGTGGGAAGCTCGTGGTGATGGAGCCCACGGCGTGAGCTGCTGCGAAAGCGAGGATGAACCCGAGCAGGCTGGAGCGCCTGGGCCAGTTGCGGGCAAGTGCGGCGACAAGGGGGGCGCCGACGATCATACCGATCGCGAAGGCCGAGGTGAGTGCTCCTGTTGTCCCGACGCTGACGTCGAGATCCGAGGCGATGTCCGGCAGGAGGCCGGCGAGCATGAATTCCGAGGTGCTCATGGCGAAGACCGCCACGGCAAGCAGGTACAGCGGAAGAGGCATCGAGTGGCTCCGAGGCGAGGAGAAGCGCGAGAAGATCATCTCGTCACCGCGACCAGCCCCTGAAGGACCACTCGTCCGACCGCAGAATGCGGCCCGACGGAAGGCTATGAGCTCAGTGGTTCAGGGGGCTGACGGCGTGACCGAAAGCCCCCGCCTCGTCTGACTCAGGACTCGACATGATCTGCATGCTACCCGACCGATACGCGTCGAACGCATTGCGGTTTCACCGGCATCGGCTTGTGTCACCAACGTCATGTCCCGCAACGACTGGGCCTGCGGGTTGCCGGTTCGCCCAAGGACCGCCATGATCGACCCTCTCGCCGGCGGTCGGCCCGAGCGTCTTCTGTCCGAGAGACCGGAGACGGGGTATCGACCGATTCGGGCACGCGTCGGTCCTCCCGGGGAGTTGGGGGAGCCGGGCGGGTCGGAGAGCGGTCCGGCTCGGGAGGGATTCGTGGGCGAGACCGAGTGCACGATGGACGGCACGTCGGACACCATCGTACGAGCCTCGGAACTCCCGCCGTTCGTAGCCGAGTTGGATCCGGTTCGCACTGTCCGGCGGGAGCGACTCCCGGCTGACGGTGGGCGTCCAGTTCGGCAATGGGGTTAACGGGGGGCCAGGAGGCCGTCCACCAGGGCTCGGAGCCCGTCGAGGTAGGTGTCTTCTGCGGTCAGTGATGACCAGTGGTCCGCGACCTGTGCCAAGCGGGGCAGCTCGGTCGGGTCGAGATCGGTGAAGACTTGTTCCCGGTAGGTGGGGCGGGTGTCGTCCGTGCGCCGCCGGGCCGCTGTCGCGCGGACCACGATCTCTCCGGCGGTGTAGTACCAGATTGCGCGGTAGCCGTGTACTGCGCGCTCGGAGGACAGGCCGCATCCGATCAGGCCGTCAACGATCTGCTCGACGAACCAGAGGGCGGAGGCGGCCATGAGGTCGTCGGCGGTCAGTACTTCCACGATCCACGGGCAGGCGGCGAGCACCTCGTGGATCGTGGCAGCGGCGGCGATGACCTGCTCGCGGGGCTGAGCGGGTAGTTCGGGTCGGTGCAGCGTTCGCGCGGCGTAGTCGTCCAGCAGGAGGACGAGTAGTTCTTCCTTGTTGCGGACGTGGTGGTAGAGCGCCATGGGCGTACTGCCGATCTCCGTGGCCAGCCGTCGCATGGTCAGTCGGTGCACGCCTTCCGTGTCCACGATCCGGCGGGCTGTTGTGACGACCTCCTCTCGGGAGATGCGGGGAGGCCGGCCGAGGGTTTTGCGCGGTGCTGACGTTTGCGGCATGCCTTCATCATCCCTCAGGTGTGGACAAGATCGGTTCCCTGGCGCTAGTTTCCATACATGTATAAAAACTCGCGAGGGCGCCCTGAAGTGGTGCTGGCAGCCGTGGCTGTCGCCCAGTTCGCCGTCGCCCTGGACTTATCCGTGGTCAACGTCGCCCTGCCCGCGATCCGCGCCGCGCTGGGGTTCGCGCCGCGCGACCTGTCGTGGATCGTGCATGTCTACGCGCTCACGCTCGGCGGATTTCTGCTCCTGGGAGGCCGCGCGTGTGACCTCTACGGCCGACGACGGCTGTTCGTACTGGGCTTGGCCGTCTTCGGGCTGTGCTCACTGGCGGGCGGGGTCGCTCAGGCGCCCTGGCAGCTGATCGCCGCGCGCGCCGGCCAGGGCCTGGGGGCCGCCGCGGCCACCCCGGCCGCGCTGGCGATGCTCACCACCACCTTCCCCGAGGGCCCGCAGCGCGTGCGCGCACTCGGAGTGTGGAGCGGGGTGAACGCCGCAGGCGGAGCACTGGGCGTGCTGGCGGGCGGGCTGCTGACCCAGTACGCGGGCTGGCGCTGGGTGATGCTGATCAATCTGCCCATCGTCGCGGTGGCTCTCGCGCTGGTCCGTGCAGGTATGCCCGCCGAAGCACGCCCCGCCCGGCGCGAGAGACTGGATGCGCTCGGTGCCGTCCTGGCCACCGGGGGAGTCGGGCTGCTGGTCACCGGTATCGTGCGTACCGACGCCCAAGGATGGGACTCCTCGGCCACATGGACAATGCTCGTCGCAGGGGCCGTTCTCCTGGCCGGCTTCGTCGTCACGGAATCCAGGGCCACCGCACCGCTGTTGCGTCTCGGCCTGCTGCGCAGCCGCTGGGTTGCCGGCGCCAACGTGCTGGTCTTCTTCTCCACGGCCGGGCAGTTCGCGTCGTTCTACTTCGTGTCCCTGTACATGCAGCAGGTTCTGGGCATGGGAGCCGCAGCAACCGGTGCCGCCTTCCTGCCCTTCTCCGTAAGCCTGGTCGCGGGCACCCTCGTTGCGACCCGCGTCACTGCGGCACGTACTCCTCGTACGTCCCTGGTGCCCGGCGCTCTGCTGGCCGCCGCGGGCCTGACCTGGTTCGCCTTCAGCAGCCCCGACGGCGGCTTCCTCACCGACGTGCTCGGCCCGTGCATCATCACCGGCCTCGGTGTCGGACTGGTCATCGCCCCGATCGTCGTCGCCGCAACCACCGGCGTCGCTCCCCATGAGGCCGGCATGGCCTCCGGCCTCATGAACAGCTCCCGCCAGCTCGGCGGCTGTATCGGCCTGGCCGCCCTGGCCACCATCGCCGCACACCGCACCGGCACGGCAACCGACCCCGCCGCGATCAACGACGGCTACACCCTGGGCCTTGCCATCGCCGCCGTCCTTTTCGTTCTCGCGGCCCTCGTGGCGATCAGCGTGCTGCCCCGCCGCCAGGCCGTAACGCATGCACCGCAACACGCCGCTACCGCAAGGAATCAACTGGAAGGAACGCCGTCATGACGACGACACCTCTCTCGCCCATCGACCTGTTCGCCGCCGCGCTGCACATCCACCCCGACGGCGGTGTCCGAGCCGCCGAACGCCGGATGACGAACGGCGACTCCGGCGCCTGGCAGATCGCCACGTTCCACGTGGAGACCGACGCCGACGTTCACGCCGACCACTGGGAGATGCACCCGCAGGCCGAGGAGGCGGTCTGCTGCCTGACCGGCGGTGTCCGCCTCTACTTCCGTCCCGTCAGGCCCGACGACGGCGAGGACATGGTGCAGTTGCAGCCGGGCACCGCCGCGATCGTCCCCCGTGGCCGCTGGCACCGGCTGGAGCTGGACGCTCCCAGTGACCTGATGTCGATCACCCTTCGCCATGGCACCCGCCTCGAAAAACGTACCGACACTCGCTGACCGCGGGGTGGCCCTGGCGGCCACCCCAGCCGTCCTGGCTGTTCCGGCCGCTTCCTTGTCACGTCCCGCGTGTTGAAGTTCCAGCGGTGGCAGGGGTAGCGAGCGGCCGGCTGGTGCGAGCGGGGCTGGTGGGGGCGTTGTCGAAGGTGTGGGTGGTTGTGGTTCCGGCGCGCACGGCGACGTTGTCGGCGCTGTAGCGCTTCGCGGGCGCACCGGGAGCGGTGGGGGCCCAGTAGGTGATGTCCCACGTGCCGCGTTCCGGCGTGACGAAGTAGGTGGCCGTGCCGGGGACCGTCAGGCGCCCGGTGAGGCCCACCGTCGGTCCGGCGCTCGGCTGCAGGTCGACGGTCGCGGTCCCGGTGGTGCCCGGCCGGGCACCACCGCGGACCTCCACGGTGGCCCGGTCCGTCGTGGAGGGGTGCCGGGTGAGCCCGGTCAGGGCGCGGGGCCCGGTGAAGACGTATCCGAGTGCGTAGTCGGCGGACTTGGTCGTCCAGTACGCGTCGTACCACTGTTTCACCGCCCCGGGCTCAGCATCGGGGCCCAGATGGGCGACGCGCAGGCTCGGTGCGGCGATCATCCGGTTGATGAGGCGGGTGGTGCCGTTGTGCTTGACCTCGGTGGCCATCATGCCGTGCAGGAACGTCGCGGAGCGGTCGGGTGGCCGCACATCGACGGGTGCTGTGGTGCGCGCGTCGACGGTCACGGTGGTGTCGCGGTCGAGATCGAGGCGCGGTTGGACGATCCAGTCCGTGCCGTCCGCGGCGTTGCCGGTGGTCAGGTAACTGTCGAGCAGGTAGCGGCCCTTGGGCAGGCGCACGGTGGTCGTGCCGGAGGCGTCGTGCGGATTGACGGACTCGCCGGCGCCGGGGCCCGAGATGCCGGTGACGGTGGTGTCGTACGCCCCCGTCGAGCTGCCGGCGCGGTCGAGGTGACGGATCGTGAGACTGTACGTCTTCGGCGCCGCGGCGAAGGCCGCGGCGCCCGGGGCCGTGGCGTCCAGGGCAGGAGTCGCGCAGCCGACCAGGGCGGCAGCGACGGTCAGGACCCGCAGGACGCTCCGGCGGGGTACGGAAGAAGTGGTCATGATCTGCACTGCGCCGCAGGGCACGGGAGTTCCTGTGGGCTGCGTCACTCGGAACGCGAGTCCGCGGCCTGCACGGGTCGTGTGGTGCACATCAATCGTGTGGTGCACATCACCGGAACCCGCGCGGCGGACGTGACAGAGCAGAACGTGGAATCACTGATGAGGCACCGCTTCCGCCGCGGAGACCGCGACGCCTTGGCGGAGCTGTACGACGAGCACGCCCAAGTGCTGTACCGCTACGCCCTGCGGGTGACGGGCGACTGGGCGGAGGCTGAAGACGTGGTCTCGGCAACCTTCCTGGAGGCATGGCGCGGCCGGGAAGGCGTGCGGCCCGACGGGGACAGCCTGCGCCCGTGGCTGCTGGGAATCGCCACCAACATCATGCGCCGCAACGCCCGCGCGCGCCGCCGCCGGGACATCGCGCTCGCCCGCCTCCCGGAACGCGGCTCGATTCCCGACTTCGCCGACGATCTCGTCGCCCACCTCGCGGACACCGAGCAACTGCGCGCCGCGCACGCCGCACTCGCCCGCCTGCGCCGCCGCGACCGGGAGGTCTTCACCCTCGTGGTGTGGGCGGGCCTGGACTACGCGGCCGCGGCCGAGGCGCTCGGCGTGCCCGTCGGCACGGTCCGCTCGCGCCTTTCCCGCGCCCGTACCCGGTTGCGTGAACTCGCGGACGCCGAAGCCCGCGCCGCGCGCTCGCAGAATCCGCGGACGGGAGCCGAGCGGACTCGCCCGGCGTCCGGGGAAGGTCCCGCCACCCGCGTCGAGACGCTGGACGATCCCCTCGGCAGGCCGCGTGCGAAGGAAGATCCCCTCGGCAAGCCCCGTGCGGGCGATCCCCTCGGCAAGCCCCGTGCCAAGCCCTTCACTGAGCCCGCCGCCAAGCCCTTCACCCAGCCTCTCGACGAGCCCGGACCGGGCCGCCTCACCGTGGCGCGGCCCTTGACCCAGGAGAACCACGGATGAACACCACCCCGCGGCGCCGTCCGCTCCACGGGGCCGAGCCCGAGGAGGCCGAACGCCTCGGTCTCGCCGCCCTGCTGCCCCCACCGCCGGTCCCCGGCCTGGATCCCGACCGTGAAATGCTCCTGAAGGAAGCACTGCTGCACAAGGCCGACTTCCCCGAACCGCGGGGGAGCCTCGCCCCTCGTGCCTCACGCCCGCATGCGCGGCGGCGCCTGGTCTTGCGGGTCATGGCCCCGGCGGCCGCCTGCGCCCTGGCGATCGGCGGTATCGTGGCGGAGAATCTCGTGGACACGCCCGGGCACCAGGCCCCTGCGGCCCCCGGTGACGACGCCGCCCGCGCACCTGAAGCGGCCGGGCTCCTCGACCGCATCGCCCTCGCCGCCGCGGCACAGAGGCAGCCGGCGGTCCGCGCCGACCAATACGTGTACGTCGAGAGCAAGGTCGCCTACGCCGCACAGAGCGCCGCAGGAGGTTCCCTGGCCCTGGCTCCCGTGCACACACGGCAGGTATGGCTGTCCGCCGACGGCAGCCGTCCGGGCCTGCTGCGCGAGGAGGGCCGGCCGGACACACCGCTCGGTGCCGACGACGCACCTGTCTACGCGTTGGACGGTCCAGGGGCGACACCCCGGCCGACCACTCTGAGCAAGGGCCCGTCGATCAGCGACCCGACCCACCAGTACGTCGCATCGCTGCCCACCGACCCTGTCGCCCTGCTGGAGCTGGTCCGGGGCGAGACCCGCGGACAAGGATGGAGCCCGGGCTCGGACCCCGATCAGCGGGCATTCGCCGCGATCGGTGACCTGCTGGCCGAGACATGGGCGCCACCGCAGGTCAGCGCCGCGCTCTACAAGGCCGCCGCGAAGATCCCCGGGGTCACGGTGGTCCGTTCGGCGACCGACGCGACGGGTCGTGAGGGCATCGCCGTCGCCCGTACGACGCACGGGCGGCAGACGCAGTGGGTCTTCGACCGGAGCACGTACGCGTTCCTCGGTGAACGTACGGTCCTCACCGAAGCAGGGGAGGCGGGCCCGGCCGGGACGGTTGTCGGCACCTCCGCAGTCCTCGCCAAGGCTGCGGCCGACCGCGCCGGCGAGGTTCCCGCCGGGCACGGATGACGCACCAGGCGTTCCGAGGCCCTGCGTCCTTGCTCCGGCGGCACCCCGGGCGTTCAGTCGTCCGTCTTGATTTTCTTCATGACGAGGTGGGAGTCGACGCGGGTGACGGCGCGTAGTCCGATGAGTTTGTTGGTCAGGAACGTCTCGTAGGCGGCATGGTCGGTGACGGCGATGCGGATGAAGTAGTCGGGGCGGCCGAAGAGGCGGTGGAACTCGATGACCTCGTCGTAGGAGGCGATGGCGGTTTCCAGTTCTTCGACGGTCTGGAGGTCGTTGACGCCGATCTCCACGGCAGCCATGACTTCGAAGTTCCGGCCGGTCGCGGTGGGGTCTATGCGGGCCCGGTAGCCGGTGATGATTCCTTCGTCTTCCAAACGTTTGACCCGGCGCAGGCACGGTGGCGGTGTCAGGCCGACGCGTTTGGCCAGTTCGACGTTGCTCAGGCGCCCGTCCTGACGCAGATGAAACAAAATTTCACGATCGACGTCATCCATGTAACAAAGTATCCCATACTGCATGGTAGGAGGAATGATCGGAAACCAAATTACGCGACGAAACACCTAAAATTGCTGCATGAACACCGCGTCAGATGCGGTCCTGGAACGCCGTCACCAGGGCACCACCGCACCCGCTGTCCCTCCCGCTCCGCCTCCCGCCGGGTCCGATTTCCGGGCAGCTCTCAAAGACTCCAGCTCCGTGGGTCTGGCCCTGTTCCCGCTGGGGATAGCCTTCGGTGTGCTCGTCGTCCACGCAGGGCTGGCCTGGTGGTGGGCGCCGGTGATCACCGCTTTCGTGTACGCGGGCTCGCTGGAATTCCTCCTCGTCGGCCTCGTCACCGCGGCGACGCCACTGGCCCAGATCGCGCTCACGGCGTTCCTGGTGAACTTCCGGCACGTCTTCTACGCCCTGTCCTTCCCCCTGCACCGAGTCGGCAGCCGGTTCGGCAAGGCCTACAGCACCTACACGATGACCGACGAGGCCTACGCCCTGACCACCGGTGAGGCCGCCCAGTCCTGGAGCGGCCGACGGATCGTCTGGCTGCAAGGGCTCTGCCAGATCTACTGGGTAGCCGGCGCGACCCTCGGCGCGTTCTTCGGTGCCCTGGTCCCCGCACAATTGGCCGGTCTGGACTTCGCGCTGACCGCCTTGTTCATCGTCCTGGCCGTCGATGCCTTCCTCGCCCGGCGTGACATCCCCACCCCCGTCCTGGCTCTGGTGTGCGCACTGGTTGCCCGTTTCCTGCTGCCGGGACAGATGCTGCTCGCCGCACTGGGTCTGTTCACCACCGCTCTCCTGGCCCGCCGCGCCGTAGCCTCGCGAGGGGAGGCGGCCCGTGCCTGACAACACGGGCTACGTCGCCGCCGCCGTCGCCATATCCGCCGCCGTCACCTGGGCGCTGCGCTGCCTGCCCTTCGTCGCGCTCGCACCCCGGCGGGCGCGCGCGCCCCAGCGCGACCTCACCCACAGCATGCCGGTCGGGGGGATGG
>NZ_JBMMMZ010000001.1:0-90136 GCF_049725035.1 Streptomyces sp. XH2 | reverse complement strand
CCCCCCGCGCGGGGGGGGGGGGGGGCCGCGCGGGGGGGCGCCCCCCCCCCCGGGGGGGCCCCCCCCGACCCTGCGCTACCTCAGCATCTGCATGCCGGTCGGCGTGATGGTGATCCTCACCGTCTACACGCTGCGCGACGTCTCCCTCGAAAACGCCCTGCCCGTCGGCCTGGCCCTCACGGCCACGCTCGGTCTGCACCTGTGGCGACGCAACGCGGTCCTCAGCGTCCTGGGCGGTACAGCGATCCACGTCGCCCTGGCGAGCACGCTCTTCAGCCACTCCTGAACATCCCCGTACGCCGAAGCCGCTGCCGACGCCACTGTGAAGCCGCGCTGCGCGGTCGCAGCACCGGCCGGACACCTTCGGGCTGTGCGGTAACCTCCGGGCACCTGCCGCGCCGAAGTGCAGTGCGGTGGCCCGGCCGTTCACGGTGGCGAATCGGTATCCGGCGGTTACGGGTCAGTTCGGGCCGGGCAGGGCTTTGCCGTGCTGGCCGCTGGTTCATCAGGGCGGCCACGGCTTCGGCCGCGCGGTCCCGGCCTCCCCGCCGCGGATCCGCAGGACGGCATCGCCGACTGCCAATGAACTGACCGGCACTGGAGGCCCGGACCCGCGGTCGGGCACCTCCCGTAGGGGCCCGGCCGGGAGCGGGGGAGTGGGGGTTATCCGGTCCGTATGGCTGTCCGGGGTGGTATGTCCGATGTCCGTGCACGCGTCTGGCGGGCGACGATGTCCAGCGCGCAGGGGAGTCGTCGGCAGGGACCGCCGCTGTCGAAGCCGCCGAAATCAAGAAGCAGGGCTGCTGTGCTGCCAGACCGGACTGTTGGTACGACTACCGGTGCGGATCGTCCGGTCTGGCCGTGGCAGCTGACGCATGGTGAACCCTGAAGCCGGCGTTGTCGCCGACAACCGCAAGGGACCTGAGGCAGGGCATTTCAAAGGCGGGAGAGGTGACGATCACGGGCAGCAGCCAGGCGTCCTGGTGCCGGACGATGCCGTGTTGCTCACGAGCCGTCCGTGCCGGCGGAACCCACCGACCCCTGTGTGCCGGGCAAGCGGCACCGGGCCGCGCGGCCGCCGGCGAGCCCTTCCCCTGGTCGAGCGTGGTGCTGCCCACGGGCCCCCTCAAGGGCCGTGCCCGGGCAGGGCACGGCCAGTCGGCCGCGGCGCTTCACCGCCGTTTCTGATCAGCAGGCGCGCGTTTCCCCGGCGAACACTTCAGCCCTCCTCCTCACCCCGAGGCGATTCCCAGTACGACCCACTGTCCTTGCGGGCTGTCCTTGTGGGGGCACATGTCCGGTCATTGCCGGTTGCCGCCCTCGGCGTCGAGTCGGCGAAGCCGACGGGCGGAGTTCCGATGGCACCCTCTGTCCTTCAGACCGAGCCGGGGCGACTTCCTCCAACATCCCGGCTCCCCCCTCGCCAACAGGCCCGTGAAGGCACCGTGGCATAGCCTTGCTCGTGCCGCGTTCTCGGATCCCCTCGACCGCTCGAGGGCGATTGGGGTGATGAAGGTGAGCTCGCACGCCCGGGTCCCGCTCGGCAACAGCAAGGCGGAGGCAACCGCTGGTTCCAGTTGGCCCGCGAGCCGCGCCCGTCGGCTATGCGGCTGCGCACCGGGGGCAAGGTCCTGTCACCACACCGGGAGGGCCTGTCGCCAGGCCGAATCGTCCGCGTCGGAATCGTCGGCGTCCGGGTCGACCGCAGGCTACTGCACCCGTACGGGTTCAGGAACCGACCTCACCCGGGTGGGTGTCCACAGCGGGGCGCCCGCGGCCGATCCGCTCGCCGCTCATAGTCCAGCAGTTCCCGCGGCCACAAGCCTGCAGTTGCTGTCCGGTCCGCCGCCGAGCGCCCGCCCCGTATCACCGGCGGCCGCAAACCGCTTCGTCACCGTGCCGGCATCCTCGGGACAGCCGCTGGAGGCAGGCACCCGTTCACGGATGGAGTACGGCTTCTCCCACGATTTCAGCAATGTCCGTATCCACACCGGCGCAGATGCGGCGGAGTCGGCGAATGCCCTGGGGGCGCTCGCCTACACATGGGGCCGGGATGTGGTCTTCGGAGCCGGCCGGTACAGGTCCGGCAGTCGTGACGGGGAACGAATCCTCGCCCATGAGCTGGCCCATGTGGTCCAGCAGCAGTCGGCGACCGGACATGTACGCGAGACCGCTCTGCAGGTCGTGGGCGCGGCAGGACTGGAGCGGGAGGCGGACACCGCAGCCGCGGTGGTATCGGCCGGCGGCCGGGCACGGATCTCCGGACGGGTCAGCACCGCTGTCCAGCGTCAAGTACAGGACACGCCGGACACAGCTGAAGCCACAGGCGAGATGGACGAGGAGCCGCCGGTACATGACGGAGACACTCCGCCTGGTGGGCCGCTCCAGCCCGTGCCCGACAGCCCCGCCGGGCTTGCGCCGGTTGAGGCAGGGGCCGGGGTCGGATCTGCAGGTGGACCGGGTGCCTCTCCGGCTTCGCCGGCTACGGCTCTTGACCACCGTCAAAGCCCTGTGCCGGGGTCCCTGCCACGGTGGATCAGCCGTATCGACATCGCCCTCGCTGCGCAAACGCTCCATTACCAGTGGAACGACGGAGCTCCCGGAGAGACGAGTGCGATCTCCTCCGGCCGCGGGCGGCCGTGCACGGCGACCGACCCCTGTGCCGATCAGAACAGCCTCAATTGCACACCTGAAGGCACCTTTCACCCTGCCTTCCTCGGTGGCCCGGGGTACACGAACACCAAAGGCAGCGCAATGTCCTGGTACGTCGATCTCGGTATCGGCAACCGCGGCATCGGCATCCACAACTCGCAGCCTGTGCTCGGCCGGCCGGCATCGCACGGCTGCGTGCGCGTCCCGCAGAAGATGGCGCGGACCGTCAACGAGAACGTCATCCGTCGCACTGAGGTCGTGATCAAAGGCAAGGCGGCTACCGTACCTTGGCGCGACCGCACCTGCCCGGCACCCCAGCACCGCCCGTCACACCGGAAGTGAGGTCGTCCGCTACGGCCGATGCCGCTGGTTTCGTTTGCGGCTTTGCCGCTGAGGGGGCTGTGGCTGCCAGGAGTGGATGGTTGTCGGAGGCGCTTGACCTTGTTCCTTAACCATGCCGTAACTGTGCGTGACTTGCCGGGTGCCGCTCAGTGCTTCAGCATTCCGGGCAAGGTTGCAGTGGGTTGTTCAGTGTTTCGCCCATCACTTCAGTGCAGCGAGCCGGCTGCCGGCTCGATGGCCGGTCGGAGCGGGGCCGGCAGCTCCGGACCAGGCGGTGTCGATTCAGAACCGGGGGCTTTTCAGGCTCCGTGTGGTGAGTTCGATGAGCATTGTTTTTCTTGCAGGGGAGCTTCCCAGGTGGCGGTGATGTCGCGGGCGACATCGCGTAGGAGGTCGATGAGCATGTCTGCGAGCGGTGTGAGGCTGGCGTCTGCTTTGGTCACGGCGTAGAGCTGGCGGTAGGGCCTGGGGTGGACCAGTTCGCGATGGGTGGTGCCAGGCGCATGGGTCAGAGCCAGGCGCGAGACCAGGGCCACTGCGCTGCCTGTGCCGACGAGGGCCTGGGCGACATCGTAGGACTCGGTCTCGAACCGCACAGTGGGAGTGAAACCGGCCTCGCGGGCAGCGTCGTGGAATTGTTCACGCGCGGCATGGCCGGCCAGGATGGAAACCCACGATTCGTCGCGCAGTTGTTCCAGGCGAAGTTCGGTGTCCGCGGGCTGCCCGGTGGCCAGTGGGTGGTCATCGGGGAGAACCACGACCATCGGGTCCAACAGGAGCGAGTGGGCCCGTATGTGTGGGGGCGGCGCGAGCGGCATGCCCCAGGACGCGACGATGACCATGTCCAGGCGCCCCGCGCTGATCTCGTCCGCTCCGCGTCCGGACACCACGTCCACGACCGAGACGTCGGCGTCCGGATGGCGGTGGCGCAGCGCCGTCAGGGCAGGTGGCAGCAGGTGCAGGGCAGCTGCCTGGAACGTTCCGATCCGCAGCCGTAGGGAGAGGTGGCCGAGCAGTGCGGCCAGTTCCGCCTCGGCCCTGTCCGATGCCTCTTCCACGGTTCGACCGTGGGAGGCCAGCAGCGCGCCGGCCGCGGTGAGCGTTGCCCCGCGAGGACCACGGCTGACCAGCGGCACCTGCCAGTCGCGCTCGGCCTTGACCACCTGCTGCGTGACCGCCGCGGGCGTGAGTTGGAGGGCGCGAGCCGCCGCTGCCAGGGAGCCGTGCCGCTCGATCACCGCGAGAAGGCGGAGCTGTCCCGGGTCCGTCACCATTCACTGATCTTAACGCTGCACCCTTCTCTTTTAACTTCTCTTAGGGGCGCGGGGCAGGAAGCCTGGTGGTGCACCCATCGGCCGCAATCCCCGGAAGGGGTTCTTTTCCCATGCCCACGCATGTGCCCGTCTTCATCGTCACCACCTTGCTGCTGGCGATGCTGCCAGGCGCGAGTCAAGCCCTGTTGATCCGGCAGGTTCTGGAAGGCGGCCAACGCACGGTCCGAGGCACGCTCGCGGGCAACGCCACCGGCTTCCTGCTGTGGTCCATGGCCGCTGCGGCCGGGCTGTCCGCCGTCCTGCTGACCAGCCCCACCGCGTACGCGGCCCTCCGGATCGCAGGCGGCATCGTGCTGATGATCCTCGGAGTGAAGACGCTACGGACCGCGCTCACCACCGTCTCCACCCGTCCGCCCCGCGAGGGCGGGCGCCGCACCGGTTTCGTGGGCGGATACCTCACCGGCCTGAGCACCAACCTCGGCAACCCGAAGGCCGGCGTGTTCGCCGTCTCGGTGCTGCCCCAGTTCGTGACGGCGAAGGGCCCGGTGTTCCTGTCGACCGTCGCCCTGGGAGCCTTGTGGGCGCTCGTCAGTGCCTCCTGGTACATGTTGCTCACCTGGGCCGTCGGCCAGGGGCGCGCCTTGATATCACGGCCGACGGTCCTGCGGGGGCTCAGTATGACGACCGGTGTCGTCCTGCTGGGACTGGGCGCCGCGGTGGCAGCAGGTGTCTGAGGGCCGCCTCGGGCGAGCAGTAGCGTGGCGGGCAATGGCAAGCGCAGTTCCGGCCGTCGATGTGCGAAGCGAAGGCACGGTGAAGCAAATCCCCTCTTCTGAAAGGAGACTTCATGGGTGACACGTTGCACGTGGGCGACGAACTCGGTCTCGGTCAATCCCTGCAGGGTGGTGCCTGCACGCTGACGTTGCAGGATGACGGCAACCCGGTGCTCCCCGAGCCGGGCGGCGTCGTGTGGGCGACCAACACCCACGACAAGGGTGTCCAGCGGGCCGTGCTCCAGGAGGACGGCAACCTCGTGCTCTACACCGGCGACGGCGCGGTGTGGGCCACCGACACCAACGGCAAGGACGCCGACCGGCTGGTCGTGCAGGCCGCACCCGGGGCCGCCGAGCACGGGGAATACCTGCAAGCCGAGGCAGAACGGCTGCCGCTCGTCGCCCAGGCATACGCCAAGAGCGACGTCATGCGTACGACCACTACCGAGACCGCCCAGGACAAGGAAGCCGTTCCCACACCATGAGCGACCCGCTGTCGTGCCCGGAGTTCTTCCAGGACCCTTACCCCTTCTACGACGAACTCCGGGCGACAGCCCCGGTGAGCCGGGTGACCACCGGCTCCGGAGGCAGACCCGGCTACCTCGTGACCGGTTACGCCGAGGCTAAGGCAGCTTTCACGGACCCGGGCCTGTCCAAGGACACCGCTCGATTCTTCGCCGGCCGTTCCACCGGCCGCAACTTGCACCCCGCAGTCGCCCACACCATGCTCGCCACCGATCCCCCCGAGCACACCCGGCTGCGCCGCCTGGTGAGCAAAGCATTCACCACCGGCGCCGTCACCCGCCTGCGCCCGTATATTCAGCACACGGTCGACCACCTCCTTGACAGCCTCCCGGAGAACGGTGAGGCGGACCTCGTCACCGGTCTCGCCATCCCGCTGCCAGTCACGGTGATCTGCCAGCTGCTTGGCGTGCCCGAGGCCGACCGTCCCCAGCTGTGCACCTGGTCGAACGACCTCTTCGCCGCCGGGCACCCCCAACGGATCGACTCGGCCTCCCACGCTGTGGCCGGCTACATCGCGCATCTCATCGACGCCAAGCGCCGCGCCCCGGACGACAGCCTTCTGCACGACCTCATCGCCGTCCGGGACGAAGGCGAACAGCTCAGCGAAGACGAACTCGTCTCCCTCGCCGTCCTGCTCCTGGTCGCCGGCCACGAGACCACCACGAACTTCATCGGCACCGCCGTCCTGACGCTCCTCCAGCACCCCGCCCTCCTCAACCGCGCACGAAGCAATCCCGCCAAGATTGGCAGCATGCTGGATGAACTGCTGCGCTATGACTCACCGGTCGGTATCGCCACCTTCCGATACAGCACGGAAACGATCACACTCGGCAATACCGAAATCCCCGCCGGCACCCCAGTGCTCATCTCGCCCGCGGCAGCCAATCGGGACCCCGCCCGATATCCGGCTCCCAGCTGCCCCGACGCCGACCGCGACGCCAGAGGCCACCTGGCATTCGGCCACGGAATCCACCGTTGCCTGGGAGCACCCCTTGCCCTCGCCGAGGCAGAGATCGCCCTCCGTGCACTCCTGACCAGGTTTCCTGGGCTGCGCCTTGCGGTCCCAGCCGGTGAGCTTGAGTGGCGGCGCGCGCGGCTCATGCGGGGCTTGGAGTCCTTGCCGGTGCTCATGCTGTAAAAGAAAAATCGCAGGCAGACGCGATGTCATTCCCCGTTGCGTGCACACGGGGCGGCGACTGCCACCTTCCTCCGTGGGGCCGGAGGGCCACCAGGCGTGGGAGAGGCTAGGTGTGGTGGGAAGCCCTGACCAGTTGGTGGGAACCGGTGGGAATCCGGTCCCGGGCATCCTAGAGTCGGTTGACACCCCTCTGACACGGGATGGCCTTAGCCTGGGACCGTTTGGACCTGCTGGCGATCCTCGACGGATGGATGGAACAGCACATGCTGGGACGGCGTACCTTCGCCGCCATCACCGGCGCGGCACTGACTACACCTGCCTGGAAACTTCTCGACACCCCCGTCCCCGACCTGGCTTCCTCCCATGCGACCGGTCGCGTCCGCGAGCCCGTCGTCCGGTTCGTCGAGGAGACCGTGACCTACGCCCAGCAGATCGTCGACCAGCAGGGCAGCGCGCTTGACTTCGTTGCCGACCAGTTCCACGCGATTGCTGGCATCCTGCGCCGCGACAGCTACGACACTCCCATCGGCCGTCGCCTCGTCGCGGCTGCCGCACAGTTGGCCCAGACCGCCGGGTTCATGGCGTACGAGAGCCGTCGCGACGGGGAGGCACAGCGCTGGTACCTCACCGGTCTCCGTGCCGCCCACGCTGCTGACGACCGCCCCCTGGCCGCCAGCATCCTCAGCCTCATGAGTAACCAGGCTGCCACCCTCGGCCGCACTGCGGAATCCCTCCAGTTGGCCGACGCCGCCCAGGGAGCCGCCACCGAAGCCCCCGCCTCCGTCCAAGCACTCGTCCATGCCCGCACCGGACTCGCCCACGCCGCCGCCGGCGACATCGGCGCCTTCCGCCGCACCCGCGACGACACCCTCCATCAGCTGGACACCATCGAGCGCGAAACCACCGAACCCGGACCCCGCTGGGCCCACTACGCCAGCCCCACGGAGCTCGACGCCATCGCCGGACGCAGCCTGGTCATCCTCGCCCGCCGCGTCCCAGCACGACAGAACCGACTCCTCCCCGAAGCCGGGGCCCTCCTGCGCGCCCGCGCCCTCACCGACGACCCCGCCTTCCAGCGCTCAGCCTTGCGCCACAGCGCCTGGCTTGCCCTCGCCCACACCCAACGCGGCGAGATCGATCAGGCCGTCACCTGCGGTGAACGCTCTCTCGCCCGGCTCCCCGCCGTCACCTCCTCCCGCGCCACCGGCCTCCTGTGGCGTCTACGCGAGGACCTCGAACAGCATGCCCTGCGGGCCCCCACCGTCCGCTCCTTCCTCACCCAACTCGACCGACAGCTCGGCGCTGCGGAATAGAGACCAGGAAACGCCTGTTCGGCGGGATGCCGTGGACACGAGTGCCGGAACGCCCGGGACGTGGGCTTCCAAGCCTTGCGGCAGCAGCTCTAGAGGGGTGCCTCAGCCAACGTTGCGATCACCGGCCCCGAGACCCTTGAGGAGCACGCGGCCGCGGGCGCCGGTGAAGAGGGCCGACACGCCGTTCCACAGCGTGCAGCGAACACTGACCTCGGCGCCCCTGGGGCGCGCCTCCTCCGCCTTCCACACCGCATGACGTGAAACGGGCACTTCAGGCTCGGTGCTCTTCCTGCCCGCCCCGGTAGACGACGTGGAAGTGGAGATGTCGACTTTCCTGATATTGGCCCAGGTTCGTGACCACCGTGGCCGCGCCGTGCTCCTCACACACGCGGGCAGCCACCTCGCGCACCACGGCCATCACCTCACCGATCACCTTCTCACCGGGCTCTCCGAGGTCGACGAGCGACGGCACGCGCTCTTTGGGCACTACGACGACGTGAACGGGATATGAGGGTCGGGTGTGCTCGAACGCGAGCACCGTGTCCGTCTCGGCCACCACCGTCACAGGTGTCCGCCCGCTCAGTGCCTCGTCGCAGTAGAAGTCGCTCATCACGCCTCCGGTTGCTGGGCCAGGGCTTGGCGAAGCCGCGCGGCGAAGGCGCCCATTTCCTGCGGCGTTGCGTTGATGATGCCGTTCTCCGCCATGAGGGCGTGGAACTGCTGCTGCTCGTACGGGACGCCGGGGGGAAGCCCCGCGACGTGCCAGTGCACGTGGGCGTTGCCCTGCTGGCTGCCCAGCGAGTAGACGTACGTCCGCTCCGGCCGGCAGACCTGCTCCACGGCGAGGGCAATACGACGGACGAACAGCATCAGCCGCACGTACGCCCTCTCGTCCAGGTCCCGGACGACGTCCTCGACGTGCGGCTTCGGAGCGACGAGGACCTTCCCGGGAAGGGTCGGCCACCGGTCGAGGAAGGCGACGTGCTCACCGTCCTGTGCGATCACGTGGTGCTCGTAGCCCGGGTGCCCGGAGAGGAACGCGCAGATGAAGCACGGTCCCGTGCGGATGCGCTCGGTGTACGAGCCGAGGTCCATCGGCTCCCGCACAGGCCCGCGGCCGGGCTGCGGGGCGGGGTCAGGCATAGGCGTCGCCCAGGTAGACCGCGCCCCGGTCCGGGCCGGCGGCCAAGGCGTTGGTGATGATGGCCGGCAGGCATGGCGGCAGCGTGCGCAGGGCGGGGAGCTTGTCGAGCGCGACCCACTCGACGCCGAGCTGCACGGAGTCCTGGGCGGGCCCGCCGAGTACCGCCGGCTCCTGGAGGATGCGGCACCGGAACATCGTCTCGACCCGGTGCCCCGCGCCGGACAGCATCCGGTGCCCGTCCGGGTGGTTGGCCTGGATGTACTCGCGCACCACCACTAGGCCCTCAGCCTTCACCCGCACGCCCGTCTCCTCGAATACCTCCCGCTCCGCACAGGCCGCCAGGGTTTCCCCGGCCTGCTGGCCGCCGCCGGGCAACCACCAGGTTCCCGGGCGCGGCCGGTCCCCGCGCACCGAGAGCACGTGCTCGTTCCGTACGACCAGGCCGCTCGCCGCGATCCTGATCCGTCCTTGATCCGTCACTCGCGCCATTTCCTCTCGCTATCCCTCGCCGAGTTCGAAGGCCGACCGCTTCGTGGAACTGACCGGAATGCGCCCTGTCTGGTATCCGTCCGGCGGGCTGCCGCCCCTTGCAGTGCGGGGGTGTCCCGAGGGTCATGTCGGTGCACCGGGGTCGGCCAGCTGTGCCGTGATCGACGCCTTCAGTTCCGTCATGGTGCGACGAAAGGCGTCAGCCAGATCGACTTGGTAGAGGTGGGAGAGGATCAGCACTGACCACAGGCAGTCCGCTAGCTCGTGCTCCAAGGCCGCGTGCCCTCCAGGGTTCTCGCGGGCCCCTTCTTCGGCCATGACCAGCTTGGCCAGGTCGCCGACGTCCCCCACGAATCCCATCATGAATTCGTCTGTCCGCCAGACTCGGCGGTCGCGACGGTTCAGCTCGTCGTACAGATCGCGAATCTCGATCGCTTGCTGCCGCATCTCGTCAAGGTTCACTACTGCTTCCCCCCTGTTCTGCCGGCTGTGGAACGGACGCGAGCCGTGACCGGGCAGTTGCGCGGCAAGCTCGCGGTGGTGCCCGTTCTGGACAGCCCGCGCTACCGCACCAGGGAGGCTTCAGTGGGCTGGGGAGGCGGGAGTTCGGTGAGCAGTTGTCGTGCAGGAGCCGGCAGGCCGAGCTTCTCCCGGGCGCTATGAACGGCGGCGAGCTGGAAGGCCGCTTCGTCGCCCCAGCCGAAGAGCTGTGCGACTTGTTCAGGCGTGGCCAGGAGCCGGGCGTAGGTCTGGCCGGTTGCCTCCTCGCGGGTTGGCGGTTCCCATCCGGTGATCTGGGCTGCGTACCGGGCCCGGGCGCAGTGTCGGCTGCTGGTGTCGTCGTGGAGGTACCCGAGGTAGAGCGGATCACTGATGTGCACCTGAGCCTCTTCCCATACCTCCCTGCGGAGCGTTCGGGCCGGATCACCGTAGTCAGCGGGCTCGACCCTGCCGCCCGGCAGACAGGCGGAGCCGGAGTCCTGGCCGATGAGGACCAGGACCCTCCCCTCCTCGCTGAAGAGCCAGCCCCACGCCTGCTTGACCGGCAGCCCGGCCGGCACGGGACCGGTGCGCCAGGGCCAGAGCTGGGGCTTGCGCGGGGTGCGCAGGACCTGGAGGTCGTCCAAGCGCGTCGGCGCGAGGGGGTGGCCGTCTTCGAGGACAGCGGGGCCGGTGCCGTTGATCCGTGCGCGGACGGCGGCCAGGGCGCGCCGGGCGTTGCCGGGGCTCAGGTGGCGGGGGAGGAGCGCTGGTTCAACCCGGCGGATCCCGGTGACCTCCCGTCCCGGCAGGCGGATGTGGATGAAGTCGTCCTCGGTCACGGTGCCACCGTCGAAGACGTAGATGATTTCGCCGGGAAAGCCGGGGGAGGGTAGCCCGGCGTGCTGGGAGGCACCCAGTCGACGGCCAGGGGGCGGGAGAAGGAGCGGGTGAGGCCCAGTTCCTCGTAGACCTCGCGGGCCACGGTGAGCGAGGGCGGTTCGCCGGCGTCCATGGCGCCGCCGGGAAGCAGGCACGCCGGGCGGTAGTCGACGTCCTCGAGGAGCACGCGGCCGCGGTCGTCGGTGAAGAGGGCCGACACGCCGCTCCACAGCGTGCTGCGGCTGGCCATGTACTGGGCATCGGTCAATCTGCCCGGGGCCGGGCTGGCGTTCTTGTCGGAGTCCTGGTCGTGCAGCGTCATGGGAGGCGTCCCTTCGGTCCGGTGGGTGGCTCGTCCGACAGGGTGGCGCGGTCAGGGGGTGTGCGGGAGGGCGTGCAGGAGCGCGGCCGCGCCGTCGTGCAGGAGCTGGGCGGCGGCGCGGCCGCCTGCGTCTTCGGGGTGCTGGAGGGGGCCCGTGGTCTGGGTGCGGAGGGAGGCGTGGCCGTCCGGGGCGAAGACTGCGGCATGCACGGTTACGGTGGTGCTGGCGAGGGTGGCGTGGACGGAGGCCGCGGTCGTGCGGTTGCCGTGCAGCCCGGCCAGGGTGGCCCGTTCGGCCGCGAGCGCGGTGGCCGTGGCGGGGTGCGGGGGAGCCACAGCGTCGGGTCGAGGATCTGTGTCGCTCGGTGCGTCTGGCCGAGGCGGTGCAGGCCGGCGTAGGCGACGAGCAGCGCGTCGATTCCAGTGCTGCCGTCGTCCGGGTGGGCGATGCGGGTGTCGGCGTTGCCGCGGACGAGTACAGGCTCCAGATGCGGGTGGCGCTGGCGGAGTTGGGCGATGCGGCGTGGGGCGCTGGTGCCGCCCCGGGCGCCCCGCGGCAGCTCGGCGAGCGTGGCAGGCGGCCGGCCCGGGGAGGATGAGGGTGTCGCGGACGTCGCCGCGCTCCAGGACCGCGCCGGTGCTCACACCCGGCTGCCGGTCGTGAGCACTCGGGAGATCCTTCATGCAGGAGACGCTCACGTCCACCTCGCCGTCCAGCAGGGCGCGGTCCAAGCCCTGACGAAGGCTCCTTCTGTGTCAAGTTTCAACGTTTTGCAGAGCCCCGCCCTAGCTGTGCTCCCACGTGCATTTGGGGCTCACCAGAGGTGGACTAGAAGGAGAGATATCTCCTCGACAGGGAGGCGTGCGATGTCTGGCTCGTCTCACCAGCCGAAGCCATCAGCCCAGGTGAAGGTGCCCTGCAAGTCCTGCGGGGAGCCGATGATCAAGAGTGAGTCGTGCCAGTGCGGCTGGCATCGAGGGCACGACCCGACTCAAGTACTGGGACCGGACGGCAAGTACTACTTTGTTGGTGAAGAACCTAAAAAGGCCCCTCGAAATGAGGGGCTGGCCGCAGCGGTGCTTGGAGTTGTTCTTTTTATTGCTGGCGTCGCGGGAGGGGGAGGCGGCCTCATCGTCTTCGGGCTGGTTTGCGTCACTGCAGGGGTGACCACTTTGGTGATCACCAAGATGGGCACCCTTTGGAAGGGGCTGCAACCTCATGAGCAGGCCGCGGCCTGGCCCGGCCGGATTATCGGTTGGGTCCCGCTGGCCTTTGTCGTCCTATTGATCGGCCTTATGGCTTTTATTGGCAATCTATTCACTTAGCTGCCGTGAGCGTCAGCCACGGGAGGAGGGCTGGGCCGCGTCCAGCACCCGGGCCCGGGCTGGCGACGGCTGCGCTGGGCCGAGCTTGCCCGGCGGACCGGCGACCCGACCGTGCCCGACGAGCTGATGCCCTCCTACCGCTGCTTTCCCTCGGCCAAGAAGGAGGGCAGCTGGCCGCTCGGCATGATCCCGCCGACCGAGGGGAGCCTGGACCCTGAGACCTGGAACCGGCTGATCGCCATCCTCGCCCAATACAGTCCCGCGGGCCCGGACACCCGCTGCCTGGCCTACTACAACCCGCTCATGCTCGGAGCCAATGACTTCGACAACCTCTACGTGTGTGCGGGCCGGCTCGGCGACGCCGAGATCCTCTACGACCAGTCCGAGGCCGACGGTCCGGCGGCTGTCACTTCCCGGCTGCGCCGGGTTCCCCGCTAATGGATTCCTGGTAGGCATCCGCGTAGGTGGGGGAGTCCTTGATGAGGTCGTCGCAGAACGCGGCGACGTCGGTGCCGATGAGCTCCACAACTCCCTTGCCCGCGGCGACGCCCTCCTCGAAGAAGTCAACGATTCTAGGGAGGAGGGGTCCGTCGGGCAGGCTGACCGGTCCGACCTTGAACAGGTACTTCTGTATCTCCTTGTAGACGATCTGGTAGTCCGGCGGGAGTGACTTGACCCGGGCCAGGTGCGCCCGCCACTGTTTCTTGCCTTCGATGATGTCCTGGATGCTCACGTCAGCCTCCCAGCCGGCTCAATTTCCTTGCGACGTTCCTGTTCAACTGCTTGCGCCACCGGTCGCGATAAGTCCGGGCCCCTGCTCCGCCGGCCAGCGCCGTACAGAAGCCTCGGACGTCGTCACCGAGCACCTCGTGGACGCTCTGCCCGTCCGCTGCCGACATTTCGAGCAGCCCCAGGGCGGAGTCGACGATCGGCGTCAGGTTGCGGCCGCTGAAGTCTCCGTAGGGGAAGAGGTGGGCGACGATCTGTCCCCACGCCGCCCGGTAGTCGTCCGGCAGGCCCTCGACCCGGGCTTCGAACGCCTTCCATTCCATGGTGAGATCGCTGCCTGTGGCCTTCTCCCAGAAGTTCATCTCCCGCCCTCCTTGAGCCTATTGATGCGCGATGAGAGGTACTGTCATTTCGCCCAGAACTTCGCGAGTTCCTCGCGTCCGGCATTGTTGAGCGCGTAGAACTTGCGCGGCGGACCGACCCCGGATGGTCGTTTCGTCACTTGGACGAGCCCGTTCCTCTCCAGCCGCAGCAAGATGGTGTACACCGTCCCCTCGATGACGTCGGCGAAGCCGAGCTCGTTCAGCTGGCGGGTGATGGCGTACCCGTAGGTTTCCTCGCTGCCGATGATTTCGAGCACGCACCCTTCGAGCGTGCCCTTCAACATCTCCGTCAGGTCTTCCATCGCGGGTACTCCTCAGCCCGGATCAGTACTGTGTGGTACCGAGTACTGCTATGCGGTATCACCGAGTAGTGGAACGGCGACATCTCCGGTGGATGCAACCCCGGGCCGAAGGTTCGGCGAGGGACGGGGTTCCGTCGAACGCTGCAGCCTGGTCATTGGTTGAGCTGAAGGGTGGGCCGTTCACGTCAACATGCTGAACTTGACAAAGAAGTCGTCGCTGACCGTGCCACGCAGGGCATCGAGCGAGAGGACCTGAGTAGCGGGCCAGGTGGCGGCCGGCGTGCACTTCCCAGCCCCGGAAGCGCCGATCAGCACCCACAGGGCGTTCTCCGGCAGGCCCGGGTACAGCAGTGTGGTCATACGCGAGTCTCCTTGCGGGTCGAAGGGGCGGGGGCACGCGGTGACCGCTGTCATCGCGCGAGGCCGGCGGTGGCCAGCGCGAGCAGGGCCAGGGCGGCGAGAGTGAGGTCGGCCGCGCGGCGCAGCTGGGTGAACTTCCGCACGGCGAGAGTCGAGAGGGCCTGGATGCGCGCGGCACGGGTGTCGTCCTCCATGCAGGCGCGGATTTCGTGTTCATCGAGCCTCGCCCAGTACGGGAAGGACGCCTGGTCGTCGCCGCGCAGTCGCTGACGGATGCGAGTCCAGCGAGGACGGCGCCGTTGAAGGCCAGCAATAAGGAGCCCTTGCTGTCCGTGCGCGAGAAAGCGCGCGGGTTCCCGGAATCCTGAGCGTTGGGAGGCCCGAACCTGTATGTCAGCTGATGGCTGTGGTGGTCCTGCGCGTGGGTTCGTCGTGGTTTACGGGCTTTGGCTTCCCGAGCGTTCGCCGTGCCGCATCCGAGTGGCTATCTCGCAGGCCGGTGTGGGTTCGGCATGCCGTCATCGCTCATGTGCGCCCGCTGCCAGATCTCCTTCCAGCCGCACGGGAACTCCGGCACGAGCCGGTGCTGCTGCCCGCACGGACAGGGCGACGGCGCCCACGCACACCCACGGCACAGCTCGACCCAGCCATGTCCGGTCGAGTTCGGCTCCAGTGGTCTCTCGTCCCCGCAAGCCGGGCAGCCGGGCAGATCGGCGCCGTCGATAAGCGCGTTCTGCCGCCGGACGTACTCGGACAGTCGCAGCGACGGGTGGCGAAACGGGTCTTCGAACCAGGCACGGTCGGGGCTCTCCCACCAATTCCGCAGCCACCACGGCCGGGGGGCCGGTACAGCCCGCCGCCCAGCCTGCTTCTCCGCCCGACGTTGCACGGCGTACTCCTCTGCCCGCACGAGCCACAGCATCCGCGCCTCGTGCAGTTCCTCCACCGCCCGCGCCAGCGCGTCCGGGTCCGCCTCCAGCCGCCGGGGGATCGCGGCGCTGAGCGTGAGGTGGTGGTAGGTCGCCCGCAGGCCGTAAGGAGCGAAAACGGTGAGGCAGGTGCGCAGCGCGCTGTGCCGCCGGTGGAGGGGAAGGCGGGCGTCGTGCACGCGCGCCCGGTGGGTGAGGGGTCACTCTGTGAGCTCTAGGTCCAGTGCCCGGGCCAAGGCGGCCGTGACGGCGGCGGCGTGTGTCGGCAGGTGTTGTTCGGCCCAGGTTGCGGCGAGGCTGAGGAAGTCCCGCAAGTCCGCCTGGGCACCGGTGACGAGCGCGCGCACCTGGTCCACCGGCAGCTCGATCACCGGGCTGATGTCTTTCGCGTGGGCGTCGAGAGTCAGCCGGACGGTGTCGCCGACACGTTCGGCTGCCGAGGACGGGTCGTGGCCGAAGTAGGCGCAGCCGGTGCCGTCCAGCACCTCCAGCCAGTCCCGCCATGCCTCCAGGCCGTTGCAGCAGCCCGGCTCGACGAAGACGGCGCCGGTGGCTATGTCGGTCACCCGGAACCCGCCGGCGGCGAACAGGTCGGGCATGGTGAGTAGCCCGTGCAGGTACGCGCCGAGCGGGTCGGTCGGGCACGGCCCGTGCTCCTCCTCCGGCTCGAAGTCGTTGCAGTCGGCGATCCGCATAACCGCCGTGCCGACCTCCGCCGGAGTCAGCCCCCCGTTCAGCACGAGGTAGCCGTCCGACTCATGCTCGCCAACCGGCCAGAGCGTGAAGTCGTCGGCAGCGGAGATCTCCAGAACGGGTTGCATCACGATCACACAGGGATAATGCCGGACCCACTGCCACACCGCCACGGGCTTTAGCTGCGGCATCGGGCTCGGCGGGTGCCTGCTACCTGGGCAGTTTTGCGGTTCGCTCCAGGTAGGCGGTGCCGACGTAGCGCATGGCGGTCGCCTCGGTGATGCCGAAGAGCCTCATGAGCGTGAGCGGGTCGCCGGTGGTGAACGCGCCCGCGATGCCTCCGGGCGATGGCGACACCCTGTCCGGCTCCTGCGTGTGCGCCCAGATCTCACCCCGGAAGAGACGCCGCCGCCCGGCGAGTGACGCGACCTCGTACCTGGATGAGCTGCGGGCCAGCCGCATCCCCGCCCGCTCCGAAGGCAGCAACCGGTGATCCCCGGGTGCCACCGGGCCAAGGACTTCGTCGTCGCCGCGGTGCCGCACCACGCCGGCCAGCAGGTGGTTGCCGCGTGCACCAAGGCCGGGGTGCACGTGATGAAGGAGAAGCCGTTCGCCACCGACCCCCACTAGGCGGCCGAGCTGGTACACCGGCCTCACATGGATGAGCATCGGCGGAGGCTACGTGCGTACCTTCGTCGGCGGCGTGATGTGGTTCCTGCTGCGGTCAGCTCGCGCGGGCCAGTTCCAGGGGCTCGCCGACGCCTTCGGTTGACGCGTGCCCGTGAAAGCGCGGGATGAGGCCGTGGACCAGCTTGACGCAGCGGGGGGGGGGGCGCCGATGCGGTTCGCCATCGTAAAGCGCCTGGGTGGCGGTGGTCGCCGCCCGGTCGAATTCGCCGTCGCGCAGGTATGCCTCAGCCTCGTACGCGAGGAAGACCGCTTTCGTTTTCGTCCGGGCGGCCGGCAGGACTTCGGTGCCGTCCTGGATGAGCTGGTGGGCGCTGCGGCGGTGGCCGAGGTCGAGGAGGCACCGGCCGGAATCGACGGCGAGGTCCGAGGAGGACATCCACACGCACCAGGTGGGGGCGGGGTCGGCGGCAGGGGCGCCGAGCTGGTTCTCGGCGGCGGCTAGGGCACGGCTGCAGGAGAGTTCTTCGCCGAGGGCGGCGTGGGCGCGGCCGAGCCGGAGGAAGAGCACTGAGCGGGCCATGGGGTGGTCGGCGCGCCGGATGGCGTGCTCGAGGACTTCGACGGCGGGCCGGGGCTTGTTCAGCCAGAGCGACTGGTAGGCGAAGTCGGCGAGGACTCCGGCGCCGATGTCGCGGTCGCCGGTGGCGTGGGCGCTGTGCAAGGCACCGTGCCACAGTTTCCCGGCCCCGGCGTGGTCGCCCTGGTCGAACCGGTACCAGCCCAGGGTCTGCGCGAGGCTCGCGGCGAGGGTGTTGAGTCGGTCGCTGATGCTGCTGGTGTGGCGGCCGTTGGCAATCAGTTCGGTGACGGTGTGCAGGTGGGCGTCGAGGAGGCGGTGCGCATGCTGGCGCTGCTCCGTGGCGAGGGACGTCAGGCGTTTGCTGGTGTCCTCCAGCATGGTCACGAAGTCGGCGTCCACGCGGCGGCCGCGCAGGGCGGTGGCGACGGCGTGCGGTTCGTCGGTGGCCCATTGCAGGGCGAGTCCGGCGAGTGCGGCGCCGCTGTAGGCGGTGAACGTACGGCGGTAGAGATCCATGGTGGTTCTCAGGGCCTCTCGAAGTGCAGGGACGTTGCTGTAGGGGCCGAGAGGCAGCGGACTGTCCATGCCGGGGAGCCAGTTCGGCCAGCCGAGGGCAGGTTTGGTGCCGGGTTCGATGCCGAAGACGTCGGCGAGGAGGTCCTGGGATTCGTCGTCGGGGGTGACGCGTCCGGACTCCCATTTCGACACCCGCTGGGGGATGGCTCCCGACCGCAGCCCCCGGCGCTCGGCTGCCTTCCGGATCAGGCTGGCGAGATCGGCCTGTGACCAGCCGCGCGTGATCCGGGCGTATGCGAGGGGGTGGCGGATCGGTGTGTCCACGCGTCCCATCCCATCATCGGCAGGGCTTCAGAGCCTACCGCTGAAGCGGGTGGGGCTACACCGGGGCTACCTCCAACACCTTTACGGACAAGCAGTGTTGACGCTGTACTCGGTGGGCGCGATGCGTAGGGCGCTCCGGCAGGCGGGTTCGTGATCGCTGCGGGTCTTCCCGTTGAGCAATCAAACCTCGACCGCTAGTGATCACGGCGGGAAGTGGCAAGGCTTGGCGGCGCCCTCGCGAGGTGCTCAGCGTCACCTGCGCCGGCCGTGTGCTCAGCCGCACACGTTGTCTTCCCCCAGAGGAGCACGTCATGCCCGCTGCACTGCCATGCCCTGTGCCGGTCACCGAGGTCTTCGACTACGCAGCCGGGCAGATCCGTGCCGCCGCCGGCGGCCTCGCCCCAGGGCCGGTCCGGCTCGGCACGCACACCCCCAGCGTCACCACGTACGTGCAGCGCGTCCACGTCGGCGGCCAAGAGCTGTTCGCGAAGACATCCCTGCTCGGGGTCTCCCTCGTGTCCGTGCTGCGCGGGACGCTCGGCGGCTGGGAGACCGTACGCGCCGCCCAGGTCGCCTACACCACCATGCCCGGCTCGCTGCTGGAGCGCGAGGCCGACCAGCTGCGCCTGCTGCAGGAAGGCGGGTTAGGGGTCGCGCCCGTCGAGCACTACGAGCGAGGGGTGCTGTTCACCCGCCCCGTGCCCGGGCCCACCCTCTTCGATCTGGTGGTGAAGACGCCGGACCGTACCGTCGGGCTCCTGGATGCGGTCATGGGGGAGCTGGACGGGGCCCTGTCCCGGCCCGCTCTGGCCGAGGCGGTCGACGACTGCGCCATCGCCGAGCGGAGCATCGACGCGACGTTCAACCGCAAGTTCAACGGCCTGACGGGCCCGCTCTACCTGCGGCTGGCCGGGGAGGCGACGGCCGTGCTGACGACCGTGGTCGGCCGCCTGCGCCGCCTGCGGTTCACCGACGCCGGCAGCACGGGGACGGTGATGTTCGGGGACCTCAAGCCCGAGCACGTCGTCTTCCCCGACGGCCCCGGTGGCCGTCCGGTCTTCCTCGATCCGGGGCTGGCACGGGGTCGCCCGGGGGCGGACGAGGCGAAGCTGCTGTCCCGGCTGCTGCTCGGCCTGCTCGTCTCCCCGCCCAATGAGGAGGCGATGCAGCACATCACGGGCGGCATCGACACCTTCGCCTGGGAGCGCGCCTCCATGATGCCGACCGACGCCCGGGCGCGGTGGCTGCGGCAGCTGATCGTGCTGTGGCTCATGGACACCACCAGCATCCTCAGCACCTACTTGACCGCCCCTGACGCCCTGCCGCTCCCGGACCTCGGCGTGAAGGCCATACGGTGGGCGCTGGTGGTGTGCATGGTCCTGGACCGCGTCTCCAGCCTGCTGGAGACGGGCACCGACACGGCGGCGGTGTGGCGCCTGGCCCTGGCCGAGGTCGTCAGCGGGGCAGCGCGGTGACCCGGCGCCTGGCCACGGTCGGCGTCATCGGCGCTGGGAATGTCGGCCACACCGTCGCAACCCTTCTGACCGCCACCGACTGGTGCGCGCGCCTGTTCATCTCCGCCCGGTACCGGGTCATCCTCGCCCGCGCGTTCGGGGTGCCCGTGGCGGCCGTCGAAGGGCAGGTGATCGGCGAGCACGGCGACGGCGCCGTTCTGCATCCTGTCCGGCGTCTGACTGCAACACCGCCGTCCGCCGGGCGCGCCGTCCGGGCGGAGCACAGCCCCCGCCCGAACCGGCAGCTGCGCGACGCCCGCCCGGCCATCTCGTTGACGCCTCGGCACGGCACGGAACTGCGCGGGCGGCCGCAGCGCTTGATGCACCGCACCCCGCGCGGCATGCAGGGGCGGCGCGCCCACGGCGATGGCGGGGACAGCGTGACTGTGCGGTTCTGCTGGGGCGACCCGCCCCAGCCCGGATGCCGTCGTTGGCCATGGGGATGATCGTGGTGGTGACACTGTCCGGCTCTGCGGGCCGCCTCGCCCAGGGCCGCCTCGGCCTACAAGCCCGGCTTGCTGATCCCGATCCAGATGAAGGCCACACCGAGCAGGGTGAACATGCCCGTGACGAAGATGCCGAGGAGCTGCCCGAACAGCGGTGACCAGGCCCCGCCTCGCCCTATGACGGTGGCCGAGCGGACAGGGTTCGAGGCTCGGTAGTGGACGGTCACGGTCTGCCCCTGGGCCATGATCATGGCATGTTCCTCGAACTCGACGTACTGCCCGTCCTGGGTTGTGAACCCGTAGACGTGGTGCCAGCTGGTCCCGTTGTCGCTGGACTCTGTCGAGTAGCGGCGTACACATCGGCCCTGCACTGATATGCCACGGAACACAGAGAGCAGCCGGCTGACAAGCTGCCACGTGAGGAATCCGCAGAACGAGCCGAAGGCCGCCAGGATCAGCAGGCCGATCGTGAGGGCTTGGTTCATACGTAACTCCTGGCGTCCATAGTGTCCGGGGACGCGCACCGGCGACCCGACCAGATCTTGACTCGTGATCGTTTCGAGCGCCAGAGGCAAATGCCGGGGCGCTGGACCTCGGAGAACCTTGCCCCATCCGAGCGGCCTTGCGAGCAAGGGCGCGCCGCCCCCCGAGGGCCGTTTCGACTCCTGGGGCGCGGTGCTGCTGGCGGTCCTGTCCAGCAGTCTCGTCCTGCTTCCCTCCCACCCGCTGCCCGCCGTGATCGTGGCGGTCGTATCCGCCGCCGCCCTGGCCCTGCACATCCGCCGCCGACCCGACGGTTACGTGCCCCAGGCCGCTCTTCGCTCCAAGCTCTTCGGCAGCTCGGTGCTGATCACGCTCGTGCTGTCCGTGTCGTACTTCACGCTGCTGTTCGCGATTCCCCGGCTGATCGCCGACCGCGCGGGCCGGCCGACCAGCACGGTGGCCGCAGGGCAGCTGGTGGCCATGGTCGCGGGCTCGGCGCTCACCCTGTTCTTCGGCACGGTCGCCACGCGGCTGGGCCGCCCCGGGTGCGCGCCCTGCTGCTCACGGCCGGTGCGCTCGCCGTGCTGACGGCCCTCTTCGCCCACTCGGCGATCCTGCTGCTCATCGCGATCGGGCTGGCGGTCTTCGGCGCGACCGCCGCCAACGGGACCCAATCGCTGGAAGCGGCTTCCGCCGTCCCGGACCGGCAACGCCCCACCGCCATAGGCCTGTTCACTCTCGTCTACCTGATGGGCGGAGCCCTCGGCCCCGCCCTGGCCACGGCCTTGGTGCCCGGCTGAGCCCGGCGGGTGATGTCCCGCAGCAACACCCGCCACCGCCGCGCCCGGTGGAAGGCGGTCACGCCGCAGCTCGTGCCGGTCACCGTCGACGGCGTCGCCCGCGAGGACCGCTTCGACCACCTCCTGACCGAGTCCAGCGGCATCTCCGAACCGATGCCCGTGGCGGCGGCCTTCGCCCTGACCTCGTTGACGCGGAGAGCACCGGACGGCTGCGGGCCGCCCTCACCCGGCTCAACCCGCCCGCCCGCGTCGTGGGCGCCACTCATGGGCGCGTGGACCTCGGCGACGTGCTCGGAACGGGGCTGTTCGACCTGGAGCGTGCGCAGCAGGCCCCGGGCTGGGTCTTGGAGCTCAACGGGGACCACGTCCCGGAGACCGAGGAGTACGGCATCTCCGGCACGGTCTTCCGCTCCGACGCGCCGTTCCATCCGGGCCGTCTGTGGGAGTTCGCCACCGTAGGCCTCGACAGCGGGGCCTACGGCCGGATCCTGCGTTCCAAGGGATTCCTCCGGCTGGCTACCCGTCCCCGGGTGACCGGCCTGTGGTCGCAGGCCGGCTCCGTCGCCCGCTTCGAACCTTCAGGAGCCCGGGACACGGACCGGGCAGTGGTCGCAGCCACGGCCGGAGTGTTCGCCCTGGGCGCCGCCCGCATCGCCTTGGGCTGAGCGAGCCTGCCTTGGCGGGCCATGGTCGGCTGCGACATGGGGGCCGCTGAGTGCGTGGCCCGGCCCGTCTGCGCAGGAGCCGGATGGAAGGGGTGCAACAAGCGGACAACAGGGTCTTCCAGGGCCCCTGCAGCGCGTGCTGCGGTTCCGGCAGCGTACCCCGGTTCAGCCGACCGGGTCGGCGGCCAGTACCCACAGGTCGCCGGTGCCGCAGGCGATCCGGCGGCCCGTGCCCGAGGGGGGTTGTTCCAACGTCGTGCGGCGCAGACGCCATCGCGTTCCGTCGATCAGCGCGATCGGCCCCTCGCGGCGAGGGTGGTGGCCGGCGATGTTCCACGCCCGCACTTGGGTGTGGATGTGGGCGGCCGGGGCGGCCCAGTCCACTGTGGCATAGTCCTCGCCGAAGAAGCCGGCCCAGCTGCCCGTGTGCTCCGGCTGCGGCTCGCCGGCCTCCCCGTGCACCAGCTTTCGGAGCACCTGCGGCAGCATCGACGAAGCCGCCTTGAGGACGAGCGAGTTGACTCCGGTGAAGGACCATGCCGAGCCGTCCAGCGGGATGCGGGTACGGGTCAGCACGGCCCCGGTGTCGAGTTCGGCGTCCATCCGGTGCCAGGTCACGCCGATCTCGCGTTCTCCGTTGCGCACTGCCCAGCCCACCGGGTTCGGGCCCCGGTAGGCGGGCAGGTCGGAAGGGTGGCAGTTGACCGTGCCCAGCCGGGGAGCGGTCACCGCGGCAGCGGGCAGTTTCCTGGGGTAGCCGTAGCTCACCGCCGCGTCCGGGGCGTAAGCGCGCAGCAGTTCGCCGATCCGGTCGGGCGTGGCGGGGATCGCCAGATCCACACCGGGCGGGAGGTCGTGTTCGCCGAGCACGTGCCCGGGCCAGTCGGCCGGGCGCCGGAAGCTGATCACCACCGGCACCTCGTGCCCTAGCGCGCGGAGTGCCTCGACGAGTGGGGGAGCCGTCTGCGGCAGTGCCGCCACTACGGCGATCCTCAGCGGAGGTGCGTCCGGCGCGGTTCCGGCGGATGCCGCCGCCCGGGCGGTCATCGGCCGGCCCCGGCGGCCCGCAGCGATCGCGGCCGCAGGTCGGTCCAGGTGGACTCGATCCAAGCCAGACAGGTGGCGCGGTCGGCACGGGGGTGCGCTTCGCGCCAGCCTTCGGGGACGGCGATGTGGGCGGGCCAGAGGCTGTGCTGCTCCTCGTCGTTGGCCAGCACGACGAAGACGCCGTCGGGATTGTCGAAGGGGTTCATATGAGTCTCCTCGGTGATCAGAGGCACGCCGGACAGCCGGGTCCCCTGAGAGGGGACCGGCAGCAATCCGGCGATCGGGCGGTGGGGAGGCACGGGGTCCCCGTCGGCAGCCGGGGACCCCGTGCTCAGGTTCTGGTAGGAGCCTGCGCGGGGACGGTGGTGTCCGGCGTAGCGTCAGGCGTCGGCGCAAGGGCCGCGGCGAGGGCCACGGGAGTTGCCCGTTCCATCACCTGGGCCAGGGTGGCCGCCGGGTTCAGCTGCTCGCGCAGCCGCTGGAGCAGCCGGGCGGCGAGCAGGGAGTGCCCGCCCAGGGCGAAGAAGTCGTCGTCCACGCTCACGCGGTCCAGGCCCAGCACCTCGGCGAACGCGTCGGACACCACGCGCTCGGCGGGCGTGCGCGGCTCGCGCACCTCGGCCCGCCGACGCGGAGGCTCGGGCAGGGCGCGTCGGTCGACCTTGCCGTTGACGGTCAGCGGCATGCTGTCGAGCACCACGATCTGGGACGGCAGCATGAAGTCCGGTAGGACGCAGGCGAGTTCCTCGCGCAGTGCGGCGCCGTCCAGGGGCGTTCCGGTTGCTGTGGAACCGGCCGCGTAGCCGGTCAGCTCCTTGCCGCCGCGTCCGTCCGGGCGCGCCACCACCGCTGCCTGGACCACGCCGGGCAGGGCGGCCAAGGCGGCTCGTACCTCGTCCGGCTCGATCCGGTGACCACGGATCTTCACCTGGTCATCGTTGCGGCCGAGGAAATCGAGGGTGCCGTCCGGGAGCCGGCGGGCCAGGTCGCCGGTGCGGTACATCCGCGAGCCGGGTGGTCCGTACGGGTCGGCAACGAACCGCGCGGAAGTCAGCCCCGGGCGGCCCATGTAGCCGCGGGCCAGCTGGTCGCCCGACAGATAGAGCTCCCCGGCCAGCCCGTCGGGGACCGGGCACAGTCCCATGTCGAGCAGCATCACACGGGTGCCGGGCACCGGATGGCCGATGCCGGGCCGGCCCGGCCAGTCGGCGGGATCGCCCGGGACCTCGCCCGCGGTCGCAACATGGGTCTCGGCCGGGCCGTAGTGGTTGTGCAGGCGCTTGCCGCCCCGCGCGCACAGCGCGCGCAGCTGCCGTCCGACCACGAGCGCCTCACCGGCCTGCACCAGGTGCCGCAGGTCGGGCAACAACTCCCGCTCACCGTCGGCGAACTCGCACAGCGCGGCCAGTACGGGCGTGGGGGCGAACAGCTCGGTCACCCGGTGGGCGCGCAGCCATGCGGTCCACGCGGCGGCGTCGGCGCGGGTGTCCGCGTCCGGCACCGCGAGGGTCCGCCCTGTGCACAGCGCGGTGAGGACCTCCTGGCTGGCGACGTCGAACGCCATGGAGGTGAACTGTGCCGTCACCGAGCCGGGTTCGGCGGGCAGGCGCTGCTCGTGCCAGTCCACCAGCTGGTCCAGTGCGGCGCCGGGCATGATCACGGCCTTCGGTACGCCCTGGGTTCCGGAGGTGTGCACCACGTAGGCGGGGTGGCCGGGGAGGCGCGGCGGCCGGGTCCGGCGGCCGGTGCCGGGCAGCGGCCCGGGAGAGACGTGATGCGGCTCCAGCAGCATCCGGGCCGTCGCGGCCGGGACCAGTGCCAAGGCGTCGGCGAACTCGGCCTGCCACAGCAGCAGCTTCGGACGGCCCTCGGCCGCCAGTGCCGCCACCCGCCGGGCAGGGTGGCGGGGGTCGAGCCACAGGTAGGCGGCACCGGCTTTCAGTACCGCCAGCATCGCCGCGACCGCGTCCCGGCCGCGGCGCAGGCACAGGGCCACCACGTCCTCGGGTCCCACGCCCCGGCCGGCCAGTTCCTCGGCCAGCCTTTCGGAGGCCAGGTCGAGACCCTGGTAGTCGAGCGCGCCAGCAGTGTCCACCACGGCCGCCCGTCCGGGTGCCGTCCGTACCTGCGCCGCGAACCGCTCCAGTACGGGAACGGCCGCCGGCTGCCGCTCGTGCTCCGCGGCTGAGGGCCGGGCCGCCGTCGGCACCGCGCCGATCGGCTGCGCCGAGGGCACGGACAGGTCGGCCGCCAGTGCGTCCAGCGCCTCCAGAAGCCGGGCGCCGACCTCTCGCGCGCCGTCCTCCGTCAGCTGCCCCGGCCGGAACTGGACCCGGACGGTGATGCGCTCCCCGGGCGAGATCAGCAGGCACAGCGGGTAGTGGGTGCCGTTCTCCACCCGGCTGGACGTGACCCGCAGGTCCGGGCCCCACCGGGTCGCGAAGGCGTCGGTGTACGTCTCCAGTACGGCGACGGTGTCGAACAGCTCGCGCAGCCCCGTGGACCGGGTGATCTGCGCCAGTCCGAGGTGCTGGTGCGGCATCATCGCCGTCCGCTGCTCCTGGAGGGCTGCCAGCAGATCGCCCCGGTCGCAGGACGCGGCGGTGTCCAGCCGCACCGGCACCGCGTTGTTCATCAGGCCGACCATGGACTCGACCCCGGACAGGTGCGGCGGACGGTCGGCCACGACCGTGCCGAAGACCACGTCGGTGCGGCCGGTCAGCTGGGCCAGCACCAGCCCCCAGGCGCCCAGGATCACGGTGTTGAGCGACAGCCCCCGCTCGCGGGCCCGGGCCCGCAGGGCGGCCGTGCGCTGCGGTGGCAGCTCCAGCGTCACCGTGCGCGGACGGCCGTGCTCCCCGGGGACCGGGGAGGTCAGCAGTGTCGGCTCGGTCAGGCCGGCCAGCAGCTCCTGCCACGTCTTGGCGGCCAGCTCGACGTCCTGCCCGGCGACGTGGCGCAGGTAGGCGAGCGCCGAGGGCCGCGAGGCGGGGGCCGGTGCGGCGCCGGATGCGGCCGAGCCGTACAGGTCGGCCAGGTCGGCCAGGGCCACCTGCATCGACCAGCCGTCCATGAGGATGTGGTGGTAGCTCAGCAGCAGCCGGGAGCGCGCCGGGCCCAGGCGCAGCAGCACCGCTCGCAGCAGCGGGGGCGAGGCCGGGTCGAACGGCTCGTCCCGGTCCCGGCGGGCCTCCTCGGCAGCGGCTCGCTCACGCTCGTCCTGCGGGAGACGGGACAAGTCGGCCTCGCGCAGCGGGACCTCCACCGCCGCGGGCACGGTCTGCACCGCCTGCCCGCGGCAGTTCCACCGGAATCCGGCCCGCAGCGCCGGGTGCTGGGTGGTGAGCGCGGCCAGCGCGGCGCGCAGCGCTCCGGCGTCCACGGGCCCGTCCAGGTCCAGAACCGTCTGGACGTGGTACGGGTCGCTCGCGCCGTCCGCCCGGTGGGCGTGGAAGAGCAGCCCCTCCTGGAGCGGTGAGCACGGCCACTGCTCCTCCGTACGCTGTGCCGGGACGTTCGCTCTCGCGGTGCGCTCCCGCGGGGCGGCGGCCGAGGCTCGGGCGAACGCGGCCAGGACACCGGCCCACTCCTGCGCCAGGCCCGCGACCTCCCGGCCGTTGACCAACCGCGCCGACCAGCGCCAGACGGCCGTGAGCAGGGGCTCGCCGGAGCGTTCGTCGACGACCGCGTTGACCTCCAGCGGATGCGACAGCGGCTGCTGCGCGGCCCTGTGGATACCGAGCACGGGCGCCTCGGCGGCGTACGGCCACGGGTCGCGCCCCGGCGCGCCGTACCGGCCGAGGTAGTTGAAGAGCAGCGGCCGGGCCGGGGCCGCGGCCAGCAGTCCCGCGGCCTGCGGGTGCAGGTGACGCAGCAGGCCGTAGGAGGAGCGGTCCGCCGGCAGTTCCTGCCACTGCCGGCGGATCTCGCGCACGGCCTCGGCCAGCGACGCTTCTTCCTCGGCGGGGCCGGCCGCGGGGCGGGCCGCCTTCTCGGGGCACTCGAGCCGGACGGGGAACATGCAGGTGAACCAGCCGACCGTGGCGGAGACGTCGGCGGGCGGGTCGGCGGCGTCCCGTCCGTGTCCCTCGGTGTCCAGCACGAGGACGCGTGAGCCGCCGCGCCGGGCCGAGGCAACGGCCAGCGCGGTCAGCAGCAACTCCTGGGTGGTAGCGCCGAAGTGCGCCGCGGCGCCGGTCAGCAGCGCCCGCCCGACCTCGGGCGGCAGCACGGACTCCATGGTCCGCGAGGTGGCGATGGTGTCCGACTCGGCGTTCACGGGTCCGCCGGCAGGCCAGGACGTGGGTGCCGCAAGGCTTGCGGCCCGCCAGTGCGGCAGCGTCGCCAGCACCTCCGGGCTGGTGGCCCGGGCGTTGTGCTGCTGCACCCATTGCCGGTAGGGGGTGCTCGATCCCCAGGCACCGAGCGTCTGCGGGTCCTCGGCGGCTCTGGCCAGGTCCGGCAGAAGCACCTGCCACGAGACACCGTCGATGACGAGGTGGTGCACGGCCAGCAGCAGTCGGCCGGGCCGCTCGGGGCCCCGGTCCCACCAGATCGCGTGCAGCAGCTCCCCGGCGGGCAGATCCAAGGCCTGCATGGCCCGCAGGACTCCCGCCCGGACGTCGGCTGCCGAGGGACCGTCGGGCGCAGTCCGCAGGTCCACCGAGTCCAGCAGCCGCGCCGCGTCCACCTCGCCCGGGGGCAGCACTTCGGGCTGCCACACGGCCTCCGGGGACGGGTCGGGCAGCCGGGTGCGCAGGGTGTCGTGTCGGTCGAGCACGGTCTGAAGTGCCGCGGCGAGCGCCTGGTGCTCCAGTCCGGGTGGCGTCTCCACCAGCATCGACTGGACGAACTCGGCTGTTCCCTCACCCTGTTCCCGCAGCCACAGGGCGATCGGCGGCAGGCCGAGGTGCCCGGTGGCCGACAGGTGCAGCAGGTCCGCGGACGGGGCCGCCGCCTGCGCTGCGGCAGCAAGAGCCCCCGGGGTGCGCAGCCGGAACACGTCCTGCGAGCTGATCGCCACGTTCTCCCGTCGCACCCGGCTGACCAGCCGCATTGCGACGATGCTGTCGCCACCGAGGACGAAGAAGTCGTCCTCGGTGCCGACCGCGGGCAGGCCCAGCAGCTCCGCGAAGGCAGCGCACAGTGCCTTCTCCGCGGCCGTGCTCGGAATGCCCGCGCCGACGCGCACGGCGGCGGGCGTGGGCAGCGCCGCCCGGTCCAGCTTGCCGTTCACGGTCAGCGGGAGAGCATCGAGCAGCACCACCGCCGAGGGCACCAGATACTCGGGCAGCAGCCGGGCCAACTCCGCACGCAACCCCTCCGCACCGGCGGTGCGGCCTTGCTCGGGGACCGCGTACCCGATCAGCCGCCCGTCCCGGACCACCACGGCGGCCTGTGCCACCCCGGGCAGCGCGGCCAGGGCGGCGCGCACCTCGCCCGGTTCGACCCGGTGGCCCCGGATCTTGACCTGGTCGTCGTCACGCCGCAGGTACTCCAACGCCCCGCCCGGACCCCGCACGGCGAAGTCGCCGGTGCGGTACATGCGGGCACCGGCCGGGCCGTACGGATCGGCGACGAAGCGTTCGGCGGTCATCGCGGGCTGGTTCAGATACCCGAGGGCGACCTGTTCCCCCGCGACGTACACCTCGCCGGGTTCACCGGCGGCGACATGGGCCAGATCCGGCCCGAGCAACCGCACTACGACCCCCGGCAGATCGCCGCCGATCGGCACCCGGCCCGTTCCCACCGGCTCACCGGGCGCCAGCAGGTGGCGAGTCGTGAACGTGGTGCACTCGGTCGGTCCGTAGACGTGACCGAGCACCAACTGCGGGCAGGCGGCCCGGACTCGGGCGAACGCCTGCGGGTCGGCCGCCTCGCCGCCGGTGAGCACGGTGTGCAGTCCGCGCAGTGTGCCCGGGGCGTCCGCAGCGATCTGGCCGAACCAGGCGGCGGTGAGGAAGACGCCGGTGACGCCGTGGGCGGAGACCAGAGCGGCCAGCCGGTGCGCGTCCACCCGGTCCTCGGCGGGGACGACAACGGTGCCGCCCCGGGTGAGCGGCACCCACAGGTCGTAGCTGAGCGCGTCGAAACCCAGCGCCGAGACCAACGCGGTGACGCGGTGGCCGGGCCCGTCCCAGTGCGGGTCGGCGGCGAAGCGCCCGAGGTTGCGATGGGTGACCTGGACGCCCTTCGGCCGCCCGGTCGAGCCCGAGGTGTAGAACACGCAGGCGACACGGTCGCATTCACCGTCCGGACCGTCCGGAGACAGCTGTGCACCGAGGGCCTCGGGCAGGGCCGGTACCGGGACGGGCACGGGACCGCGGCCGGGGCCGGCCTCCGCCCCGGCCGGGACGAGGACGGCCGGGCAACCGGCGTCCGCCTCGATGGCCTCCAGGCGGTCGACGGGGGTGCGCGGGTCGAGGACCACGGCGGCGCCGCCGACCTCGAAGACCGCCAGCAGCGAGGCGACCAGCCGCGCCGAGCGAGGCAGGCGCAACGCGACCGTACGGCCCGGTCCCACCCCCTTCTCGCGCAGCCGACCCGCCACCGCGGCGGCCCAGCACGAGAGTTCACGGTACGACCAGCATTGACCGTCCTCCTCCACGAGGGCGATGGCGCCCGGTCGGCTCTGCGCGGAAGCCGCGAAAGCCCGGTGCACCGGCAAGGGGGTGGCGTGCTCACGTGGCGCGCCTGGCTGCATGTCTGCGGTCGCTGAAACGATCACGAAGCCATCCAAGCGCACCGTGTGGCCGGCCTCGCAGAGGGTAATCCGAATGGCGTAGTCCCGCCGCCCGATCGGAGTACAAGTCTTCTTATAGGACCTGGTGGTGCGAGCTGTGCACGCTCCACCCAACTCCCGTATGGCTATGTAACCGAGGGTGGGCTCTGGTCCATTTCTTGTGGTGGCTTACGCAGAGTGACCGTTGACCTTCGTGTGATGGCGGTTGAGGTCGCCCGAAAATCGCCCGGCTGGAATGTGGTGTGGCCGACAGTGCTTCGCCGTGAACGAAGTACGGCCGCAGCTGGAAGAGCTGCTGTTCTCCTCGGTCGAAAGCGTGTCGGTGGAGTCCGTCGAGGTGACCGATGCGGTCGTCCGGGTCGAGGCACGGACCACTGTGAGGCAGGCGGCCTGCCCGGAATGCGGATGCTGGTCCGGCCGAATACACGGCTCTTACCTGCGGTTTCCCCGTGATCTGCCAGTGGCCGACAAGTTCGTCGTGGTGTCGCTACGTGTGCGTCGGTTCATCTGCACGGAGGGCTCCTGCTCGCGCCAGACGTTCGCCGAGCAGGTCCCGAGGGCACCCGTCGGTTCGGCCGACGGACCGAGCGACTGCGATCCACGCTGGTGTCCGTCGGCCTCGCGCTCGCGGGCCGGGCCGGCGCCCGGATGACGGGCGTCTTCGGGGCGCCGGTCAGCCGGAACACCCTGCTCAGGCTGATTGCCTCGCTGCCTGACCCGCCCACCGCCGTGCCCCGCGTGGTCGGCGTGGACGAATACGCCCAGCGCAAGGGCCGTGTCTACGGAACTGTGCTCGTCGACGTCGAGACACGTCGCCCGATCGATCTCCTGCTAGACCGTGAAGCAGACACCCTCGCGGCCTGGCGCGCCCAGAGGCCCGGAATCGAGGTCGTCTGCCGCGACCGCGCCCCCTTCTATGCCGGAGGCGCCACCCGCGGCGCCCCGCAGGCCCTCCAAGTCGCTGACAGGTGGCACCTGTGGCACAACCTGGGCGAAGCCGCCGAGAAGTGCGTCTACCGGCACCGCGGCTGTCTTTGTCCCACCGCCCCATCACCACCGGACGAGCCGCAGCAGACGGAGCCGACCACGTCGTCGCCCTGGCCGACGGGCCACCGGTTCGCCGAACGCACCCGCGCCAAGCACGCCACCATCCACGCGCTCTTGGCCGCCGGACACAGTAAGCGGTCCGTCGCCCGGCAGCTCGGCATGACCCTCAACACCATCCTGCGTTTCTCTCGTGCGAGCACCCCGGAGGAGCTGTTCACCGGCCAGTGGCAAAGCCGCCCGACCAAGCTCGACGCCTACAAGCCCTACCTCGACCAGCGATGGCAGGAAGGCTGCACCAACGCCTGGACGCTGTGGGAGGAGATCAAGGAACAGGGTTACCCCGCACGGCTACGGCAACGTCCGCAACTACGTCAGCAGGACCCTTCGTGGCAAGCCCCAGCCGGTCGGGCCCCGTCCGCCATCGGCCTGAGCTGTCACCCGCTGGCTCCTCACCCACCCCGACGCCCTGGCCGAGGGTGACCGGCTCCACCTCAAGGCCGTCCTGGCCAACTGCCCCGAACTGACGGTGCTCGCTGAGCACATGCGCTCCTTCGCGCACATGCTCACCCAGTTGCAAGGCGATCACCTGCCTGAATGGATCGAAGCAGCCACCACCTCCGCCGAACTGCCTAGCCTCCGCCACTTCGCTCAGCACCTTGAACGCGACCTCGATGCCGTCATCGCCGGCCTCACACAGCCCTGGAACTCCGGTGTCGTGGAGGGACATGTCAACCGGATCAAGATGCTTAAGCGTCAGATGTTCGGCCGGAACATGCTGCCACTTTGTCGGGTCCCAACACCTGGCATTCGGTTGCCTTGCCTCGATCAGAAACGCCTGGCAGGCGTAGTTCGAAACGACTGCCGCCGCCTATCTATGCGACTGTGCGGGTTGTTTACAGAATGGATCCAGAATGTGTAGGGATCCATCACGGGCAATGGGGAAATTTCGAATGGAGCGGGGGAACGGGTATGGAACTCAACTATGTCTATTCCTGCGCTGTGGCATGAGTGTCGACGGCTGACATAGATGGGACCGGTGTATCGTGAAGGCCGTATGCCGATCTAGCTTGACGTTGGCTCCCGGCCACGAGTGCGTGTTGCAGACCGGTGAACGGTGCGGCCGCGGGCAGGCCGTGTCGGCGCCACCCTTTACGTGAATAACGCTGCTGCCTCGAAGCGCACTTGCTCCCGATGAGCCCGCTGCTTTGCGGTCAGACCCCCCATCGGGATACCGCATGACACCGGGATACACCCACGACAAAGATCACGGTCACCCCGAACCGAAAGACTCAGTAGCCACTCGGGACCACCCCCGCGTGCGCGGGGACCACGCGAGCTCCAGCGGCACGTGGTCGTTGCTCGCGGGACCACCCCCGCGTGCGCGGGGACTACAGGCCCTGACCTGCAGTTTTAGGGGAGCTGGTAGCGGGTTTTACCTACTGTACCTGGATGTGTCGTACTGTAAATACGGGACATAATGGCCTCACTGGCTGAATCTTCGTTGTTTGGCGGCCTTGCTCCACCCTTGCCGGGGCGTTTGGTTTTGCGGTGCAGGGCCGGCCAGCGATCCGGCTGGACGGGGAGTGGCTGGCCTGTGGAGCAGTGTGAGGCCTTCGTGGTCCGTGGGTTGCCAGGCGTGGTCGTGGGTGCGGAAAGTGCAGCCCTGCTCGTTGTCGGTGCTGTAGGCGAGTAGAGCCCGGCCTTGGGCGGAGTAGGTTCGGATCTCGTCCCAGAGGATGTCGCGTACGCGGGCGGATGGGGAGCCGAGAAAGACGCCGGGTGAGATTTCCAGGAGCCAGCAGGTGAGGAAGCCGCGTAGTCCTGAGGGGCAGTTGGTGAGGACGATGACGGTCACCAGATCGGCTCATCACCGTAGTTGCGTCCCCCGGCGAGCAGCTGCCCGCTGTCGGTTTGCAGGCCTACGCGGTCCGCTTCCTCGTCGGCGTTGAACGTTGTGCGACGTGTTGGGGGTTCCTCGTAGTGGAGTCCATGGGCACGGGGCGGGGATGAACCCGCCCCGTGCCCCGTTGGCCGGTGATGCGATGGCTGCTTCGCGGGGAAATGGGTCTCTCCGGCTCAGCGTACGAGGATCAACCCGCAACTGTAGGCACGCGCGTGGCCGACGCCCTGGGTGAGGGCGGTGACGAACGTCTTCGGGTCGGTCACCGTGAGGGTGCCCTTGATCTCCGCGCGTGCGATGCGCAGGCTCTTGTGCGGTGCCGGGCTGGAGACCCGCGGAAGCATGCGCAGAGCGAGCCGTTCGGTGTCTGTGTCGGCCCCGATACGGGTGACACCGTTGGGGGCGACAGCGGGTTCGCCGGATGATTGCAAACGGTGTGAGAACCAGGTCCTCACGTGTTCGGGGCGGGTGTGAGCGACGCGGGTGCCGCGAGTCTTCGGTGGTGAGCCCGGCGCGGGCGGAATGCTGCGGACCGGATTGACAACGGTACGGAAGTCGACACGGTCACCGGTCCGGAAAGTGCGGTCGATGGTGAGGGTCTCCGGTGCTTCGGCCAGGGCTTTCTGGGGCACGCCAGTCCAGTCGGCAGGTACTGACGACTGGACCACCAGGTTGAGCCGGGCCTGCCGGAGATCGACGGTCCAGGTCGACAGGATGCCCATCTGGGAGCGGGCGTCAGGGCTGCCGTCGTCCACCCAGCCGGGGAAGCCGCTCATGACGGTCCGGTGCATGTCCTGCGCGTCGATGAGCGACTTGGCGGCGTAAGGGTGCCGGGCGTCCAGGGTGAGCAGGGACTGTGTGGCGACGAACCTGGCGGCACCACCCGGGCCGGACGGCGCGTGTGACGTGGCGGCTTTCATGTTCACAGGATGATGTCCCATCCGCGAGCGGGCGAAGCGATGGTGATGCGGTGACGGGTCTCCCAGCGGAGGCTGTGGACGCCTCCGTCCGCGTCGAACCGTATTGGCTGGTCCGACAGGGAGCCGACGCCGGGAAGAGGGACCGGGCTCTCGATCCAGGCCCACGGGCGCACGCCCGTCACCGGAGCCGACGGCTCACCTTCGTAGCAAGGTTCCTCGGGGAGCAGGGCGTGCGTCTCGAACACCTCCTTGAGGGTGCCTGGAACGACTCCGAGGGCGAGGTCGCCCGAGGGTGGGCATGCCTTGCGGCCGAGCCAAAGCAGCCGCTTGGGGTGTTCCAAGGCATGAGCGATCCGCTCCAGAAGTGCCGCATCCGGGTGCTCCAGGCCGACGAGAAAAGCGGCGTCCGCGAGATACCAGCGCTCGGTGATCAGAGCGTGGCGACGGACCTGGCCCGAAACCAGGGTTCCGGAGGCCGGGTCTGCGGTGACGTACTTCGGTGAGCCGTACCAGGCTTCCAGCTCCCTCTGGCCGAACGGGCCGGGCTCGGAACCGTCCGGCGCTGAGGTCGTGGTGGCCTTCGCCGCACGCTGGTGGTCGGTGAGGAGGTCCCGGGGGCGCAGAGGATATGTTCCTCCGCCGACCGTGTGGTAGTCGCGAAGCGGCGTGCCGGGCCGGTCGGCCCGGACTCCGAAGAGGACCTCGGCCAGTTCCCCGAGGGGCTCTTCCCGGGCGAGGCCGAGGGCCGCGGCACACAAGCCGATCACGCCCGACTTCGTGGGACGAGTGTGTGTGTCACGGCGTGCGAACCGGCCGGTGAGCCCCCAGGACTGCAGAGGTCCGGCGAGTCGGACGAGCAGGACGTATGGGTCGTTCACGGGGTGAGGTCCTCAGCTCGCTCCACCACGGTCAGCGACTCGGGCAGTCCCAGTTCCCCGAGGAGCATGTCGATCTCGGGGTCGTACGTGAGCGCGCGTGCGGTGCGCAGATCTTCACGGCGGCGGCTGACGAAGGTGTGGTGGCGCAGCAGCCTGCGAACGGCCGCGGGGCCTGCCGGTCCCTCCCCGCCGGCCGAGACGGGGCCTTCGTCCACTGGCCGCTGAAAGGCTGACGCGTAGTTGTAGGGACGTTCCCCCTCGAACGCGAGGACGAACGCGGGAAGCGAGCCGGTAGATGCGGTGGAGTTCTTCTTCGCCTCCGGAAACGCTTCCACGAAGGAGTTCACGAACTCTTCCTCGGCCTCGGCTGCGGCGGTCCGGGCCTCCTGCTCGTCCATGCCGGCCGCCCGCAGATTGGTTCGCAGCTGCGTGCGGTCGAGGACGGCGTGGCGGTAGAAGGTGCCGGAGATCAGGGACTGGTACCCGGTCATGCCGGCGCCCGCGTCATCCGCGGTGTCGAGGAAGCTGAGGGCGTTGCGCTTGCGATCGAGCTTCGCGTCGTCCGCCGCCGCATAGAAGTCCTCGATCTGCTCGGCTTCGTGCACCGTGAAGGCATGGCCGCTCTGGACGGCACCGTCGACGTTCGGGGAGTCGGGGATCTCGGCCAGAAAACGGCCGTAGAGAGCGATGTCCACGGCGTCGCGGGGGGCGAGGGCGAGTAGAACGGCGTCGCGCGTGGTCTTGGGCAGAGGCGGCAAGGGGACGGACGCGGCCGTTTCCACCGTGGACGTCTCCTCCGTCTCTTCTGCCTCCGAGGGCGATGCGGACTTCTTCTTGGCTCCACGGCGGGCCTTCTTCGCCGCCTCCGCACGGGCCTGGGCTTCGAGATACCCGTCGCACCACTCTTCGACATCCGTCGCCTGCCCCGCGATGTGGCGCGCGATCCTCGTTGCCGCGTCGGACGGCGCGAAAATGAGCACCTTCGTCAGGTTGGCCACCGTCTTCTTTTTCGGATCGCCGAATTTGAGTCCGCTTGCCTCCATCACCGCACGGGCTGTGACCAGGGCCTTCTCCTTCTCCCAGCCGTGCGCGGTTTCGAGCTCACGGCCGGCCAGGATCGCCCACTCCCGTGTGCGGACGCCCATGCTCCGTCCCTTGAGCGCGCCACGGCCCGCGTTGGCACGGTTGCGGGCGTGGACTCGCTCGGCCCGACGACGGGCCTGGCTGGTGATCATGTGGCGTTCCACCCCTCCGAAAACAAGGGTTTTGGGCTGCGCGTTTTCATCGCGCACCGGGAGGACGGCCGCCAAGGTTTCGATGAGGTGCAGGGAGAGGAACTGGCTCCGAAGTGCCTCGGTCACGAGGTGGTGTCCTTCCGCGTCGTTGGTTCGTTCTGTGCTCCCCGGCCTCGCACCGGTGGGGTGTGGAATTCGACCGACCACCAGTAGGCGACGCGCGCCTTGCGGTCGTTCCAGTTGGCAAGGTCATCGGCCAGTCCGGTCCAGGACGGTGGCGGCTGTTCGCAGGACCGCAGTCGGGTGACCGCATGCTGGAGGTGGCGCCAGGGGATGCGCCGACTGGCGACGATCCGGTTCAGGAGACGCTGGGCTCCGGGATTGTCGGGCCCGTATCCGGTCCCGTCCCCGATTCGGCGGGCCGCGGCGCCGAGGCTGCCGTGGCCGTATGAGGGCTTGGAACGCCCTTGGTGGTAGATCGCGAACAAGAAAGCCATTCGCTCGAACAGGTCACGGTGGTCATCGCCGCCGTACCAGCCCGCGCGGATGTGAGCGTTGGTGCCACCCCTGGCCCGGCGTAGTTCGGCGAGGGTCCCGTACTCGCGGTTGCGGACGAGAGTGGTGAGCCAGGCGGTGAACGCCGCACTGTCGTGCGGGGGCCGAGGGCGCTCCCATTCCGCTCCGGCGTCCAGGTTGCGCTCAGTCATGCGCGATCTCCCCTCTCAGCTCGGCCGGGGCCCAGTCACCAGACGTGTCGTCATCGAACCGCCGCACGGCCCGGGCTTTCGCACGATGATTGCGGTCGTTCGGGGGCAGGACGTCGAGGCGTTGCAGCATCTGGGTGCGGGCTGTCGTTCTTAAACCGAGCGCGTAGCCGACGAGAGGCTCCGATACCGGGTCGTCGTCCTCCGGCCCTCTGTCGACCACCTCGTCCAGCAGCTCGTGGAACGGGTTCTCCGCCGTGGGCCAGAAGGCCCACCGGGCGTCGAGCCGCGCGACCTGACCGGCCTCGTCCGCGGCCCGCACAGCAGGGAAGGCCGTGTCGGCGGCCACGATGGCCGCATTCTTCAGGGCCCGGGCGATGTATTCGGTGATGTCGGAGCCCCGGCGGGAAGCTCGGTAGAGGTGGGCGGCCATGCCCGGGGCGTAGGGGTAGGCGCCATGCGTCCACGTGACCGGCAACGTCTTGTTGGCCAGCAGCCCCACTGCCCACAGCTGGTACGGAGCCCCCGTGCCTTTCCGCTCGTAGGGCAGGGAGCGGAGCCGCGCGTACAGACCGGTCCGATCGTCCCGGACGGCGCCGTAGAGAGCGTGTGCCTCCTGCCAGAGCGCCCTGCTGGGGGACGGCCACAGCGGCTTTCTCACGCCGTTCGTCGTCGTGCTGAACACCGCGTCCTGAAAGTGCCGGTCCGGGTCGAGCTCCAAGACCTCGCCGGCACCGATCAGGACCTTGTCCACGACGATCTGCCCGTACGGTCCGTGGCCGGTGCGTAGGAGTACCGACCGTCCGAGCGCGCTGTGAAGGTCCGCGGAACTCCGTGGCACTCTGGGCTTCGCCTTCTCTGTGAACGTGCGGCGCTCGATGCCGCTGGTCCAGGAAGTGTTGAGCGCACCCCCCGGCCCGTCGGGCGGGTAGAGGTTCAGGCGCAGTGTCTCGCCGAGCGTCCGCCCGAGGGCGACGACGCGGATTCTGCCCGTGAGCCGGCCCGCGGCGAGATTGGTCACCTTGGCGCCGAGCCGGGCCCCGGACATGCGGGCACGTCCGTAGAGGCCATAGACATGTTGAGTGAGCGTGGCACGGAACGCGACTGCCGCCGGAAGTGGGTTGTCGAGCTCAAGGTGGTGGTGGTCGAAGTGCTGGTTGTAGTCACCGGCGTGTTCGATGATCAGCTGGGCTGTTCCCGTGCCGCTCTCGGCAAGGTCTGCCGCCAGACAGGAGTTCTGCAACAAGGGCACCGTGGGGTGGCACAGATCCCAGGAACCGGCCGGTTGACTGGCCAGCCAGGCGGCCGCCGGCCCAAGGTCCTGCTTGCCGACGATCCAGTCCCGCCACTCCTCATCGGAGGAGGGACAGGTGCCGGAGGCGAAGCAGATGGCCAGCAGATGCTCGATGACGGCGATGTTCTCACCCGGTGACGCGCAGTCGAGTGCAGCCAGCTCATCGGCCCTGGCGAGGAGCGCGCGCAGGGAGTGATGGGCTGTCGCTCCGTCGATGGCAACGGTGGGTATGCAGGGCTCGCTACGTGGGTCCCAGCTGAGACGCCGCCCGGCGGGTCCGGGCGGGGAGAATTCGGACAAGTCCTGGCTACCGCTCTCTTGGTCGTGAACAAGGGACTGGTACCCCCGCACACGCGGGGAAGGATCCTGTACAGAGCACTTGAGGCCGTCGACGGGTCACTCCCGCTGCTGCGGGAAGGCACTTCCTCAGTTTGTGTTCAGCTCTCCCTTCTCAAGACGACGACTGGGCTGTCGGCCTGAAGCCGAACGCGTCGGGGACTTATAGTGGGGAATTGCCGAAAGATCGGCAGTCCCGGCAGGGCCGCACCGGCAGACCGGCGAGGCTGTAGAGCGGTTCCCGTCCCGTGGGCGCGGAACGGGAACCGCTCATCGCCGGGGCAGGCCGTTCTTGGCGCCGTGTTCACGCCAAGAACGGCCGTTTACCAGAGGTGATCCACCATCTTGCCGACCACCGCGGCAGCCACGATGAGAACCAGCTCCCACCCATGGCGCCCCAGCCACTCGCGTGCAGTCCTGCCCATGAACGCCCCCCGTATCGAGGCCTCCAGCCCTGCAGTTGCAGAACGGGGGCGCCGATGCGGCCGATGACAGAAGCCGACACGGGTACCTTTGTATCGCAACTCGCCTTCGTCGTAGGCGACTTCACGCCAAAGGAACCTTGAAAAATAACCCAGTTGCGCTTGAGGCCGTCGAGTTGAGTTGAACCCGGCGTAGCGCTGGGGTTCCGCCCCAGGTGTGGACCCAGCCGCACTCATCACCGCGACCGACGACGCATGAGGATGGCGAGAGTGGTGCGCGCGTCCTTGCGGCGGTCCGGCGTGTGCGCAAGAACGGAGACGAGGGCCACGACGAACAGGACGCCCGTGTACAGCAGGCCGGCACTCCCGCTCACAGCGGTGATGTAATAGAGCAACTGGGGGATCTGGGGCACGATGGACCCTTCCGTCGGGGGCCGGTCTCGGCTGGCGAGGTGATGACTCCAGAATCGCGAGACCGTGAGACACCGGGAAGTTGCGTCCTTTCCCGCATCACGGTTTCCGCAGCTAAGCCCACGGATTCCAGGACGACGCCGACCCGATTTTCCGCCGTTGCGAGCCGAGAGGGGAACGGTGACCGGTACGGAGAGAACCGCGCGCCAGAAGCTGGGCACCATGCTGACGCGACTGTGGGAGACCGCGGGACCGTCACACAGACAAACCCTGGAGCTCGGGATCTCTCCCTCCACCCACAGAGGCTGGCGTGAGGGGAAGACGGCCCCGTCAGCAGAGAAGACGGGCGAGTTCTGGTCCCTCGTACGGCAGCTGCAGGAGGCCGTCGGTGGCCAGCTCTACACGGATGCCGAGTGGGAGACCGCCCTGCGTGCGGCCCAGGGCGAAGGGACCCGAAACAAGTACCGGCCGGCCGTCCCGGTCCGGCGGGAACACTCGCGCATTCGCTTCGCCCGCCCGCACAGGCTGGCTATCGAAGCCGCCATGGGGGATATCAGGGGAAGAGAAGGCGAGCGTACGGCCATGAACGCGTTCGTCAGGGACTCCAGTTCCACGGCGCCGTCGTACCTGTGCTGGCATGCCGAGGCTCCCGTGGGCAAGACCGTTCTGCTTGCCGACTACGTCATGCGGCCGCCGCGCGGCCCCGACGTCCTGAACTTCTTCGTCTCCGCGGCGCACCGCACCAACACTCGGGCCGAGTTCGAAGAACATATGACAGAGCAGATCGAGACGTTCCTCGGTTCACCCCCGCGCCCTGCCCCCAGGGGTGTTCGGCAGTGGAGGCGCCTCTTCGCCGAAGCTGCTGAGGAGAGCGTGCGGCACGGGCGGAAGCTCCTGCTGGTGGTTGACGGTCTCGACGACGATGTGGCCTGGCCGGGTATCGCTGCCGACGGCGAGCCACCAGCAACGGGGGGCACGGCCAGGCAGAGCATCGCCGCGCTCCTGCCTATGTCTCCACCTCCCGGTATGCGGGTCATCGTCTCCTTCAGGCGCTGCGTGCGCTTCCCCGATGATCTCCCTACCGGGCATCCGCTGCGCCTGCGCGAGCACCTGCGCGCTCTTGCACCTATTGGAGGAGTACCGCAGGTCCGGCAGACACCGCCGGCTGCCAATGCTCTGGGCGGCACCGTGGTGGGACTGCTCGCCGCGGCGGGCGGCGGCCTGCGCACGGCGGACCTGGCGGAGCTGGCCGGGCTCCCTGCCGACCGGCTCGACCGCCTGGTGCAGGGACCGGAGGGACGCTCGCTTGTACTAGAGGATCCGGTGTTCCAGACGTACGCCTTGGCCGATCCCGGTCTCGCCCAAGCGGTGCGGGAGGGCTTGGGAGACGAGGAGACCGCACGGCACACCCGTGCGCTGCTCGCCTGGTCGCAGAGATGGCGCACGGCAGGCTGGCCCGAGGGAACGCCCCCGTACCCCTTGGCCCATCAGCTCCGGCTGCTGACCGACTCCGCGGACCGCGCTGCGTACGTTCTCGACATGTCCCGGCTGCGCCGGCTCGCAGTGACGGCCGGCTCGGACGCGGCTCTCGCACAGCTGGACGCATTTGAGGAGGAGGTCAAGGCCACAGCCACGAACCCCGGCAGCCTGACAGTGCTCGCTCCGCTCACTGTTGCGAGAGCCCTGCTGCGTGGGGAGACGCGCGAGGTGCCCCCGGCGCCCCTGCCCTACTGGTCCGATTGGGCGAGGCCGAGCGCGCTCGCGGCCTGGCTCGTTCCGCACCAACTGCCGTCTCGAGGGCTACGCACCTGGCGGACGTGGCGGTCGAGATGGCATACGCGGGACAGGACGGAGTGGATGCTGACGCGCAGGAGGCAGTGGGGTGGCTCGCCCCCGCCATCCAGGGCTACCAGGACCCCACGACGTACACGCGGCTCCTCGGCGCCGCCCGCACACTGGTGGCGCTGAACAGCCTCGACGCCGCCCGAACGTTGCTTCGTGCCGTGGTCCGCGACAGGGCGGCCAGGACTGAAGCGCTCACCGAGGCAGCTGGGATGCTGGCCGGAGCGGAGGACGCGGAGGTCGTGGCGGCGTTGCGTAAACGGGCAGAGGACCTAGGCGAGGGCGGCACCCGCGACCGTACAGCGGCGGTGGACCTCTGGGGAACACTGGCGCGGGCGGTGCCTTCCCTCAGCGGTGACGCCGGTGATGCCATCACCGCTATCTGCGATGAGCTCGCCCCCTCGGACGGACTGGGCGCGGTCGACGTACTGTCAGCCGCCGCGTCAGAACTTGTCCAGTTGCCACGTCCTTCCGCAGCTCGCAAACGGACACAGGAGGCACTGGCCTGGCTCATCGAAGCTCTGGCCGACCCGGATGCGCTGTCCGATGGTGATCAGGCCCACCTCGGTCGCGAACTTGCCGGGACGCTGGCACGTCTGACTCAGGCGGTGGCCGACACAGGTGCCACGAGGAAGGCCCTCGACGACATCGTCCGCCTGCTGAAGTCCCTACCCGAGGGGCTGCGGGTCGGTGTACTCGGTGATGTCATCTCGGAACGCGCACAGACACTCGCCGAAGCCGGTCAAGCGCGCAGGGCAGAGAAAGCCAGGAAAGCCTCGGCCGACGCCAAGGAAGAGAAGAACGCGGCCCGCAGAGCCCAATACCGGGAGGCGCGGCCGAAGCAAGGAAAGAAGCCGGGACAGGTCCGGCGCACACCGGCAACCCGGCGCGCGCACGCGCACCGTACGTCTGCGGGCCTGCTTCCCGCCGGCGATGACCCACCACCCGATCATGCCCGTCTACTCCAAGAGGCGGACGAGCAACTGGGCGCAGGCAATCGCCTGTGGAGCAGGGAACTACTGGAGGCCGCCCTGCGATGCTCGCCCGCCTCATCCTCGCAGTCGTCCGCCCCGGAGGACTGGACGGTGGGCTTGTCGCAAGCCCTCGGTACGGCTGGTGAGTTCAGCGCGGCCGAAGCACTCGCCGAACGCCTGCCCTGCATGCCGGACCGCGTGCGCCACCTGGCAGCCCTCTCCCTCGGGTGCTCTCTGGGCGAGCAGGGGGACGTGGGAGGCCACTATGCCCGCGAAGCAGCACGCCAAATGCCCGACTGCGCTGATCCCGGCCTGGCGAATGTTGTAGCCCAAGCCCTTGCCTGTGCCGGGGACGGGCCGGCGGCTTTGGCCACGGCAATGGGGCGTACTGCTGCGGAGAGGCGTCAGGTGCTGACAGCCGTCGCGGCCGGGCTTGCACGTCACTGCCCCGAGGAGGCGGCACGTATCGCCGAACCCCTCGCAGAGGCCCTGATGCGGCGGATCGACACGGGAAGCCCATTCCGGGTCATCCCCGAACTGGCAGCCCTCCTGCTCGCCTACCCGGACATCCGGCACCCCGGCCCGGGACTGCACAAAGCGCTCCGCCTTGCGTCGTTTCGCATGGCTGACGCCTCTCAGCCGTGGCATGCACCGTCGATGGCCGTCCTCACCCTGCTGGAGCGGCTTGACTGTCTCCCGGAGGAGAACACACACGTCGTCGCAAGTCTCACGGACAGATGGCAGCGCTCGCTTCAACCAGGCGAAGTGCCTTGTGCAGAGATCGCCCTTCTCTTTGCTGCGGAGGGCGACACTGATGCTCTTTGGCGGCATGTCGAGGCGGCACGGACACCAGACGGGCGAGCGGCGGTGCTCTGCGCGGCCGCCGCACACCTTGCAGGTGCTCCGATAGCCCTGGCCACAGACAGCTGGGCCGACGACAGGGTGGCCCGGACCTGTCTGGCGCTTGCTCGGACATCAGGCGACGGCAGCCCTCCTGCTGAGGCGACGGCCCGGCGTCTCGTGCGGAGACTGCTGGGAACCGACGCATGGGCTCGCACGATCCCGCTGCTCCCTCAACTTGCTCCTGGAGCGCTGGCACACCTGAAAGCGATCGCAGGGATGTAGGACCTGCTCCCCGGCGCGTGTGGGGATGGGCTTGCACGGGGATGGCCCTGGGAATGGGGTTCATCTTGCAGCACGGACTCCTGCTTCCCGCGCACACGGGGACGAGTCCTTACGCCCAGGAGGACGACAACGGCTGCGAGCTGCTCACCGACGCGTCCGCGCTCACCGACGCGTCCGCGCTCGCGGACGTGCTGACGCCGGGGGCGCCGGTGCTGCGATCGGCGCCCGGCCACGGCGGCGATATGGACAACATGACGACACTGCTGGCCGAGAGCGAACCGGCCCAGCACCAGCTGGCTGTCGAGGTCGTGGACGCCTGGCCCACTCGCGACGTCGGGCCGTTCTGCATCACCGCGGTCCCGGCCGTCGACGGCTGGGCGACCCGCAGCTGAACTGGGTGCTGGAGGCCGAAGGGGACCACCCTCGCATGCGCGGGGACCACAGCCCCTGCCCGAAGGGCTGCGACGAGGGCTGGGGGTCACCCCCTTCGCATGCATGGGGACCACTGGTTCGCAAGGGTCACTGCGGTACCCAACCGGGGACCACCCCCGCACGCGCGGGGACCACGGCGACCTCGCCCAGGCCACCGAGGACGAGCTGGGACCACCCCCGCATGCGCGGGACCACGCCGACTGGTTCGTGAGCAAGACCGGTGAGCAGGGACCACTCCCGCGTGCGCGACGAGGTTGCCAGGCAGCGTTTGGGACCATACCCGTATGCGCGGTGAATGGTGTGGTGTTCCGGGTAGAGGGATGAGAGGCGGTCACCGGCACGGGTGTGTTTGCGGGGTGAGGAGAGGCTGCGTTTGCTGACGGTGGTCATGGGTTGTCTCACCGTGGGGGAGCGGGGGTCATGAGTCCGCATCCGTAGGCTTTTGCTTTGCCCAGGCCTTGGGTGAGTGTGCGGCGGAATGAAGTGATGTCTGTGATCCGCAGCAGGCCGTCGAACGTGGCCTGGGTGAGCTGGATCTCCTGCCGGGGGTTGCGGGACGGAATTCCTGTCGGCTTGCCGAATCGGACCGGGGCGCGGTTGTGGACGACGAGCAGATAGTCCCGCGCGTCGGTTTCCTACGGCTCGGTTGAGGTTGCCGTCGACGACTCGGCTGCTGCTCCCGCGCTATTGAGCGGGCCCGGCCTCCCGCCCTCGGCACCCGGGCGGCGTTGTTCCCGCACGGCTGCGTTCTTGTCGGCGAAGAACGTGACGTTCTCTGCTGCGGCAATGGAGGGAGAGCGGGGTGCGCAGCACGGCGAAGCCGCAGCGTTCTTGTTGTTTGAGGAGCCAGCCGGCCTGGTGGCGTACGGTGATGTGGGCGGCTCGTCTGGTGGGTGCGCCGGTGGTGACTGGCGAGGAGGCTTCCGTAGCGCAGCTCATGGCTGGGTAAGGACGCGGGTTCCCAGGAGTCCGAACAAAACTCGGCCATACATAGCCCGCTTGAACGTCCTTATCCGATTCACACGCCCCTCGACCCCGCAGCTCCAGGACAGGGACAGGCCGGCGGTCACCGCGCCGAGGTCCTGACGGACCAAGCCGGTGAACGCCCGAGCGAGGTCGTAGGCGAGGGCTGGAAGACCTTCGCCTACGGACAGTTCCTGGACACCCTCACCGAAGGCGGCATCTGGGCTTTCCGCCTCACCGCCAATCCGGTGCACCACATCCGACGCGCCCAGGACCCCACCATGCCGGGTACGTTCACCTCGTGTGTTGCTATGCCGAGAAGCCCTACAAGCTGCATGACGTGTGCGTGTCCTGCCGTGTCGCGTTCAAGTGGCACCCTCGGCCCGGCGGCCACCGATGCCCCCGATGCTCCGGGTGATGAGGATCGCCAGAAATCCCCAGGGGCGCTCGCGTTCCCCACTTGGTTCGGATCTGAACGAGCCGTTCGGGGCCGCCCAGTCGTGGAGTGTGCGGGCCGTGTCGCCCCGTCAAGGGCGCCTTCGGCGTCGCTCCGCGATGAGCTGCTCACCCTTGACCGGCCGCCCCGGCCCTGGTGTCGGCGGGCTATCGGGCGGCCCCTCCGCCGTGGCGTCCGTCGGCAGGTCGCGCGCCTCGGGGTGGGGAACCGCGGTGAGCAGGTCTGAGGAAGAGGCGAGCAGCGGCTGGGGAGATTCAAGGAGCGCCATCACCTTCGGCTACCCGGGCTGGCCACGGCAGATCGAACTCGGGACGCTCACGGTGAGTCTGAGAAGCACCACTCACATGTAATCAGGGTGCCCGCCGATGCACGGTCATGCGATCACTTCCGTAACGCCGTTCACGGCTCTCCTTACCGTGCTCGCGCCCCGCCGGGCCGCCGACCTGGACTTCGTGTTCTGACTATCCCCGGCTACCTCATTGCGGCACTGCGGGCACAAGACCTCGTCGGCCACGGGGCGGAACAACCGCACCTGTACATGTTCGCCCTGGCATTCCCGTGTGCCGGAGAGCCGCGATCGCCTGCCGTTCGCGCGCAGCTCGGCGGCACGTTGCTCCGCAAAGGTCGGCACCGGAGGCATTCGCGGAGAAGCCGGTGACGGATCAGCCCGGCCGGAGAATGAACCGTCATGGGAAGCCTCTCCGTCAGGTCTTGACGGAGGTCTCCCATTGCGGCGCCGCGGTGAAACCACTCGCCACCAGCGGTGCCAGGCCTGCCAGCTCACGCCCGGAGAGCCGGAGTCGTCGTTCGCTGTGTGAGACAACGGCGAGGGCTAACGCACCCCGCTCGGCCAGCGATCCAGGAACGGCAGGAACATCCGGCATGGGCTCCGGGGTCTGGGCAGCAGGGAGCTCTTCCTGCCTCTCGATCTGGGTGTGAGCATCCCCCGGGTCAGCCGGCGCAGGGGGAGGGGAGGGAGGGCTATTGATGTTCTGCTCAGTGTTCTTTTGGGAACGGCCGACAGGCCGATGCTCCGGCTGACCGACGGTCGGGATGTGGTCCGCCGGGCAGCCGTCCCGCACAGCGATCGCGGCCTGCGCGGAGAGCGGCATGTTGGAGATCAGCTGCGTGGTCGACCACCGGCCGCCCTCGCCCTGGCGCCGCCACTCGTGAAAATAGCCCTCCGCCGCGAGCTGGCGCTTGGCACGGATGAACCCGGTCTTCTTGATCCCTGCCCGCTTCGCCGTCTCCGACAGCGGCTGATCAAGACCCTCCGGCAGCGATAACTGCCAGGTCAGCAGTCGTACGGCTTCTCACTGAGTGTTTCGTCCCGTCTGGCGGTGTTTGATTCCGGTTCTCTGGCATCCTCAGGCTGGGGCGCGAGCGGCCGACGAGCGGGCTGTCATCCAGAGTGGCGTCAGGGAGATGTTTCCTCCGAAGCCTCCTGTCTGATCCCAAGCCGTACGCTGTTGGCATCTTCTGCACGGGTGGACCGGTCAATATCCCTGCGGTACTTCGGAGCAATAACGACGGGTTCGGTGCCCGGGCCGGAGTAGGTGAGGGTGTAGCTGACCTGGGTGTCTTCCGGGCCGATTCGCCAGCTCAGCCTGGTGGTGCCGTCTTCGGGGACCGTGGTGTCGTCTGGACGGAAGTCTGTGATCTCGAGGTCAGGCATGGCCTCTTCCTGTCTATGTCCGAGACGGGCTATTCCAGTAGTTGGGCTTCGAGGTCGGCGATGCGTTTGTCGGCAAAGCGGAGGTTCGAGCGGGCGCCTTCGAGTCGTTCCTGGAGAGTGCGGTGTTCCTGGGCGAGCTGTTGGACGCGGCGTTTGAGGGTGGTGTTCTCGGTGGTCAGGGCCTGGACCGACTCGCCGGGGACCATCTGGTCGAAGTCGCGGATCTGCCCCATGAGCTCTCCGATCCGCTGCCGCTGAGTGAAGACCTCTTTCTGGGTGCGGGTGAGCTCGGCCTCGGCGTTCAGCGCCCGCTCGCGCCAGGTCGCCTCGATCCGTTCGTGGCTGGCCGGTCGGGAGGCGTGGGGCCGGCCGGGGCCTGGTGGTGCGGTGGCCGGGTTCTGTGCGTGTGCACCCGGTTCGTGTGGAGGCGGTCGCCGCTGTCTGGTTCAACGACGCCGCCCTGGGCACTGTCACGCCCTCGTGGTGTGTTCACGCTCGCGAGCGCAAGCTGGTAGCGCCATTGTGTTGGCCGGGGGCGTGGTGGCCGTGTGCATACTGCTGGGCGTGGAGTCTTCCCTCGCCACCCGGATACATCTGCTGGTCGCCTTTGTGCTGGTGATGGGCGCGGTGGTGGGTGGAGCCTGCTTCGGTCTTGTCGCAGGCGGGCGCCTGGGGGCGGTGGTTGCTGCGGGTGCGGCCGGCCTGGGTGCGGGGATCGGGTCGTTTCTGGCTCGCCGCCGGGTGGTTTCCTTCTTCCGGCTCGAAGCCGCTGTGGCCGGCGGGTACGCGGAGGGCATTGCCGACGCGGCCTTGATGAGCATCGCGACGTACCACGCGGCCGTCTTCCCTCTGGTCCCTGACGGGGTGAGCGAGGAAGAGCGGGACGCCCGCCGCACTCTGGCCTACCGGGTCTGTGCCTATGACAGCCTGCCTCTGCGAGTACGGGTTGCGGCGGCCGGGGCCGTGGAAGCCATCGACCACGGTCTGGACGCCGAGCACGCCCAGGCCGCGGCGAAGGACCTGACCCTTACGGTCTACGGACACCGCGCCGGCCGCTGACCTCGGCACCCCCGCGGGGGAGCCCCGGATGCGGGCCCGCTCGTGCCGTGGAGGGGAGTTTGCCGGGCTGCGGGCTGGCGGGTTCTTGCGCAGGCTGGTGGCATGCCGAGAGGCGTGCGTTGTGGTCGGGTGCGATCGGGTTCGGGCTGGTGTCCGTACCGGTGCAGCTGGTGCCCTCGATCAGCGAGCACGGCCTGGAACTGCACGAGGTATACGATGCGGACGGCGGGCGGGTACACCGCCGGCGCCGTAGATATCTGGGATAGTCGGCCATTGACGCAGTTCAGCGCCTTGGGCATCGTTAAGGCACGTTAGGCACGCAGCCGGGGAAACGTTACGTCGGCTCCGAGCCAGACGGCCGGGGAGACTTGAAGCCGGGATGGACCGTTCGCTACGTGGGGATGAAAGCGATGCTCGGTGGTCGGCCGACCGACGATCAGTTGAAGAAGACCTTCGTCGCTGTACTGGGAGAGGTGCTGACCGGGCAGGGAATCCGGAGCTGCACCGGGCTCGACATGGACACGGACGACGCTTTGTGGGAGATCGCAGCACACTATCCGGAGGTCAGTCTCGACCTCGTCGACGCCGCTCGCGCGGCGTTCGCCGGACAACTGGACGGAAGCAACGCCGCGCGCTGGCATGCAGAGATCCAGCGCAAGTTCAAGGACCGGCAGGAAGGCCGCCGCGCGAGCGCGCGGGGCTCCGGGCCCGCTGGGCCCCCTGATACCGAGCCGTCTGAGGAACCGGCTGCGGCCGCCACGACGGCGCGGACGCTGCGCGTCACCGGTGACCGGACCTTCCTGGACGAGTACGGGCGCACCTGCTACGAGGGTGGGCTCTTGACCGGCGAAGTCGAGGAACGCACGGACACCGGGCAGATCGAGCTGCTCTCTACCTACTTCGAGGGCGTCGAACACGGACGGCAGCAGGAGTGGTGGCCAGATGGAACCAAGCGGGCCGATGGGGTCACGAGGCTGGGCGGCCCGGTGGGTGAGTGGCGGTACTGGCACGCCAACGGTCAGCTGGCCGAACTGGTCGTGTTCGACGACAACGGCCGGGAGATGACCAGAAGGCGCTGGAGCACCGCAGGAGAACTGACGCTGGACGAGGTGACGCGCTGAGCGTCTGGTCAACTTCTATCAGTGGCCCCGGCTCATTTGCCGAATGTGCCAGAACAACCCCTGGATATCCGCGAGGCACGTGCGCTGGGGCCAATGTGGCCAGCATGCCTGACGCCTTCAAGTAACCCCAGATAACGAGTGCAGTGTGTGCGGAGAAGACGTGCCCTACGAGCACGTGGCCCGGGGGATTGAGCAGGACGGGAAGCAGGCGGTCCTGACCGAGGAGGACATGGCGCATTCTCCAGGGCGCGGCGAGCGTGCGGTTCGAGTTCATGCAGCTCAGAAGCGGTCGGAACGACCATAGCGGGTGCAACAGGTGTGGTGTATGGAGTCGCGGCCAGGATTCACCCGGCGGGAGGTTAAAGCTTGTCTCGTGACGCTGTGATCAGTGGCTGAGGGCGAGGTTGTGCATGTGGGCGACGCCACTGGTGGCCCACCAGACGCCGTCGCCTTTCAGGCGGCAGTCGCGCAGGATCTTCCAGTTCTTCATGCGAGCGAAGGCGTGCTCGACGCGGGCGCGTACCCGCTGGTGGGAGGTGTTGTGCTGTTCCTTCCAGTCGGGCAGCCGGTCCTGCCCGGCCTGACGGCGGTGGGGCATCGGGAGGCCGGTGCCCTGGTAGCCGCCGTCGGCGAGGACGGTCGCGGTACCGCATGCGTCCTTGATGCCGGACTCGGCGAAGGCGGTGCAGCCGTTGCGGTTGCCGGGCAGCGGTCGGCCGACGGCCAGTACCACCCGGGTGTCCGCTTTGATCAGGACCTGGAGGTTCGCCGAGTAGCGGTAGTTCTTCGACGAGGCTGACACCGTCCGGTCTCTCGTGGGCACCAGCGTGCCGTCCACGATGAGGACCTGGTGTCGTCCGGGCTAGCGCTTGCCCGGGGCCAGGGCCAGCAGCGGCCCGTGCCGGCTGATGATCCGGCCGACGGCTGCCGGGGAGATCCCGAAGAGCGGGGCGAGCTGGCGCACGGTGAGGTTCGTGCGGCAGTACATCGCCACGAGCAGAACCCGGTCCTCCAGGGGCAGTGCCCACGGGCGGCCCGGCCGGTCCGGGTCCAGAGCCCGGCCTCCGTTGCGGTGGACAGCCCGCACCAGACGCTGGAACTGACGTGGGCGGAGCCCGGTGAACACCTCTATGAGCTCATGGCGTTGAGCGGTGACGACCTGCACGACCAGCTCAACGCAGCCCCCGCCCACGAGTTACGAGACAGGCTTTAGGAGATCGGGGTTGGTTCCGGCGTGGGGGAAGGCGGAGCCGTCCCACTGATTCAGGTGCCGAGGTTCGTCAAGGTGGAGGTGGCCGCGCCGTGCAGTGGCCGGTGGCGGCGGTAGCTGTCCAGCGGTGAGCGGTGTCGTTTGTTGTGTGCCGCGAGTTGGTCGCCGGCGTTGCGGTGAGGGACGGCGCGGGCGGGCTGGTTCGGTGGCCTGGCCGGGAGTGTTTGCCCAAGGAGGCGATGTTCTCGGGCCGCGACCGTCGTCGGGTGGGAAGCTGCGAGATCCGCCGTATGATCGCAGACGGCCGCGCTCACTCAGGTGCGGTCGATTCTCCGGCGGCGGGCATGCGCCGCCGTCCGGGCGAGGACGGGCCCGGCATCCGCCCAGGACTCGTGCAGTGTGAGGCAGGATGGTCACCCCTGCAGGCTCCCGGCCTGAGGGAGGAAGCCCAGTGCCCTGTCCGGTCCCGTCTTGCCTCGACCTTCCTGTTGCCTCCGGATCGCACGCCAGCGTCATGGGAGTCCTGGCTGGATTCGATGTCGCCGTCATCATTTCCTACTCGGATCGAAACGGGCCGCCCCCACCCCAGCGACCGGCCCTACGCCGGCATCGTCATGCTGCTCACGTGACTGGTTGCTCTGGTGGCCGCAGCGTTCCTTTACGGGGTGGCCTCAGCGGTGCGCGGCGATCAGCTTCGGGCGGCAGTCATGATTCTCGCCAGTGGCATGGTCGCTGCCGTTGCGGTGTCAGGGCTCTTTCTGGGGCTGGTGATACTCGTAGCGGTGTCTCTCCCCCGGGACCCGGCCGTGCTGGTGGCGCGTGGAGTGATGTTGCTTATCCCGCTGCTGGAGGCGGTCCATATGGCGGTCAGCGTGGCCGATGTCCTCCGTATCGGCCCCGGTGGCATCGGGCAATCGTCCACATGGGGGCTGCTGGGGGGATCCGCGCGCGACCAGGTGCTCCCCGCTCGCGCGGGGATAGACCCGGCGACGTGTTGGCCAACTTGCCCAAGCGCGGTTGCTTCCCGCGCGTGTGGGGGGCTGAGGTAAAGGAGGTGGGAGACTGACGGTTCTTGTGTTCTCTGCGCGTGCGGGGGATGGAGCCTGATGGCGAAGAAGGCGCAGGGCGGGACCTGCTGTCCCCTGTGTGCGGGTGGGCCCGGGCGGATGGCTGGCGGACAGGATCTACTTGTACTGCTCCTTGCCGAGGCTGGCGCCTGCCTTCCAGAACTCCTTCCCGCGTGTATGGGGATGGACCCCAGGGCGTCGAAGGCGAGCTCAGGGTTGGGGACTGCTCCCCGCGCGTGCGGGGTGACGGTTGGACTCGGGGCCGGGGTAGTTCTGGGCGTTAGCACGGACATCGTTGCCGCGCCCGGTAGCGCTGCCGGGCGGCGCGACGGCTCCGTGGGCCAGCAGCTGCGGGCCTGTGAGCAGGCGTGGTCTGTACCGGCGTCGGCGAAGTCCGCTGTGAGCGGTCTGCAGGGTGGCGCTTTCCGCTGCTGGCAGGGGAACCATCTACGTGATTCCTCCTTGCCGTGCGCGTGCCCTGCCATGCTGTCGCTTGCACGCGTGCCGGGTCGGCGATTGGTCCAGCGCGACGATCACTTGAAAGGCGCGACTGCGTCGTTCCAGGCTCGTATGTACAGACCGTATCCAGGGAGCCGGCCCCGGCGGGCTCGACACTCGACGAGGAGTGCAGCGGTATCTGCTGGTCCCGCCGTGGCCATCCTCTCCAGCCATGCCTGTCACACCGCACCTCTATCGTGCGCAGCACGAACACGGAGCTGATAAGGAGCCGACTATGACCGCAACCCCCGAATCGAAAGCACCCAGTGTGAGCGACCTTGACGCGATCGCTCACCTCATCCCCACCTGGGCCTCCGTGCGAGGACTGGCTGTGGTTCCAGCAGTCCCGGAGAACCATGATGACTTCCTGCCGGCTGTGCACATGACGGTGGAGCACATGACACCGGAGGCCTTCGTCGACCTTGCGGCGACGGCCGGAGCTCGTCTGCTATACAGCTCCGGAGAGACCTTCGAACTCTCTGTTGTGGAACTGGATGAGGACGAGAAGCAGCGCCTGGACTCTCGTGGTCGAACTCGAGTGGCCGTGCTGCTCCATCAGGCTGCCGAGTATGAGGGCCGCTACCACGATGTGCGTTTGGCCTTTGCCGCAGACGGAGTTCTTCACTATTGGAGTGCAGCTCAGGCGGCCTGGTATACGGAAATCACTGAAGGGATTGACGGAGTACTGTCGGGTCTTGAGGAGGGCGTCGATTCCGGGGGAAGTCGACCTGTTGTCGACGGACCGCTTCGGCTGAGTGAGGAGGAAATCGTCCGGCTCGCAGCGCAGTTGCAAGAGTCTCCTGAATTCCGGGAGGCTCCGAGTCAGGCTCAGCGTCAGCGGATTGTCCGACGCCTTGTAGGGTCGCACGTGGCCAACTACTGGGCCGTCGTCGAGCGCGCTGGTGACACTGTGGATGCGGCTTCAGCCAAGATATTTGCCGAGCTTGAATTGAAGGTTAGTGATCTTGCGGGAGAGCTGGTAGATAACCCGGAGTTCCGGGAGTCTAGCGCCAAGGTACGTAAGGTCCGAGTGGTGGCATTCCTTAAAGCTCGCTCCGGTGGCTACAAGCCCCCGACCGGGCTGATCGAGGTGTTGCTCGATGAAGCGTCAAAGAGAATCCGCACCTGGAAGCAGTGAGATACCTGCCCAGTCGCCGTACCCTCGCCGCAAGACTGGAATGCGACCGCAACATCGTCGTGGCGGGCCTGACCCCTGCCTTGGGGCGCGGGCGTCGCCGAGGAGCACGTCAACGGGGCCAAGATGCTGAAGCAGTAGATGCTCGGCTTAGCCAATGGCTTCGACGCCATGCGTTGCTTCTCGCGCGTGCGAGATGGCTCTGGCGTGGCTTGGTTGATGTGGTGTGTTTCGTGTTCGGTGGGGGGGGTGACAAGAAAAGGGCGTTCCGGGTTTCTTGCGGTTTTTGGGGTGTTTAGTGGGGTGATATCGGTTTCTTTGGAGTTGGTTGGTTTCCGGGATGTGGTTGGGGAAACATGCAGGTCGTTTCCTCTGCTCCCCGCCCGCGCGGGGATGGACCCCTGGTGGTTTTCGGTCTCGGCTACCGGGCGAGCCGCTCCCCGCGCACGCGGGGATGGACCCGCCTCCGTCTGCGGCTGCAAGGGCGGCTGCTCCTGTTCCCCGCGCGTGCGGGGATGGATGGATGGATTCCCCCGCGCGTGCGGGGATGTATGGATGGACCCCGACGCATCGTTCGCCCGGGTTTGGAAGAGCTCTGCTCTCCAACGTACGCGGGGATGGGCCCAGGGACGGGTCGGTGAGCGGCTCGAATACGTTCTGCTTCCCGTAACGCGCGGGGGTGGACCCAGACCGCACAGAGCGGCGTGGTGTCGGGGTGCTCCCTGCGCCTGCGGGGATGGCCCCGAGGGCGACGCGCCGGCCGCCCCTGTGATCGACTGCTCCCCGTACGCGCGGGGATGATGGGCCCTTGCCCGCGTAGAAGCCGCAGGAGATCACGTCCTGCTCCCGGCGCGTGCGGGGATGGGCCCAGGGAAGAACCGTCACTCTGCCACCCCTCTACCTGCTTCCCGCGCCCGCGGGGATGGTCCCGAGCGCGTCGGCCCGAAGGTCGCCGCCCTCCTGTGTTCCCCGCGTTCGCGGGGATGGTCCCTTGCGTTTCAATAATGATGAGCACGAGATTGTGTATTCCCCGCGCCCGCGGGGGATGGTTCCCTAAACGGGGTGTCCACGACGTGGTGCCCGAAGTGTTCCCCGCGCCGGCGGGGATGGATCCGAGCTGCTCGACTACTTGAGCGAGAAGGCCGGCTGTTTCGCGTGAGTGTGGGGGTGGGCCTCGCGGTCTACCGGTGGCAGCGTCGTCCTGCACGTCCTGCTTCCCGCGCGTGCGGGGATGGTCCCTGCGCGATGACCAGGAAGAACTCAAGCGACTCCCTGCGCCTGCTGGGATGGTCCCGGCTCGATCGGGTTTCCCTGCTCGTCCTCCTGGTGCTCACTGTGCTCGCGGGGGATGCCCCCTCATCATCCGCCTGCGGCGCCATGCGGTTCTGCTCCCTGCCTCGCGGGGATGGACCCGAATTCACGGCCTTCATCGCCGATCTCCCTGACTGCTCCCCGCACGCGCGGGGGATGGTCCCGGCGCAAGCTTGATCGATGTGCCGATCGGAGTAGTCTTCCCCGCGCACGCGGGGATGGACCCGGCGACGTGCTGGCCACCTTGCCCAAGCGCGGCTGCTTCCCGCGTGCGGGGATGGACCCAGGGGGTGATGGTTGCCGTGCGGGGCAGGCGTTCTGCTTCCTGCGTGTGTGGGTGTGGTTGCTGCACTGAGCTGGTCGGCGGTTAGTGGTGCTTGTGCTGCCTGTGCTTGGGGGTGGCCTCTCAGCCTTCGGTGACCTTTTCCGCGCCGGTCGGTGCTCCTCGGGCCTGCGGGGGTGGTCCCACGTACCACGTGAACATGGCGTACCAGGAGTCGTGTTCCCCGTGCCTGCGGGGATGGACCCGTCGACGAGATGCCCCAGTACCCGGACGTCCCCTGCTCCCCGTACATGCGGGGATGGACCCCGTGCCGTCGACGCCCTCACCCAAGCCGTGAACTGCTCTCCGTGCGTGCGGGGGTGGACCCTGCGCTTCGTCCGGCGACATGGCGACGTGGGACTGCTTCCCGCATGTGCGGGGATGGACCTCACTGAAAAAGATTGCAGAAGGGACATGGAAACTGCTCCCCGTACGTGCGGGGATGGACCCCCGAACGCTTCTACGAGACGGTCGAGGAATGGCTGCTCCCCGCACGCGCGGGGATGGACCGGAACCTGCTCAAGCCTGCGGTCCCAAGCCCCGCTGCTTCCTAAGGGCGAGGGTCTGGAACTGCCCGTCCATGGCCTGGGCCTACGCCGTGCCGTCGGCCGCGGCCTCGTCGCCGCCCGCGTGCTCGTGCACGCGCTTGAGGGCCATCCGTGCCTCGACCATCTTCCCCTTCTCCACTGTGTCCCAGAAGGGGTGGGTGGCGACGGTGATCGACAGTTCCAGCGCGCGGGCCCGCAGCGCGGCGACCTGTTGCTGCTGTTCCTCGGTCCAGCCGGGGCTGTCGGGCCGGCTGCTGGGGTACCAGTGCCCGTCGGGCCTGCTCCACCCGGGCAGCGGGACGGCCGACCAGGGCAGCGTGCGCCCGAGCGCGGCGAGGTCGGCGGTCACCTGGTGCAGTTCGAGCTGCGCCTGGCGGAGCGAAGCGGGGAAGTCATAGGTATCAGCCATTGCAGCTCAATCTTACCCTTGTGTCGTATGCATGTTCTATTTAGTGGTGGGTGGCTGGTAGGCCGACTGTGACGGTCGGCGATAGTTGGAGAATGGCCACCGATAGTTGGCATGTAACGCTGCGTACATGATCACCCGGCGTCTGTTCTGGTCATCTGCGGTAATCGGCGCCGTGTCGGGACGGCGCGGTGATCCACTTTGGGTATGGGTGCGCAGGCGGGAGCTGGTCTTCGTTCGGATGGATGCGGGCTGGATGATCTCGTGGCCCCGTACAGCGCGGACGGGGCCGTACAGGATCGGCTGGCGCTGGGGGAATCGTGGCCTCGGCGGTGGGTGACGACGTGGCGGTTCGCGGGGGATGAGGTGGTCTGGCCGGTCCGGGATCTGACGGCTGTGCCGGTGCTGGCCTCGGAGCCCGTACGCGCCTTTTCGTGGCGGGCGCGGCAGCGGCACCGGCCGGGGAAGCAGTTCATGGTCTCAACAGGGCGGCATCACGGGTTCGAGTCGCCGGAGGAGCAGCGGCTGCTGCTCGCGCTGGATTTTCTGCGGGTGCGGGAGGTGTTGCCGCAGCCGTTCCGCTTGGACTTCGAGCACGCGGACGGCCGGGCTGAGCACACGCCGGACTTCCTTGCGATCGCGCCGGGCGGCCAGCGGTGGTTGTTCGATGTCCGGCCGCGCCGCCTCATCGAGGAGAGCGACGCGTTGAAGTTCGCGGCCACACAGGAGATGGCGGCAGCTTGCCGCTGGCGCTACACCGTGGTGGCCGGCTGGCAGCCCCACGTGATGGGCGTGCTGGACGCCCTCTCGGCCCAGCGCCGCGACCTGGACGATCCCCTCGCCCTGCAAGGCCAGCTGTTGCGGTCGGCGGAGGACCGGGCCGTGAGCTTCAAAGATCTGGTGGAGTCGACGGCTTTGCCGGTCGTGGCCCGTGCTCATGCCCTGCACCTGCTCTGGCACCGCAGGCTCGGCATCGACTTGGGCGAGCCCTTGCAGGACACATCCGTGGTCTGGCCTGGCGGCGGTGGGCGCCCGTGGTGAGAGGAGGGCTGCTCGAGCTGGCCCCGGGCTGCGGGATCGGTCTCAACGGTGTCTGCTGGACGGTTGAGGAGGTCGTGGCGCAGGCCGGCCAGGTCGTGCTGCGGGATGCGGACGGCGAGTGCGTGCGCCGCTCGATCCGCTGGCTGATGCACCACCCGGACGCCCGCCCGCTCAGGACGACCGCAAGGACGGCGCCGGGGGCCTCCCGGCAGCCCACGGGCAGAGCGGATCTGTCCGGCGATCACCTGGAGCGGGCCCGGCTGCGGGCGGAACATGTCAGGGAGGCGGAGACCGGCTACCGGATGGGGCATCCGTCGCGAGCCCTGCCCGGGGAGCCGAGGCCGGCCTACGACCCGGCCTCCACGACGGTTACCGAGCGGCGGCGGGCGAAGGCCGCCGAGCTGAAGGCTCTGGACCGGGACGAGGCGGCGAGACTGGGCCTGCAGCATATGAGTACGCGGACGCTGGAGCGGCTGGCGGCCGCGAGCGTCGAGGATCTGGTGGTGGCCTGCGCGGACGGCCGCTGGACGCGCCGCGGCGGGGGTCATCCGAGCGTCACCGAGGAGATCCGGGAGGCGGTCTTCGCCGTCCGGCGGGAGTGCCTGCGGCGCTCGCGGATCAGCATGCGGGCCAAGCACCGCCTGTTGCACCAGTACATGCGGGAGATGTTCCCCGGCTTCCCGCCGGAGGAGATTCCCGGCCGCACGACGCTGACCGTGGTGTGGCGGGAGTGGTTCGGCCCGGGCGGGGCTCGGCAGCGTTATGTGCGTTCGGCGGAGGAGGCCAAGGACGCCGGCCGGAGGGTGGTGGTGCACCGGCCGGGCCAGGTCGTCGCGCTGGATTCGACGCCGCTGCCGGTGAAGGTCCGTGAGTCGGTGTTCGGGGATCCGGTCTCGGTGATGCTCACGCTCGCGCTGGACCTCTACACGCACTCGATCGTCGCGTTCCGGCTGACGCTGGTGTCGGACACGTCGGTGGACGTCGCGATGCTGCTGCGGGACGTGATGATGCCGCTGCCGATGCGCGAGGGCTGGGGCGAGGAGATGGAATGGCCCTACCCCGGCGTGCCGGCGAAGGTGGTCGCCCAGTTCGCCGGCCACAAGGTCGCGGCCCTGCCGTTCTTCGCGCCGGAGACGGTCACCACCGACCACGGCGGCCCCTACAAGAACCACCATGTCGTGGAGGCCGAGCAGGCGCTGGGCTGCAACATCCTGCCCGCCCGTGCCTTACGGCCGACCGACAAGTTCGCCGTCGAGCGGTGTTTCGCGGCTATCAACTCGCTGCTGCTGGAACACCTGCTGGGCTTCACCGGAGCCGATGTCGCCGACCGCGGCGCCGACCCGGAGGGCGACGCGGTGCTGTCGATGGCCCAGATGGAGAACCTGATCGCCGCCTGGGTGGTCCGCATCTGGCAGAATCGGATCCTGGGCGAGTATGCGCCGGCCTGGGGCCCGGGCGAGGACCACAGCCCCAACTCCCTGTTCGCCGCGGCGATGCAGCAGAGCGGCTTCGCCCTGCAGATCCCCAAGCCGGAGCTGTACTACCGGCTGCTCAAGGCCCACCATGTGCAGATCCATCCCGGCCGGGGGGTGAAGATCGGCGGGCTCTGGTATCATGACCGCGTGCTGGACGAGCACCGCTTCCGCCAGCCGTCCGCACGGGGCGGACGGCACAAGGGCAAGTGGGTCATGCGCTCCGACCGGCGCGATCGCCGCACCGTCTTCTTCCAGGATCCGGACGATCACGCCAGGTGGCACGTCCTGCGCTGGACCGGGATGCCGCCCGAGGGCGAGGTCCCCGCGTTCTCCGACACCACGGCCGAGGCTCTGCTCGGCGAGGTCCGTCGGCGACGGCTCGGACCCCGGCCCCGCACCGATGCCGAGCTCCTTCCGGTGCTGCTGGAGTTGCTGGGCTCGGCCATCCCGGTCGCCCAGTGGCCGACGATGCCCAAACGCGAACGCCGTGCCCGTTCACGTCAGGCCGCCCAGGCCCAGGCCGCCGCGGCCGACCGGGCACCGCGGCTCCAGGCCCGGGCCCTGGACGAGGCGGCGGGCTGGCCCGCGCAGGGCCGCACCCTCACCGAGGCCAGGGACGCCGACCGGCGGCGGCGCCGCGAAGCGGCCGTGCGGGAACGCGGCGGGCCCGTGCCGCCGCCCCGGCTGGGCGAGGCCGTGCGCCGCCGGGCGCTGTTCCTGCTCCCGCCCGACGAAGAGGAGCCCCCGGACCGGCGAAGGAGCACGCGTGAGCCACGATTCCCCACTCCAGGACCTCGATCTTGCCGCCGGGTTCCTCGAGCCGCCCCCGCGGCGCGACACCTACGCGGGCTGGCAGCGCTGGCGTGCCGGCCGGGGCCATTTCGCTCCCGCTCCCCGGCTCACGCTCGGCCAGTGGCGGGCCTTGAGCCCGCGGGAGCGGTCGCTGTACGACCTGCACCGCACGGCCACTCACGTGAACCTGCCGTTGCAGGAGACGCCGATGTCGCTGAAGGTCTCGCGGCTGGTGAACCGGCGCATCCGCAACAACGCGCTCAAGACCCGCCCCTCGACCCGGGCCGGGGTGATGGTCACCGGCTGGGGCTACCAGGGCAAGACCGAAACCGTGTGCGAGGTCGCCGCAGCCTTCGAGGACGCCTGGCTGGCCATGCACCACCACCTCCACCCCCAGCCCACCCCGGGCACACGAGACGTGCACGCCCCCGTCGCCTACGCCCAGACCCCGGTCACGGCGAAGCCGAAGAGCACCTGCCAGGCAATCTTGGGGTTCTTCGGCGCGGAGACCAAACGCCTGACGCTGCCCGAACTGATCCGTCAGCTCGCCGCCTCCCTGGACGACCACGGCACCAAGGCCCTGATCCTCGACGACATCACCCGCCTGCGCATGCACCGCGCCGACGACCAGGACACCCTCGACCTCATCCGGGCGTTCATGAGCATGAACGTCACCCTCATCCTCGTCGGCGTCGACATCCTCGGCTCCGGCCTGCTGCGCCAGGGCCACTTCGACGAGCACACCCGGCAGTGGGTGCTGCCGCCCTCCCAGCACGCCCGCGTCCACGGCCTGGAAGCCACCCAGACCGAACGCCGCTTCGACCTGGTCGAACTCGACCGCTTCCGCTACACCACCCCCGGCCAGATCACCGCCTTCCACGACCACCTCGCCGGTCTGGAGGCCAACCTCCGCCTTCTGAAGGCCCCACCCGGCATGCTCACCGGCGGGCGGATGCCCGAGTACCTGATGCGCCGCACCGATGGCGTCGTCGGCCTCCTGGAGCGTCTCATCGAGGACGGCTGCCAGGAGGCCATGGACAGCGGCAAGGAGACCCTCGACGAAGACCTCCTGGACGACGTGGTGCTCAGTCTGGATGATCCCGAGCGGGACGCGCTGGCCGGTGAAGTCCCGGCCATCCCCGGCTCCTCCCGCACCCGCACCACCGCTGCCCCACGGCCTGCCTGCGCCCGTGGGCGGGGCCGGAACACCGTCTTCGACGACCACGGCCCGCGCGGCCAGGCCCACGGGTGACCTGCCGTGCCCCTGCCCGACCCGCTGCCCCGGGCCCTGGCCCCGCTGCCGGGAGAAGGACTGGCGGGCCTGCTGCTGCGGCTCGGCCACCGGCTGGACGTCGCCCCCTTCCAGCTCATCCAGCGCACGGGCATCGGCACCAGCGACACCTACGTCCCCGGCCGGCTCCTGCTCACCTTCGACGACCACCTCGAGGCCTTCGCCCACGCCACCCGCCTCACCCGAGCAGAAGCCTCCCGGCTCACTCTGAGCACCTACGCCACCCACTTCCCGCCCGTCGCCGGATCCCTCACCCCACGACCCGGCCTGAAAGCGACCCAGACCACGGTCGACGCCTGGGTCCTGACCCACTACACCCGCTACTGCCCCCGCTGCCTGGCTGGCGACGGCACCCTTATCCAGCAGCGGCACGGCGGACCTTGGAAAACCGAGTGGCGCCTACCGGTGATCTTCATGTGCTCCCGGCACCGCACCTTCCTGCACCACCTGTGCCCCGCCTGCGCCTGCCCGGCGCACGCCTTCCACATCGGCGGCAGCAAAGTGCTGCCCCTCATCCGCCTGGCTGGCCTCCACCCCGCCCAGTGCCGCAACCCCCTCAACGAGGCCCTCCCCAACCGCCTCAGCCTCTGCGGCCACCGCCTGGACGACCCCAACCGGGCCGCGAGCCTCCCACCGGTCAGCCCCGCCTTGACGCGCCTGCAGGAGCAGATCCTCCTACGGCTGGAGGCAACGGCCCAGGCGAGCGAGGCCCGTCGCTACTTCACCGACCTGCGCGTACTGACCACGATCGTGACAGCCACCTGGCCCCAGGCCCGCGACCTCGCCCGCGACGCCGTCCCCGAAACCGTCGATGAGTACCTGTCCGAGCAACAGCACCAGGCCCGCACCCGCCCCCGCGGCCGCGGGCGCATCCCCTTCACCACCTTCGACCACCCACCCCGCTCCGCCCTGGCCACCGCCACGCTCCTGCACGCCGCCGACCAGCTCCTCACCCTCCCCGGCCCCGAATTCCGCCAGCGACTGCACACCATGCTCGCCACAGCCCCGCCCCATCCCGGCGGCCAGTGGGGCCAGGCCTGGCGCCACCTGCACCAACACGGCTCACCCACCCTCAAACGGCAGACCCCAGCCGCCCCGGGAGGCCGGACGACCTCCTCCCCGCAGCGCCCGCCGACCGTCTTCCTGCGTAATCCGCGCTACCGGATCCAGCACATCCCCCAATGGCTCCCCGACCCATGGCTGACCCACCCGCCACAGGTCTGCCGTCTCACCCCCCGGCAAGCGGTCCTGCGTCGCCGGGCCGCTGCCGTCCGCCTCGTCCAGATCGCCTCCGGCATGCCCTGGCAAGACGCCGCCCGCTACCTCGGCATCCCCGACAGCTGGCGGCACGGCCTACCTGCCCACCAACGCCTGCCCAGCCACCCCGGCCCCGACACCAACCAGATCACCCACCTGGCCACCACCCTCGACACCCGCAGCCGGCCCACCGACCACCACCTCCGTCGCCAGCACCTGGCCCACTGGACCCTGCCGACCGACCACTGGCACACCCTGTGGAACGAAGCCGCACACACCAGCCGCTCCCGACTCCCGGCATCCCTCCAGCGCACGCATCAGATCGCCTCCGAATTCGTGTGGACCCTCGTCACAGGAAGCGAACACAGCATCGCCCCCAGCCTCCCCGGCCACACCGCCGGCTCCCGCACCACACGCCACCTGTGGATCCCCCTCACCCAGACCCTCCCCGACCAGCGACCACACCGCTTCTACAACGCCCTACGACAACTCCTGAACGACTACGCCCACCAGCTCGCTGCGGAAACCGACCACCACCACGGTTGAAAGGCGGTTGGCAAGGGCTCAGGTGGCGACCGGAATCGTCAACCGCAGGCTGGTGAGCCGGATCCCGTGCGCCGGGCAGGGCGCTGTAAGCGGGCGCATTGCAGCACGGCTGGATTCCCGTGCGAGCGCCGGTGCCAGGAATCTCGGGGACGGGCGGTCGTGCCGCGGTTGCCGGTGACCGGGAAGGGGTGGCTCATGCGGTGGGCAATCAAGAAGCTGGCCGTGGGATGCACGACAGCCACGCTGGTGCTGGGAGGTGCCGCATCCGCCAGTGCGGACACGGAAATCGGCCTGGGGAACCAGGGGACCATTACACCCATTAACGTGCCCATCAACGTTCCCATTGCCGTGTGCGGCAACAACCTCGCAGTGCCAGTGCCCGTCACGGTGCAAAACGACCAGGCCCGCGAGTGCGACAACTCATCGTCCCCGATCGTTGACTGATCGGAAGGTCACAGCGAGCCTGGCAGAAGCGGGTGCCGGTGGCTGCCAAGTGCCCAGGGTGCATGTGCTGTCCGTACTGGTCCGCCGTCCAGGCGGCGGACCGGTACCGTGCCGGGTGTCGACGGCGCCTGAAGTGTGACCCACTGTCGACGGGCGAAAAGTGACCCCCTCGTTCCTTTGCGAGTTCCATCAATTGATGGCTGCGTGTCACGTCGCCGGTCTGTCGATGGTCCTCAGCCTCATGTGTCCGGTACTACTTTCTCGCCTTGCGTTTCCTCCAGGAATGGTAGGAAAGGATGCAAAGTAGCCGTTTCGAGGGGGGGACCTTGTGCGACGCATCCGCGCAGTCTGTGCTGCCGTAGCTACGACCGTGGTAATCATGCTGGCCGGAGCTCCGCCAGCAGCCGCTGACCCTCTTGCCGAGCTCTCCGTCAGCGGACCCGTGGTCATGGCTTTCACCGTCTACGACGACTTTATGAACTATTTGCCCTAATCGTTGCCGTTGGCCTCGGCGGGCGGGACGCGTCCGACGTCGCGTCCGCGCATGCGGAAGCTGTCGCCGCGGAGGCTGATGACCTCCGCGTGGTGGACGAGGCGGTCGATCATCGCGGCGGCGACGGTGTCGTCGCCGAAGACCTCTCCCCAGCGGCCGAAGGGCTTGTTGCTGGTCACGATCACGGACGCGCGTTCGTAGCGGCCGGAGATGAACTGGAAGAAGAGGTTGGCCGCTTCGGGTTCGAAGGGGATGTATCCGACCTCGTCGACCACGATCAGCGGATAGCGGCCGAGGCGGGTGAGCTCGTCGGCGAGTTTGCCGGCGTTGTGGGCGTCGAGAAGGCGGGCGACCCATTGGGCGGCGGTGGCGAAGGCGACGCGGTGGCCGGCCTGGCAGGCCCGGATCGCGAGGCCGGTGGCGAGGTGGGTCTTGCCGGTGCCGGGCAGGCCGAGGAAGATCACGTTTTCCTTCCCGGCGATGAAGTCGAGGGTTCCCAGGTGAGCAATCGTTTCTCGCTTCAGGGACCGCTGGTGGTCGAAGTCGAAGTCCTCCAAAGACTTCCTGGCGGGAAAGCGGGCCGCGCGGATGCGGCCTTCGGCGCCGTGAGCGTCGCGGGCGGCGACCTCGCGCTGGAGGCAGGCGGCGAGGTATTCCTCGTGGCTCCACTCCTCCGCGCGGGCCCGCTCGGCGAGCCGGCCGGCCGCCTCCCGTAGGGAGGGGGCCTTCAATGCGCGGGTGAGGAAGAAAATCTCGGAGGTGACGTCCCGGCCAGTGCCGGCACTCTTCTTCGAGCTTGTCGTGGTCATGCGACTCCTTGTCCGAGGCCGCCGTCGATGACGCCGAAGATGCGGTCGTAGGTGTCCAGCGAGCGCATCTCGACTTCGAGCTTCTCGGCGGGCTCGGGCTTGATGGTGGTGCGGGCAGCGACGGCTGCGGCCGCGTGGGTGGGGTCGGTGATGGTCTGGTGTTTGGCCCAGCAGCGGGTGTGACGGGCGACTTCGGTGCCGTCACAGGTGACGAGGACCTGGTCGAGGTCGGCGGTCACCTCAACCCGCCGGCCGACGGCGAGCGGGTGGACGGAGTAGTCGCAGGTGTCGAGGCGGACGTAGTGGTCACGCGGCAGCCTGAGGCTGGTCTTCCACCAGCCGGGCGGTGAGATCGGCGGGATGCCGAGCATCCGGGACTTGTCGGCGTCGAGCCGGTCTGCGGGCCTGGCCTGCAAGGTCCGGTGGAGGCGCCGGTTGGCCTTGGTGAGCCAGTCGGCGAGCTGGACGTTGAAGTCCGCCGGCGAGGTGAAGACCCGGCCGGGAAGGAACGAGGTCTCCAAGTACCCGTTCGCCCTTTCAACCAGTCCCTTGGCCTCGGGGTCACGGGGCTTGCACAAAATCATCCTGATTCCCAGCAGGCTGGCGAACGCGGCGAAGTCCTCGGTCAGCTGCGGGCCGCCCGACCTCCAGGACCCGACGGCGCCCTCGTTGTCCCAGACCAGGGCCTTCGGGACGGCTCCGAGCTCGGTCAGCAGCCGCCAGTGCCCGGCGATCAGGTCGGCCGCGTTCCGCGACGGGAGCATGCGGGCGCTGATCCATCGCGAGTAGGGGCCCCAGTAGTACTCGCCGAAAAAGCAACGCTAAGCGGCTGCGGTCCAGGTCAGAGGGTGAATCAGGGTAGCCGCAGCGGGGCTGGCGGTGTGGTCACTGGCCGAGGGCGCTGACGCGGTTCTCGTACTCGCTGCAGCATGCGCTGGGCCGGGATCGCCCATCTGGTGGGGCGCCTATGCTCTCGGGCATCATCGTCCCCGTGACCAACCATCTGACCCGCGAGTACTTGGCCCGCCTGGCGGCTGGTGTGCCAGGGTCGGCGCGGGTGGCCGCGGCGGGCGAGGCAGGCCGGCTGCTGTCGAGCGCGCTGGGTGATAGCGGGGCCTTGTCCCGGCCGGTGTTCCTTGATGCGGCGCAGCTGGCCGATCTGCTCCTTGACCTCCAGGCCCTCCACGGGGCGCTGGTATCGCTGCCGCAGAGGCTGAGCGGTGGTGACTGGAGGGCTTATTGTCGGGAGCTCCAGATCCCTGCGGCCCTGCGGCACCTGGCAGCCCCCGGCCCTGCACCATCCGCTGTTTTCCGGGCCCGGGCGGACCTGTACCACGACGGTGACCGGTTTCGGCTGCTCGAGTTCAACTTCGGCGGCGCCACCGCAGGGGCCGCCGCAGGGGAACTGGGGCACATCATGCTCGGCGATGCCTTCCTGGCGCGCTTCATGACCGAGCACAGCCTTGCCTTCGCCGAACCGTTGCAGCAGATCGTGCCCGGTCTGCTGTCTCTGGCCGACGCCGGGCGTCCGGGAGCCGAGCAGCCGGTCGTGGCGCTGGCGGAATGGCCGACATCGATGCCTCATGCCGAGCCGGACCTGCGGCTGTGGGCCCGCGCACTGGCCCGGGGCGGCCTGGACACCCAGATATGCCACATCGGCCAGCTGCGAGTACACCGGGACGGGGTGTATCTGGGGCGGCGCCGGGTGGACATCGTCGTGCGGATGTTCACCGTCGGCGATGTGTTGTCGAAACCGGAACTGGCCGAGCCGCTGGTGCAGGCCTGCCGCGACGGAAAGGTGCAGATCTACACGGGACTGCACGACGCGGTGCTGGACGGTAAGAACACACTCGCACTGTTGTCACAGCGCGCCGCCCGCGCCGCTCTGACACCCGGCGAGCAACGCGCCGTGGACCGGCTGCTGCCCCCGACGTGGCTGCTGGGGGCCACACCAGCCCAAGCGCAGGGCCGCTTGCCCGACCTCATCGACTACGCCCGGCACCACCGTCATGATCTGGTGCTCAAGGCCGCCCACCAGCACCGCGGCACCGGGGTGTACTGCGGCTGGACCATGACCGACCAAGACTGGTCAGAGGCCGTGACAGCGGCGGCCTGCTCAGGCGCCGGCGTACTGCAGCAACGCGTCATCCCCGCCACAGAACCATTTCCGGCCGGAGACGGCCAGATGCACCACATCAGCCTGGTCTGGGGGGTCTACCTGACCGAGAGAGGCTTCGCAGGCATGAACATCCGCGGACTACCCGGTCAGAACAACGGGGTGATCAACTTCGGTCGGCACGCTCTCGTCGGCCCGGGACTCCACCAAACACCCGGCAACACCGGCCTGCATCAGTAGGGGTCCCAGTAGTACTCGCCGAAAAGGGCCCAGGAGTCCTAGAGCCTGTCCGACGGGTCGCGTGACTGCCGTGCGGTGTGATCGTTCTGGTCTGCATGGGGCGGGGTGACTTATCAAATGAGGAATGGGCCCGACTGAGGTCTCACTTGCCGAAAAACGTCGGCCGAGGTGGGCGTTGGAGGAACCACCGTCAGGTAATCAACGGGATTCTGTTCCGGCAGCGAACCGGCATCCCGTGGCGGGATCTCCCGACGCGGTTCGGAAAGTGGAAGACGGTGCACGACAGGCATCGCCGCTGGTCAGCGGACGGCACGTGGGACAGGATCCTGCGGGCAGTCCAGGCCGACGCCGACGCAGAGGGGCTCATCGACTGGTCCATGGTGAGCGTGGACTCTACGGTGTGCCGCGCTCACCAGCATGCCGCAGGTGCCCGTAAGCAGGCGCCACGGAAACCCGGCAAACGCACCAGACCCGCCCTGCATTGCCCCGATGAAGCCCTCGGCCGCTCCCGCGGCGGGCTGAGCACGAAAATCCACCTGGCCGGTGAAGGCGGACTACGGCCACTGGCCCTGTTGATCACCCCCGGCCAGTGGGGCGATGCACCACAGATAATTCCAGTCCTGGACCGGATCCGCGTTCCCCGCCCCGCCGGCGGACACCCGCGCACCCGGCCGGACCATTTGAGCGGCGACAAAGCATACAGCTCCCGCCGCAACCGCCGATACCTGCGGCGTCGGCAGATCAAGCACACCATCCCCGAGCGCCGCGACCAGCGGGCCCACCGTCAGAACCGTGGCAGCAGAGGCGGCAGACCCGCCAGTTTCGACGCGGCACGCTATGCCCGCAGGAACGAGGTCGAGCGGCTGATCAACCGGTTGAAGGTCTTTCGGGCCGTGGCCACGCGCTTTGACAAGAGGGCGTACGTCTTTCACGGCACCGTGACCGTTGCCGCCCTACATCTCTGGCTCCGTTCCTGACCCGCCAGACGGCCTCTAATGACTCATCAAATCCTTTCCCGAGGCAATGTCGAGAATGTCTTTGACGATGTAGCCGTAGTGAAAGACTGTTGTGCCCGCAAACCCAAGGATATCGCCCACCGAGTGAGGGCCGAGGGGGCGGCGTTGGCAGAAGGCATCCCCAGGGTGAACAGCGCAGCCACGCTGACGGCAACTACAGAGAGTCGACGCATGGACTTTCCTTCCTGTGAAGTGCGTTGGGAACTGCATACGATCTGACCATCCCCCAAGACACGGGCGATGCCAGCACTGTCACCCCTACGGGGGGCACAGAAACGATCACTCAGTTACGGCGGCCCAATACTCAGCCAGCCGTCCACCGGGATCACTGAACCTCTTTCATCCTGTCCCGGGAGGGTGATGACGTTGCCGGAGTTCCTGAAGGGGCCTCGGCATCACCCCACGTCAGAGCCCTGATACCCAGTCAGGAGTCAAGCCTCTGACTTGCAAGGAACAGAGGATGAAAGGGGCTCACTGATCAGATCACGACCTGGAACCAGGCAGCAGACCCATCGGACACGGCCTAGCTCAGACACCAGCCGTAAGGTAGGTCGCGGGTGGCTGGACGGGCCCCGTTTCCCCGTCTGCGGCGAGAGGCTGAGTAGCCCGCCAAGCGTGGGCTGCTCCGAATTGACGCCTCCGGCCCGCATATCCGGTGGCGGTTCTTCCGCAGCCAGGTGACCGCGTGGTTGAACAGGGCCACCGGCCCCTCCGCATGCGTCCACGCCCGTCCGTACAGGAAGCCGCGGAAGGCCCGGCCCCACGTCGGATCGGTGAAGTCGCGGTACTTGAACCGCTCCTGGATCTCCTCCGCGTGCTCGTACGGAGTCCTGCGGCGCTCCGGATACCGCTTCACGCACGACGTGTCCTCGATGCCGAGCTGAGCCGCGAGGTACTCCACGACCTTCCATGGCACGGCGAGCGGGTTCGCAGGCAGAGAGCGGGTGACGTGCCCGAGCAGAGCGCGGTCGCGGTCGGCCCGGGTTGGCAGCCGGGAGATGTTCAGGGCCGAGCCCAGGTCCGCGTTGACGCCCAGCGACGCCAGCTGAAGGTAGAAGCCCTTCAGGCAGGCCGCCGCCGTTGACAACGCCGCCTGCCCGTACGGGCGCTTGCCCAGACGCCACGGCTCGCCGAGCGGCAGCCGGACCTCCGCGCCGACGAGGCCCATGTACCGCTCCAAATCCCGCAGCACCACCGCGTCGAAGGCGAAGCACTCACGCTCCAGCCAGCGCAGATGGTCCACCAGCAGATACGCGTACGTCCGCTGGGTGCCCGAGCCCTCGTACTCGCGAAGGAACCGGTCCGCCTCCTTATGAACAGTGCCTTCGGGCCACACGATCGTCCACGACCGTCGCCCGTCCTTCCGGTCGATCTGCTGGACTCTCAAGTCCCCGATGACCACGTGCCGTACCACTCGTCCTCCGCACCGACTCCAGGACATGGCTGACGTCCTGGACCCGGTCGGTAAACGAGCCCGTGACGCCCACGTCACAGGCCCAGACGGACATCACGGGCAGCACTATCTGCGGTCGGTAAAGATCTCCAGGGCCGCCTCCCCCAGACGCCACTGGGCACCGCTCATCGCGGCGACCCAGTCCCGCCCCAGACTGACCAGCTCGTCGTAGCGTTCCCGGGACACGCTCCCGATCATCTCGGGCATCCGGACACCACCCCCGGCGGGCCCGGGTGCGGCACCCTCGATGCCACCAACTTGCCCTGGCAGCCCGTCACTTCGCACCATCCGGCGGCTTCCGCCGGTCGGAAAGGGCGTGTGTGCCCGGCGCGTGGAGCGGGCCCATGGCGCGGATGCGCGGTCTCACATCCCGTCACGCTGTTGCGTGTGTCGCCTGTGCCAGGCCCGTTTGCGGCAGGCGGGAGAGCAGTATGTTGCCGAGACGGGACGCTCGACACCAACCGTCCAGGACGTCCCGCACTCCGGGCAACTGGACGTCACACCGGCCTGGACCGCCTCGGTCCTCGCCCGTGCCCGCCGCATCCGGCGCCAGTGCCGTGACCGGCACACGGATGAGCAGAACACCGCCGCCGTCTTTGCCGCCGGCATCAGCGGACCCCCGCACCCACGGCACAACCGCGGCCCGGCGTCATCATCCCTGACCACGGCCAGCCGCAGCCGGGGCACTTTGTCCCTGCCCATACGAGCACCGTACGAACGGCACCGGCTTCCGCCCACCCCTCACATCGGGCGGACCCGCCCGATACGACGAGCCCCTGGCCAGCACAGGTTTCAGAAATCGGAACTCACCCGATGCCTTCACCTTGTCCTGCAAGCCGCAGACACAGGGCGGCCCTCCCCGCCAGCGGCATTGCCGTGCGCGACTCCAAAACCACCGCCTCGCCCCTCCGCTTCACCCGTCACTCGCGTCGTGCGCGAACACATCCCGCGAGCCGTCGCACGCACCCGAGCGCACTCGGACACATACGCGCGCCGTCGCACCCTGGGGTGCGGTCTTTCGCCAGCGGGCGCACTCTCAGACCACGGTCACGACAAGGAAGCTCATCAGCGACTCGGAACACTCCTCCGCGAGGTGAACCATGACCGCCGGTGATCTCGACACCACATTCGGCACATCCGGAACAACCACGGTGAATTTCGGCCGGACCTCCATCGCCAACGCACTCGCCATCCAGTCCAACGACAAACTCGTTCTCGCCGGCCGCGTCGGCGACGCCAGCACCGGCGACTGGGGAATCGCCCGACTGAAGAAAGACGGCGCCCTCGACCCGAGCTTCGGCAGCAGCGGTCTGGTCACCATCCCCTTCACCGCCCAGGAAGACGTCGCCCGCGCGGTGGCCATCGACTCCAGCGGAAACATCGTCGTCGGCGGATTCGTCGGATCCGAACCGGCCGGCGCCATCGCGTTCGCCCGCCTCACCTCCAGCGGCGCACTCGACACCACGTTCAATCCCACCGGCAGCGTCCCTGGCACCGTCACCTACCGCATCGACCCCACCCTCGGCAACGCGGTACGCGCTCTGGTCATCGATTCCTCAGGCAAGATCCTCGGTGCGGGGATCGGGGGCGCCAACCCGGGCCTGATCCGCCTCAACAGCAACGGCAGTCTCGACACCACGTTCGCCGGGGGCGCAGGCAAGGAAGCCGTGGCCATCGGCGCCTCGGGCCACCTCTTCGCGCTCGCCCTGCTGTCCTCGGGCAAGTTCCTCGTGGCCGGATTCGACGCCACCGGTACCACCACCCAAGACGACTTCCTGCTCGCCCAGTTCACCTCCACCGGCTCCCTGGACACCACCTTCGGCACCGGCAGCGGCGGCGGCTTCACCGACACCGACTTCAACAGCCTCAACGACCTCGCCTTCGCCATCGGCCTGCAGAGCACCGGAAAGATCGTCATCGGCGGCGACACCGACTCCACCGACGCCTTCGGGCTCGGTGGCGATGTCAAGGCGGGATGGGCCCGCTACACCACCAGCGGTGCCCTCGACACCACTTTTGGCACCAGCGGCAAGACCCAGATCAACCCCACCTCCCTTGCCGACGGCGTACGGGGCATCGTCATCGACAGCAGCGACAGGATCGTCACTGCCGGTTTCATCGGCGAAGCCAGCGCCATCTCCAGCTTCCTCGACCCCGTCGCGGGCAGCTTCGGCGTCTACCGCCTCACCTCCAGCGGAGCACCCGACACCAGCTTCGGAGCCGCAGGCGGCGGGTGGGTCCGCACCACCTTCGCCAACGGCGGTGACGGAGGGCGCGCTGTGGGCCTGCAAAGCAGCGGAAACATCGTCGTGGTCGGCGGTGCGACCACCGGCACCCCGGCCCAGCTGAACTTCGCCGCCGCCCGCTACCTCAGCTGACCCACCCCGGGCGGCCGACCCGCTCCGCTGAGGGGCTCCTCGCGACGAGGAGCCCCTCAGCCATGAATGGCGCACGCCTGCACGTGCTCACCACGGTCGGCACATGACCGTGGGGACGGGTTGCCCCTCCTCCTCGAAACCCGACTGGGGTTCAGCAACCCTGCACAGGCGTTGTCATGCAGGCCTCAGACACAGCTTCTCAGGTCCTCACCTGGCTGCAATCCTTGGCCGACGCGAAGGGGAGGATCACGTGGGACCTGAGCGTCGACTCCACGGTCTGTCGTGCTCATCAGCATGCGGCTGGGCCCCGCAGGCAGGGTGACCTGCAGAAGGAACCGCCAGGCGGTGTGTTCACCGAACCCGAGGATCACGGACTGGGTCGCTCACGCGGCGGGTTCACCACCAAGTTGCACCTGGCCGTCGAGCAGGGTCAGAAACCCATGTCGATCGTGATCACGGCCGGGCAGCGCGGTGACTCGCCGCAGTTCGAACCCGTGTTGGACAAGATCCGCGTGCCCCGCATCGGTCCGGGACGGCCACGCGTCCGCCCCAACCGAGTGCGGGCCGACAAGGCGTACGCCTCCCGCAGGAACCGCGGCTACCTGCGCCGCCGCGGGATTCGCTGCACCATCCCGGACAAGGCCGACCAGGCCGCAACCGCCGAAGGCTCGGTTCCCGCGGCGGCCGGCCGCCGCGCTTCGACCCGGCCGACTACCGCGAGCGCCACGCGGTCGAGTGTGGGATCAACCGCCTCAAGAGGAACCGCGCTGTCGCCACGCGGTACGACAAGCTCGCTGTCCGCTACGAGGCGACAGTCCTGGTCGCGGCGATCAACGAGTGGCTGTAATCCTTCACTGAAAAGGCATCGGGGTCCACGGCAACGCCTCCCGCATCTCAGACAGCAGGTCGTGCAGAACCTGTTTGGTCGGATCGTCCACGGTACGACCGCCCGCTTCAGCTACACGCAGCACTGGCTTCAGCATGCACGCGACTGTACCGACCCATAGGACTCAGACGCGGAGTCTGTGGCAAGCGAGCGTCACACTGGGCCCCGCCGGAGACAACGTACTTGACAACGCTGGAGCCGCCAGCAGCTTGTTGACCGCTTTGAACCCCGATCCGGAAGTGGTCCCATTCTCACCGCTTCACTCGCTGTCAGTCGGCCTACGGACCTAGGCAGTTGTCCAGCTCCTGGTTGCAGTCATCGTGGCAGGACCGCCACTGATCGTACGAATAGTCCATTATCGGCGCACATCCGTCCTCGCAGGTTTTATACCGCTGGTCGCAATAGATCAGATGTTGCCGCTCCTCTTCGGTCCAGGCAGGCACGATCCGGTGACCGCGGTCGCCGACTCGCGGGCCCTGAGCGTACGGGTCGAAGCGCTGGTGGAGGGACACCTCAGCGTGGAATCCAGGGATGGCCATGGTGGATCTCCCCTCTGCGTGGTCTGGGTTCGGAAGCGGTACAGGCGCCCTGACCATCGACCGCAGGCGCCTCGCGCCCGCGTCCCCGAGCGCCGCCCTAGTGGTTCGGTGCGCCGGAGTGTATTCGGTGCTCTCCTTCCACCGTACGCTCGCCGGGTCCGTCCGGACTCCCGGCCCTCGTCTGCCGGACCGGCACCTCGGGACGATCAAAACCCGACCGCCCGGTCGGTCTCTGATCGTCCCGAGGTGCCGTCGGCGCCGAGTCGACGCAAGATGGAAGGTAAGCGGACGGCCGCGGCTCCCGGGTGAAGTCCCCCGGGCAGCCAGCCGTGCGCTGATAGCCAGGTTCCGTCCCGGGAGCGGGAGCGGGAGCGGGAGTGAGGAAGATGGCGATGCGCGGGACGGTCCCGCCCGGGGTACTGGGGTCCGGCAGCGCCGGGTGCGAATCCCCGGGTTCGTCCCGGACGAGGAGATCGGACTCGGGGACGCCGTCAAGCGCGTGACGTACGCGATGGGAATCAAGCCCTGCGGAGGTTGCAACCGGCGCGCGGCCGCACTCAACCGTCGGGTGGTGCTGACGACGCGACGAAGGCGCTGACGCCCTGATGTGTGCGCATGAAGTGCCGGCGGTTTTCCGCTCAGCTCAGCGCTCCCACGCTTTCGCGCATTCGCCTTTCTCATGTTTTCTCGTTCAAGGAGTCATTGATGGAAGAGGAAAAACCCCGAACTGGTGGCGGACCCTCCGTCTGAGGAGCCCGATCACATGGAACCGGTAGCCGGGTCCGCCCCGTATCCGTCGCACACCCCAGCGGATTGCGGCTGCGGCTGCGACCGAGGAGAAGTACGGGCCGCCGAAACGGATTCGGTGCATGAGGACGGCGGATGCAAGCCTGCTATTTCCTCCTACGCATACGTGCTGGGCCAGATCGACTTCCGGTTCCCGAGTCTGTCGATCGAGAAGGAGCTCGCGCAGAATGTGGGACAGGCCGAGGTCTCCCAGCTGACCGACCGCCAGGCTGTCCGCCAGGTCATCTCACAGCCCGAGAACCGCTATCTCGCACGGCGGCGGCGATCGGATGGCTCTGCCTCACCGACGACCCAGCCCCCGAGGAACTCCGCCAGGCCGTCGACGCCTTCGCCGACGACGAACGCGCACACGCCATGGAGGACCTACCGTGGATGAGCGTCGCCTCTGGAACCAATGAACCTGGACTCCTGCGCTGCAAGCGCTGCATGCTCCACCCGGAGGAACCCAACCCGGAAACGGTCTTCTGGGACTCCCTGTTCTGAGCAACCGGGCTGCGGTTGTGCATCGGAGGTGTCCAGCGGGGCCAACTGCGGCGCACGGTCACACCGCGCCCCGAAACTCCTGGACCGGGCTCGCTACCTGCGACATACCGCCTATTCCGGAAGGGGGGGGAGTCTCCGCCCCGGTACGCCGTGCGACGGCCGGGGAAAAGCCGCTGTCGGGGCGTGCCGCTGGGAGACTGCGGGGATGAGCACGCAGCGGCTTCCGTTCCCGGTCCCGGATGAACGCGCCCGCCTCTTCGTCGACAGCTACGCCGGCATGCACGACCTCGTTGAGGACCTGGTCGCGTCCGCCGGCGTTCCCGAGGCAACGGCGAGGGTCCTGCGTACGGCCTGCGAGCTGCTGCGTCAGTCGTACTACTGCTACGAGTTCTCCACCGTGGCGGTCATGCACTCCCTGATCGCGGTGGAGATCGTGCTGCGTGACCGGATCCCGGACGCGGGCAAGAAGCCGCTGTCCGAGACCACCTCCACGTGCTCTCGGACGCCGACCTCCTCGACATCCGACGCGGCACTGGGAACTCGCTTCACGACCTCGACCACCATGGGCACACCGGCCGGCTGACTGGCATCGACACCAGCCTGGAGGCGATCTGTCAGACCGCCGCCAGTCGCGTGACCGCCCTGCACGCTTCGGCGCCAACAACATGTCCTTCACCGACGGCGCCTTCGACATCGTCACCGTCTGGGCGAATGCGCGGACGTCCGCGACGCGGTGATGGAAGGTCATCACACGATCAAGCTGGTGGACGGCCGCGGCCTTGAGCACGGCCGTGGGCAAGGCCTCCAGCCGCGCCGCGCTCACGTCGGCTGAGCCTTCCTCCGGCCCCGGCGCGATGGGCCGATCGCGCAGACCGGACTGATCCCCGCCTCATCGTGACGTTACCCCCGACCAGGAAGTTCGGTAGCCGTTTTCGTTCGCGCTCACTTTGGCGCGCTCGGCGGGCGGGTCCAGACACACCAGTAAGTCTACAGTCGTATACTTACGTGTCGGATACCTCGCATCACCACAGAGTGCGGGCCGCGATGCGGCCCTGAGAGGGAACACGAGATGAACCTCAACCTGACCGGTAAGCGCGCGCTCGTCACAGGTTCGAGCGCGGGGCTGGGCAAGGACACGGCGAAGCTGCTGGCAGCCGAAGGTGCCGCGGTCGTGGTCCACGGCCGGGACAAGGACCGTACGGAGAAGGTCGCGCAGGAGATCCGGGAGGCCGGCGGGACGGCCGGCGCGGTCGTCGGTGACCTCGCTGATGACCGCGCCGCCGCCGACGTCGCCCGCGCCGCCACTGCGGACGGCCCCGTCGACATCCTCGTCAACAACGCCGGTTTCTACCGGGACCTGTCCTGGGCCGAAGCCACTCCCGACGAGTGGCGCGATACCTACAACGTCAACGTCGTCTCAGGCGTCCGCATGATCCAGCATCTGGTCCCTGCCATGCGCGAACGCGGCTGGGGTCGTGTCGTCACCATCGGCGGCGGGCTCGCCTCCCAGCCGATGAACACCCACCCCCAGTACAACGCCACCTTGGCCGCCCGGCATAACCTCGCTGTCTCCCTCGCCCGCGAACTCAAGGGCACCGGCGTCACCTCCAACGTCGTTTCCCCCGGGGTGATCCTCGTCGAGGCCACCAAGGACCTCGTCACCAGCATCGCGCCCGCCCGTGGCTGGGGCCGGACCTGGGACGAGATCCAGCCCCACGCCGTCCAGGCTCTCCTCCCCAACGACCAGGAACGCTTCGGCGAACCGGAGGAGATCGCCGCAGCCGTCGCCTACCTCTGCAGTGACTACGCCCAGTACATCAGCGGAGCCACCATCCGCGTCGACGGCGGACTCATCCGCTCCGCCTTCTGAGCGCACAGACTCCGCTATCCCGCGTGCCGACGGGGGGGGGGCTACCCGTCGGCGCCGTCGAGACCGGTTCCGGGCACAGACGTGCCGCCCGCCTCGCGGATGACCGGTTCGAGCATGTCGGTGAGGAGGGCGGTGAGGCGGGCGTCATCGGCCGTGACGAGCGCGGTGGTACCGACGACGCCGCGCAGCAGCCACGTTCCGGCCACCAGCGCGAGGGCGAGCTGCGCGCGCACCTCGGCGTCCGATCCGTCGAGCAACCCCGCCAAACGTGCGCCTACGTTGGTTTCCACGCCCTGCCGGACGATGCCCGCCGCCTCCGGATCCGGCGCCGAACGCAACAACAGCAGAAACGGGTCGAGCCGCTCGGCGCCGGACGCGGTGCGCTCGGTGAGCGTGTGGGCGATGGCACCCGCCAAGCCGGTACGTTCGTCGCCGACGATGGCCGGCGGTGCGAAGGAACGAGCGACGGCCTGTGTGAACAGGCCCTCCTTCGAGCCGAAGTAGCGGTTGATCATCATCGCCGTCACACCCGCCCGCTCGGCGATCTGGCGCACCCCGGCCCCGGCGTACCCGTGCTCGGTGAACTCCACGACCGCGGCGGCCAGGATCGCCTCGCGCGTCGCGGCGGCGTCGCGCCTACGGGCAGGATGTGCAGTGCTCATGGTCAGGAGCATACGGGGACGCCGATGCACGGATGACGGGACGGTGGAGCCGCGATCAGCGCGCTGAAATCCCCACTTTCACCTCGTCCGCCTCAACCTCCGTCCCGCGCAGCTGATCAGAGTGATTCCGGATTGACCTGGATGATTCCGGCGCAATGCTCACACTCGCGTTGACTCAACCAGCCCAGCAGGAGTCGGATACGGGAAAAGGGGCCACTCATGTCAGCCCGGCCCCGGACTCCCAGCTCAGAGGGTCGCCGTCCAGGGAGGCCAACCGGAGCACGCCGGAAACTTGCCGTAGGAGTCCACTTCCACCCCGCTGGCCCAGATGGAATTCCAGGGGCCGTTCGCCCACGCCCACCTCCGTGTCGAACTGGTCGACCTGCCCGTCGCGGGGAAACTCGGAGCCGAGAGCGGCGCCGACCTCGTCGGCGTCGGCATGGTGTGGTTCAAGGCGGAGATCCCCAAGACCGGCATCCGCGCCGCGGATGGGCCTTCACCACCCTCATGGCACCGTGGCGCTGCCGGGTCACGGTGACGTTCAGCTGCGCGATGCCCCACCCGCGCTGGCTGCCCGCCCGACTGTGGACGGCCCTGACCGCGCCCCTGGCCCGGCTGGCGGCATAACTCTTCCTGCGGGCCGCATGGCGCGATCTCAGCTTCGACTGTCCCGTGTGGAACCACATGAGGTACCAGGACCCGCCGCGCCTGACCAAGTACGACGGCCGGATCGGACCGCTACGACACTGGACCCGCCAGTTCTACCCGCTGACCTCGCCGAACGGCCACGGGCGCCGGGACCAACTGGCCGACACGGCATCGCCCCAACAGGCCGAGGACCGCAAGGGCAGCACGGTCTGCAACGCGACGTGAGATCGGCGCGGCCGCGATCGGACCGCCGCCGCCTTGGACGTGCCGAATGGAACTCGCCCGTAGGAGACGAGCGTGATCCGTCCGAGTCGCCGCATCCATTCGCAGTCGACCCTGCGCGTGTCTTTAACGGTTGTGTCACGCGGCTCAATTGGGGCGCGTGACACAACCGTTAAAAACACTTCCTGTTCCGGTTCCCCGAACGCGCTACGCACTCACCGTGCGCGCCGGGCGCGCCCCTCTGCACAACCCCTCGCCTGCTCTGTTCAACCGCGTACTACGGGCGCAGTGTTGCTTATCGCCCGGCGGGCCCGCACGCGCGGGAGCGCTCCTCCCGATGGCTGCTGGGGCCCTCGGGATGGTAGGGGGCAGGGCTGTGGCCTGCATGTTTCTGTCTTCGGCTCAGGTCGGCAGACCTTGACCGCCGTACTACGGAATGCGGAGGCGCATGTGACCAGATTGAGAAACTATGTGCGAGTGTGGTGTGTTCTCGGGCTGGCCGCGCTGCTGGCGGTGTGTGTGCCCAGCGGCGGGGCAGCGCGGGCAGCGTCGGCCTCGTGCCAGGGCGCTGACATCCCCGTCACCGGTGTCGTGTCGGCGACGATGCACGGCACCCTGTGCGTGCCCGAGGGTGGTACGTCCGACACGGTGATGGTGCTGGTGCCCGGCGCGACGTACAACCACACCTACTGGGACTTCCCGTACCAACCCGAGAGATACAACTTCCGCCAGGCCATGAATGGTGCCGGCTACGCCACCTTCGTCGTGGACCGGCTCGGAACCGGCGCGAGCTCACGCCCGCCCAGCGCCCTGGTCACCGCGTCCGTCCAGGCCGGGGCCGTGCACCAGGTGATCCAGGCCCTGCGCGGTGGCCGGATCGGCGGCACAGCCTTCCGCAAGGTCACCCTCGGCGGCCATTCGCTCGGCTCGCTGATCAGCGTCATCGAAGCAGGCACCTACAACGACGCGGACGCGGTGGTGCTCACAGGCATCACCCACCGGATCGTCGCCCAGAAGGTCGTGGACATCTTCACCTCGTCCTTCTACCCTGCGGCCCTGGACCCGGCATTCGCCGGAAAAACCTATGACCCGGGGTACCTGACCACAAGGCCCGGCACCCGGGGCACCGACTTCTACGCCCCCGCGACCACCGACCCGGCGGTGCTCGCCACGGATGAGGCCACCAAGGACGTGTTCAGCCCGGTCGAGGCGGCCGACGGTCTCGGCGTGGCCGGACTCCTGCCGTACTCCCGTCAGATCCAGCACCCGGTCCTGCTCGCCGTCGGCGACCAGGACCGATTCTTCTGCGACTCCCTGGGCGGCAACTGTGCCAGCGCGGTGGCACTCAAGGCCCAGGAGGGCCCGTACTTCGGATCTGCGGCCTGCCTGCACACGTACGTCCAGCCTGGGGCGGGCCACGACCTGAATCTGGCTACCAATACCGTCCCGTACCAGCGGGCGGTACGGGACTGGGCCGACACGTTCGTCGGAGCGGGGCCCGAACCGGTCACGCCGCCCGCCAAGGCCTGTGGCTAACAACGCCTAACGGAATGAGTTGATCTGTCTGAGGGGGTTGAGGCAGCAGGCGAGGCGGAGGAAGGCTTCGTGGATGCCGGCTCGTCGTTCCCAGCGGATGCGGAGGCGTTTGAAGTCGTGCAGCCAGGCGAAACTGCGCTCGACGACCCACTGGTAGGTGCCCAGTGGTGTGCCGTGGCGTGTGTCGCGTCGGGCGATGGCGGGCACGATCCCTCGTTTGGGTACCTGGTTGCGGTAGATGTCGTGGTCGTATCCCCGGTCGGCGAAGAGCGGGTCCGGCTTCCGGCGGGGACGGCCGACGCGTCCGCGTACGGGCGGGATCGCCTTGAGCAGGGGCAGCAGCTGGGTGACATCGTTGCGGTTGGCGCCGGTGAGGATGACGGCGAGCGGGGTGCCGTGGCCGTCGGTGATCAGGTGGTGCTTGGAGCCGGCCCGGCCGCGGCCGACCGGCGACGGGCCCGTCGCGATCCCCTCTTTTAGGGCTCTGACCTGGCTGGAGTCGATCACGCAGCGGGACCAGTCCAGTTTCGCTGCCGCGTTCAGTCCGCCAGGATTACGAACACCACGATGACTCTCCGCGCCAGCTCCCTAAGACCTGTGCCAGAACCCACTTCTCATCGACATTGATCAAGCAAACCCACGGGCAGGACCAGCGCTTCCCGTGCCTGCGGGGATGGTCCCGAGGAGAACGCTGCCCGACGGTGAGCCATGCAGTGCTCCCCGCGCACACGGGGATGATCCCAATCCCGGAGTGCGCAAGACGCTGAGGGACCTCTGCTCCCCGCGCGCGGGGATGGATCTACGATCTCGACCTCACCGTCGGCGACGTCCTGCTGTTTCCCGCGCGTGCGGGGGATGGTCCCTGCCTGACTGTGAGGGTGGGCAGCACGGAGCGGCCGTGTTCGGCGGCGGTGGCGGCGGTCATCCGCATCGCCATCCCCGGGGATCTCCACGACGGCCGAGGCATGGCAGCGGGCGTGCGCGTACCGTACATGTGCGACCCGGCCCCGTGGACCGCCCGAGCCCCGCGATCCGTACGACGATGTTGGCCGGCCCGGTGGGGTGGGCCTTCTTCTCACAGCCAGGGCAGATCGTGTTGTTGAGGGTGACGGCACCGGCTTTGGCGACCTCGTCCGGCCTCAGCGCGGCCCGTACGTCAGGGCTCATTCGGATGCCGGTCATCATCGCTCCCCGGAAGAAGTACCGGTGTGCTGCCCCCCCAGCACACCGGATCCGTGTACGCCGGACGGGCTCTTCGGTGATTCTGCGTATCGCGATCACCAGCGGTGTCACTTCTTGCTTCTGGCCGCTGTGGTGGCCGACCAGCGCATGCCGAGCGTGTCCAGGTCCGCCCGGCGCTGCTCGGTGAGCTTGTCGGCCTGTTGCTGCTTGGTGAGCTTGTCGGCCCGTTTCCTGATGTTGCCGGGCACCATGCCGAGCTGTGATCGAAGGCGCCTTTCGGTTTCCCGCCGGTCAGAGGCTTCTTCGCCGCCCACTGCGGCGGAAAGGGCCGGGGACACCCCGCGGCGTCGGCCCTGAGCGGAGCGACCGGGCACGCAGGGAAGTGGGTGAAGCTGTACACCGAACTCCTCCCCCTCGTGCCCGGGGGCCGCACCTGAAAGGTTCCGACCCTGAACGCCTCTCTCGCAGAAGCACTGTCCGTCGTCCTGCTCCTCGCCGTGCTGGCCTGCGCGGTGATCAGGCCCTGGGGCTGGCCGGAGGCGGTCGTGGCGGTCCCCGCCGCCGCAGTGGTCATCGCCACCGGAGCGATCTCCCTCGACCATGCCGTGGCCGAGGCCGCCCGGCTGGGCCCGGTGATCGGCTTTCTCGCGGCCGTCCTGGTCCTGGCCCAGCTGTGCGACGACGAGGGCCTCTTCCACGCCTGCGGCGCCTGGACGGCGCGCCGTGCGGCCGGCCGCCCCCGCCGCCTGCTGGGCATCGTCTTTGTGATGGCCTCCCTCATCACTGCGGTCCTCAGCCTGGACGCCACGGTGGTCCTGCTGACCCCGGTGGTCTTCGCCACCGCCGCCCGGCTGGGCGCCCGTGCCAAGCCGCACGTCTACGCCTGCACCCACCTGTCGAACACCGCCTCGCTGCTGCTGCCGGTGTCCAACCTGACCAACCTGCTGGCGTTCGCCGCCAGCGGCCTGTCCTTCACCCGGTTCGCCGCGCTGATGGCGCTGCCGTGGCTGGTCGCCATCGGGGCGGAGTACGTGGTGATCCGCCGCTTCTTCGCCACCGACCTGGACGCGGGCGCCGACGCCCCGCCCGCCGTCGAGCCCCCTGAGTTTCCGCTTTTCGCCCTGTTCACGGTGGCGGGCACGCTGGCGGGTTTCGTGCTGGCCTCGACGCTCGGTATCGACCCGGCCTGGGCGGCGGCCGCGGGCGCGGCCGTCCTGGCGGCCCGCGCCCTGGCCCGGCGGCGCACCGGCCCCCGCGCGCTCGTGCGGGCTGCAGCCCTGCCGTTCTGCGTCTTCGTGCTGGCACTGGGCATCGTGGTCCGGGCGGTGGTCGACAACGGCCTGGCAGGCGCCCTGGGCCGCGTGGTCCCGGGGGGCACCGGCCTGGTGTCCCTCCTGGTCATCGCGGCGCTGGCGGCCGTCCTGGCGAACGTCATCAACAACCTGCCCGCCGTCCTGGTGCTGCTGCCGCTGGCCGCCCCCACCGGACCGGGCGCCGTCCTGGCCGTGCTCCTCGGGGTGAACATCGGCCCGAACCTCACCTACGCCGGGTCCCTGGCCACGCTGCTGTGGCGGCGTATCGTGCGCGAACACGACACCGACGTGGAACTGGGCGAGTTCACCCGGCTCGGCCTGCTCGCCACGCCTGCCGCCCTGCTGCCGGCGGTGGTGGCACTGTGGGTGTCACTCCACACGATCGGAGGCTGAACGCGTGAGTGTCATCGTCTGGATCGTCGAGGGCACCTGGCCCGCCTGCATCGACGCAGCGCGCGCCCACACACCCGCGGACGCCGAGACAGTGCTGCTCCACGTCAGCGGCCCCGGAGCGCCCGGCGTGGCGCACGGCGCCTACGCCGGTCTGCTGGGACGGGCACGCCCCGACCGCGACCCCGGCACACGGGTGGAGCACCTGGCCCACGATGCGGGCGAACGGCTCCTGGCCGACGCGGCCGCGCGGCTGGGGCGCCCGTGCACCCGGCGGGAACGCTCCGGTCGCGTCGAACGCGAGGTCGTGGCCGCCGCCGAGCGTGCCGGCCTGCTCATCCTCGCCCGCGACGGCGACCGCACCCACCTCGGCCCCCGCAGCCTCGGCCCCACCAGCCGCTTCATCGTCGACCACGCCCCCTGCCCGGTCCTGCTGGTCTGGCCGCAGACGCCACCAGGCACGGCCACCATCCCGCCACCGCCACCGCACCCTCCGCACCACCGCTGATGCCGCGACCCGCGCACGTCGCGGGCCGGTAGGCCGGTGGCCGGCTCACCCCTCGCTCTCGCCGGCGGCGCCCGCCACGCGACCGCGAACCGCGTACCAGCCGGCGACCAGCGCCGCGGCGATCAGCGGCACGCACAGCACGGTGGCGCGCGCGGCCCCTCCGTCGGCGTACATGAGGACCAGGACGCAGACGAGGAAGGCCAGCGTGACGAGTTCGGTCCACGGGGAGCCGGGCAGGCGGTAGGAGGGGCGGGTCAGTGCGCCGCCTCGGGTCTTCCGCCAGAAGAGGAGGTGGCAGACCATGATCATGCCCCAGGTGGCGAGGATGCCGAGGGCGGCGAGGTTGAGCACGATCTCGAACGCATCCGCCGGAACGACGAAGTTGAGCCCGACGCCCAGGACGCACATGCCGCTGGTGAGCAGGATGCCGCCGTAGGGCACGTGGGTGCGGCTCAGCCGGGCGGTGAAGCGCGGTGCGGAGCCGCCCACGGCCATGGAGCGCAGGATACGGCCGGTGGAGTAGAGGCCGGAGTTGAGCGAGGACATGGCCGCGGTGAGCACGACCAGGTTCATCACGTCGCCGGCCGCCGGGACGCCGATGCGCGAGAGCACGGTCACGAACGGGCTCTGGCCGGCGCTGTAGCTGCTCCACGGCATCAGCATCGACAGCAGGACGACCGAGCCGACGTAGAAGAGGCCGACGCGCCACATGATCGAGTTGATCGCCTTCGGCATGATCTCCTCGGGCTTGTCGGTCTCACCGGCTGTGACTCCGACCAGTTCGACGGAGGCGTAGGCGAAGACGACGCCCTGGATGATCAGCAGCACGGGCAGCAGGCCGTTGGGGAAGATCCCGCCGTTGCCGCTGATCAGGGCCGGGCCGGGGACGGCGCCGTCGACGGGGTGCCCAGTGGCCAGGAGGAAGATCCCGATCCCCATGAAGACCACCAGCGCGCCGACCTTGACGATCGCGAACCAGAACTCCAGTTCGCCGAAGATCCGCACGGAGATGAGGTTGACGGTGAGGACCACGGCCAGGGCCACGAGCGCGATCACCCACTGCGGGACATCGGAGAACAGGCGCCAGTAGTGGGTGTACGTGGCGACGGCGGTGATGTCGGCGATGCCGGTGGTCGCCCAGTTGAGGAAGTACATCCAGCCGGCGGTGTAGGCGCCCTTCTCCCCGAGGAACTCCCGGGCGTACGAGACGAAGGCACCGGAGGACGGCCGGTACAGGACGAGCTCGCCGAGCGCACGCACGACGAGGAAGGCGAAGACGCCGCAGACGGCGTAGGCGACGAACAGTGAGGGCCCCGCCTCGGCGAGGCGACCGCCCGCGCCGAGGAAGAGCCCGGTGCCGATCGCCCCTCCGATGGCGATCATCTTGATGTGCCGGGGTTTCAAGGTCTTGCTGTAGCCGGTGTCCCCGGCGTCGACGTGACGGGCCGTGGGGCGCTTGTCGTCTTGGAGGAACTGCTCGCTCACGCCTCGGATCTGCCTTCCATGGTGGTGGCCGTGCACTTAAGGGCGCACGATGTCGGTGAGGGCCGGCCGGCATGCCGGTGCGTGGCGTGCCGGTCTCCTGCTCCGTCCTGCCGAGCAGACGGCCCGGATGGCCCGGATGGTCCAGGTCCACCGGGGTGCGGCGCGGCACCCCCGGCGAGGCGGGATCCCGGCGTGCCGGCGCACTCCGGCAGGCCATGGGCGGCCTGGCCGCCGAAGGCGCGGGGGGCTGTGGCCGTGATGGCCCACCCCGCCGGGCAGGCGCTTCAGGAGGGTGCCGCCCGCGTGCGCGCTCACCGGCCGCACACCCCGGCACACTCCGGGAACGGGTGTGCCGCGAGGGAGGCCGGCGGCAGCGGAACGGCGCGGCCAACCGCCGCCTGAGGACAACCGGCGTAGGGGCATACCACTTCCTTCCGGGGCATGAGAGGTGATCGCCGACGGCCGGATCCACACCCGCCCGCCGGACGTCCCCGGCCACGGCAGGCTGCGGCAGGAGGCGGACGGGGCAACCGGCGGAGGGCACCCCCACCGGCAGAGGAACGGCAACCACGCCCCAGAAGCACGGACTTGCGTTTTTCTTGCCGCGAGCAAGAATCCTGCTGGCGTTCCACCGCAATCACAAGAAAACACATCTTCGCAACAGATAAGTGAGCCTTAACTCCGTGCACGGACTCGACCCCCGCCTGCTCGCCACCCTCGAAGCCGTCGTGCGGCACGGCTCTTTCAGCGCCGCCGCACGCGAACTCGGCTACAGCGCGCCCGCCGTCTCCCAGCAGATCGCCGAACTCGAACGCCGCGCGGGCCTCAGGGTGCTCGAGCGCCGCCCCGTGCGCGCCACCCCGGCCGGCGAAGTCCTTCTCGGCGCCGAACAGAGCGTCCGCAACGCGCTGGCGACGGCATTGGCGGAACTCGACGCCATGCGCGCGGGCACGGCCGGCCGGATCCGGCTCGGCGCCTTCGCCTCCGCCGCCACCAGCATCGTTCCGCAAGCGCTGGCCCAACTCCACACGGCCTACCCCCACGTGCAGGTCAGCCTCTGCCAACTGGAACCCGAGGCCGGCTACCACCGGCTCAAGCGGGGGGACATGGACCTGGCCCTCAGCTACGACTACGACTTCATCCCCGACCCGCCGCCCCGGATGCTGCGCCGGACGCTGGTCGCACGGGATCCGGTGGTGGCCGTGGTCCCGGAACACCACCGCCTGGCCGGCAGGGAGGTCATCGACCTGGCCAGCCTCGCGGCCGAAACGTGGATTGCGGCTCCGGAGGCCGCTCTGCGCCTGGAACTGCTGTCCCAGATGGCCCAGACGCCGGGTTTCCAGGCCCGCCTGCAATACGAGGGGGACGACTTCAACACGGTCCTGGGTTTCGTGGCCGCGGGCCTGTGCGTTGCCGTCATGCCGCGACTGGCACTGGGCCGCGGCAACGCCCGGGTCGTGGCCCGTCCCCTGGCCGAGCCGCAGTTGACGCGCTTCATCTACGCCGTCCGCATCGACACCCGGCACGCCCCGCGCGCCGTCCTGGACCTGGAGCGGATGCTCGCCGCGCAGGCACTGTCCGCGCTCTCCTGAGGTCCACCGTGCGGCCGGGGGCGGCAGCCGGATGCGAACGGATTGTGGAGACCGTGTGAAAGCAGCCAACTTGACGGCGGCTGCACGCGCGTAGACCGCACCGTGGCGCCAGCGTTTCCGGCACCTCCGACTATCAGCCACAATGGCTGAAAGTTAAACTATCGAGTGCCGGGCCCACTACGTTTGCGGCGGTCGACGTTCCACCGAGAGGAAACCCCTCATGACCGCAGCCAACAGCACACCGAGAACCGCCCGCATCCTCACCGGCTACCGCCCCGAGGACGGCTTCATGGCCGCAGAACTGAACCCGCCCCCGGCCGAATACGTATGGCACGACGAGCACGCCGCACAGCAGGAACAGCGCTACGGCCCCGGAGCCGGCTACCACCAGTGGCTGGCAGTAGACGCACGCAACGGCGCCGTCTGGTTCGGCGACACCGACTGGCGGACCCCGCACGAAGACCTCAGCAGCCAGCTCCCCGGCCCACCCCGCAGGGCACTCGGCGACGGCACCATCCCCGCCCCCGCAGTCATGGTGCACCTCCTCGGCCACCTCACCCACGACGAACGACGCGGCTGCTCCTGGCGATTCTTCACCGCCGAAGAACTGCACACCCTCGCGCTGCGCATCCTGCCCGCCGTACAGCGCCTCGTGGACTCCGTCCACCGGATCGGGCCACAAGACGAACTGGAGTGGTCGGCCGAGGCCGCCACCGCCTGGGACGACATCGAGCAGGCCGCAACCCACACCCAGGCCCCCTCCGGCGAGCTCCTGTGGCCCGCACCACGCACGACACCGACCCCGAAGTGGCGCATCGAAGTCGGCACGTTCCTCTCCATGAACCCCGACCTGTGCGACCCCTCCTGGGGCCTGGCCACGGACGCGGAACTCGACGCCTACGCCGACTACTCTCCAGAGAGCGGCTACGGAGGAGTACCGGGGCGGATGTGCCGCGCCACCGACCAGCAGATCGAGGACGGCTTCACCTTCTACGGCCACCGCGCCGCCCTGTACACCTACCGAGCCCAGGCATGCGGCGACCGCACCCCGACAAACGCCCGTACCTGGCTGGAGACAACGGAGGCCGGCCGGCACGCCTGGGAGGCGGCCAAGCCCCCCGGAGCCACCCTCGCCGACGTCCCCGACTGCGTACTGGCAGCTCTGGCCGAAAGATTCCAGAACGCCGCACACGAGGAGGGCCTAGCCCTGACGGGCCTGAACGCCTACATGCACCGGCTGCGCGCCGAGGAACGCTTGGCCGTCGACCAGCAACTCGTCTGCGAAGCCGAGGAAGTCGAACGCCTCGAGAACATACTCAAAGACTCCCGCGCCGCACGCAACCGCACCGTGACACGGATCCTCGCCTGGTCCGACGGCCGCAGCGACGGGGAAATCGCCCGCCTGGCATCCATGCCCGACGCCCACGTCAGCAACTGGCGGGCCCGCCTGACCGACGAACAGATAACCACCACACCCGCACCCTGAACCACCGGGCGGCCAAGACGGCACAGCCTCCCCACACCCCACCTGCCAGGGCGGCCCACCTGCCCCTCCCAGGGGCCCCAGACGTACCAGCGCCGTACGCAGCCGCGCCCACCACCACCGCGGCTGCGAGCATCACCTGCCTCACCTGCTCGACGAGGCAGTTCCGGAGCATCATGCCGCTCGCGCCCGGCAGGACCCGCGGACAACCGGGCAACCAGATACTCCAGGACGACACATACGAGGCCTACGACGGCGAGGGCCACCCTTACGCGGGTCGCGCACTGGCCGCCCCGGCTGGCGCGCAGTCCGAGCAGGTGCGCACCGGACTCGGGGCTGAGTACGCACCTGCCCCGTACCTTGGCCTCGTCGCGGCTGCCGCACAACATGAACACCATGGCGCGGGTGGCGCGACCGGCTGCTTGGACGGCCACTGCCAGGACCGCAAGAGGAGACGGACGGCCTTCACGACGCCGTCCTCGACGGTTCGAACGCCTACGGCATGCCCCCTGTCCACGGTTTCCTGCTGCCGGACACACCCAGCCACCGGGCTCGGCCGGGAAATGGTCTCCGGCATCGTCTGTAGTGGCGTACTGTGGGGATCACCGACGCGGGGTGGAGCAGCTCGGTAGCTCGCTGGGCTCATAACCCAGAGGCCACAGGTTCAAATCCTGTCCCCGCTACTACTGAGAGGGACCGGACCCGACAGGATCCGGTCCCTCCCGCATTCCTGGCCGCCCCCGTCGGGGCCACGCCGCCGGCCTGGTCCTGGAGCCTGGGCAGTCTGCACCAAGAGACCGGAGTGAAGACAGGCCTGGCTGATTCGAAGGCACCGCTGCGCCCCGGCGTCTGTGTTTCAAAGGCAATTTGGTGATCTTGGTATGTGTTTCGCTGGTGGCGGGAAAAGAGGGAGAGCAGGGGCATCGGCGCGGTCGACCAGATATCGAGCCGGGCCCGCGCCGCTCACAGGGCTGCGGACACCTATCGGTCCCTGGCAACTGGCCGAAGGGCTGGAACCATACGGACCCAGCCCCTGCTGTCTTTCTGCCGAGACCATGTCCGCCGACCCGGCCCTACCAGCGCATCCCCAAAGCGTCGAGGTCGCTGCGGCGTTGTCCGCTCAGCTTCGCGGCTCGCTTTCGTACGTTATCGGTCCAGGTGCCGAGCTTCACTTCCACTACCTGGCTAGCTGTGTCCTCAAGCTGTTCGACGTGTTTTCTGGGGACGTTGAGGTGGCCTTCACGGGCGTGGAACTGCCGTGCCGCGCGGAGATTGAGCGCCCACTTGTCTTCCTGCGTGCGTTTCACGGGCCGCTCGTCTTCCCCGGCCGGCGTGAGGCCCAGAACGTTCTCGAGCATCCACTGCTGGACCGGCATGAGGCTGTCCCAGCCGAGGCGGCATGCCTGGGCCCAGCGTCCGAGGTCCTCACCCTGCACGATCACCTCACCCGCAACCGCCGGCACCGTCCCGCCGCCCTGGACGTGGGCCTGGGCGAGGCGGAAGCAGCGCTGCCATCCGGTATCCCATACCGGGCACCACCCAGGGTCGATCTCCTCCAGCGCCTCCCGCCGCGCCTGGGTCAGGGCTTTGGTACCGGACCCAACAAGCAGGCCGGCCTGGCGGCGTGCGGCGATGATGTCTGCGAGCCGGGCCGCGGTGCGCATGTTCTTGGCCCAGGTCCCGATGGGGTAGCCGTTCCAGACAGCGGTGGCGGGCGGCAGGAAGTGCCCATGCTCCTCAGCCCAGGCCCGTGCAGCGGTGAGCCCTTCCCCGAACGCGACGTCCTGGTGCGACCACACCATCCCGAACCCGTCGAGCTCCGTGACGCGAGCCGGAGCCAGACGTCCGGCCTTGTTGAAGCGTCGCTGATCGGCCAGCCACGTTCCCAGCGGAAACCCGGCAGGCGACCAGTCGTCCGGGGTGACGAAGTCGTACGGCACCCGCAACTGCACGACGCCGGTCTCCTTCACATACCGCACGCACGCTTCGACCCCGCGCCTCCAGAAGGCGTTCTCCGGCTCGATCACCCGCAGCTTCACAAACCGGGCCAGCTGCACCGGGTCTCTGGGCGTGCTGAACTTCAGCAGCTCCCGAGCGGGCGCACTCGGCCCTCGCTCACCCTCCAGCTGCTCCTCGCCTCCTTCGCCGACCCCGGCCTCCCCCTCGGGCTGGTAACTGCCGCTGCGCCGCCGTGGGTCGGCGAGGGCTTCGATGGTGTCGGTGTCGTGTGCGCGGAGCGCTGCGAGGATCTTCGCCAGGGTTCCGTAGGCGGGAGAGGTCAGCATTTCGTCCGGGGTTTCACCTGGCGCGAGGAATACCGGAACGATCAGTGACGCGACTTTCCCCTCACCGGGCTTGATACGCAGTGCGCGGCCGACCATTTGCACGATATCGATCATCGACCCCCGCGCATCACAAAAGGCGACGGAATCACAATTCGCTGTATCGACCCCTTCGCCCAGAACTTTCACGGAGCTGAGCACGCGCAGCGCGGCCGGCCGCAGCTCGTCCTCGCTCTCGAGGACGTCGGAGGCGAACTCGGCCAGCACGGCTCGCCGGTGGCCGGGGGAGTGCTCACCGTACAGCCAGTCCGCCCACACCCGCTCCGGCACCGGGAACCGCTGCGGATCATCCTCCCACAGCCGCCTCGCGCCGCCGACGACTCCGTTGGCCATGGCCTCGGCCTCGCTGACCTTGCTGTGGAACGTCAGCACCTTCCGCAACCCCTCCTGCGCCGCCGCTGTCAGCACACCGGCCTGCAACGCCGCCAGCCGGGCCCCTCGCACGACGTCCGAGCCGGGGCCGGCCACCTGGTGCGCGTCGTGGAGCTCGGGATCGGTGATGTCCACGCACACCACCTGGTACGGGGCGACCAGTCCGCGGCTGACAGCCTCGGACAAGGTCAGCTTGAACGCCACAGGCCCGAAGACGGGGGAGCCGGGGTCCATGCTTGCGATTAGTCGCGGCTCCCCGTCACGACCACCCCCGGCCGCTTCCCAGACGCGCGCTGTGGCGGTCATGTAGAGCCGCCGGGCCGCCGGGATCTTGGCCTGGTCGTGCACGGCCGCCCACGGCTTCCCCGCGTCCCCGCTGGTCCGGTGCGCCTCGTCCACGACCATCAGGTCCCACACGCCCAGGCCCTGAGCGTGTGCGCGCTGGAGAATGCCGAGGCCCACAGCGGCGTAGGTGGCAAACACCGTCACCCGCTCCAGTCCCCGCGCCCACGCCACGAGCTCCGCCGGGTCCGTCGTGCAGGGCATGCCGTCGGATTCCTCGGCCCGAAGCCGGCAGACCCCGATCATCGTCCCGGTGCGGCCGCCTTCCCGCCATGCGGCCGCGGTCTGTGTCAGCAGATCCAGAGTCGGCACCAGGACCAATACCCGCCCCGCAGACAGTTTTTGGGCGGTCTCGGTGGCGATCAGCGTTTTGCCCGAGCCGGTCGCGGCGATGAGTTGGGTCCGCAACCCCTCGGCCGGCATGTGTCCACCAGTGGGTGTCTGTAGAGCGCAAAGAACGGCATCGACCGCCTCCACCTGATGCGGAAACAATCCTTTCCCCGGCATGAAGTTTCCCTTCCTCGCTCGCGCCTGACGCTTCATCGGGTCCCCTGGAATCCGGTTATTCCGGAAACCAGGGCCGGATAATTGACTTCCTGTCCCCTTCGTGAACGGTTTTTTGGGCCGTGCTAGGTATCCCGTCTGGGGATCCGGGTTCCGTAGCGGGGGTGGCTTGTCTCTCCATAAATTAGCGGGACTATCAGGATGACGCATGCTGCTTGTTTGAGGTGTTCCGGTCCGTTTGATTCCGCTACCCTGGGGTCCTCGTGGTGAAGATTACCCGGCACTTTCTGTCTGTGCTTGACTCAATCACAGTCCGACAGTGGCCCACTGAATCCCCGTCACCCAAGGCAGAGCCAACCCCCCTTCCTCCTAGCCAGCCCAAGGAACACGCGGAGCGTGTTCCGCCAGGCCGGATCGCGGAGCGATCCGAGCCCGAGGCCAACGGAGTTGGCCTCCCGGGCCACGGAGTGGCCCGGATTCTCGGGACGAAGTCCCGAGTCCCGCACGGCGTGCGGGGATGTTTC